>JANQMU010000046.1 GCA_028279875.1 Rhizobiaceae bacterium
GGAGAGGTGGCTGAGTGGTTGAAAGCACCGCACTCGAAATGCGGCATACGGGCAACCGTATCGGGGGTTCGAATCCTCTCCTCTCCGCCAGTTTTTCAAGGGTCCATAGCGAAAACCGGAGCCGTCGGCATGTTTCCCATTGTCGCGCCGGCGATTTTGCGTAACCGGAAGGTCTCTGCGTTGGGCCGGCGGAGGCAGCGAGTGACGTTTCCGTGCCAGCTTATGATAAAGGGGTCGGAAGCGAAAATTAGCACACTGTCATCGTAATTCAAACATTGGAAGGCAAGCGGTTATCAGGGGCGCAAGCTTGCGCTGGCAGGACAGGAAACAGTGGGATTTGGACGACAAAGAACGGCTGGACGCGCCGTATGAAGAATCGGCGCATATGACCATGCCGGAATTCCGCCAGCGGGCTGCAACGGAAGGCGGTGCGGTATGACCGTCAACGAAACCTCATTGGAACGGCACCACCACAACATGCGGCAGTATGTGGAGAACGTCATTTCGTTCCTGATCGATCAGCTTGACCAGATCGATGGTGATCCAGATTTTGAGGAACCCGACCCGGACCTTGAACCCTACCTAGCGGGCTTTATCGGCATTGGCGATGATCGGGAGGGGGATCTGGCGGACAGCACAAGCGATCTTGAATTCGATGAAGCTGAGCGTGATTATCCGGGTGTCATCACGGGTGGACAGGGGGCCTGATTCGGTTCGTTTTTGCCGGCTTCTTGCGCTGATCGCCGATTTTTTAATTAAAAACAATTAGTTGCGATTGACTCGATCGCGATTCAAAGAGTCAACGAAAAAGTGCTAAATTGGCACAGAACGGTGTTGCGTCCCCGCTTTTCACAATTTTCCCGCTCGAGAGGGAAAGAAGCTGTTAAAACCGTTGATATGTTTTGCGGAGTCGTCGCAAGCGTTTATTGTGGGCTGTTGGAACTGATATGGTTTCAGCCGTGAAAAGGACCGGTGTTCGGGTGCAACCGATCACCGGCCCAAATTGAAATGACCTGCTGTAGATACCCGTTAGCATCGCACGCAGGTCACTCGGATTTAAGGTCGGCTTGCGCGTCCCCTAAGCACGCATAGCGTAGTCATATCTTACGTCCGAGACAAGTGCGGTGCGAGCACAAATCTTGTATGAGGATGTGGAAATTGACCCGCTTCATGATCGCCTTCGAACTCAGAACCGCCTCTGATTATGAGACCCTGTATCACTGCCTGGACCATTGGGCAGCGGTGCCGATATTGGATGGTCTCTGGCTTGCTGAAATACCAGGAACCGCCGCGTCTGTTCGTGATGTCTTACGCAGTGTCTTGGATTGCGAGGACGGTATCGCCGTCTTGCCGATCGGCGATGAAAACAATTGGGCTGCTATTGGTATTTCAGTGCGTGGCCTACAGTGGTTGGATGAGCGACGTAAGAGCTTCGGTTAGAAGGGCGGCGTAAGCGCTTCTCACCACCGCAGTCACTCTACCTTCATTTGCGTTGACCGGGATTGCAAACAAAAGTAGCGTTTGCCGATTGAATTCTACTGGGAAGGTAGAAGCATGGCAGCACCGAAATCCGCATTTCCGCCTTCCGCTATTATCGGTGTGGCTGTCCTCGCCCTGGTAATGATCTGCTGCCAACAGGCATTTGGTTGGGCTGATGGCGAAAGCGATGGCGACGGCGGTTGCTGCGGTGAGGCCGTTCAAGAACTGCTGAAATCGGAGCCGGAGTCCGTGAGCGAAAGCGGCATGCGCTTCACAAAGCAACTCATAAACAGCAGCAACGATTGGCTTGGTTTTCTGATCGGGGTTGGCCCTGAGATTTGTGACCATACAAATTGCGGTGAGCTTTCACCTGAACAGGCCAGCAAGATCGCCGCGATCGTTCTTGAGAACAAACGGCATCGAGAGAACAACCAGACCAATATCTGGATCGCAATTGGCACCGGCTTCACAGCCTTGATTGCCGGCGCCTCATTGGTCCTGGGCATCCTCAACAACCGTCGATCCAGACGGAATGAAAGGCTGATTGCAGAGCTTCGATGAAGGTTGGTCGTTGTCTTGTGCTGGCTTGCCAACCAGTCCACTAGATGGTGTCATTTAGCCCCTCTGGAACATTTTCCACACGCTTAAAGCCGGCCGATAAAAATGTGGATATCGATCCACAATTATCGGGGCCGCCAGTGCGGGAGGTTTTTCATGATGTTCGGTTGATTTAGTGCAATGACCAAGGTCCCTTGATTATCACTTTTCACATGTTATTCGTCACCGTCAGGTGACTTCGCCTCCTCCTGAACACCGCCGTCGTCGAGCTGCCCGCTTGGCGACGAAGGCACGTCTGCGGCGGCTCTAATCATCTCGCGCAACCTGTCGCCGACTTCGATTGGATTGCCTGGCCGGTCCATGCCCGGTAGCCATGTAATATCCCACTTCATAAGCGATCGGACGCCGCGCATCGAGTCGACTTCGGCATTCGTGAGCACGGTACTTCGTGTGATCGGAATATCATATCGCTTCGCGTAGTCCGCCACGAGAGCGCTGAAGGCTTGAAGCTGCACCATCGTGATAGGAAACTCCCCTGCGGAGAAGGGGTGCTGCCGGGCGCCCTTCATCCCCGACATGGCTAGCCCGATAGAGCCTCTGTTGAACCCGAGAGTATGTGCCGCGTAGTCACCATCTGCCGTTGAGATGTTGGCCTCCGGTGGCTTGTCGCCGCGAACTCGCGTGCCGTCGCCCTCAACGATCTCGTGATAATGCTCCCGGTCTAATGCACTGACGCGATAGCCTGAAGCCGTCCAGTGCATCACGATCCTCTCAAGGCCCTCGCTCGCCTTAACTGCCGACGACATCGATTTGTCGTCGCGGCCAGGTTCTGCATACTCAATCTCGTCGTAGAGCCAATCGAGTTCTATCATTAGAATGGCGAGATCGATTTCTTCGTTCGATTCGCGTTCTGATCCTTTCTGCCGAAGCTCATGAGCAGCGCGCTCCTTTTCAAGGATTTTTCTCTGAATACCATCCTTTTGCTCTTTTAGCGCTTCATAGTAGCGTCCCCAATTATCGCTCGTTTCAAGTTCATCTCCATCGTAGCCATCCGATGTATACGCATAGTACTCCGCGAACCTCAACCGAAGCTCGAGGCTCTCATCAATTGCAGTTTCAAAATGATTTTGAATGAAATCTCGGTTTCTCTGTCGTTCCTCTCCGGAAACTCGCGTCTCTTCCTGCCAATGTTGAAACAGGAGCGACCAACCCTCAATTGCCGCCGGTATCATTACGCCCGCCAAGCCAACAATCATGGTGCCAAATATCACTTTCCTGAAACCGAGTTTGGCTTCATAGCGCCGTAAGTCCAGCTCTTCTCGAGCGAGCGTGATTTCTTCTGGCGTTTTAGGCTCGGCTTTGTCTGGCATAGAAGCACGTGGCAGTAAGGGTGAAACTGAGCGTCGGTCCGAACAGTATTGCTCATGCCCGTATTTTTTCAAGCCTTGCGGCCACTCGTACCGCCACCGGTACGAGTGGAATTTCCGTGGTGGTTTCGCTGGCTCGATCTGCTGAAGAAGCTCGCCGTACTTTCGAATGGCTTTGGCACGAAACGCCCAAGAGCGGACGGAGAATTCAGTAATTTTGCCACTTTCGATGAACTGAATTTAGTTCAGCCGTGATCGCTCTGTAAACTGAGTGTTCAGCCTAACAATTTATTAGGTGAGTTGCGAAATAAATCCTATGTATATACTCTGCAGAGGTGTGTCATTCGATGTTAAATTAATTCTCGGGGGGAGAATGTCATGAGTGCACTTCTTGATGTTATAATTAGCTTAGTTTTCTTATATTTACTGCTGGGTCTCATCTGTACCATACTCAACGAACTTGTCTCATCTGCGCTCAGCTTACGTTCCAAAAATCTGCAAGAAAACCTAAAGAAGCTGCTCTCCGATAATGATGGAGGACAACTCGTAAAGCTATTTGAAGCTACCGGCATTATGAAATCGGCCAGCAGTGTTTCGGGAAAAAACGGCCCATCCTACCTTGCGCCTGAGAATTTCACTGCCGCAATAATCGAAGCAGGAAAGACAGCAAAATCTCTTTCCGGCCCAATCGAGTCGGTAATGCAGCTTTCGGAGTGCATAGATGCGCTCCCGGACTCCAATATGAAGAAGTCTTTGTCAGCGCTGATCGACGGAACCGGTGATGAGATAAATGAAGCAAAAACCCGTATCGGCGACTGGTTTGACAGCATGATGGACAGGGCCGCCGGCCAGTTCAACCGCAAGATGAAGGCGATCACCGCAGTATTTGCTGTCTTAGTCACCATTGCCTTCAACGCAGACACTCTAGCCGTATCAAATGCGCTCTGGAAGGACGCTTCTCTTCGCGGTCAAATATCCGAAAGCGCTGCTGCGTTCGTCGCCGAGGCCAAAAACGTAGATGAATTGGCCGAAGTGCAGATCGTGCACGCTCAACTGCGCCCTTTCCCGATCGGATGGGATGTGACTTCGCCAGTTCACTCAGCTGACTGGTTCGCAAGTCTTGGTGGATTTCTAAGCAAACTATTGGGTTGGATAATAACCGCGCTAGCCGTGTCTTTGGGCGCGCCGTTTTGGTTTGATCTGTTGAAAAAGCTGGTTTCACTGCGAGGAACCGGTCCATCTCCGAAAGCAAAGCAGCAACCGTCAACCGGGACATAGGAGAAAAAATGAAGGGAGCTGCATTCCACTTCTATTTAAGTTTTGCTTTTCTTTTGGGCGTTTGTGATGTGCCTGCGGTGGTAGCCAGCGATACAATTGGGCCATCGAATCCAGTTCCGAATTTTTCCGCAGCAAAAAAGCTGGCACGTGACCAAGTGTGTGCAGACCATCGCAGTACACTTTATTGCGATTGCGAATTCACACCTAATCCAACGGGAACTGGTGGTAAGATCCGCACCAAGGCTTAGCCGTTCAATTCAAACGGATGTGGTTACCAGGTGCGGAAAAGCGAACTCAGGGGCCGTAGGCTTGAATGGGAACATATCGTTCCCGCGTCTGTTTTCGGGCGCGAGTTATCGTGTTGGACAGATGGCCATCAACTCTGTGAAACGTCAAAGGGCAAAAAGTACCGAGGGCGGAAGTGTTGTTCGAAAGTAAATGAGCCGTTTGAATTCGCCGAGGCGGATCTGCACAACTTGGCGCCGTCTGTTGGCGAGTTAAACGGTGATAGATCAAACCATCCCTATGGCATATTGGACCCGGTTGTTGAGTCCGATGAAACAAAGTCATCCCAGGCGACCGCCAAGCACCGCTTGTACGGCGAGTGCAACTTCGAGGTTGCGGGCCGACCCCGAACCGCTGAGCCTAAGCCGGAAATTCGCGGTGATTTAGCGCGGGTTTGGTTCTACATGAGCCGCTCTTATGGTTTCAACGTAAGCGTCCGGTGAATGCCGCCTTGCGGAAGTTGGCGATTTTGTAGCTGACTGTGTCTATGGATATCCATAGTGACAGGGCACAAGTCAGCCGTCTTGAGATTGTTGAGACCGGTCGTCGTCGACGCTGGACGGATGCGGAGAAGGTTCGGATCGTGGAGGAGAGCTATTCTGCACCGCGGCATGCTTCGGCGACGGCGCGGCGCTACGGGATTGCCAACAAGCTGCTTTTTGCGTGGCGCAAGGCCTGGCGGGAAGGTCGGCTGGGCGGTGGAACTGAGACGGGCTTCGTACCGGCTTTGCTCGTCCCTGACACATCGGCCGCTGCTGCGGCGCCTGCCGGATCTGGGCGCATGGAGGTGGTTAGTGCGAACGGTCGCCGGGTGGTGGTTGGACCGGATTTCGACACAGTGGCCCTTTCCCGTCTGCTCGATGTTGTTGAGCGGCAATGATCCCGGTTGCGAGCGGTGTTCGGGTCTGGCTAGCGACGGGTCACACGGATATGCGCAAGGGCTTTCCCAGCCTTTCGCTGCAGGTTCAGGAGGTGCTGAAGCGCAATCCGCTGAGTGGGCACCTGTTCGTCTTCCGGGGTCGACGAGGTGACCTGATCAAAGTGATCTGGCACGATGGCCAGGGCGCCTGCCTGTTCACCAAGCGGTTGGAGAGAGGGCGCTTCCTGTGGCCTTCACGTGCTGATGGGACGGTATCGATCACGCCTGCACAACTTGGCTATCTTCTGGAAGGGATCGACTGGCGGAACCCGCAAAGAACCTGGCGTCCGACCTCGGTCGGTTGAGGAATTGCGTTGGGCAAACGGCGCCCGGTGTGATTCGCTGAAGCCATGAAGGCGCCGTCTGATTCGCTGCCTTCCGACCTTGCCGCCGCCCATGCGATGATCCTTGCCGAGCGTGCCGCGCGCATCAAGGCACAGGCTGAGGCAACCGAGGCACAGGCCGAAGCGGCCAATGCCAAGGCGATCCATTCCAGCACCGAAGCACAGATCGCGCATCTCAAGCTCGAGATCGAAAAGCTGCGCCGCGAGCTCTATGGCAGTCGTTCGGAACGCAAGGCCCGGCTGCTCAACCAGATGGAACTGCAACTGGAAGATCTGGAGGCGGGCGCTGCCGAGGACGAACTGGCGGCGCAGGAGGCGAGCCGGTCGACGCCGGTGAAGCCGCATCGGCGCAAGCGGCCAGCCCGCAAGCCGTTTCCGGAACACCTGCCGCGTGAGCGCGTAGTTATTCCGGCGCCGCAGACGTGCCCCTGCTGCGGCTCACACAAGCTGTCGAAGCTGGGCGAGGATATCACTGAGACGCTGGAAGTGATCCCGCGGCAATGGAAGGTGATCCAGACGGTGCGCGAGAAGTTCACCTGCCGGGACTGCGAGACGATCACCCAGCCGCCGGCGCCGTTCCACACCACGCCGCGCGGTTTTGCCGGCCCCAACCTTCTGGCGATGATCCTGTTTGAGAAATTCGGCCAGCACCAGCCGCTGAACCGGCAGAGCGACCGCTACCGCAAAGAAGGGATCGATCTGAGCGTGTCGACGCTTGCCGACCAGGTCGGGATCTGCACCGGCTTGCTGCAGCCGCTTCACGATCTGATCCGGGACCATGTGCTCGCCGCCGAGCGGCTGCATGCCGACGACACCACGGTGCCGATCCTGGCCAAGGGCAAGACGGTGACGGGACGGATCTGGACCTATGTGCGCGACGACCGGCCGTTTGGCGGCCCGAGTGCCCTGGGAACCGGACCGCCGGCAGCACTCTACTACGCCTCTCGTGATCGGCGCGCAGAGCATCCCGAACATCACCTGCGCGACTATGCTGGCATCGTGCAGATCGACGCCTACAGCGGCTATAGCGGCTTCTACGATCCGTTGCGCCCGGCGGGCAGGATCACGCCAGCCCTGTGCTGGGCTCATGCGCGCCGCAAGTTCTTCGAACTGGCCGACATCGCGGCCAGAGCTCGACGGGGCAAGAAGGCGCCGGTGATCTCGCCGATTGCACTTGAAGCGGTGGAGCGCATCGATGCCTTGTTCGCCATCGAGCGCGACATCAACGGGTTGTGCACTCATGAGCGTCTTGAGGTGCGACAGCGAAGGAGCGCTATGCTCGTCGCCGAATTGGAGACCTGGCTGCGTGACGAGCGCTCGAAACTGTCACGTTCGGCTGCCGTCGCCAAGCCGATTGACTACGTGCTGAGGCGTTGGGAGCACTTCACGGTCTTCCTCGATGACGGCCGGATCTGCTTGACCAACAACGCGGCCGAGCGCGCCCTGCGCGGCTTTGCTCTTGGCCGTAAGTCCTGGCTGTTTGCCGGATCGGAGCGCGGAGCCGATCGCGCGGCCGCCATGGCCACCTTGATCAACACCGCAAAGCTTAACGACATCGACCCTCAAGCCTGGCTGGCCGATGTCCTTGCTCGTATCGCCCAATTGCCCCAAGGCCAATTGCACGAACTGTTGCCGTGGCAGTGGAGAAGCGCAAGCCAAGCTGCTGCTGCCTGAAATCACAAAAGCAAACACCCTGCGGTACTCACCGGACGCTTACGTTTCAACCTGAGTGAAAACATGTACGCCTTGCTGGTTCAGTGGCATGAAGCTGATCCCGTTGGTGCGGATGGTGATACTTGGGAGAAGGAGCGTGACGGTCGGATTGCGGAAATCCAAGGTAACGCCAACCCCTATGTCCATGGCCTTGAACCCAGTCCAGAACACTTCATGGGACGATAGGCAGTCTTATCACGCCATGCTTTTTGGTAGCCCTCACGCCAAAATACCGCGGTGTATTGAAATGCTAATAGATTCAGAAGGGAACAATTAGGGTGACCGAGTATGAATCTGAAATGATTGAGCTGGAAAAGCAGCGCCTCGCCATACAATCCGAGTCGCAGGCGAAGCAAGCTTTGGTAGGCCAGTTATCTGTCACCGCAAGCGTCATGGCGGCTCTTGTCGGGCTTGGATCTTTGATTTTCTCGGTACTAGCACAGGACGCGGCATCCCGTGCAGATGCTCAAACATTAGATGCAGAGAAAGCGAGCAATGCAGCCATGCAGAGTATATCCGAAGCACGCGTCAAACTTGATGGGCTCAAGTTTGCAACTCAGAAAAATTGATACAAAGACGCAGCAAGGCCTCGCGAAGATAGAACTTTTGCGACTCGGTGTCGGTTATCTTGTTAGCATAGTGAATTCAGAATTAGAGCTTTATGAACGAAATAGGTCTTGTTGTTCTGAGATTGTAATCGCCTGACATTTGGCCTCTGCAGTAGGGCGCGCGACCGCAAGAGTCGAGCGCGCCCGGGCTGGATGTGGTGACGTGGCAAAGGCAGGCGGTGCAAGAAAGGGTGCGGGACGCCCAGAGGGGAGCGTTAGCCAACGGCATGTCGATATGCTTGCGGCCACGGTTTCGGACGGCATCACACCCGTTGAATACATGCTCAAGGTGTTGCGCGACGAAGGCGCGAACGACAAGGCGCGCGCCTGGGCAGCCGAAAAGGCCGCACCGTTCATTCACCCGCGGCCGGCGCCCCTGGCACGTCCGATTGAAATAGACCTGCCGGATACGAGCACGATTGAAGGCATATCGGCCGCGCTGAACAGGATCACTCAGGCGGTAGCGTCAGGAACCATCACCACGGCGGAAGCACAGGGACTTGTGTCGATCGTGGAGTCACAGCGCAAGGTAATTGAGACCAGAGAGATGATGGATCGCATTGCGGCGCTTGAGAAAGCTGTTGCGAAAAAACAGGCTGCTTAGGCCAGCCCTCTGGATCACAATCGCTCCGGTCTTAAGCCGCCAAATGATCTATCACGGGGAGAAAGGAACATCGGGACATCGGCCGTCTGACAAGGCCGAACAAGGCGGTATCGTCAGCCGATAAACATCATATTTACAAATTCATTGTTCCTCTTGGGTGTTCACCGTTCTGGGTCTGACCTTTTTCTGTACATACCACTCAAAGCATTTCCAGATATCCGGATTTTGGTGTAGATCCCGTCGATAGCAAATGTATGGATAAAAATAGTCAAATGTGCGCATCATCGCCCATCCACGGGTCTTATAAACAAGTTTTTCATCTAGGGCGTTTTCTTGAATCGCCGTTGAAATGAACTCATATAGATTCAGAATATAACCGATTTCAGGCGCAGCTTTAACATCAAGTGAAAGCTACTCTCCGCTGTCTATCTGATCCGTGACTTTGTGAAGGGCGGCGGCAATGATTCCGCCGGTAAAACGAGATAGTAGAACATCAAATGTATGAGCTCTCATTGAGTGTTTACGATCAACATGTATTGCTAAAACTCCAATAATAATTGCAACAAAAATTGAAATTGCAGTTACGATTGCATCTAAAGTAATTACATTAGCAATCACTGGCATTGTAGTCTCCGCTATATGTCTATCTATTTTTCGGATTCAACACCTTTCAGAGCCTGAAATCTAATCATTTCCTCCAATACAGTCGTAGGGTCGTGTTTTGCGCTGTGGATTAGTCTTTTAGCGTCATCATTACTTAAACGACTTTGTCGATCAGTGCACTCAAGTTCAATCTTAATCAATTCAAGGGCGCGCTTTCGTAATGTGTTTCTCTCAGCTCGTTTTCCAGGGTCTAACGCTTTATTAAGTGCGCCGAACATTGCCGTGAGCGCGCCCAGCGCCATCGCTACATAACTGTTTAGCAACTCACTGGCGGCCAACACCGAGCCCAGTCCAGCTATAATGACTGCTAACGCAATGTTGATGTTTCGGAACCAATCTGACCAGCGATCAGCCGAGTTGAGATGAATTTTAAGCGTTTCACCTACTTCGTCGTTGACAACTTCCATCAATCAGCTCCGCAATTCTTTTCGGTCGCCACCGTCGGTTAGTAATGACCCAAAAAAGCTAGGCATCCCACAAATGTAAACTAGAGTTTTGCTCGAACACTTTCCCTAAGCAATTGGCCAACCTCAGCAAATGTCAGATCCGGTTCCCACGGTAGTTTCATCGGGTCCCATTTACCGTCCTGCGGATTACCGATGTTTTTCTCCACTTCGCCATGCCCCAATACAGTATGCGGTTGCGGCGTTATGTTGTACCGGCGGCACAGATCGCAGACTACGTCGATCATCATGTCCCATTGCCTTTTCGTCATTGGGTAACTGCCAGCATTGAATGGGTTGCTTTTCGCACCGGACATACAGCACACGGAAACACCGATCGATCTGGTGTTTGTCCCTTTTGTGTGCGCCGCGTATTTGTTATCGGCGGTTGAAACATTGTCTTTGATTGTATGGGTGCCGGGCACTAAACGACCGTTATCTTCTATAAGAATATGATAGCTGTCCCGGTCGTGGTCGGAAGCCTTGTATTCGCCGGCTGTCCAGTGACAGATAACTCGGTCCATGGAGCAAGAGGGCATCCAGCTTTCTGGAACGACACTTGATGTCGATGCAGTTCCTGTAGTTGGTGGCGGTGATGGTGTTACATCCGCGGTGCCACTACCCGTCTGTCGTCCTCCAGAACTGGTTGTTCCCGCTGCCTCTGCTTCTGTAATGATACGGCCCGCAATCACGGTCCATAATGCCTCACCAGACTGTGACTCCTCTGGTTGCTGAAATTGGCGAACAACTACGACATTCGGTTCGCGGGTCAAATCTGCAATATATTGCAGTAACTCAGACTCAGGAATGTCTGTAAAAGGCTCAAATTCTTGTATAGGCATTTCGCTCCTCCGGCAGAATTCTACTGAATATTCAGGTCATCAATTAATCTAGAATGCAGAGGCTTGTATTTGGCGCTGCGGACGAAAGTAGCCCAAGGGACCCCATCGGCGTTAACTTTTATCCAGGCCACAACCCTATTTTGGTTTGCTGTAGACTTGCGCGCATAAACAGCGATCAATTCACCGCTACTACTGATACTAAAAGTGTTTTTCCGGGCTATCTGCGCATCAAACTCGGCGTTCTCTAGCCGCACAGTTGCGGCATTTGAAGCACCCAGAAAGGCTCCCGTTATTGTTCCAGCGTCAAAGTATCGATCAACATCAGACAGCGCTAATTGTAGTGGGTATTGAGACGCAGATTTTGTGAGGCTGGTCAGAATCTGATTCTGCACTTCCGTTCTGTTGGCGCGCATATTCTTTTGGAGAATATCTATTGTTTTCTCGATCAGAATTTCATTGCCGTATGCCTCTGTGGTTCCGGTCACTCCAGCCGATACGGCATGCAATATTGCTTTCGCTTCGCTTCCGCCAACCAACGTTCCGGTGGTGTTCAACCCAAGAAGTGCTACAGCTGAATAGAAACCTATATCCTGGCGCTCTCTGGTGAGATTGCGCTCAAAGTTCGAGTAATTTCGGTCAATAACGTACATGCGGTTGAGCACGATGTTATTGCGTAGCGATTTCCTCAACGAAGGTGAATCGGTTGCCAGATATTGGCTTATCGCGCTGCTGCCCGCGTTCCTTAAAAACACATCGATGTCTGCTTGATCCGCAAAACTTCTTACCGGTGCTCCCTCCATCGAGGGCGTGCACGCCGACAAAGTTGAAATGGTAAGAAACATGCAAACCGCCAAGCCACGTCTTCTCTGGCCGCAACCATGCAAAGCGTAGTGCGTTGATTGTATCAATTTACCCCTCCAATAACGCCTGCAACTAATAGGGGCATATGGAGTTTTTTGGTTCAAGAATTGATTCTTGGATTTTACTCCTCAAGATTCGTCGTGTTTATAAAATTGGGGATACATTTTTTTTTCCCAACAATATTATCGACTTGTTGCTCTTCTTTCCATGTGGAAAACTCGTGCATCAACTAAAGGATTTTGCTATATTTGAGATCAAAGAAACCAAACCAAATAGTCAGTGCGACGATAAATTCTTAGCTGTTCGGCCCTACCGAGTGTTTTGCCTTTCTCCATTTCTTGCCCCATTTTTTGTTGCAGCTTGGGTGGTCATCCGGAATTTGTTGGGCGGGATTGTCTAGGATGCGGCCTTCGGCGAGTTAATAGTCAATTGCTGGATTGCCGCACCGAAGTCTGAGGCCGGAAAACGGAAACTGCAGCGTGCGCATAAAGCTGCGCTGGAAGTCTGGACAAACCACAGCAGCCGACAGGGTCGAAATTAGATCAGAGTTTTTTTGGGCGCGAATTGCCCAAAACCCGATCGCCACGCCGTTCGAGAGTAAGAAAAATCGTAAAGTAGATTAGATGCTGTTGTGAAATATTACTATCAGTCAGATAGTTATCGGAATAGTACGAATTCTCTCCTCTCCGCCAGTTTTTCAAGGTCCATACCAATGACGCGACCTGAGTTGGTACCGTATCGCGGTCGTGGTTGAAATCATGACTGCATACAAGATGTTACCGCGTTTCGCCGACCAGAAGTCAGAATACACATGAAAAACCCGCGATGCCGGAGCATCGCGGGTCATCAGGCTGAGGAGGCGGGCGGGTATCAGCCTGCCTGTTTGCCTTTGGCCTTGCATTGGACGTTAAGCGGGACCCAGTTGGTTGAAACTTTGTGTCCTTTCACGACGATCATGTATTTGCGCTTGGTCGTCTTGTTGAACTTGTAAGACTTGGCCCAGTGCTTCATATAGCCGTTGCCGTTCTTGCTGATCATGACGCTGGCATTCTGCTTGGCGCCGTCGCCGCGGAACAGCATGAAGTTCACTTTGCCAGGACCCGTTGCCTGGAAGTTGGCGACCAGATTGACAGGCTTACCGCAGACCGGATTCGCGGGCACCGTGTACAGAACGACATTGGCCACTGCGAATTTGAACTTCGAGGTTCCTGCGGAATTTGTGTTGCCGTTGGGCAGTTTGGAATGGCAGACGACCTTCATCAGCATCGGCTTGGTTGACGCCTTGGAGTGACTGGTAACAGCCATGTCGTCGGTAGCGACAAACCTCGTGTTGACCGCTATGTCCTTGACGACCTTCTTGGCGCCGCCGGATGATTTGCAGACAGATCTGGCCTTGCCGAGTTCCGGGGTCAGTGCAAGGGCACCGACGGAAACCTTGACCAGCTTTTCAAACTTTTTGGTTTTGTAACCGGCTGCTGATTTCCACAAATAGATGCCACCTTTCATTGTATAGAGGTGCGCGAAATCGACTTTTGTCGTTGATTTGAAGTAGAGTTTCACACGGGGCTTGAAGGTTTTGCCCTTGTTGACCCATTTCCATTTGCCGCCGCTGAATTTCATTTCCATGACGGGATAGTCTTCGAATTTGCTTTGCACAAAGTGGTGCTTGACCACCTTGACCTTGGCCATGGCCTCCACGGCTGCAAGCGGGGATGACAGCACCAGCGCTGCCAAAGCGGTTGTTACAATCTTGTTGCTCAATTTTCACTCTCCATTTTCAGTTGACCGACCGGATGGTCGTTTTGCCCCTGCCTGGATCGTGTCAAAAGCCATCGTGGCGTTCCGACATATCGATCATGGGAGTGAATCTGGAGAGCTCATGTGTCTGTAGCTTGTCCGGTTCGGCTCAAAATGTTTCGTTTGTTTCAATCGCCTTTCTATCCAGTTGCGATGGCAAATGGTTGTTCTCTGGAGACCCGAAGATTGGCTTGGCGATTGAACGGCAGCGACCTGCCGAATGATGACAGTCGCGAGTCTGACAGAACGTCAGGCAGTTAACAGCATGTGCGTTTCCATACGCTGAATGCCGAAACCCAAGATACGACGGAGAAAAGACGACTCCGGTTCCGTGGAGATCCGAAGTCGTTCGATGTTTGCCTCTTTTTGGGGATTCCTGCCGAGGCATGCTTCACGGTTGCCCCTGCGTCAGCCGACAATCATCTGCTTCATTTTCAGGGCTTCGTATTCGAGCTCGTTCAGGCGGTAGTTGACGACGTCACCGATGGAAATCATGCCGCGTAACTGGCCGTCTTCGAGCACCGGCATGTGTCGAAACCGTCCCTCCGACATTTTTGTCAGGACCGTCACCAGATGGTCCGAGGGCGTGCAGGTCGTCACGTCGCGTGTCATCAGGCCGTCGACCTTTTGCGGAAGCGTCTGGCCGGGTGTTTCGGCAAGCTTGCGCACGATGTCGCGCTCCGAAAGGATGCCGACCATCTCGCCACTCCCGTCGGTCACCAGCAATGCGCCGATGCGTTTGTCGCGCAGTGCTTCAACCGCGGTTTTCACCGTGTCGTCCGGCGAGACGGAGAACACGCCGGGGCCTTTCCGTTCCAGGATATGGGCCACCGTGCTGGTCGTCGGCGACAGATTTGTTTCGGTCGACTGGCTGACCGTCCGCTTGTCGGTTTTGTCGCCACGCATCGGGGCCTGATAGGAATTGGGGGCCATGGGGAACACCTTGGGCTGTTGAATCACGAGACCGAGCTTACGACAGGATGGCGAAATGGGAAACGTCGATCGGCGCGATTTGCGGTCAAAGGCCGCACCTCGGCGCTCGGCGGCACCTGCAATGGCTTATCTCCGGCGGACCGGCGTTGCAATCTGTGGTGACGGGGGACCGCTCAGGTCGCTTTTGCCGGCTGTTCCCGGATCCTATCGAGCCTGGCCCGGGCCCGCGGACAGTGCAGCCTGTCCCGCAACGGGCTGTCGGGATCGATATCCTGCTTGCACACCACGCATTTGTCGGCGCCGGAAATGGCATTCAGGCCGCCGCAGCTTCCCTTGATCGTCCTGCCCGTCAGGAGGACGCCCAGTGCCATGCCGGTCACGGCGATCATCAGGAGCACAAAGGCGAGGAAAAACGTGGCCATGGGTCGGTCTGCGGGTTGCCGGTCTATTGTTCGTCGAACAGTGCCTCATAGGCGCTGCTTGTTTCGATCATATAGGGGTCCGACCCGTCCTGTCCAACGCGCGAGATGAAATAGACGGCGATTTGATTGGCCTCGGCGATCTCCAGACCCCTTTCGGCGCCAAGGACCAGCATGGCGGTCGCCCAGGCGTCTGCCATCATTGCACTGTCGGCGATGACGCTGGCGGATGTCGTCCAGTGCGTGATCGGACGCCCGGTGACCGGGTCGATGATGTGCGAGTAGCGCACGCCGTCATGTTCGATGAAGTTGCGATAGTCGCCGGATGTGGCAAGACCCTTGTCCTCCAGCGGCACGACGAGCTCCAGTGTCTTTTCGCCGGGTTCGGGTTTTTCAATGCCGATGCTCCAGGCCTCGCCTTTTGCGTTGCGGCCGGCCGTGACGAGGTCGCCGCCGATCTCCACCATGTAGTTTTCAATGCCCTGGTCCCGCAGTTGTGCGGCAACGGCGTCGATGCCGAAACCCTTGGCGATGGCTGACAGGTTGATTCCGACTGCGGGGGACGCCTTGGCCAATGTCGCGGCTTCGGCATCGAGCGTCAGCACCGTGGACTGGCCGACCGTCTTCAGCGCCTCTTCGATATCGGCGTCGGCCGGCACCGGATCTTCCGGTTTTCGCGGCCCGAAGCCCCACAGCTCGATCAGCGGACCGAGGGTGACGTCAAACTTGCCGTCGCTCAGCGCGTGCACCCGGTTGGCGGCACGCATGACGGTGACGAAGTCCTCCGACACCTCGATGGGCGCGGTATCGCCGGAGGCGTTGAACCGGGAGACCTCCGATTGTGGGTCCCAGTTGGACATTTTCGCGTTCACATCGGCAAGAACGGTGTCGACGTTTTCCGACAATGACGCTTCCGTCACATCATCCGGAACACCGACGGCCGTGATGTTGTAGGTGGTGCCCATTGTGTCGCCTGAAAGGCGCAGGACTTTCGGCGATTCCTCCCCCGAACAGGCCGACAGAAACAGCACCGCAGCGATGACAGATAATGTGTTCGTGGTTTTCATGATTTTTTTGATCGATTTCCGCTATTTGACGCAAAAGCCGATTGTGCGCGCGCCCCGCCATGTGCATAAAGCGGACAGCGAGGGGTGCAGGTTCCGGATGAGGCGCTGATAGTGATTTTTGACAAAAAAGGCCAGCGGTTTCTGCGCGGCTGCCTGGAAAACTCCGCTCCCGCTGCGGGCACTGCGAGAATCGGTCCGCCCGGCGTTTTCGGCATGCCCGTTCCACCGTCGCGGACGGTCGAATTCGCAGGCGGCCGTGGTTCCGGGGCAGCGAGGTCCAGATGGAAACGATAAAGCTGAAAAAGGGCCTGGACCTGCCGATAAAAGGTGCGCCCGAACAGGTGATTCATGACGGGCCGGCCATTCGCTCCGTCGGGCTGATCGGCCTGGACCATATCGGGCTGAAGCCCAAGGTGCTCGTCCAGGAAGAGGACGTCGTCAAGCGCGGAACGCCGCTCTTTTTTCACAAGGACGACCCGGAGGCGGTGGTGGTCTCGCCGGTATCAGGACGGATCGCCTCGATAAACCGCGGCGCACGGCGCGTTCTTCAAAGCGTTGTCGTCGAGATCGATGACATGGACGACAGGGGGATCGAATTCGGCCCGCTGACCGATGACGCCGCCGTTGAGGACATCGTTGAAAGGATCTGTGCGTCCGGCCTGTGGACGTCGTTCAGAACCCGTCCCTATTCCAAGGTTCCGCACCATGCGAGCAGGCCTTCGGCGATCTATGTCACGGCCATGGAAAGCGAGCCGCTTGCCGCCGACGCCAATCTGGTCATCGACGGGCGGCCCGATGATTTCGAAGCGGGCCTTGCTGCCATCGCCAGACTGACGGACGGGGCGACCTATCTGTGCCAGTCACCGGACCTGCTCTTCGACGGATCGAAGATCAGCGGCGTCGTCCCCGTCGGCTTCACCGGGCCGCATCCGTCGGGGCTTGCCGGAACGCATATGCATTTCCTGGCGCCGCCGAAGGCTGAAAATCCCGTCTGGACGATTTCATACCAGGATGTGATTGCCATCGGCGCGCTGGCCCGAACGGGTTATCTCGATCCGACGATCGTCGTGTCCCTTTGCGGCCCGCTGGCGACCCGGCCGCGGCTGCTGCGGACGATTGCCGGCGCCTCGACCGGCGATCTGACCGATCGCGAAGTGACGGCGGACGGACCGGTGCGCACGTTGTCGGGCTCGGTTCTGAGCGGACGCAATGCCGAAGGACCGCTGGCCTTTGTTGGCCGCTATCACCGGCAGGTGTGCCTGATTGCCGAGGATCACGAGCAAATCCCGCTGGGATGGATCCGGCCGATGTCGGGCAAATATGCCTTTCAACCGGTCCTCGGCTCCGCCTTCAGCAAGAAGCTCTTTGCTCTCACCAGCAATCTCAATGGCGGGCGGCGGGCCATGGTTCCCACCGGCACATTCGAGGAACTGATGCCGCAGGATTTCCTGCCGACGCAGCTTTTGCGGGCGCTTCTGATCAAGGATACGGATACCGCCCAGGCGCTTGGCGCGCTCGAACTGGACGAGGAGGATCTGGGTCTCGTCGGATTCGCCTGCCCGGCGAAATATGAATATGGCCTTGCCCTGCGGGAGTGCCTTGAAAAGATCGAAAAGGAAGGCTGATCCCTTGGGTTTGCGCAGTTTCTTCGACCGAATAGAGCCGTTTTTCGTAAAAGGCGGCAAATACGAGAAGTTCTTCCCCGTCTACGAGATGGTGGAATCCTTCGTCTATACGCCGAAGACCGTGACGAAGAACGCACCGCATGTGCGCAGCTATGTCGATATGAAGCGGATCATGACCTATGTGGTCATTGCCACGATCCCATGCATTCTGTTCGCCTGGTACAATACCGGCTGGCAGGCCAACTCGGCGCTGGCGACAATGGGACCGGAGGCCGCCACCGGCTGGCGCATCTGGATATTGCAGACCCTCGGTATCGGTCTTGACCCTTCGAACATTCTGGCCTGCATGGCGCATGGCGCGCTGTATTTTTTCCCGATCTACATCACCACCCTCGTTGCCGGCGGCATCTGCGAAGTGGTCTTCGCGACGGTCCGCGGCCACGAAGTCAATGAGGGTTTCCTCGTCACATCGATGCTCTATACGCTGATCCTGCCGGCGACGGCGCCCCTGTGGCAGGTTGCGCTGGGCATTGCGTTCGGCGTCGTCATCGGCAAGGAAGTGTTCGGCGGCACCGGCAAGAATTTTCTCAATCCGGCGCTGACCGGGCGGGCGTTCCTTTATTTCGCCTATCCCGCCCAGATGTCCGGCGATGCCGTCTGGACGCCGGTCGACGGTTTTTCGGGCGCGACGGCCCTGTCGGTCAGCGCCTCGCAGGGCTATCAGGACCTGGCGGCAGCCGGCATCACCTGGATGGATGCGTTTGTCGGTTTCATGCAGGGCAGCCTCGGTGAAACGTCGACCCTGGCTTGCCTGATCGGCCTTTGTTTCCTGCTTGTCACCAAGATCGCGAACTGGCGCCTGGTGGTCGGCTGTCTGGCGGGCATGATCTGCCTCTCCCTGCTCTTGAACGTCATCGGTTCCACCACCAATCCGATGTTCGCCATGCCCTGGTACTGGCACCTGGTACTCGGCGGATACGCGTTTGGACTGGCCTTCATGGTGACCGAGCCGGTATCGGCATCGCATACCAATATGGGCCGGTATTTCTACGGGGCTCTCGTCGGTGTAATGGTGGTGCTCATCCGGGTGGTCAATCCGGCCTTTCCGGAAGGCATGATGCTCGCCATATTGTTTGCAAACGTCTTTGCCCCGCTGATCGACTATTTCGTCGTGCAGGCGAATATCAAACGGAGAATGCGCCGGTATGGCTGACGAGGACCAGAACCAGCAAGGCCGAAAAGGGCTCTGGCGCCGCTTTCTCGACCTCCCGACGGACTCGATCCCCAAGACCCTGTTCGTCGCGGTCTCGCTCTGCCTGTTCGCGTCCATGGTGGTCTCCATGGCGGCCGTTGCGCTCAGGCCCATCCAGGAGGAAAACAAGCTCCGGGACAAGCGGATCAACATTCTCCAGGTCGCGGGACTTTACGAACCGGGTGAGAATATCAGCGAGGCGTTCAAGGCGTTCGAACCCCATGTGCTTGACCTGGAAACCGGCCGCTTCACGGATGAATTCGATGCCGTCACCTTCGACGACAAGGCCGCCTCGGACGATCCCGATCTCAGCCGTTCCCTGAGCGACGATCCGGCCGGCATCGGCCGCCAGTCGAACTACAAGACCATCTATCTGCTGCGCTCCGAGGGCGGGGCCATCGACAAGGTCATCCTGCCGGTCCATGGCTATGGGCTGTGGTCGACGCTGTATGGCTTCATCGCCCTGGAATCCAACGGCAATGACATTTACGGCCTGCAATTCTACCAGCATGCCGAGACACCGGGTCTCGGAGCGGAGGTCGACAATCCGCGCTGGAAGGCGCTGTGGAGCGGCAAAAAACTGCGGGACGACAAGGGTGACCTCCAGATCACCGTCGACAAGACCGCACCGGCGGCCGGCATCGACTATCATGTCGACGCGATCGCCGGCGCGACCCTGACATCCGTGGGCGTCGACAATCTCGTGAAATTCTGGATGGGCAAGGAAGGCTACGCGACCTTCATCGACAACCTACAAGCTGGAGAGATCTGATGGCGCACAAGCGTAAGGAACTGCTTGTCGACCCGCTGGTCGACAACAATCCGATCACCCTGCAGGTGCTCGGAATATGCTCCGCACTGGCGGTGACCTCCTCGCTGCAGGTGGCGTTCGTGATGTCGCTTGCCGTCATCGCGGTGACCGGCTTTTCATCGATGTTCATTTCGATGCTGCGCAACCACATTCCCAGCTCGATCCGGATCATCGTTCAGATGGTGATCATCGCGTCGCTGGTGATCCTGGTCGACCAGGTGCTCAAGGCCTATGCCTTCGAAATCTCCAAGACGCTGTCGGTCTTCGTCGGCCTGATCATCACCAACTGCATCGTCATGGGACGCGCCGAAGCATTCGCCATGAAGAACCCACCGATCGCGTCCTTCCTGGACGGGATCGGCAACGGGCTTGGCTACGGGCTGATCCTCATGCTCGTCGGCGTCGTGCGCGAGTTGCTCGGGGCCGGGTCGCTGTTCGGCGTCACGATCCTGCAAACGGTCAACAATGGCGGCTGGTATGTGCCCAATGGCATGCTGCTCCTGCCGCCCTCCGCCTTTTTCATCATCGGACTGCTGATCTGGGCCTTCCGGTCGTGGAAACCCCAGCAGGTCGAGGAGCGGGAGTTCACGATTCAAACGGCGGAGGCCCATTGATGGAAGGTCTCGTCGCCCTCGCCGTCAAGGCCATCTTTGTCGAGAACCTCGCTTTGTCGTTCTTTCTCGGCATGTGCACCTTCATTGCCGTTTCCAAGAAGATCGCGACGGCCATCGGTCTCGGCATCTCGGTCATGGTCGTGCAGACGATCACCGTGCCGACCAACAATCTTCTTCTGACCTATCTCCTGAAGCCGGGGGCCCTGGCCTGGGCCGGATTCCCGGATGTCGACCTGACGTTTCTGGGCCTGATCTGCTATATCGGCGTCATCGCGGCAATGGTGCAGATCCTCGAGATGACCTTGGACAAGTTCTTCCCGCCGCTCTACAACGCGCTCGGCATCTTCCTGCCGCTGATCACCGTCAACTGCGCCATTCTGGGCGGTTCGCTGTTCATGGTGGAGCGCGACTACAATCTTGCGGAGGCCACGACCTATGGCCTTTCCTCCGGCTTCGGATGGGCCCTGGCGATCACCGCCATGGCCGGCGTGCGCGAAAAGCTGAAATATTCGGACATTCCCGACGGCCTGCAGGGCCTCGGCATCACCTTTATCAGCGCCGGCCTGATGGCCATGGCGTTTATGTCCTTCAGCGGCGTCAAGCTATAGGAGACACGATCGACATGGAAACGTTCAGTCTCGGAGTCCTGTTGTTCACGCTGATCGTGCTGGCTCTCGTGACGATCATTCTCCTGGCCCGCAGCCAGCTCGTCTCGACGGGAAACGTCAACATCACCATCAATGGCGAAAAGACCGTCTCGGTGCCCGCCGGCGGCAAGCTATTGCAGACGCTTGCGGAACAGAAGCTCTTCGTGCCCTCCGCCTGTGGCGGCGGCGGCACCTGCGCGCAATGCCGAGTGAAGATCCACTCCGGCGGCGGTTCGATCCTGCCGACCGAGGAAAGCCATATTACCAAACGCGAAGCGGCTGGCGGCGATCGCCTGTCCTGTCAGGTCGCCGTGAAGCAGGATATGGACATCGAGGTTCCCGAGGAAGTTTTCGGCGTGAAAAAGTGGGAGTGCACGGTGCGCTCCAACGAAAATGTCGCGACCTTCATCAAGGCGCTCGTTCTCGACCTGCCGGAAGGCGAGGACGTCAATTTCCGCGCCGGGGGCTATATCCAGATCGAGGCACCCGCGCACAACCTGTCCTACAAGGAATTCGACGTCGAGGAGGAGTATCGCGAGGACTGGGACAAGTTCAATCTGTGGCAATATACATCCGTTGTCGACGTACCGGTCGAACGGGCCTATTCCATGGCCAACTATCCGGAAGAAAAGGGCATGATCATGCTCAATGTCCGGGTCGCCTCGCCACCGCCGGGATCGGAAGGCATCCCGCCCGGGCAGATGTCATCCTATATCTTCAACCTGAAGCCCGGCGACAAGGTCATCATCTCCGGCCCCTTCGGTGAGTTCTTTGCCCGGGACACCGACAAGGAAATGGTCTTTGTCGGCGGCGGTGCCGGCATGGCGCCGATGCGCAGCCATATTTTCGACCAGCTCAAGCGGCTGCACTCAGACCGCAAGATCTCCTTCTGGTACGGGGCACGTTCCAAACGGGAAATGTTCTTCGTCGAGGATTTCGATACGCTTGCCGCCGAAAATCCCAATTTCGAGTGGCATGTGGCGCTCTCCGATCCGCTGCCCAACGAAGACTGGGACGGCTATACGGGCTTCATCCACAATGTGCTGTTCGAGGAATATCTGAAGGATCACCCGGCGCCGGAAGACTGCGAATATTATCTATGCGGTCCGCCGATCATGAACTCCTCGGTCATCAATATGCTGCTGGAACTCGGTGTCGACCGCGAGGATATCATGCTCGACGATTTCGGCGGCTGACCGGGCAGGTCGCGCTTCCGGGCTCAAAATTTCAGCGGCAGGAAAGCCAGCAGCAGCAGGCCGAGGCCGGCCGGCACGCCATAGAGCCAGCTCCGCAGCCGCCAGTTCTTCGGCTGACGCTTCCAGTTGTCGCGGAACAGATGACCGCAGACGACCACCATGAACACCAGCAATGATCCGGTCAGCGGGGTGAGGTAGAGATCTTCCGGCACTTTCTTATCCGGCCCTATGCGACATGTTCAGGGCAAGCCATCAGGTCAGGTACAGGATGCCGACAAGCACAAGGCCGGCGATGAACAGCGTTTCGACGAAAATCAGCGCAATCGCCGTTCCTCCCACATTCATGACCTGCTTGAGATTGGTTCGCATGCCAACCGCGGCGATCGCGGTCAGGAGAAGCCAGCGGGACAGATCACCGAGGAAATCCGCAACAGATTGCGGCACCAGATCGAGCGAGTTGAGCGCGGCGAGCACGAGGAAACCAAGGACGAAACCGGGAATGAGCGGTGGTCTTTCCCCGCCGATTTCGGCTTGCGAAAATCTGCGGACAATCAGGGCGGCGATCAAGACGATGGGCGCAAGCATTGCAACCCGAATGAGCTTGACAAGCGTCGCCGCCTCGCCGGCCTGGTCTGATATGGTGAAACCCGCGCCGACCACCTGCGCGACATCGTGGATGGTGCCGCCGAGAAAGACCCCGGCGGCGAAATCACCCATGTCGAGCATGCGCATCAGAATCGGATAGGCGATCATCGCGATGGTCGACAGGACCGTAACGCCCATCACGGTAAAGGCCAACCGCTCCTGTGAACGTTCGTCCCGGGGCAGGATCGCGTTGATGGCGACGGCCGCGGAAGCGCCGCAAATCGCCACGGATCCGGCCGTGAGGAAGGCAAAGCGCCATTTGTGACCGAACCAGCGCGCCGCCAGTTGCCCGAAACCGATGGTCAGGATCACCGCGCCGATGATCAGCACGATCAGTTCGACATCGAGTACTGCGATGAGCGAAACCGAGATCCGAACGCCCAGCAATGCGACGCCCAAACGCAGCAACTGACTGGCCGTAAACCGAATGCCGGAAACCGTCGGTCCCTCCTCCCCCAGAAATCCCAGTGCTATGCCGAGGAGCAGGGCCAGCAGCATGGCGGGTGTAGCATAGTGGTCGGCGAGGAACTGCGCCGTGGCCGCAACGACAAACGACACCAGGATGCCCGGAAAGAGCTCCCGGCCTTGTTGTCTCAGGCTCCTGAGCTGTGCAGCCGGGGCTATTTTCGGCACGCGCGATATTCCAGTCCTGTTTACCGAACCCGACGATACGGGCCTTCCGGATGGAGATTCCGGGTCCGTTTGTTTCGTCAAATCGCATCGCAGTCAAGGTCGAACGGGCAACGGAGCCTGCTTTGATGCCAGCTTCTTTTGTCGCTTTCAGACTGTTTTTGGATGATGCCCTCGGATCGGGCCAACGGGCACGCTTCTCGGCTTTACGGTGACACTTCGAGCACACGCCGAACAGCGCCATGGTATTCACCCCATTCAACGGCAATTTCCACAAAAGACGATGTGACTTAGTTTTGCCGGATATTCGATAGATAGAGCTGCTGGTTTTGATGGTTTATGGACTCACGAGCCTCGGAGCCCGTTCGGGCTCCAATGGCGGCAATTGTTTCCGCGAACACGGACAGAAAAGAGAAGAAAGCCATGAAAGATCTTGTCAGAACATTGTTACTCGGCGGCGCCCTGTCTCTATTGGCAGGCGGAGCATTCGCCTGGAAAACAGAAGATTTGCACTGCGATACATCAAAATGTGCCTTTGACGAAGAGCTTGGGCCGTCGCAGACCAAGTCATATATCGGATATTGTGACGGCTATTCCAACTCCCCCAGCAATTCGACTATGGTTTGCCATGCCGTGAAGGGCATGACTTGCACGAATGCACAGTTCGGTAGTCACTGGTCTTGCATATGCACGAATTGGGCGATCAAAGAACAACACACGACGATCGACGTTTATTGCAAGGCCCCGAATCAGTGAATGTGGAAACGGGCAGACGTATCGGGATTTATGTCTGACATTGACCCGTCAACACGGATAGAAAACGGAAGACAGCTATGAAAGTTTTTATCAGTACGTTCATTCTCTGCGGCGCCCTGTCCGTATTGGCAGGCCCGGCAGTGGCCGGGAAAGTGGTGTCCTTGAACTGTGCAAAGGGGGAATGCAAGTTCAGCGAAGAGATGGGGCCGTCGCAGAGCCATGAGTACAGAGGATTTTGTGCCGAAGAAAACCCCGCCGAGTTTACGATGCATTGTCATCCCGTGAAGGGCATGACATGCACGGCACCTACCGCTGTTGGCGATTATCGGAGTTGCCTCTGCACGAACTGGGACACGAAAAGACAATACGCGTCAATCGATCTTGATTGCGAGGATTGATCTTGTTTGTTCCAGCAAAAAGTGCGTGCGGAACCGGGCAAACCGGGAGAAAGCTATGAAAGACCTGGTCAGAACATTGTTACTCGGCGGTGCCCTGTCCGTCCTGGCGGGCGGGGCAATCGCCAAGTACGTGGTGCCTTTGCACTGCCAGCAACCGAAATGTGCCTTTGACGTAGAGTTGGGGCCGTCGCAGACCAAGGTATTTCACGGATATTGTGACGGCTATCACACCACCTATCCTAATTCGAATATGATTTGTCACAAGGCAAAGGACCTGACTTGCACGGTAACAGTTTTCGAAGATAACTATTGGCAGTGCACGTGCACGAATTGGGCGATCAAAGAACAACACACGACGATCAATGTTTATTGTCAGAACCCGTAAGAGCCCATTCGGGAATTAACACGTGAGTACGGAAACGGGCAGACGTATCGGGATTTGTTTCTGACCATTGAACGCGTCAACACGCATGGAAACCAGGAGACAACCATGAAAGTTCTTGTCGGTATGTTGGTTCTCTGCGGCACCCTGTCTCTCATGGCAGGCCCGGCGGTGGCCAACGAAGTGGTGTCTTTGAACTGCCAAAAGGGGAACTGCAAGTTCAGTGAAGAGCTGGGGCCGGTTCAAACCCATGAGTACAGGGGAGCTTGCGCCGGAAAAAACGATTACGGGTTTAGGATGGTTTGTCATGCCGTGAAGGGTACGACATGCACACGAGCCGGTGCTTGGGGTGATAATTACTGGAGCTGCACCTGCACCAACTGGAATGCGACGGAAAGGAAATACGTGTCAATTGATCTTGAGTGCGAAGATTGATCTTGGCTGTTCCAGCAAAAAGCGCGTGCGGAACCGGACATTGGAGCATCGGGCGACACTATTGAACCCGGACGGATAGATGAAGAAAGCTATGAAAGGTCTTGTCAGAACATTGTTACTCGGCGGTGCCCTGTCCGTCCTGGCGGGCGGGGCAATCGCCAGGTAAGAAGAAGATTTGCACTTCAAGCAATCGAAATGTGCCTTTGACGAAGAGTTGGGGCCGTTGCAGACCAAGACATTTAGGGGATATGGTGACCGCTATCACTTCACCCTTGGCAATTCGAATATGATTTGTCACGCCGTGAAGGGCATGACTTGCACAGCAGTAACGTTCTGGAATGAACATTGGTCCTGCCAGTGCACGAATTGGGAGACCAAGGAACAACACACGACGATCGATGTTTATTGTAAGTTCTCGAATGAATGAATGCGGAAACGGGCGGACATATCGAGATTCATTTCTGACCATTGAACCCGTCAACACGCATGGAAAACTGGAGACAGCTATGAAAACACTTATCAGTACGTTGATTCTCTGCGGCACCCTGTCTCTCATGGCAGGCCCGGCGGTGGCCAAGAGAGTGGTGGTTTTGAACTGCGAAAAGGGTGAATGCACGTTCAGCGAAGAGCTGGGGCCGGATCAGACGCATGAGTACAGAGGATTTTGCGCCGGAGAAAACACGTTGGAGTTTGCGATGGTTTGTCATGCCGTGAAGGGTACGACATGCACAGGAGCCACTAGGTATGCT
>JANQMU010000055.1 GCA_028279875.1 Rhizobiaceae bacterium
CCTCGGAACGCTTGAGGTGAAGACCTTCTTGCCGCGAAGCAATATGGCGAATGGGATGTGGCTGAGTGCAGACGGAAAGGCGCTGCTTGTTGCCGAACAAGGAACCATGACGACGCCAGGTGCCATTAGTCGTATCAACCTTGCCGATCGAACGCGTTCGGTCGTCGTTGATTCTTTTGAGGGAAAACCCTTCAATTCACCTAACAAGGTCATTCAGTCTTCGAACGGTTGGATCTACTTTTCAGACCCGGATTACGGAGCAAATCAGGGTTTCAAGCCGGAGTCGACACTCCCAATGGCCGTCTACGCGCACAATCCGCGTACCGGTATGACGCACCGTTTAACCACAGAGCTTGCTAGACCGCACGGTCTTGCCTTATCGCCGGACGAGACGGTCTTGTACATCAGTGATACTGATGCGGTTGATGGAAAGCACCCATATAACGCCGCAAAGTCTCATTCCATTCTGTCCGCACCCCTTGATGCGCCTGACAGATTGGGGCGTCTGACGGAGGTTCTATCCGTTCCAGTGGGCATTCCCGATGGCTTCATCGTCACGGCTCCGGACCGTGACCTATGGGTGGGCGCGGGTGATGGTCTGCGGCACTATCGCGCGAACGGCACCCTCAGGGCGCACTATCCGGAAGGGGGAACCGTGTTCAACGTCACCCGGCACGGCAACATAGTCTATTCGACTGCTGACACGGCTATCTGGCAGACTCGAATCGGGCCCGATTGACAAGCGCTCAGCTTAGGGCGGGACGGGAAAGACTGACTGCCAGGCAAACAATAAGAAGACGACCTGCCAGCGCACCAACCGAGACTCCCCGAAGAAAGCCATACCAAACAATCGATTTTGTTGTTAGGTTGATCATCCACATGGAGCGAGCGCCGAGACCAGCTGAGGGCGTCGTCTTTTTCTGTTGACGAAGGGGATTCCACCGACCCGGGCAGAAGACGGGAAAAAGCTATGAAAGATCTGCTGAGAACATTGTTGCTCGGTAGCGCTCTGTCCGTGCTGGCAGGCGGGGCAATCGCCAGGCAAGTCGAAGATTTGCACTGTACGCAAACGCAATGTGCCTTTGAGGAAGAGTTGGGGCCGTTGCAGACCAAGACATTCAACGGATATTGCGACGCCTACAAAACCACCTATGCCAATTATAGTATGACGTGTCATGCCGTGAAGGGCATGACTTGCATGCCTGTATCGTGGGTAGCGGACCATTGGCAGTGCATGTGCACAAATTGGAAGACCGAAGACCAGCACACGGCGATCGATGTTTTTTGTCCGGGTCCGTAACAAGTGGGCGATCTATTTCTAGCCATTGAATCTGTCAACCCGGGTAGATAGATTCAGTAAGAAACATCCGCTTTTATTGTCTGCGATTGTTTAGGTCAGCAAAACAGAAAGCTGCAGGCAGCTATGAAAGATCTGATGATGACTTTTGTACTCGGCAGCGCCCTGTCCGTTTTGGCTGGCGGTGCAATCGCCGACGTGGATTTGCACTGCAGTCAATCGAAATGTGTCTATAACGAAGAGTTGGGTCCGTCACAGACCAAGACATATAATGCATATTGCAGCGGCTATCAAAACGATCCTTCCAATTCGACTTTGTATTGTCATCCCGTGGAGGGTATGACTTGTACCTTTATTGGGTTCTATCAAACGCATTGGACTTGCACGTGTACGAATTGGAAGACCAAAGAACAACACGCAACGATCGATCTTTATTGTCCGGGCTCGAAATAAGTGAATGTGGAAACGGGCAGAAGCATCGGGAGTCGTTTCTGACCGTTGAACCCGTCGGCACGCACCGAAGACAAGAGGCAATGGTGAAAGCTCTTGTCAGGACATTCGTTCTCTGCGGCACACTGTCTGTCTTGGCAGGCCCGGCGGCGGCCAAGAGCGTGGAGATCTTGAACTGCCAAACGGGGGAATGCAAGTTCAGCGAACAGTTGGGGCCGTCGCAGACCAAGACATTTAAGGGGTACTGTGCCGGAGAAGACACGAAAGAATTCAAGATGGCTTGTCATGCCGTGAAGGGTACGACATGCCTACCACCCGCGGAGAACTTTCCTTACTACTGGAGCTGCTCGTGCACGAACTGGGTCGCGACAGATAGAAAAACCGTGTCGATTGATCTTATTTGCGGCGATTGATCCAGGCTGTGGTGATGGCATGGACACCCCCATCGTCGGCGTAATGAACCTGAAAATAGCTCTTGGCTATATCCAAACCAACTGTTGTAATCCCAGACATGGACGTCTCCTCTCACTGGATCCCATTGACAACACAGTATGGCCCATAACGAGGCCGATGGAGGCATCCATTCCATCACCACAGCTAAAAGCGAGTGCGGAATCGGACATCAATGTCGGGCCTTATAGCCAACGCGGTTGGTGAACCCGGTAACAGATAAGGGGAGAAAGCCATGAAAATTTTCGTCAGAACACTGTTGCTCTGTAGCACTCTGTCCGTGCTGGCAGGCGGGGCAACCGCCAAGCAATCCGAAAACCTGTACTGCGGTACAACCAAATGCTCCTTTCCCGAGGAGCTTGGGGAGTTGCAATCCAAGGAGTTTCGAGGACGTTGTACAGGCGCAACAATGACCCAGACCAATTCGAGTCAGAAGTGTTATCCCGAGTCGGGGTTGACATGCACGGTTACAGCTTGGGGGTACGTAGGGACCCCTTATTGGACCTGCAGTTGTACGAATTGGACGAACCACGACAAAGACGCCACAGTCAGTCTTCATTGTCCTGCCTCGGAATAGCGCCGCGGGCAAGATCATCGAATTCCCCTCGGACCACTATTGAAGTTGTACGTGCATGAATTGGAGTGCGACGAAGAAACAAGACGCACCGAAACTGGCCGCGTCCTGACGGATTGCGCCCATTTTGCCGACTCCCGGAGCGCTTGATATTGGATAAAATAGGCACAACCAATCCAATCGTTAATTCCCGAACGGGCTCTGAGGGCAGGAACGTCCACGCCGTGAGCTGGCGGCAATGGCCGAAGTTCGGTCGCCGGGCGGAAGCTTTGTCACAGTCGCCGCGTGTCTGTGTGCTCCATGTGCGCCAAGAACTCGCACAGGCTTGCATGGCTACGACGGCACGCGTATGGACTGCGGCCATGAATGGAAACTCCCCGACCTATGTCCCGGTCGACCGCCGTTTCGCCGTCGCGCCGATGATGGACTGGACGGATCGGCCTTGCCGGTTTTTGCACCGGCTGCTGACGCGCCATGCGCTGCTCTATACGGAGATGGTGGTGGCCGATGCGGTCATTCATGGCGATCGGCAGCGGTTGATCGGCTTCGATCCGGCGGAGCATCCGGTTGCGCTGCAGCTTGGCGGCTGCGATCCGGACAAGCTGGCCGAAGCCGCGCGCATTGGCGCCGATATGGGCTATGACGAGATCAATCTGAATGTCGGCTGTCCGTCCGACCGGGTGAAATCGGGGCGGTTCGGGGCCTGCCTGATGCGTGAGCCGGATCTGGTCGGCGATTGCGTCCGTGCAATGAAATCGGCCGTTTCCATTCCGGTGACGGTCAAATGCCGGCTCGGCGTTGACGACCAGAACACCGAAACGGCGCTCGATGCCATGGCCGACCGGGTGTTCGATGCCGGATCGGAGGCGCTGTGGGTGCATGCCCGAAAGGCCTGGCTGCAGGGTCTGAGCCCGAAGGAAAATCGCGATATTCCGCCGCTCGACTATGAACGCGTGTTCCGGCTCAAGGATCGATTGCCCAATCAATTCATAGGGATCAATGGTGGCATTGAGGATTTGAATCAGGCGCTGGCGCTGTCGCAGCACACCGATGGCGTGATGCTCGGCCGCGCCGCCTATCACAACACCGCGCTGCTGGCCGATGTCGATCGGCTGTTCTATGGCGATCCGCCGAATCCGGTGGACTGGGGGCGGGTGTGCGCGGCGATGATGGCCTATGCGGACCGGCATATTGCGTCAGGCGGGCGGCTGGTCCATGTCACACGGCACATGGTCGGGCTGTTTCATGGGCTCCCCGGCGCCCGGCGTTACCGGCAAATCCTGTCGGACGCCGCGACCCGCCCGGGCGCCGGTCCGGACCTGATTGCCGAAGCGTTCGATGCCGTGGGTTTCGGCGAGCCTCTGGTCGCCTGATCAGCTTGTTTCGAGGAAAATTGCAGCTTCGCGATGCGATTTGGCGGCCGCAACGACAAAGGGCGAAACCGTCGAGGTTTCGCCCCTTCCAATTCGAATGGGCGTTGGCGCCGTGCCGCTATCGCACGACCGCCGGACTGGCCTGCCGCGTGCGCGGCCGTTCCGGAAGGTCGATTTCGTCGCCCGGCGCACCGGCGGTTGCAAAGGAAAAGGCCTTGCTCAAAAGCACGCCGACCGTGTGCGATTTGGATCCTGCCTCATCGACAAAGGCGTAGCCGACCGTCAGATCGACGTCGTTGGCGAAAACATAGCCGCCGGACAACTGCAGGAGACTGGTGGTCTCAGATCCACCCGCCGCAAGGTCGGTCTGCCGGATCGAGCCGGCGACTTCGCCGTGCCAGGATTCGCGCTCGAACGAAAGCCCGGCGGTATAGTATGTTTGGTCATCATGCGTGCCTTCGACATCGTTGAAGAAGGCGATTTCCCCGTTCACACCGACGGCCCAGCCATTGTCCAGTTCGGTGCCGTAAAGAAGTCCGGCGACATATCCGGTCGCGTCGATGCCGGAATTTTCCGACAAATAGGCAAAGCCCAGATTGTAGCTCAGCCCCGGGACCGCAGCGATCTCCGCACCGTCCAGCGTCACGGTGAAATTGTCGAGCTTGCCGGTGTTTGCCGCACCGCCGTCCGAAGTACGGACACGGCCGCGATTGGTGAAGGCCGATTCGGACAGGACCGTGGTGTCGACAAAAAAGACGTTGGCGGCCAGCGTGTGGGTGCCGCTATCGCCGGCATTGATCGGATAGGCGACACCGAAACCCATCATCTCGCTGATTTCATAGTCCTCGTTGAGGTCCGTCGCGAAGAGCCCGGGCGTTTCGTCCCAGGCCTTGCCGAAGGTCGGGGCAAACTTACCGGCGACGATCGTGCCGCCCAGCAGGTCGGCCTGCGCGTTGAGGGTGTCGACATAAAGGCCGATGTCCCTGAAATAATTGTCACTGTCCTGCTCCAGCACCTGCTCGAGCGTCAGGCCGAGATTGGCGCCGAAAATCGGCGTCAGACCGATAATGGCCGCCAGTTCGACGGTCGGATAGAGACTGTTGAACTCGGCAGCGGGGTCTGTCGCGCTGAATGTGTTGTCGTTTTCCAGTTCGAGCAGCAGTTCGCCCTCTATATAGGGCGTGAATTCCTGCGCCTGCGTTCCTGTGGCCATCATCAGGGCCGCCAGTGCCGTCACCGACAACAGGGCGGACATCCTGCGGAATGACCGCCGATTTGCAGATCGCGGACCGCTCAGATTCTGTTCAAGCATGCATGTCTCCATTGGGCAAAATACAACCGTCGCGTAAAAAGGCTGGTAAATTTGAGTATGATACTCAAGATTTGTGACGGACTTCGCCGGTTCCCACCCCGAAATCGTCCAACATATATCGGGGCCGCCGGACCGTGTCAAAACAAAAGCGGAAAAGATGCATTAAATTCAGCTATTTAGAACAATCCTAAACTGGCTATCGATTCGGAGTTGAGGGGAGGCCGGTTCCGCGCGTGGGCCGCGATGCGGGAGGAAAACACTTCTCCATATGGTTGAGCCGAAACAGCTGCTTGCCGGTCCAACAAGTTTATGTGACCTGCCGGTCGCTTGAAATTGACCGGTGATCCGGGCGAAAAAGCGGAGCGGATCATCATGACGGATACGGTTTGCCGATGGACAATACGCAACTGAAATATGATCTGGCCGCGAAGCTGTCGACCTTGCCGGCCGACGATCTTGACCGGCTTGCCCGGGCGGGGGAGGCGGTGACGGAGAATCTGCGGCTTTTGAAGAAATCCGGACACAACCCCGTCGGGCAGTGCCTTGCCCATCAGGGCACCTTTTACGAGGAGGAGCACTATCCGCAGGGCGATGTCTATGACGGCGAGTCCCACGCCCAGTATTATTATCATGCGCATCGCCCGGAAAGCGGCGAACACGGGCACTTCCATACATTCCTGCGCTCGGCCGGCATGAAGCGGTCGGTGCGGCCGGTTCCCTATTCGGGCGACGGCACGCGGCCGACCGGCAAGGATGCGCTATCCCATATCGTCGCGATCTCGATGGATGCGCCCGGCATGCCGATCGGCCTGTTCACAACCAATCGCTGGGTCACCGGCGAGACATTCTACGCTGCCGGGGATGTCGTTGGCATGGTCGACCGATTCAATGTCGAGCAGAGCTATCCGTGCCTGGCGACCAACCGGGTCATCTCCGGCCTCATTCACCTGTTCAAGCCGCAAATCATCGCCCTTCTCGAACTGCGGGATCAGACGCTCGCCAACTGGAAGGCGCTGCATCCCGACCGCGATATCTATGAAGACCGGGAGCTGGAAATCACCTCGATCGTCGATATCAACGTCGAACGGCAGATTGCCGAAATCAGGAAGGCGCGCCGCCGGACGGCGAAATAGCCTGACCGTCGCACGGTGAAGCGTGTTCCGATCCGGAACGAAGCCCTTGCGGCGCGTCCGATCAACTCCTCCTCGCCAAAAGGTGACTGCACAGTCAACAAAATGTGAGGCCGGGCGGGCCCGGATCAGCCTAGTGTTGGAACGTGTTTTAGATCGTTTCTAAGACGACGCCTGGGAGGAGGATATTATGGCGATACTGAAAACGAAACTGCTAACCACGGTGGCGCTTGTGCCGCTGGCCGTCGGCGGGCTGGGCGCGGCATCGCTTGTCGTCTCGACCGGTGTCGCCACGCCGGGCGCGGCGTCCTGTGCAGCCAATCCCTGCGCTGCCAAGAAACCGGGGGCCTGTAACCCATGCGCAGCGAAGGCGGCCTGCGGTGCGTGCAACCCCTGTGCCGTGAAGAAAGCTTCGGCCTGCGGTGCGTGTAATCCATGCGCGGCCAAGAAGTCCGCCTGTGGTGCATGTAATCCCTGTGCGGCGTCCGCATGCAATCCTTGTAACCCCTGCAATCCGTGTAACCCCTGTGCCGCAGCTGCCGGTGCCGGCGCGACGGAATGCTATGTTCCGCGCTTGTGGAATGCGTCGGCCTGCAATCCCTGTGCGGCCAAGAAGGCATCCGCATGTGGTGCCTGTAACCCATGCGCGGCCAAGAAGTCAGCTTGCGCGGCTTGTAATCCCTGCGCCGCCAAGAAAGCTTCGGCCTGTGGCGCATGCAATCCCTGTGCGGCCAAGAAATCGGCCTGCGGAGCGTGTAATCCGTGCGCGGCGAAGAAGGCTTCGGCCTGCGGCGCGTGCAATCCGTGTGCGGCCAAGAAGTCGGCTTGCGGAGCCTGCAATCCCTGCGCGGCGAAGAAGGCCTCCGCCTGTAACCCCTGCAATCCCTGCGCAGCCAAAAAGGCCTCGGCCTGCAATCCGTGCAACCCCTGCAATCCTTGTAACCCGTGCAATCCCTGCGCGGCGGGGGCAGCCGCAGCCGATCCGTATGATCTGGATCTTGCACCGGAGGAACTGATTGCGCTTTACGACTGCCTGCAGGACACGATCGGCTCGTCCTACAAGGGCGGCGGCCACTGGGCTGTCAACAAATGGCAGGGTTTCGATCACTTCTCGAAATATGCCTATCCGAGCGCCACGCATGGCAACCGTTTCGTGGTGAACTATACCAACAAGATCGGCTCCGATGCCTATGCCAGATATGGCGAGGTCAACCCGATGCCGATCGGCACGACGGCGGCCAAGGCCAGTTTCACGGTCAGCGCGGCGGGGCAGGCCTCCATCGGGCCATTGTTCATCATGGAAAAGATGACACGCGGCTTCAACGCCGAGACGGGCGACTGGCGTTACGCGATGGTGATGCCGGGCGGCACGACGGTCGGTCTGACCGGCGGCGCCGGCAGTGCCGCCATGACGTTCTGCCATGACTGCCATGTCGGCGCGGAGGATGCGGATTACCTGTTCTTCCTGCCGGAAGAGGTTCGCGCGAAGTAGCGTTTCGAAGACCGGGACCGCCGGCCTCGGCCGGCGGCTCTTTCCGTTGATATGTAGTGAGGGGCGAGGCCCATCACGGCAGCCGACCTCCCTGAGATGTTGAAACCGCTTCAAATGCGGCGCCTGACCCTTGAAGGCCTTCACGATATCCGATTAATTCACTCCTTGGCACCACAGCCAGGGGCGGGATCGAGAGGGGAGCATCATGGTCAAGCGGATCGGCTTTGTGTTTGCGGCGCTGTTGCTGTTCGGCTTCGTCCTCACCGGAATGCAGGCCGAGGCCAAGACATTCAGCAATGTCAGTTATGGCGCCAACAAGCTCGACATCTACACGCCGGACGCCGGCAAGGCGCCGGTCGTGATTTTCGTCCATGGCGGCGCCTGGGTCGGCGGCTCAAAGGGCGGTGTGCGGACGATGGTGCAGTTTTTCAACCGCCACGGTTTCGTGTTCGTATCGGTCGGATATACCAAATTTCCACGGGTCAGTGTCGGTCAGCAGGCCGACCAGGTGGGGCAGGCGATCAACTGGGTGCGGGCCAATATCGCACGATATGGCGGCGACCCGCGCCGCATCGCGGTGATGGGGCATTCGGCCGGCTGCCATCTGGCGAGCCTGGCCATCCTGTCGGGCCGGGCAAAGGGGGTGCGGGCGCTGGTGGCCAATGATACGGGTGCCTATGACCTGGCCTATCTGGCAAGCCTGACCAACAATTCGCTGGGCATCCTTTATGCGCTGCCGTTTCGCAATCGTTCGAAATGGCGCCAATGGTCGCCCATCACCTATGTGGGCACGAGCCGGCTACCGGTCATGGTCATCTGGTCCAACGGCCACAACCGGGACAAGGTGTCGCTGCGATTTGCCAAACGTCTGGAAGCGGCCGGACATCCGGTGACACGCTATGACGGCAGCAAATATGGCCACATCCGGATCCGCAACGTGGTCGGACGCAACAATGAAATCAGCAAGGCGATCCTGTCCTTTCTGAACCGCTCGCTCTGACACATTGTTTCGGGGCCCGTCGCGGCGCGCCGAACCCCTTCCGCCCGCCAACAAATTGTTGATTTTTATCCGGTGATCTGCAAGAGAGTGGCATTTGAATTCAGGCCCCGATTTCAGTCAACAGGCCCCAGAACATGCAGAAACGGACCCGACGCCGTGAGCATAGACTCCTCCCCAGCAGCCGGCGGTGAAGAGGGGGAAGGGGTTCGCAGCCGTCTCGTTCTGAATTTCCCAGGCTTTGAGAATATCGGGACGGAGGCCTGTCTCGACCGTCTCTATCATTGCGCCGAAAAAACCGGCGAAATATTCCATTTTTCAGTGACGCCCACCGGTGAGAACACAGACCGCGGGCCTTGTCACGCGGCGCGCGAGTTCGTTGCACGGGGCCCGGACTGGACGGTCGCCAGCCGGGTGGTTCAGTTCGACTGGTACGACATCGTCGAAAGCTATGAGAACCGGGCCTATCCGATGGGTTTCCTTCGGAACCTCCGCAAATATCTGGTGATTTTCTTCGACGGCACGCTGCGGCGGTATCTGCAGGCAAGCCGCCTCTATTTCATCTTCTCGATCTACCCGATCATTCTCATTTTGTTGTTTGCGCTGCTCGCCCTGGTGGCCGCTGTCGCGGTGGTGCAGGCCCTTGGATTGACCGGCATCGCGGGCCTTGCGGCGGCGCTTGCCGGCGGGGTGGTGCTGTGGCTGGTCCTGTGCCGCTGGCCGGGGGACTTCCTGTTTCTCAACACCACGGTGAGCAATTGGGGCTTTGCCTGGGATCTGACCAACAGACGCAATGCCGAGATCACCGAACGCATGGCCGATTTTGCCGATGTGGTGGCCGCCGAAATCAAGGCGTCGCCGCATGACGAGATCACTATCTGCGGTCACAGTCTGGGCTGCGTCTGGGCCATCTGCGCTGTGTCCATGGCGCTGGAGAAAGATCCGGACCTGTTGAGAAACAGACAGGTCGGATTTCTGTCCCTCGGATCGAGCCACTTGAAAATCGCCCTGTGCAACACGGCTGGCTGGCTGCGCGATTACCTGCGCTCGGTCCTCGACCAGCCAACACTCTACTGGCATGAGTTCCAGTCGAAGGACGATGTGATCGCGTTTTACAAGGCAGATCCCTTCGCGCCGATCGATATCACCGATTTTGCGGCGCGCTACACGGTGGATCGGGTCCGTTTCCACCGCGGGATGAGTGACCGGCGCTATCGGGCGATGAAGCGCTCGCTCTATTACACCCACAACCAATATGTCAGATATTACGAGAAACCGGTGCCTTTCGATTTCTACCTTCGCCTTTTCGGACCGTTGAGCGTGCCGCAACTGGCCGAGCAGCCGGAGCTGGTTCTGTCCCTGGCGGGCGCGGAAAGCCAGGCTGCGGCGGTCGACTGACATGGACCCGGATCTCTCCTTTGCCGGCAAGATCGTGTGGTGCGTTTTCATCGTCATCTGGGGCGCCCTTCGCTGGCGGCCGAATGTGCGGGCACGCCGGCATGCGATCAAGACCACCCATCGCAGCCCGAAGGAGCGGCTGTCACTGGCGCTGTCCTTTACCGGCCTCGGCCTGCTGCCGGGCCTGTGGGTGTTCGCGCAGTTTCCGTCGCGCGCCGACCACGGTGTCGGGCCGCTGGCGCTGGCCATTGCGGTGGCGCTGCTCGCCGGTTCCCTGGTGCTGTTCCACGCGACACACCGGGCGCTCGGCCGGATGTGGTCCAACAGTCTCGATTTGCGACAGGGGCATGAACTGATCACCACATCCGTCTACACGCATTTGCGGCATCCCATGTATACGGCGTTCTGGCTGTGGGCGCTGGGGCAGGCCTTCGTGCTGGGCAACTGGGTGGCCGGACTGGCCGGACTGCTTGGTTTCGGGGCGCTTTTCTTCCTCAGAATAGGCGATGAGGAGGCGATGATGGAGCGGGAATTCGGGCAGTCCTATCGCGATTATGCGAAGAAAACGAAGCGGATCATTCCGGGTGTCTATTAGGCCGTCTTTGGCTGTGGAAAGCTGATTTCGGCTTTCGGCGACCTGTGCAAACGTCTATGAAATGCCGCGAATTTCGAGTAAACAGGCGACGGTGGGACAAAACGGTACCGGGTGTGACAAGTTTTCCGGCAACCGTAACAGAACGGTGGGCCGGTTTTGGGGGCCGGGATTGTGAAATCCTGACTTCGATATCCAACCGGGCAGGCAGGGGTAAAAAGACAATGATGGCTTTTTTCGGTCGTCCATTGACGTATGCGGCGCGGGTCGTGGCCGTGGCAATCATCATGGCGGGATCGGTGCCGCCGGCGGCGGCGGTGTCGGAGCGGTCAGGCGATGCGGCCTACCGCATTGCGCAGGCCAAGATCACCAGAACCGGTGAAGTCTATCTGATTCGCGGCCTCGCAAACATCTTCTCGCTGGGCATGAACACCATGGGCAAACAGCTGCGGGACAAGGGGGTTTACGTCAAAACCTTCAATCATGCCGGCTGGAAAGGCGTTGCGAACCGGATCATCAAGCGCGCGAAAAAGGACGAAGTGTCCTACCCGATCATCATCGCCGGCCATTCCCTCGGCGCCAACAGCGCCACGGCCATGGCCAACTATCTGGCGCAAAAGGGCGTCGAAGTTGGCCTGGTCGTCGCCTTCGATCCGACACTCAAGCGGATCGTCAAGGGCAATATCGACCTGGTGATCAACTACTATCTGCCCGGCGGCAAGAATCAGGTGTACAAAGGGGCGGGTTTTCGCGGCAAGGTCCAGAATATCGACGTCAGCGACATGCGGGGCGTCAATCACATGAATGTCGAAAAAAGCAGAACGCTCCAGGCCAAGTTCATCGACGAAGTGATGAAGATCACCAGGAACAAAAGGCGCGCGGCGGCACGGTAAGCGGCAGCGGCCGACCTTACCGCGCGGCGCGGCGGCAGACCGCGACATCGGCGAAGGCGAATTTGCCGCTCCGGATCTGGGTGTACTCGATGTAATTCTCGTCGATGATCGCACCGTCAAAGCGTGACGTGTCTATCCGATCGACCATGGTGAAATCATCCGGCCGCGGGCCGATAACGCCCAGAACCTCTTCCTTGACCGTGACCTTCTTGCGATCCTCGCTGATCACGGCGTAGTCCGGCAGGTCCTCGTCGTCGGGGCTGAATTCCTCGTCCGTCAATTCCCAGCTCCAGACATAGTTGCCGAAGAAGGCCGGGCCCTGCTGCGCGCTGATAATGAGCTCATAGACATTCTGCCCGGCCGCGTAAAAACCGTCATGGAATGCGCCGCCCCGACTGGTGCATTGCCACGTGCCGACCAGATTCGTCGGTTCGGCAGCCGGCACAGGAGAGGCCAGAACCAGACCGAGGCAAACCGATACAGTCCTGAACACATGCATGGCCGACCTCCATCGATACCGAATTGCTTTCTGACCTGCAGATTGCACTGCGAGCCGGGCAGGGCGCTCTGGTGCAATATGATCGATAGGCGATGGGTCGGCAAGCAGGGTTCTCGGCGGTCGGATCGAGCCGTCCTGTCGCACCGATCGCTGTCAGTCCAGATCGGTGGGGACCATGCGGCTGAACAGATTGACAAGGAATGCGGTGCTGAGCCCGAAGGCAAGCAGGCCGGAAACCGAGCCGAAAGCGCCGAATATGCGGTATCCGGTGGCGAGCACCAGGTCGCCATAGCCGAGGGTCGTATAGGTGCTCAGCGCAAAATAAATGGAATCGGCAATGGTGGGCAGGGCTCCGAAAGCCAGGATCGTGAGCGCAAAGACCCAAACCTCAATGGTGTTTGAGCTGATGATTGCGCCAAGTGCAATGAGGAAGATCAGAACGCGCTGATGCACCAGCGACACATGGACAAACCGGCCCCTCAGATGGCGAAGCAACGCGATCGCCGTCAGCAGGATGGAAACGTGGATGGAAATACAGACGATCAGCAGAATGCTGCCGCTGACGATTTGCATCATGACTGACATGGCAATGGTGCTTTCAATGGTCCCCGATCAACTGGCTTCATACCATGGGCGCCGTGCCACCGGACAGCCGGCCATGCCGTTGCGGTGCCGTGCGACCTCTCAAGGTGCCGGCTCCGACAGCTTGTCGATTTCCTCCGAATAGGCAATGATGGCCTCCCTACCTTTCGGCGTCAGCGTGTAAATTCCGGTCCGGATGCGTTCGAACCATCCATAGTGGTCATCGGCCATCAGGCGTCGCGCTTTGTCCACCCTGGACGCCCGGGCGACGTCCGCGGCCTTGGTGGGACCGTTTTCCATGAGGATCCTGACGCACCGCAGAGCGTCCTGGCGATAAGCGGTCATCAGCTTGCGGCGGGTGGCGCCGCCATCGTTTGGATCACCGACGCGTCTGGCAAATTCCCTCAACAGGCGGACCTTCTTGCGGCTGGACTGCCGGGGCCGGTAGGGTGCGGGATCGATATGGATCTCGACCAGGCCATCTTTCAGGCGCACGGTGATCAGGCCGAGGCCGAGACGCCGGCACAGCGTCCGGTTCAGCTTCAGCGATTTCAGAAACGGTCTGCCAGCGCCGCGCGGAACCGCGACATAGACCGTGTCCGACACGGCCTGCCGCTCGACGGCCTGGTGAAACAGTGCCAGCGAAAACCCGGTCTTGAGTTCGACGATCACCGGGTCCTCGGCACCGCGAACGGCGACGATATCGGCAGCGCCGATTTCGCCCTTGACCTCGTAACCCTGGCCCTCAAGCAGGCGCTTGACGGGCGCATAGAGGTCGGTTTCCCGGATCTTCCCTGACGCCAAATCCTCAACTCCGCCTGATTCCTGCGAATCGCAAGATGCGGCAGAGAGCATAACCGCTGGACGGCGTGTGATGGAAATGGCCGTTTTGCGGGCGGCGTTGCCGCCCGCTTTTCACCATGGCGTTCGACTGTCAGGACGCCAAAGGCAGGCAGATATCGGTCCGCAGATCCTCCGGCGCGGTGTCGGCCGGGCTGTTCAGATAGACCTCGTAACAGGGTGCGTTGGCCGGCTCCCGGCCGGAATTCGGCAGCCATTCGCCGTAGAGGTAGTCATAGGCAACCTTCACCGATGGGTAAGGGCCCTTGTAATGCAGGACGGCGTAGGGGCCGGCCGGCAGTTCGACCTCGTCCAGCCCCTCGGGCAGGACCATGTCCGCGGGGATCATCAGTCCGGCATGGCAGCGCAGATCGGCCTCTGCCACCGTGTTCGGGTCGTCATGATAGACGCCCACCATGCCGCGCACCTGCGGCCAGAGATTTTGCGAGGTTGCGGTGTTGATGAGCTTTTCGAAGCACGGTCCGACATCCGTATAGGGTCCCTTGTGCAACAGCGCGGCAAGGCGGCATGCCGGAACCTGTTTGGTCTCAATGTCAAACATTTTGAACGTTCCTTTCAATTTGTGTTTCGGAGCCCGGCCCAGCCGGCCCCTGTTGCGGAACGCTCCGGGAGAAATGCCAAAGCCGTCGCTGAAGGCACGGGTGAAGCTTTGAACATTGGGGTAACCCACACCGGCGGCGATCCGTGCAACGGGATCGTCCTCATGAATCAGCCAGCACGCCGCACGATACAGCCGGATCCGGCGCACCGCCTGGGCACAGGTTTCGCCCGTCATCGCCTGGAACACGCGATGCCAGTGAAAGCGTGACATGGCGGCGACATCGGCGAGCGTGTCCAGCGACAAATCGCCTGCCGGGTTTTCGTGGATATACATCAACACCCGCAAAATGCGCTTTTCATAACTGGCAGTCACGGCAGTTCCCCGGTTCGTTCCATGTCTGCTATGACATGGACCGATTTTGCAAATCTTGCTTAATTGGTTGGCTCTGCGGCGCGTGAATTGTACAAGGCTGCCCGACCCATCCGTCGAGGAACAGGCATGATCGATCAAACGACCCTCATCACCTATCTGGCGATCCTGCTGGGCTTCGTCTTCATACCCGGCCCGGCCGTGCTATTGACCCTGGCGCGCGCTTCGAGTTCGGGCACGCAGACGGGCATTGCGACGGCACTCGGCATTGCGGCGGGCGATCTCATCCATACGCTGATGGCGGTGATCGGCATTTCCGCGATCGTGCTTGCCTCGGCCTTTCTGTTCAGCCTGGTCAAATATCTGGGTGCGGCCTATCTGGTCTATCTCGGTCTCCGGGCGATTTTCGAGAGGGTGGATCCCGGCAATCCGGCTGCCGTCGGACGCCTGACATCGAAGACGGCGTTCCGGCAGGCGATTCTGGCGGAGGTGCTCAATCCGAAATCGGCACTGTTCTTCCTGGCGTTCCTGCCGCAATTCGTCCGGCCGGAAAACGGCTGGGTGACTATGCAACTCATCGTGCTCGGTGTGCTGTTCGTGCTGATGGGGCTGGTGAGCACCATTGTCGTCGCGGTGAGCGCCGGCGGTGTCGGCGCCTTCCTGCGCCGCCATCCGGCGGTGTTGCGCTGGCAGGGCAAATTTGTCGGTGGCATCTATTGCGCCCTCGGCGTTCGCCTGGCGCTGCAGGAGAAGTGATCCGCAAGCCCCGGTGCGGCGCGGCGGCCTTGAGGGCGGTGGCGATCCCCTGTAAGGCAAGGGTGTCGCTGCTGCGGGCGGCACCCCGCATCATCTGGAGACCTGCCCATGGGCGATGCCACGCCGGCCAATTTTTTCGAGGAAGTGCAGACGGTGCGCTTCCAGCATTGCGATCCCGCCGGGATCGTCTTTTACCCGCGCTATTACGAGATGCTCAATCTGACCGTGGAGCGGTTCTTCGAAAGCCATATCGGCTGGTCGTTCCATCAGCTGCATATGGATCTGCACGTCACGGTGCCGACCGTGCGGATCGAAACGGATTTCTTCGAGGCCAGCTGGCTGGAGGATCGCCTGCAGTTTCAATTGCGGCTGGACCGGATCGGCCGGTCAAGCCTGACATTCAATATTTCCTGCCGGTGCGGCGATGAAGAGCGGCTGAAAGCGATCATCACCCTGGTCTGCATCGACTTTACCAAGAAGAAGGCCGTGCCGTGGCCGGACCGCATTCGGCATCGGATCGAAGCCATTCTGGCGAACCAGGTGGACGTTCCGGCCTGACTCCGTTACCCATTCTATTCCGGTGACAGTTTACTTAATTCCGTTCCGGAATTAAGTAAACTGTCACCGGAATAGAATGGGTCGAGCGCCAACATGACGCCACGCAGTTCCGCCAGCCCGCGCATGCGGCCGAGAAGCGGATAGCCGGGCATGGAATTGCTGTTGATGTCGGCAAGGATCTCCTGGCCGTGGTCGGGGCGCATGGGGATTGTCCAGTCGCTGCGGCCTTCGGCCCTGCGGCGCGCCTCCTCGCCCAGCAATGCGCCGACCACCGCCACCATATCGGTGTCGCCGCCGAGATGGGTGTCCTCGTGGAAACTGTGCTTGCCGGAAAAGGCCGGCGCCTGCCGGCGGGTGTTGCGCAGATGGGCAAAATGGATGCGGCTGCCCCAGTCCGCAACGAATGCCGGGAAATCCATCGACGGCAAAACGCCCATGGACCCGGTGCAAAGCGTGATGCCGTTTTGCGGCAGGTCCACCACCTTCATGATGAAGGCATAGTCCTGTGCCGTCGACATGATCCGCGGCAGGCCGAGGAGCGAGAAGGGCGGATCGTCGGGGTGGCAGCACAGATTGATGTCCAGTTCGCGGGCCAGCGGAACCACCAGTTCCAGAAACACCACCAGATTGGCGCGCAACCGGGACGCGTCGATCGCGGCATAGGCGGTCAGATGGTCGTGAACGTCCCGGATCGTCCAGCTGTCATTAGTTCCGGGCAGGCCGGCGACGATATTGTCGACCAGCCGGTTTTTCCGGTCGTCGGTCATGGTCCCGAACCGATCCCTTGCCGCTTCGCGAATGCCGGCCGGATAGTCGGCCTGCGCTCCGTCGCGCCGGAGCAGATGGAGATCGAAGACCGCGAAGTCGATCAGGTCGAAGCGCATCGCAAAGCCGCCATGGGACATGGGCGACCGCAGGCTGGTCCGGGTCCAGTCGAGGATCGGCATGAAATTATAGCAGACGGTGCGCAAGCCGCAGGCCGCGAGATTGCGCAGGCACTGCCGATAGGCGTCCACATGGTCGCGCCAGTCGCCGGTCTGGGTCTTGATGTTTTCCGATACGGGAAGGCTTTCGACGACCTCCCATGCGAGCCCGGACGGCGATCCGTCCTGCCGTGTCGATATCTGATCCTGCCGGCATCGGATCTCTTCCACCGACCAGATCTCACCGGTCGGGACATGATGCAGGGCTGAAACCACGCCTTCGACACCCGCCTGCAGCAGGGCGTCAATGGAAATCGTGTCCGCCGGACCGAACCAGCGCCAGGTTTGTTTCATCAATCCAGGCCCGCTTTTTGCGAGAGCTTCGTTTCGCTTGAAAAGACGTGGACCTCCGAGCGCTCGATCGCCAACCCGACTTCGGCGCCGTTGGTCACATCCGTCTGACCGCTGATATGCACCGTGACCGCTGTGCCGCCCCTTGTGTTGCTGTACAGAAAGGACTCGCCGCCCAATTGTTCGGTGCTGCGCACGGAGACGGAAAAATCGGCATCGGCGCCGTTGGCGACTTTCGTGTGGTTGGGGCGAAAACCGAGCGTGACCTTCTGGCCCTGCCGGACGTCGAAGTCGCGGGCATCGAGATCGAAGGTCTCGTCGGCGTCCGATTTGAAGGTGAAGGATGCCGTGTCCGTTTTGACGATCTCGCCATCGAGAAAATTCATCTTGGGCGAGCCGATAAAGCCGGCGACGAAGATATTGGCGGGGTTGTTGTAGATCTCCAGCGGCGCGCCGAACTGCTCGACGATTCCAGCCCGCAGCACGGCGATCTTGTCGGCCATGGTCATGGCCTCCACCTGGTCGTGCGTGACGTAGATCATGGTGTTGCCGAGCCGCCGGTGCAGGCTGGCGATTTCGGTGCGCATGTCGACGCGCAGTTCGGCGTCGAGATTGGACAGCGGCTCGTCGAACAGGAAGACCGACGGTTCGCGCACCACGGCGCGGCCGATGGCGACACGCTGGCGCTGGCCGCCGGACAGGTCCTTGGGCCGGCGCTCCAGCAATTCGTCGATCTGCAGCATTCTGGAGACTTCGTCGATTTTGGCGGCGATCTCGGCCCTCGGCGTGTGGACGTTCTCCAGGCCGAAGGAGAGGTTCTGGCGGACCGACATATGCGGATAGAGCGCATAGGACTGGAACACCATCGCCAGCCCGCGATCGGCGGCGGGGATGTGATTGACGACCTTGCCGTCGATTTCAATCGTTCCGTCGGTGATCGGTTCAAGGCCGGATATCATGCGCAGCAAGGTCGATTTCCCACAGCCCGACGGGCCGACAAAGACGCAGAAGTCGCCGTCCTCGACCGTCAGGTCGACGCCCCTTATGACATTGACGTCGCCAAAGGACTTCTTCACATCCTTCAAGATGAGTTCGGCCATCTATTTTCCCCCCGTCGAGGCAATGCCGGTGGCGATGTATTTCTGCAAAAATGCAAAAACCAGCGCGATGGGTGCGAGCACCAGGACCGTCATCGCCAGCAGATTGCTCCATTGCGTGTTCAGTTCGCCCTGGAACTCGTTGAGGGCCAGCTGCAGCGTGAAATTGTCGTTTTCCGACAGGATGATCAGCGGCCAGAGGAAATCGTTCCAGCGCCACATGATGGCCAGAATGGCCAGCACCGCGATCGCCGGCGCGCTGAGCGGCAGGATGATGCGCCAGAAGATCTTCCACTCGCTGGCCTTGTCCATGCGGGCGGCATCGAGGATCTCGTCGGGAATGGTGAGCATATATTGGCGCAGCAGGAACACGCCGGTCGGCGTGGCGGCTCCGGGGATGATGACGCCCCACAGGCTGTTGACCAGCCCGAGTTCCCGGCAGATCAGGAAGAGCGGCACCAGCACAACCGTTTGCGGCACCATCAACACGCCGATGACCATGGCCAGCACCGCGTTTCGTCCGCGAAACTGGTATTTCGACAGCGCAAAGGCGGCCATCGAATTGACCAGCAGCATGATGATGGTCGCCACCGCCGTGATGAAGACGCTGTTCCACATATATTTGAGGAAATTGAACTGTTCGAAGAGCTCGGTGTAGTTCTCCGTTGCCAGGTGGAATTTCTCCACCGGCTTGCGGTCCTTGATGTTGACCTTGATGCGGGTCTCGGGGTCGTCGAGACGCACCATCTGAGACACGATGCCGATGCGGCGGACCTGGGCAACCGTCTCGCCGGCCAACTCGCCATCGGTGACTTCGAACAGCGGCAGCGGCTTGTCGTAGCCGGGCAGGGTCACCGTCTGGGCGGTCACCGGAATGAAGCGGGGCGGGAAGTGCGCCAGTTCCGCCTCGGTCTTGAACGATGACAGCACCAGCCAGATGACCGGCGCGAACATCAGCAGCACGCCCATGAACAGATAGGTGTAAGACGCCCAGTCGGTCCAGTGCAGACCGTTTTTGCCGCGCGTGCGGGTCAGAAACGCGATTGCCCTACTCATTGACGTTTCTCCGGTTGACCCAGAGCTGGAGGGCGGTGAGAACGATCAGCACCAGCGCCAGCAGGACCGATGCCGCTGACGCGAGGCCAAAGAGCCGCGGCGCGCCGGCGAAGCCGGTGTCGTAGATATATTGAATGAGCAATGTCGTTGCCGAGCCCGGACCGCCGCCGGTGAAGGCGTAGACCTCCTCGAAGGTCTGCACGCCCTTGATCAGGGCCAGGACGAGGACGACGAGCATGGTCGGCATGAGAAGGGGCAGGGTGATGCGGGTGAAGGCCCTGAACGGCGTCGCGCGATCCATCATGGCCGCCTCGTAGACATCGCGGGGGATCGCCTGAAGTCCGGCCAGCAGGATCAGCGTGTAAAAGCCCATATGGGCCCAGATCGATAGGAAGACCGACCAGCCGAAGGCCCAGTGGACATCCAGCAGCCAGTTGAAGCTCTCATAGCCGAGGCCTTCCAGCGCGGCATTCAGGACGCCGTCACGCTGCAGGATCCATTTCCAGATGAGGGCGACGACGACAGGAGACAGCAGAACCGGGAAGAAGAAGACGCTTCTGAAGAAGCCGCGTGCGCGGATCTTGCGGTTGAGGATGAGGGCGGTGACCAGTGAAAACCCGACCATCAGCCCGACCTGCAGAAGAACGAACCAGAAGGTGTTGTGTACGGCGCGCCAGAAAATGTCCTGGTTGCAGGTATTGGGATCGAAATGATTGGCGCAACTGGCGAGCGCCTCGAAGTTCTCCATGCCGACATAGGGCCGCTCGGACAACAGGATCGCATCGCTGCCCGTCACCGAATAGACCAGGTTCAGGACCACCGGAAAGATCGCGAACATCAGGAACAGGATGAGATTGGGAAGCAGAAAGAGCCAGGCCGGGTTCTTCAACCCGAGCGTCTTCTGCAGGAAGGCCATGGGAATTTCGATCAAACGCATGGCCGGGCTGATGATGCTCAACATCGCCGTCCCCTTCTTTGCTGGCGAGCCGAAACCGGCCGGACGGGGCGGTTCACCCCGTCCGGCTGTTGTGAGAAGGGCCTATTTGGTGGCGGCGAGCGCGTCCGCCAGGTCTTCCTTGGCCCGTGCCATGGCCTCGTCGACCGTCAGTTCGCCGACGATCGCCTGGGTGACCCGGGTCACGGTGATGTTGAACATCGCGCGGTTGTTCTTGTAGCCCTGATACATGAAGGCAACCGGCGCCAGCTTGGCGACCTGGGCGCCCCAGGCGTTCAGCGCCGCGGCGGCGGCCGGCGAGGCATCCACATAGGTCACGCCTTCATCGGCAACGCCGATATGCGCCGGGATGTTCTTGGTCTTCGCCGTGAGTTCGGCATAGTTGTCCTGCTGGGCGAAGAAGTCGATCAGCTTGGCGACAATCTCGGGATGCTCGGTCTGCTTGAAGCCAACGACACCGGCGCCGCCCGGCATGCCCGTGCAGCCGCCGACCCCGCAGGGGGACCCGGTCACCACCCAGTCAAAGGCGTCGCCGATATTGGTGTCCATTTTCTGGACCTGCCAGCTGCCGGAATAGAGATAGACCAGCTGCCCGTTGATGAACTCCTGCGATCCGTCCTGATAGGTGTTGCCGCCGCTGCCGGCCCACACGTCGCGCGCCATGGTGCCGTCTTTGTGCCAGTCCACGAATTTCTGGACGTAGGCGGTGAACGCGTCATCGACCAGGATCGGGTTGCCGTCCGCGTCGAACATCTTGGCGCCATAGGACATGGCCGGACCGGCGATACGGTGGCCCGAACGGTCCATGGCCATCGGGAAATCGGTTTCCGTTGCCTTGGCGACCTTGCGCGAGGCCTCCGCCCAGTCATCCCAGGAGGCGTCGGGGCCCGGCATCGGGACGCCGGCCTGATCGAACAGGGTCTTGTTGACATAGGCGCCGGTGATGGTCAGCTGAGAATGCATGCCGTAGATGCCGTCATCATCGGCGCTGGGACGGTACCAGTCGAGGGTTCCGCCGAAGCTCTTTTCCCAGTAGTCGCGGTCCACATAGGGTGCGAGGTCGAGATAATATTCCGACAGGCCGCCAAGGTCAGTCACCTTGGCAAGATCAGGGCCCGTGCCACCGGCAAGCTGCACCGGCAGACTTTCCAGGATCGCCTTGTAGGGCACCTTGTCGATATTGACCGTGACGCCCGGATTCTCGGCCTCAAAGCGTTTGCTGATTTCACCCAGCACTTCGCATTCATTGCCATCGCCGGAACACATGAAGCGGATTTCCTGCGCTGATGCGGTCGTTGCGCCGGCGCCGACCGACAGGCCGAGCACGGCGGACGCGCCGAGCAGTTTCAATGCGTTGAGTTTATGAGACATTCACTTTCCTCCCTTGCGGCCAGAACATGGCCAGTTTGGTTTCAGTTCGATAGACTCCAGCCATCATAGAGGGGCGTGCCCTCGGCCAAAGGCAGTTCAACCACGGCCGCATTGCGAACGGCGTGATAGATTGCGGAGACGAGTTCGAGCGAACGGCGCCCGTCCTCCGGGGTGACTTCGCGTCCACCCCGTCCGTCGAGTTTGTCGGCGAGTGCTGCAAAGAAGCCCGTGAAGCCCGAGTGGGTCTCCGCCACCGATGCCAGGCACTCATCCACCTGTTTCTGCGTTGTCTTGCCCCGGGCAGTGAATGTCCACACATCCTCCGCCGGTGCATAGGGCGCCGATCCACTCTCGGCGGTGAGGTTTTCGAAACAGAACCGCATGCGGGTCGTATCGCCTGCGGCCCCGAGCGTGATGGAACTGGACGCGAGCGCGCCGTTCTCCATCTGGAAGGAGATCGCGGCGCAATCCTCGACTTCGATGTCGTTGACACGGGTCGCCGCAAACGCCGAAAGCCGCCGCACCGGGCCGAAGATCGTGCACAGCAGGTCATGATTGTGAATCGCATGGCCGAGCACCGCGCCGCCCTGTTCGCCGTGCCATGTTCCCCGCCATGGAACGGCGTAATAGTCTGCGCGCCGGTCCCAATGGGTCTCGATGCTCGCAACGTAAGGCTTGCCGGTCAGTCCGGCATCCATCAGCGCGCGCAATTGGGCGGTCGCCGGCCCGTAGCGATACTGGAAGACCGGTGTCAGCAATTTTCCGCTATCCGATGCCCGCCGTATCAGCGCATCGGCGTCACGCAGCGAGGTGACAAGCGGTTTTTCGCAGACCACGTGCTTGCCGCTGGCCAGCGCCGCCATCGAGGTTTCGAAATGCAGATGCGGCGGCAGGCAGATATCGACCAGATCGATGTCGGGATCGTTCAGAACGGAATTGAAAACGGGTTCGACGCGAATGGACGTCCGATCACCGATAACGGCTGATGCGCGGTCGACATCAGTGTCGCAAAGTGTGCGGACGGAGAACCTCTCCGGAAGGTTCTGATAGGCGGCCAGGTGCTGCGCGCCGATCCCGGCGCCGATAATGGCAACGCGCGTCGGTCCGCTCATCGTCCGGCCTCCGTCTGTTCGGCCATGCGCTGCGCCCGCAAGGCCAGTTCCATGACCTTGAAACAGTGATCCTGCGGCATCGCCGTTTCGGTGCGGTTGCGGATGTCGTCGGCAAGATTGTGGAAATACGGATAGCCCGCATCGCGGCAATCGATGTGCTCGCAGCGGTTCCCGTTGACCAGATACAGGTGATCGGTCGTGTCCTCGCGCGCCACGTCGATATATTTGCGCAGTTCGATGTACCCCTCCGTTCCCAGGATCGTCAGCCGGCCGTCTCCCCAAGTCGGCAGCGCGTCCGGCGTATACCAGTCGACCCGAATGTAGCCATGTCCGCGGTCGCTGCGCAAGGACAGCTCGCCGAAGTCCTGCAGTCCGGGATCATTGTTGTTCGCATAGTTAGCGGCATGAGCCATGGTGATCTGCGCATCGGTGGAGCCGGTGAAGTAGAGGAACTGGTCGATCTGGTGGGAGGCGATATCGCAGATGATTCCGCCATAGCTTTCCCTGTCGAAAAACCATGCGGGCCGCGTCGGGCGATTGAGGCGGTGGGGTCCGAGCCCGACGGTCTGGATAACGGTGCCGATGGCGCCGGCCTGGACCAGTTCCGCAGCCCTCGTGACACTCGGGACCTCGAAGCGCTCGGAGAAATCGACCGACCAGATCCGTCCGGTGCGGGCGACGGTGGCCTTGATCGCCGCCAATTGCTCGGCCGTCGTGCAGCCGGGCTTGTCGACCATGACATCCTTGCCGTGTTCCATCGCCTCGATCGCCAGCGCCGCGCGTTGCGAAGGGATGGCGGCGATCAGGATCAGATCGATGTCGTCATCCTCGAGCAGGGCCGCGCGGTCATTGTGACGCGGCGCATCGGGGAACCGTTTGGCGAACCCGTCCAGAGTGCCCGGATCGCCATCGGTCCACCAGCCGACAAACTCTCCGCCGACGGCCATCATATGAGCAGCCTGCCCGTAGATGTGGCGGTGATCGAGGCCAACGGCTGCGAATCTGACGGGCTTGGATGGCATCTACCGGGCCTCGATTTCACTGAGTTTTGTGGCGGATTTCGATCTGGACGACTGCACAAGCGCATCGATCAGGATATGAACATTGAGGGCCTCGCGACCGGGGCACGGCGGGTCTTCGTCGCCGGCGACGGCCCGGGCGAAGTCTTCGATGACGTCCCTGTGCCAGGCATGGGTGAAGGCCATGGGATCAGCGCCGCCACCGGTCGAAGTATCCGCTCCGAAGGTTTCGGTGCGGCCATCACGCCAGGCAATGTCGAGCCTGCCGGATTTCAGCAGGGCAACGGCGTTGTCGAAATGCAGGGTGATGGATTCGGCAGCGCCCGGAAAACTTGCGGTGCTGGCCACCAGCGACCCGACCGCGCCGTTTTCAAAGGCGAGGCCGGCCGTCACGAAGTCCTCGGCCTCCATCCGGTGGAAGGCGGTCGTGCACGCCATGGCCTGGACTTCATCGACCGGTCCGGTCAGGCTCAACATCAGGTCCAGCGTGTGAATGGCCTGGGAAATCAGGACCCCGCCGCCGTCGCGGGCATAGGTGCCGCGGCCCGGCTCATCATAATAGGCCTGCTCCCGCCACCAGGGCACGACGATTTCGACCAGCCCCAGTTTTCCGAACGCGCCGGCATCGATCATTTCGCGCAACCGGACCGAAGCGGCTCGGACACGGTGCTGGAAAACGATGCCGAGTTTGACGCCCGCGGATTCACACTGCGTGACGATCTCGGCAGCCGCCTTGCTGTCCCGCTCAACCGGCTTTTCCATCAGTATGTCGATATTGGCGGCCGCCAGGATCCGGGCGATATCCATGCGGGCATTCGGCGGAGTCGTGACGATCGCGAAGTCGATTTCGCCGTCCGATGCGATTTCGTCGACGGATCGATAGTGGTGCGGCGCATGACCGCACAGATTTTCCGCCCGGCTGATGAACGCTTCGCCGGAGGATTGGCTGCGGGCGCACACGCCCTTCAGGTACAGTTGGTCTTTCAGATCCGCCAGCGCGCGCAGATGGGTATCGGCAACCATGCCGAGTCCGATCAATGCCACATTCTGTCGGGGCTGACTGCTGACCACGAAGCGCCGAACCTCCCTTTCCGTCCCTCGCATGAATTGTTAGCATACCGGTATACCGGTTGCAATAGTCCGCCATACCGGTACACTGGAGACACTCAAATGGACGGGAGACGCATGGCGAAATCGATCACCAGGACGCGATCCGGCGAGGCTTCGACCGGCGGATTGGACAATCTGACGATCAAACCGCTGCTATTCGACCGAGGCGCCGGCGGACAGATCTTCGATGCCCTGAGACTGGCCATCATGCGAATGGACATTCCGCCCGGCAGCCTGATCTCGGAGGCCGACGTGGCGGCCCGCTTCGGGGCCAGCAGGACGCCGGTCCGCGAGGCGTTCATGCAGTTGCCCGAAGCCGGTCTTGTCGACACGCGGCCGAGCCGGGGCAATTTCGTGACCAAGCTGAGCGAGCGGAAAATCCGTGAGGCCCGCTTTGTCCGCGAGGCGATCGAACTGGCCGGTATCCGGCATTTGTGCGCGCACAGCCTGTCGGCGGCCAATGCCGGTGCGCTGCAGGACAATCTCGGTCAACAGGAATCCTGTCTGGTGGCGGGACGGGAGATCGAGTTCCAGGATCTGGATGACGGCTTTCACTTCACACTTGCGGCATCGACGGGTTATCCGCGGATCGCGGAACTTCTCAAGCGCGAGAAGATGGGGCTCGACCGGCTGCGTGTGTTCAGCCTCAAGCATCAGCCCCGAAAGGAGGTCCTGTATCAGGAACATCTGGCGATCTTCAATGCCGTGACGTCTGGCGACGAGACGCTGGCGATCCGTCTGATGCGCAGCCATCTCAGTTCCATTCTGGAGACGTTGTCCGGCGTGGCGGCGGAACATTCGGAATATTTCGAGTGATGGCCGAGGCGGGATGGAACAGGCCGGCCCTGCGGGGCAGGGCGCTGGAGATCTACGACGCCGTTCGGGCGTTGCCGATCATCTCGCCGCACGGCCATTGCGATCCGAACTGGTTTGCCGGCAACGAGGCCTTCAGCGATCCGGCGGAACTCCTGATCATCCCCGACCATTATGTATTCCGAATGCTCTACAGCCAGGGAGTCCCGCTTGAGACAATCGGGATCGGTGTCGCCAGGGAGGATCGGGACCCGCGCGCCATATTTCGCCTGTTCGCGCAGCATTGGCATTTGTTTCTCGGCACGCCCAGCCGTCAATGGCTGGACTATACGTTCGCCAACATCTTCGGAATAGAGCAGGCGCTTGCCACTGAAAGTGCAGACGATATCTTCGATCAGATCGCCGACCGCCTGTCTTCCGACGACTTCCGCCCCCGTGCCCTGTTCGACAGTTTCAATCTGGAGGTGCTGGCAACGACCGACGGCGCTCTTGACGACCTCGCGGCGCACCGGGCGATCCGCGATGCCGATTGGCCGGGCCGCGTGATTCCGACATTCCGGCCCGACAGCGTTCTCAACCCGGCCCATGCGCGGTTTGAAGTGGACGTACCGGCCATGGGCGTCCTGTGCAATGTCGATATCGGGACTTTTGACGGCTACCTTGAGGCTCTGCGCCGGCGCCGACATTGGTTCCTCGATGCCGGAGCGACGGCGACGGATCATGACGTGTCCGTTCTGACCACCGAATGGCTCGACCGCCCTGAACTTGAGCGCCTTTACCGGGCCGCGCTCGCAAACGAGATCAGCGCTTCGGATGCGGTGCGTTTCCACGGGCATATGCTCGTGGAAATGGCGCAGATGTCCATCGAAGACGGGCTTGTCATGCAGATTCATGTCGGCAGCACCCGATCGACCAATCGCCTGCTGCTGGAGCGGTTCGGCACCGATATGGGTGCCGATATCCCCAAACGCGTCGATTGGGTGAGCGGGCTGGATGGCCTGCTGAACCGGGTCGGCAACAATCCCGAGCTTTCGCTGATCGCCTTCACGCTGGACGAGGCGGCCTACGCGCGCGAACTGGCCCCGATGGCCGGCCACTGGCCGGCCCTCAGGCTCGGCCCGCCCTGGTGGTTTCACGACAGCCTCAATGGAATACGGCGCTATTTCGACCAGGTCGTGGAAACCGCGGGCTATCGGAACCTGACCGGTTTCAACGACGATACGCGGGCCTTCCTGTCGATCCCGGCGCGCCATGATCTCTGGCGCCGTGGTGTGAGCCTGCATCTGGCCGAACAAATCGATCGCGGTGTGATGGATGCCGGTGATGCCCATCACCTAGCGGCGGTCCTGTCGCGCGACCTGGCGCTTGATGCCTACAGATTGAAGGAGCGCTGACGTGCCCGGCATCGTCCATCTGGGGATCGGCAATTTCCATCGGGCCCATCAGGCGTGGTACACCCAGCGGGCAAACGCGCTCGGCGGTGATGCATGGCATATCACCGGCGTGTCGCTGAGGCGCCCGACGATGCGTGACGCCATGGAGCCGCAAGACTACCGGTATACGCTCGTCATCAAGAGTCGTGACGCGACCCGTTACGAGCGAATGAAAATCCATGACACCATTCTGGTGGCGTCCGAGGACCGCGAGGCCGTCGTGGCACGGATCGCCGACCCGCGCACGGCCATCGTGACACTGACCGTTACGGAGAAGGGCTACCATATTGATGGCGAGACCGGCCGGCTGAATGCGGCTTCGCCGGAGATCGCCGCCGAAATCGCTGCCAGCGTGCCGCGGAGCGCGGTCGGCTTTCTCGTTCACGGGCTGCGGGCGCGGCAGGCGGATCACGGAGAGCCGCTGACGGTTATCTGTTGCGATAATCTTGCCGGGAATGGTCGGGTTCTCCAGTCGCTGGTGCATGATTATATGGCGGCCGCGGCGATCGATCTGACCGGCTATCTGGCCGAGCGCGTTGCCTTTCCCAACACCATGGTCGACCGGATCGTGCCGGCGACAAGCGATGCCCTGCGCGATGAGGTGCAGCGCGAGACGGGCTTTTCGGATGCCAGTCCGGTTTCCACCGAGGCGTTCAGCGAGTGGGTCATCGAGGACAGGTTCGCGGGCTCCCGGCCGGCATGGGACGCCGTCGGCGTGACGATCGTTAAGGATGTCGTGCCGTTCGAACTGCGCAAATTGCGCCTGCTCAACGGCGCCCATTCGCTGCTGGCCTGTGCGGGCCTCATGGCCGGCCACCGATATGTGCATGAAGCCATCGCCGATCGGGCCATCCGCGAGCGCGTCGACCGGCTGATGGCCGAAGCGGCAACGACCCTGCCATCATCCGTGCAGGACAGCGCTTCGGCCTATTGCGATGCGTTGATCGACCGTTTCGCCAATCCCGCGCTGAACCATGAACTGGCGCAGATTGCCGCCGATGGCAGCATCAAGCTCTCCGTTCGAATCCTGCCTGTCCTGAGTGCACTCGAGGCGTCCGGTGGCGAACTGGAAGCAAAAGAAGCGGTCGCCTTCTGGCTGGCTTTCATTCTCCGGCAGCTTGAGGCGGGCCGGGAGGTCGCTGATCCGAAAAGCGAACGCTTTGTCCGGATTTACGCCGAAGCCGGCAGCCAGCAGGCTGCGGCAAAGGATGTGCTTTCCTGCCTCGATCCGACGCTTGTCGCCGACAAATTTGTCGAGCGGGCGTTGGATATTCTGTCAAGGTGATCCGGTCTGGCCGCAATCCGCCCCGATACGCGCGCTACCGCCCGGGCCTGCCGGTCTTGCTGGGCCTCTGGCGGCCGCGGCGCTTCGGACCATCATCCTCGTAGGATCCGGTTCCGACTTTTTCACGCCGCACAGGACCCGTTCCGTCGCCATCTGGCTTTTGCGGCTTCCGGCCCGAGCCGACCGGGCGCGCCATATCGGTGCCCGGGCCCATATTGTCGAGTGTCGGTTTCTGGAAATAACCGGATTCGCGTTCCTTGCGGGGCAGGGGGCCTCTCGGTTTGCGCCGCTTCTCGCGTTGCGCTTTCGGACTGGCCGCCATCTCGTTTTCGAGGCGGGCGAGGGGGTCGTCCATCACCGCCAGTTCTGTTTCGCGCAGCCGCTTGATTTCGTCGCGCAGGCGGGCGGCTTCCTCGAAATCGAGATCCGCGGCGGCGTCGCGCATCTGTTTTTCCAGGGCTTCCAGATGGCTGGCGAGATTGTCGCCGATCATTTCGCCGCTCTCTTTGAATCCGGAGATGTCGGCGCGCACATGGTCCTGTTCGTAGACGCTGTCGAGGATATCGGCGATCTGCGCCTTGACGCTTTCGGGAGTGATGCCGTGTTCGGCGTTCCAGGCGGTCTGCTTTTCGCGGCGCCGGTTGGTCTCGTTGATGGCGCGTTCCATCGATCCCGTCACGGTATCGGCGTAAAGGATCACCTTGCCGTCGACGTTGCGCGCGGCGCGGCCGATGGTCTGCACCAGCGAGGTTTCGGAGCGCAGGAATCCCTCCTTGTCCGCATCGAGAATGGCGACGAGACCGCATTCGGGGATGTCCAGCCCCTCGCGCAGCAGGTTGATGCCGACCAGAACGTCAAAAGCGCCAAGACGCAGGTCGCGGATGATTTCAATCCGCTCCAGCGTGTCGATGTCGGAATGCATGTAGCGCACCCGTACGCCCTGCTCGTGCAGATATTCCGTCAGGTCCTCGGCCATGCGCTTGGTGAGGACCGTGACCAGCGTCCGGTACCCGTCCTTGGATTTCAGCCGGATTTCATCGAGGACATCGTCGACCTGGGTCTTGGCCGGGCGGACCTCGACCGGCGGATCGATCAGCCCGGTCGGGCGAATGACTTGCTCGGCGAACACGCCGCCGGACTGTTCGAGTTCCCAGCCTCCGGGCGTTGCGGAGACCGCGATGGTCTGCGGCCGCATGGCGTCCCACTCCTCGAAGCGCAGCGGCCGGTTGTCCATGCAGGAGGGCAGGCGGAAGCCGTATTCGGCAAGGGTCGCCTTGCGGCGGAAGTCGCCGCGATACATGGCGCCGATCTGCGGTACCGTGACATGGCTTTCGTCGAGAAAGATCAGCGCGTTGTCGGGGATGTATTCAAACAGGGTCGGCGGCGGTTCGCCGGGCGCCCGGCCGGTCAGGTAGCGCGAATAGTTCTCGATGCCCTGGCATGAACCGGTCGCTTCCAGCATTTCCAGGTCGTAGCGGGTACGCTGCTCCAGGCGCTGGGCCTCCAGCAGCCGGCTCGCCTGTTCCAGTTCCTTCAACCGATGGGTGAGTTCGGCGCGGATCGATTTGATGGCCTGGTTGAGCGTCGGCCGGGGCGTCACGTAATGGGAGTTGGCGTAGATCTTGACCGACTGAAGCTGGTCGGTTTTCTGGCCGGTGAGCGGGTCGAATTCGGTGATGGTGTCGATCTCGTCGCCGAACAGGGAAATCCGCCAGGCCCGGTCCTCAAGGTGGGCCGGAAAGAGCTCGATCGTATCGCCGCGCACGCGAAACGTGCCGCGCACGAAATTCGCGTCCGAGCGGCGGTATTGCTGGGCCACCAGATCGGCCAGCAACTGGCGCTGATCGATCCGGTCTCCGACCTGCATCTGGAAGGTCATCGCGGTGTAGGTCTCGACCGAACCGATGCCGTAGATGCAGGAAACCGACGCGACGATGACCGCGTCGTCGCGCTCCATCAGCGCGCGGGTGGCCGAGTGCCGCATCCGGTCGATCTGCTCATTGATCGACGATTCCTTCTCGATATAGGTGTCCGAGCGCGGGACATAGGCCTCCGGCTGATAGTAGTCGTAATAGGAGACGAAATACTCGACCGCGTTGTCGGGAAAGAACTTCTTGAATTCGCCGTAGAGCTGCGCGGCAAGGGTCTTGTTCGGCGCCAGAATGAGCGCCGGACGCTGTGTCTCCTCGATCACCTTGGCCATGGTGAAGGTCTTGCCCGACCCGGTGACGCCCAGCAGAACCTGGGTACGGTCGTCATCGCCCAGGCCCGAAACCAGATCGGCGATCGCGGTCGGCTGGTCGCCGCTCGGCGCGAAGTCCGTCTCCATCTTCAGGGTGATGCCGCCTTCCGTTTTTTCCGGGCGCTCGGGGCGGTGCGGCACCCAGGTCTTGCCGTCCTTGAACAGCGGATTTCCCGATTCGATCAGTTTCGACAGGGCATCGACCGTGGCCGTCACGCCGGTGCCGGCGTCTCCACCGGCCTTTGCACCCGACTTGCCGACCGAATCGGACCGCAGCGCCTCGGCGTCCTCAAGGCTGATGTCGAGACCGGCAACCGGGTTGAGGCCAGCCGCGGCGCGGGTCTTGGGATCGTTGCTGCCGCCGATCGACGTGCCGCGCGCCGTTCGTCCGGCGACCGATTTCCGGTCCCGGGTCGCACGGGATTTGCGCACAGGCTTCTTTGCCTCTTCGGCGATTTTTTCGGCCCATTCGGCGACGGAACCGGATACCGGGGTGCCCTCGAGAGGCGCCTGTGGCGCCTCGCCGAATCCCTTCGAATCGTTCTTTCCGGACTTGCTGCTCATGGGCCGAATATGGAGAGAGAACACAAAAATGGAAAGGGCCCGGTAACGGGAAAGCGAACCCCTCCTGACAAACCTGTGTCAGGAGGGGTCGCCGCATGTCTGCCTCCCGCCCAATGCGGTTTGTCTTTTGACGCTTCGACTGATTAAAATGCCGGCCGATCACGATTCTGTTCCATGCGGGCAATGGCGGCGTTGCAGCATTGGAGAAACGGGGGCCCAGTCGATGAGCGAAAGTTCCACTTCACAGGTCCGAACGGATGAGGCGGAAAAACCGCCAAGCCGGTTCAGGGAAGGCCTGATTGTCCTTGGTGCGCTGCTCCTCGGTGGCGTGTTGCTGTTCGGCATCTATCTGTACTGGAGTTTTGAGCGCGATCACCCATCGACCCAAAATGCCTATCTGCAGGCCAATTATGTCTGGATTTCGCCAAGGGTCGATGGCCAGATCTCGAGGGTTTATGTGGTCGAGAACCAGTTGGTGGAAGAGGGCGATCTGCTGTTCGCCATCGACCCGAGTTCCTACGATGCGGATGTGCAGGCCGCGGAGGCCAATCTCGTGCTGGTGCATCAGGAGGTAGAGGCCGGAAAGGCGCGGGTGGCAGCCGCCAAGGCGGCCGTCGAGGCGCAAAAGGCGACGGTCGAAGGGGCGAAACAGAAGGCCGACCGCACGCGGCCGCTGGTCACCGAGGACGTGGTGACTGTTCTCAAGGGCATCGAACTGGACCAGGAACTGGCCGAGGAACAGGCAAAACTCAAGGAGGCCGAGTCCAATGTCGTCGTCGCGGAACGCGAATACGGCACGCCGGAAACGATCCAGGCGCAGATCGAAAAGGCCGAGGCGGCGCTGACGCTGGCAAGGCTCAATCGCGAATGGACCGTCGTGCGCGCTCCGGCCAGAGGTTATGTCACCAATTTTTCCCTACGCAAGGGCGATGTGGTCGAGGAGGCGGATGCGTTGTTTCCATTTGTCGAGACACGCGTGTGGTGGTTGCAGGCGAATTTCAAGGAAACCGGGATCGACCGGCTGCGGTCCGGTCAGCCGGTCACTGTGAAGATCGATATGTATGGGGATCGGGAATTCAAGGGAACGGTCGAAAGTCTCAGCAGCAGCTCCGCAGCGTCCTTCTCGCTGCTGCCGGCGGAAAACACAACAGGCAACTGGGTCAAGGTGACCCAGAGGGTTCCGGTACGCATAGCGATGGAGGCCTATGACGAGGCTTTTCCCTATCGGCTGGGCGCCAGCGCTACAGTTGAAGTGAACACCGATGCGGTGACCGATGGGGCCAAGTAGCATTCACGACTGACCGAAACCTGAAAGGTCGCAATGGCGGAACCCGTTGTCCACATCAAGGCGCTGCCGCCGGGCTTCCAGCGCAACATGATCATCGCGACAACGCTGTTCGTGGCGCTCATGGCCTCGATCGATCTAACCATCGTGACTGTGGCGCTGCCCTATATGGCCGGCAGTCTCAATGCGACGCCCGACGATATCACCTGGGTGGTCACGATGTTTGCCGTCGGCCAGGCCATCGTCATCGGCATTACCGGTCATCTGTCGAGGTTGCTTGGTCGCAAGGTGCTGGTGCTGACCGCGGTCATCGGGTTCACCCTGTCATCGGTCGCGTGCGGCCTGGCGCAGGATCTCGATATGATCGTCTTCTTCCGCTTCATCCAGGGGCTGTTTTCCGGACCGCTGATTCCACTGTCGCAGGCGATGCTGATCGATGCGGTCGAGGAAGACGAGCGAGCCAAGGTTCTGTCCTTCTGGGTGGTCGGCGTCATGGGCGGGCCCGCCATTGGGCCGCTGCTGGGTGGCTATCTCGCGCAGGAACTCGACTGGCGATGGAATTTCTGGGTCAACATACCGGTCGGCGCGGTCGCGCTGATTCTGATCCTGGCATTCGTGCGCAGGACACCGCATCTCAACGTCAGAACGGACTGGCTTGGCCTGGGCTTTCTGGCGGTGTTTCTCGCCAGCCTGCAGATTGCCCTCAATCAGGGCGACAATCTCGACTGGTTGGGCTCGAAGGCGATTGTGGTGCTGCTTCTTGTATCAGGTATATGCGCTCTGGTCGTCTTGCTTCGCGGCCTTGAACTGGGGTCCCGCCATATTATCGACGTGCGGCTTTTCGGTGATCCGCATTTCGCGTTGTGCTGCCTCTTCATCGGCGTCTTCGGCAGCGGTTTTCTGTCGTTGATGATTCTCGCTCCCCTGCTGTTTGTCGATTCGTTTGGCTGGGAGGTCTCGACCGCCGGGATCGTGATCGGGATCTATGGCGTGGGCGGTGTCACGGGCGCCTTCGTCGCCAGCCGGATACAGGCCTTTCTTTCCGTGCGCGTCGTGTTTTTCATCGGCTGCATGCTGTATGCGGTCGGCTGGTATCTGTTCAGCCGGCTCGACGGGAATACGGGCCTCTGGCAGGCGGTTCCGGCGGGGGTCTGTATCGAATTCGGCATGATGCTGGTGTTTCCGCTGCTCGCGGCGCGGGCTTTTACCAATCTGCCGGCGGACTTGCGCGACGAGGGCGCGGGACTGTTCAACCTCGTCAAGACGCTGGGCTTTTCCTTCGGAACCACCGCCGTCGGCACGATGTTCTATCAGGGGCAACTTGCCAACTGGAACCGATATGTCGGAAATATCTCCGAATCCAATCCGGTACTTGGTCAGTATCTCGACGATCTTGGGTCGACAGAGACCTTCGACACCAAAATGGCCTATATTGCGGAGCTGTTGCAACTGCAGATGCAGATTCTGACGATCTCGCAGATTGCCGAAAAAATCGCCTTTGCGATGTTCGTCCTCGCCTTCTTCGCCGTTTTCTTCGGGGATCCGAAGCCGAAGCTCAAACCCGCCTGAGAGGCCGTCTTGAAAGTCCGCCGGGTCGGCTTGGCGGCGCTATTTCGGGATGGGCGTCGGCTTGCCGTCCTCATCGAGCGCCACCATCACGAAGCGGCCGACAATGACCTTCTCGCGCAGCGATGTCAGGTAGCGTTGCGCCCAGGCCTGGACGAGCAGGGTCATGGACGTCCGTCCGATCTTCTCGATGTCGATGTAAACGCACAGCGTGTCGCCGATATGCATCGGCTTTTCGAACACCATCTCGTTGACGGCGGCGGTGACGACGCGGCCGCCGGCATGTTCGGCGGCCCGGATGCCGCAGGCCAGGTCCATCTGGGCCATGACCCAGCCGCCGAAAATATCCCCCGCGGCATTGGCATCGCCGGGCATGGCCAATGTGCGCAATGTCAGGGTGCCCTGGGGCTGTTCGGGGTCTGCCATGGTGCCGTCCCAATCCATTAAGATCAGGAGAGCTTTACCCGCCGGGCGAGCGCGATGCCAGCGGCGCGCGGAAAAATACTGTGATCATCGCCACCTGTCCGGGTTCCGTGCCCGATGCTCTCGCCGCGGGCCGAAATTGTCAGTCGCGGAAATCGTCGTAGAGATTGTCAGCGCATTTGCGGACCTGGCACCGGTTGTTGTCGCGCGTGGGGACATAGGACCGTTTAGCGTATTGGCTCGGGTCGCAAAAAAGGCCGTTGCGGACATAGCGGTCATAGAGGGGAAGGCTCGGATTGCGCGATGACCGGTAGCGCAGGATGGCCGCGCCATCGCGATTGACCGCCGCCTGCACGGCGGCGCAGCTCATGGACTGCACGTTGTAGCGCTCGATCGCTAGTGCCGGAAAACCGACGGTGGTGATGCACAAAGCCAGGATGATCTTTCTCATGTCTGTTGCCTCGCAGGGTCTGGTTTCGGATCGGCCGATACGGCGGCCGGCGGGATCGTGTAGACTACAATTATGGCGATGCTTCACGGTTGGAACGGGTGCTCACAAAAATTCTATGGCGGCCGTGCAAAGTTTCTCCGTCCTGTGAATTGCCTGTTGTTTGTCCGATGTCTTGATTCCGGACGCGGTCTCCGGAAAAATTGCAAAAAAGGACCGCGCCCTGTCGGAAATTTGCGCTCTCGCGCGTCTAGGCTGTGGTGACCATTTACCGGAACGGAGTATGCCATGCACTATGCGATCCTGATTTATGCCTCGGAGGGGTTTTTCGACCGACTACCCGAAGATGAGCAGGAACGTGCGCTGGATCAGCACCGCGCGCTGCAAAAGGAGCTCAATGCAAAGGGAACCCTCGGCGCCGTCGCCAAGCTGATGGATACGTCCGCTGCCATGACCATCCGCAAGCAGGGCGACAATCTGCTTGTGCTCGATGGTCCGTTCGCGGAAACCAAGGAACAATTACTCGGCCTTTATCTGGTGGAGTGCGAGAGCATCGACGATGCGATCGAACAGGCCAAGAAACTGCCGCAGGATGTGGCGGCCTACGAGGTTCGCCCGATCGGCTGGATTGGAGGAAGCGTGGAACAGCCGGCGGATGCGGACTGACGCAACACCGGATGCCCATGGCGGCATCGCCGCCCATCTGGCGCTGGCCCGCCCGAAGGTCGTGGCGGCGCTGACCCGTCAGTTCCGCAGTCTCGAGACGGCCGAGGAAGCCTTTCAGGAAGCCTGCGTGCGGGCACTTGTGCGATGGCCGGATGCGGGTGTTCCGCGGGACCCGACGGCATGGCTGCTGGTCGCCGGACGCAATGCGACCCTGGACCGCATGCGCCGCGACAGGCGCCTGGTTTTCGATGACACCGTTGCCGACAGCCGCGTGCCGGAGGAAGATGCCGAGCGCGACATCGCCGAACAAATCGACATGGCCGAATTGCGCGACGATGTCCTGCGGCTGCTCTTCATGTGCTGTCATCCGGATCTGTCGATGCAGGACCAGTTGGCGCTGGCGCTGAAGGTGATTGCCGGATTCTCCGTTGAAAAGATCGCCCGGGCGCTCGTGGTGCGGCCGAAATCCATGGAACAGCGCATCACCCGGGCCAAGAAAAAGGCTTCGGCCATCGCGGTGCGGCTCGAGACTCCGAGCCTGCGGGAGCGGACGGCCCGCCTCGATGCCGTCTGCGCGATGATTTACCTGCTGTTCAACGAGGGCTATTCGGCGAGCGGCGGTGATATCCATATCCGTGAAGAACTGTGCGAGGAGGCCATCCGGCTGCTGCGGCTTCTCCTGACCCTGTTTCCGGCGCAGTCGGAAGTCATGGGCCTGCTTGCCCTGTGCCTGTTTCAGCACTCGCGCCGCCGCGCAAGGCTGGGGACCGGCGGCGATCTGGTGCCGCTTGATGCGCAGGACCGGAGCCTGTGGCGCGGCAGCGAGATCTCGGAAGGACAGGTGCTGCTTGAAAAGGCGCTTCGCCATGGCCGCCCGGGCCCCTACCAGATCCAGGCGGCGATTGCCGCGACCCATTGCCGGGCTAAACGGGCGGACGAAACCGACTGGCGGGAAATCGAGCGTCTCTACGAGGCGCTGGAGCACGTCCAGCCAACGCCCATCGTATCGCTCAACCGCGCCGTTGCAGTCTCAAAACTGCGTGGCGCCGATGCCGCGTTGGCGCATCTGGACGCGCTGGCCGATGATCTGCGCAGCTATCTTTATTTCCATACGACCCGTGCCTCGCTGCTCATGGAAACCGGGCGTGACGGCCAGGCTGTTGCCGCTTACCGGCAGGCCCTGCTGCTTGGTCCGACGGGCCAGGAGGCCGATCACATCCGCCAGCAGATCGCCCGTTGCGAAGGGGCCGAAAAATAAATTTTGCCGATGTGTCGGATTGTCGATTCGTCCTGCGTCACTGTTTCATCAACATCGACAAAGGAGATCGAAAATGGACAGTCCCATGAACACGCACGGCGCACCGAGCTGGATCCAGCACAGCGGAAAGGATCCCGCCGCGGCGCGCAAATTCTATGAAACGGTGCTCGGCTGGAACGTTGCCGACATGCCGATGCAGGATGGCGCCGCCTATCCGGGCATCATGATCGGCGAGAATCCGGTCGGCGGTTTCATGCCGCAACCCGTGCCGGACGGCCAGTGGCTCATCTACATCACGGTCGACGATGTCGACAAACGCTTTCAGTCCGCCGTCGCCAACGGTGCGGAAGGGGTGAGCGATCCGACGGATTTTCCGGGCGTCGGCCGCATGGCGACGATCAAGGATCCGCACGGCGCGTCGATCGCCCTCATCACCTACGAGTCCCAGCAGGGTTGAGCCATTGCCGGCGCGGGCGACCGCGCCGGCCCGCTCCAAGACGGGGATAAGGATATGCTGCCCATCACCACACTGTTTATCGGAATCCTGCTCGTCATGCAGGTCACGCTGTCGATCACGACAAGCTCCTATCGCGCCAAGCTCAATATCGACTATGGAGACAATGGCGATCTGGCGATGCTGAAGATCATCCGCGCGCACGGTAATTTCATTGAATATGTGCCGATGGTGCTGATTGCCATGGGCGCCAGTGAGTTGACCGGCGCGCCGGGCTGGCTGCTCGTCGCCTGCGGCTGCGTGCTGCTGTTTTCACGGCTTTCCCACGCCGCGCACATGTTCGGCGTCGGCGGCCAGGCGACGCGGATCACAGGTGCCGGCCTGACGACGCTGATCATGATCGCTCTTGCCGTCTATCTGCTTGGCAGGGTTCTGGGCCTGCTGGCCTGAGATGGAGAGAGGAGGGGCCCATGGCGCATGATCCGCATCTGGCCGAAATCCTGCGGGAGGCGCTGGCCGGCCGGGCCGGCATCACCGAGAAAAACATGTTCGGCGGCGTTTGCTTTCTGCTCAACGGCAACATGTTTGCCGGCGTCGCCAACCATGACAGTTTCATGTTCCGGGTCGGCAAGGATCTCGAAGCCGAGGCGCTAGCCCGCCCGGGCGCCCGGCCGATGGATTTCACCGGGCGCAAGATGGGTGGCCTGATCTGGGTCAACGCCGATGATGCCATTGAGGCGGGCCTGGAATCCTGGCTCGATTTCACCGCGCAGTTCGTCGGCGGATTGCCGCCAAAATAGAAGGAATCGATGATGTTCGGAGGTTTTCCAAAACAGACGGTCAAATTCTTGAAGGCGTTGCGGGCCAACAACAACAAGGAATGGTTCGAGGCGCATCGTTCCGATTACGACCGCTACTATGTCAAGCCGGCGATCGACATGGTCGAGGCCCTGGCGCCTGTGGCGGAGGCCCTCGATCCGCCGCATCACGGTATTGCAAAGGTCAACAAGTCGCTGCGCCGCATTCACCGCGATACGCGGTTTTCCAAGGACAAGACACCCTACAATACGAGCCTTCACATCGTTTTCTGGACCGGTGACCATCCGAACAAATCGGCCGGCACGCATTTCGTGCTGTCGCATGACCATTTCGGTTTCGGCGCCGGACACTGGGCGTTCGAAGGCGAGGGGCTGGAACGATACCGCGCGGCCGTCCAGAAAAAGACGGATCTGGCCTCGCTTCAGTCGGCGCTCGAACAGGCCGCAGCGATCGACTGCGTTCCGGGAGAACCGGCACTCAAAAAGGTCCCACGGGGCGTCGATGCCGAGGGTCCGGCGGCCGATTTCCTGCGCCGCAAGGGCATTGTCGCCATGTCGCGGGATCGAAAGGGCTTTGACGACCGGATGTTCGGACCCGGCGCCGCCGACGCGCTGGCGGATATTCTCAAGGCGCTGGCGCCGCTCAATGGCTGGATCCGGCGGGTGGTCGGCTGACCGATTTCGCGGTCAGGGACATCCGGGCGTCAGGGCGGCGTGTCCATTGCGCATTTGCAAATGCGATGCGGCGTGATATCGCTCCGCCATGCGATGGGGTATGTGTTTCCTGCTGGTGTTGGGTGTGTTCTACGGCGGACAGTCGGCCGGTGCGGTCGATGCCGTTCCGGTTCCCCAGCCGCGTCCGTCGGCCGCGGAAATCGAGCAGTCCCAAAAGAGCCGACCGCAGCCGGGCGGATTGCCGGCTGAGGAACAGGCCTGCCGGAACCGGCTGAAACGGCTTGACGTTCGCTTTTCGCCGGTCAAACGCATCACCGGCAAGGGCGGGTGCGGGATCGAGTATCCGATTGAAGTCATGCGGCTTCCCGGCGGCGTTGGATTGTCGGCACGGACAATTTTGAACTGTCAGGCCGCGCTGTCATTGGCCAACTGGACCAGCCAGTCTGCAGCCCCGGCGGCCGAGCGGATCTACGGTGCGAAGCTGGTCCGCATCGATCCGTTCGCCTCCTATGCCTGCCGCTCGAGAAATTCAAGAAAGGGCGCCAAACTGTCGGAACACGCCAAGGGCAGCGCCATCGATCTGGGGCGCTTCGTTCTGGCCGATGGCGAGACGATCGAGGTGGGCTTTCCCGCCGCCACCGAACGGCGCAGAAAACAGTTTCTGAAAAAGCTTCGGACCGCCGGATGCACCTTCTTCACGACGGTGCTGGGCCCCGGCAGCGACGGGTACCACAAGGACCATTTTCATTTCGACATGGCCAAGCGGCGGCGCGGCTACCGATACTGCCGGTAGCCGTCACGCTATTCCTTGTCGCTGACGCCGGCCTGATCGAAGGTGGCCATGCCGGAATGGCATTGCGCGGCAGCCTTGACGATACCGGCCGCGAGTGCAGCGCCCGTGCCTTCGCCAAGGCGCATGCCGAGCGCAAGGAGCGGGGTTTTGCCGAGCCTTTCCACAGCCTTGATATGGCCGGGTTCGGCGGAGACGTGGCCGATGATGCAATGGTCGAGAGCGGACGGGTTGGCGGCATGAAGGACCGCTGCGGCGGCGGTGGCGACATAGCCGTCAATGATCACCGGGATTTTCTCGACCCTTGCGGCAAGCACCGCGCCAGCCATCGCGGCAATCTCGCGGCCGCCGAGACGGCGCAGCACCTCCAGCGGATCACCGAGATGCGGCCGGTGCAGGGCGACCGCCGTTTCGACGGCCCTGATCTTGCGAACCAGGCCCTCTCCGGTGGCACCGGTGCCGGGCCCGACCCATTCCTCCGCCGTGCCGCCATAGAGCGCATGGAAAATCGCCGCCGCGATTGTTGTGTTGCCGATGCCCATTTCGCCGATGCACAGGAGGTCCGTACCGCCGGCGATGGATTCCATGCCGAAGGCCATGGTTGCTGCGCAGGCCCGTTCATCCAGGGCCGGTTCGCGGGTGATATCTCCGGTCGGGATTTCCAGCGCCAGGTCGAAGACCTTGAGCCCGAGATCGTGGGCGATGCAGATCTGGTTGATGGCGGCGCCACCGGCCGCGAAATTGGACACCATCTGGGCCGTGACCTCGGGCGGAAAGGCTGAAACGCCCTGTTCGGTCACACCGTGATTGCCGGCAAAAACGGCAACAAGCGGCCTGTTGACGGCCGGCGCGCGGCCGGTCCAGGCGGCCAGCCACTCGGCGATATCTTCGAGCCGCCCGAGAGACCCCGGTGGTTTGGTCAGTTGCGGATCACGCTCGCGAACCGCCTGTATAGCCGCTTCGTTCGGGCCGGGAAGATTGGTGAGCAATTCGCGAAAATCGTCAAAGGGCAGGCCGCTTGTCGCCATCCATTTTATCCTTGTGTTTCAACAGCAGTCTGGCAATAGGGGATATGGTGGTATTTGCAACCGATTTGTTTGCGTCGGCCGACCAGTCCGTTTCACCGACCGGAGCACCGCATGAATGATCTTGTCCTGGACACCGGACGGGCGGTCTCGTTTCTCAGCCGTCTGCCGGTGTCCGACCGGTTCTTTGTTGATGAGTCGGTTCCGGTCGTGCGCTCGGCGCGTGCTTACGCGCTGGCGGGTGCGGTGATCGCCCTGCCGGCGGCGCTGGTGCTGCTGATCCTTGTTGCACTTGGACTGAACGCGTTTTTTGCCGGGGCGTTGGTGTTGTCATGCCATGTGCTGGTGACCGGTGCGCTGCATGAGGACGGGCTGGCCGATTGCGGTGACGGCTTCGGTGGCGGTTCGGGCCGCGACAGGGTGCTGGAGATCATGAAGGACAGCACGATCGGCGCCTATGGCGGCATTGCGCTGATCCTGTCGCTGCTGCTTCGGGTGTCGGGTGTTGCCGTGCTGGCCGCGGAGACCGCACCGCTGGCGGCCGCTCTGGCCCTCGTCGGCGTTGCTTCGGTGAGCCGCGCGGCCATGGTCTGGCATTGGCGATCCCTGCCGGCGGCGAAAAGCGACGGGGTTGCGGCCTCCATCGGGCAACCGGACGACGATGCGACACGGTTTGCAATGATCAGCGGCGCGCTTTTGGGCTTTGTTCTGGCGGTTCCGGCGATTGGTCCGGGCGGCGCCTTGTTTTCGCTTGTGCTGGTTGCGGCCGCGTGCCTCGCATTCACCCGTTTCACCGGCGACAGGATCGGTGGCCATACCGGCGATACGATCGGTGCATGCCAGCAGATTTGTGAGGTTGCGGCGCTGCTGGGGCTTGCCCTTTGGCTCTAGCATCACAATATGCGCAGAAACGCCGTCATTATCTGGAATGACATGAGCACTATCGAATCGCCCTGCATCCTGGTGTGTTCCATCGACCGCAAAACCGGCTATTGCTTCGGTTGCGGGCGCACGGGCGACGAAATCGCCAACTGGCTGAGCTTTTCGGCCGCCGAGCGCCAATCGGTCATGGAGATGCTGGCCGGCCGGCTGGCGCAGGTCGAACGCAAGCCGCGGCGCGAAACCCGGCGGCGGCGGATGGCGCGCGCCCAGGCCGGAGGACAGCCGTGAACCGCTTCCTCTGGATCATCTTTGGCGTTATCGGCATCGGATTGCTGCTCCTGCTGATCAATCACAATACCGGTGAAACGCTGGGCCTGCCCAATGATGCCTTCGCCAGCACACTGTATCTCGGCATCTGGGGAGTTGTGGTTGCCGCTGCGGTCGTCGGGTCCGGGCAGCGGATCGGCGAAATGGCCCGCAATGCGGTCATCTGGCTGATGGCGATTCTGGTGCTCAGCACCGTCTATGTCTACCGCTTTGAATTGCGCGATGTCGGCCTGCGGCTGGTCAGCGGACTGATGCCGGGTACGGCGGTCAGCCGCGTCGGCGATGACGGATCGCTGGAGGCGGTGCTGACGAAGGGGCTCGGCGGCCATTTCCAGGCACGGGTGGAGGTCGACGGCCAGAGCCTCAACATGATGGTCGACACCGGCGCGAGTACGGTGGCGCTGTCCTACCGCGATGCCGAGCGGATCGGCATCGATGTCGACAGTCTGCGGTTCGTGCAGCCGGTGCGCACGGCCAACGGCATCGCGATGGCCGCACCGGTCACGCTGCCCGAGGTCTCGGTGGGCGGTATCTCCCGCAGCAATGTGCGTGCCGGCGTGCTGGAGCGCGGCAAATTGTCGGAAAGCCTGCTGGGAATGAGCTACCTTGGCTCGCTCTCATCGCTGCAGATGACCGGTGATCAACTCGTCCTGCGGGATTGAGCTTAAAGAAAGCTCCACACAAAGCGGCCGGCGACAATGAACAGGAAAATCCCGAAGGCGGTCTCCAGGTGACGCCTGTTCAATCGATGGGCCGAATTCGCGCCGATCGGCGCCATCAGCAGCGTGATGGGAATCGTCAGGACAAAGGCGATCCAGTTGACATATCCGGTTGAGTAGATCGGCAGGTCCGGGTTGCCCCAGCCGGCCCAGATGAAGCCGATCACGCCGGGGATGGAAATGAGGATGCCGACGCCGGACGAGGTTGCGACCGCCTGATGGAGCGGTCGGCCATAGGTGGTCATGAAGGTGTTGTTCAAAATGCCGCCGCCGACGCCGATCAGGGCGGACAGGAAACCGATCACGAAGCCGACCAGGGCCCGTATCGGGTTGGGCGGCAAATCGGTGCCGAGGCGCCAGCTCTCCCGGTCGAAGATCATGCGCAGACCGACAAGCACGGCAATCACCGCGAAAATGCCCCGCAATACCGCGCTGGAGGTTTCGGCCACGACGACGGAGGCGACGACGACGCCAAGGGGCACCATCAAGATCCAGCTCTTGAGCAGGCTGATATCCGGCGCCTTGTTGCGGTAGTGGGCGCGGAACGAACTGATGGATGTCGGCACGATGACCGCCAGCGATGTGCCGACCGACAGATGCATGCGCACCGAATCGGGCGTGTCGAGCAGCGTGAACGCCTGATAGAGCACCGGCACGATGATGGCGCCGCCGCCGATGCCGAAAAGCCCGGCCAGGAAGCCGGCGACGGCGCTGGCCGCGGCCAGAACGCCGATGAACCAGAGCAGTTCATCGAGCGGCACCATGGTGGCGAAGTCAGGCAAAAGACTTGCGGCGGTTTTTGTCGGGGTCCGGCATCTCGATGCTCGGCGCATCGACGAGGACACGGTTGCGCGGCAGGATCGCCGTTGCCTCGGTACCCTCCCGCAGCCGGGATTTCAGAACGAATTCACCGCCATGTTCGGCGAGGATGGCCTGGACGATCGGCAGGCCGAGCCCGGTTCCCTGTTCGGCGCTCTTGATGGCGATCGATCCCTGCCCGAAGGCGGACAGGACAACCGGGATCTCGTCCTCGGGGATGCCCGGCCCGTCGTCCTTCACCGAGACATACTGGCCGCCGCCGGCGGTCCAGCCGACCTTCATGGTGATCTCGCCGCCCTGGGGCGTGAACTTCACGGCATTGGACAGGAGATTGAGAACCACCTGTCGCAGCGACCGTTCATCGGCCCAGACGCGGGGCAGGGCGCGCTCGAATTGCTCGATGATCTTGATGTCCTTGTTCTGGGCCTTCATCTCGACCATGCCGATGCAGTCTTCGGCAATGTCGCGGATGCTGACGGATTCCTCATTGAGTTCATAGCGGCCCGCTTCGATGCGCGACAGATCGAGGATCTCGTTGATCAGATGCAGCAAGTGACCGCCGGAGCGGTGGATGTCGGATATGTACTCCTTGTAGGTCTCGTTGCCAATCGGCCCGAGCACTTCGTTCTTGATGACCTCGGAGAAACCCAGAATGGCGTTGAGCGGCGTTCGCAATTCATGGCTCATGGAAGCCAGGAAGCGGGACTTCGCCAGATTGGCTTCCTCGGCGCGGCGCCGTGCTTCGTCGGATGTGGATTTGGCGATTTCCAGTTCGGCGATCAGCCAATCCTTTTCCGCCTGGATCGACAGCATGATCAGATTGGCGTTGTAGAGGCGGCTGGAGATGAACAGGAAAAAGCCGAATGTCGCGAGCAGCATCGCGACGATGATCATCTCGATGGGATTGCTGGGCGGCGACCCGACCGTGTAGGCCACGATGATCGGCGTCGCGAAGATCATCAGCGGCAGGCGCCGCAGTGTGAAGCTCGACATGGCGGTGATGGCGATGGCGACCAGCAGGACGACGCCCTTGAAAAAGGCGAATTCCTGGCCGTTGCATTGCGGACATTGCTGATAGGCGAAGATAGCCCAGGACAGGCCGGTCAGCGCCTGGGCAACAATGAATTGCTTTTCCCAGCGCTTGGCGTTTTCGAAGGTGACCTTCTGTTTCTGGGCGCGGGTGGCCAGATAGGCCATCAGGGCATAGGAGCCGAGGGTCGCCACGACCCAGGCGAAGACATTGGGGCCGTTGAAGTAGAGAATGCTGACGCAGGCCGCCAGCAGGGCAAGGGCCGGCATGGCCGCCGCGCCCTGGATCGCCGAACTGATATACATCGACATCAGTTCGCGGTCGTACTGGACGTTTCTTTCCCGGTCCGACTGCAGGCGGTCCCGGGTGGCGCGTACCGTTCGGGCAATTGCCGGATCCCGGTAACTGCGCGACTTATCGACGATGTTCTTGTCTGCGCTCGCCTTGGCCACTCTGCACTCGCACGAAACTGAATTAATCGGTGGTACAATACGTGCCAATGATTAAAAAGAACCTTCCAGCGCAGCACCGGTCGTCGATGCCGATGGGGCTGTGTGAAACGGCGAAAATGCGTTTTTCCCCAATCGATTAAGACGGGATTTTCGTGCATCGATGCGTGGTTTGAGGAGGCAAGAATGCTGCTTTACGACGGCGGGCGGGCGCCCAATCCGAGACGGGTCCGTATATTTCTGGCGGAGAAGGGCATCAAGGTGCCGATGAAGCCGGTCGACATGGCCGCGCTCGGCCACCGCTCGGCAGAGATCACGACGCTCAACCCGTTTCAGCGGCTGCCAGTGCTGGAACTCGACGACGGAACGGTGTTGACGGAATCGGTGGCCATCTGCCGTTATTTCGAGGAACTGCATCCCGATCCCGCCCTGATGGGTATCGATGCCCTCGACAAGGCCGTGGTGGAGATGTGGAACCGCCGCATGGAACTGCATTTTCTGTGGTTCGTCGCCGCGGCGTTTCGCCATACGCACCCGGCGATGAAGGAATGGGAAGTGCCGCAGGTCGCGGAATATGGTGAAGCGAACCGCCCCAAGGCCATGAAAACGATGGAGTTTCTTGATACGGAACTGAATGGCCGCCCATTCATTGCCGGCCCGCGCTTCACGATTGCCGACATCACGGCGATGATGGCGGTCGACATGCTCAAGCCGGCGCGGATCGAACGGCCGGTTCACCTTGAAAACCTTATGCGCTGGTATGTGGATGTCTCGTCCCGTCCGAGCGCGGCGGCCTGATGCCCCCTGATGCCTGATGACTTGCTGACACGCATCGCCGCCTGCCGGGTGTGCCGCGACGCACCGAAATATGGTGCCAGACTGCCGCATGAGCCGCGGCCGGTCTGCGTGGTCTCTCCAACGGCAAGGATCCTGATTGCCGGGCAGGCGCCCGGCACGAGGGTGCACGCTTCGGGAATCCCCTTCAACGATCCGTCCGGAGACCGGCTGCGGGCCTGGATGGATGTCAGCCGCGACACGTTCTACGACCGGCGAAAGATCGCGATCGTGCCGATGGGGTTCTGTTTTCCCGGTCTAGATGCCAAGGGCGGCGACCTGCCGCCGCGGCGCGAATGCCGGGAACTGTGGCGAGACGAGGTGATGGAAACCCTGGAAAACGTCCGGTTGACGCTGGTGATCGGCCAATATGCCCATGCCTATCATCTTGGGGCGGACCGCAAACGGACCCTGACGGAAACGGTTGCCAATTGGCGTAAGATCCGCGAGCGGCACACGGGTGGAGCAGTTTACGCGTTGCCGCATCCGTCCTGGAGAAACAATGCCTGGCTGAAGAAGAATCCCTGGTTCGAGCAGGACCTTCTGCCGGAACTGCGCGCCGCGATCAAAGCCTGCCTGACTGATACATAGAATTTTTTTCCTGAAATTTCCTTTTTTGCGATTGATTTTTTATGGCGAATTCAAATATGTCCATCGAACAGTATGAATTTGTCGATTGACGTGAGGCGGCAATCGACCGGACCTTCACGCAAAGAGGCGGACCATGGACAGGCTTGACCGGAAAATACTTCGGCTGCTGCAGGAAGACTCAACCCTGGCGGTGGCCGATGTCGCCAAGAAAGTCGGGCTGTCGACGACACCCTGCTGGCGACGGATTCAGAAACTCGAGGAAGAGGGCGTCATCCGCAAGCGTGTGGCGCTGCTCGACCAGCAGAAGATCAATGCCAAGGTGACGGCCTTTGTCTCGATCCGGACGAATTCCCATTCCAATGAGTGGCTTCTGCGGTTTTCCGAGGTGATCGCCCAGTTCCCCGAGGTGGTGGAGTTCTATCGTATGAGCGGCGATGTGGATTACCTGCTGCGCATCGTGGTTCCCGATATCGCCGCCTATGATGCGTTCTATCAAAGGCTGATCCAGAAAATCGAAATCCGCGACGTGTCATCGTCTTTCGCGATGGAGCAGATCAAATACACCACCGAACTGCCGCTCGATTACATGGTGCTCGAGACCGGCCGCTCGGCTGATTAGGGCGCTACTTCACCAGACGTGCCAGATCTTCCAGTTGATTGGCCTCGGCCGCCGGCTTGTCCCAGCGGATGCGGCTGATGCGCGGAAAGCGCAGCGCGTAGCCGGATTTGTGGCGGCTGCTCGTTTGTGCGCTGTCAAAGGCGACCTCGAAAACCAGTTCCTTCTGAACCTCCTGAACCGGGCCGAAGCGCTGCATCTTGTGGTTCCGTATCCAATTGTCCAACTGCTTGAGTTCCTCGTCGGTGAAGCCGAAATAGGCCTTGCCGATCGGCAGGAGTTGGCCGTCGCCGGCCCACAGGCCGAAGGTATAATCGGAATAATAGGATGACCGTTTGCCGTGACCGCGCTGCGCATACATCAGCACCGCATCGAGCAGATGCGGATCGCATTTCCACTTGTACCAGGCGTGTTTCGGGCGGCCCGCGACATAGGGGCTTGAGATATCCTTGATCATCAGGCCTTCCATCAGGCCGCCGGTCTGCGCGGCGTGCTGCCGCAGCGCGGTCAGATCCTCACGGGTCTCGAACGGCAGCGTCTCGGAAAGCGTGAAGCGCTCCGGGTCGCGGGCGTCGACGAATTCCTTCAGCGCAATGCGCCTTTGCGACAGCGGCTCGGGGCGCAGATTGGTGCCGCCGTCGCGCAGGATGTCATAGGCGATCACGTGGGCGGGCAGTCTCTGCATAAGAGATTTGGTCGGTTTCTTCTTGTTGAGCCTTTGCTGCAGGTCGTTGAAGGACCCGATTTCCCCGTTTCGGCGGATCAGCAGTTCTCCGTCGATGACGGCGTCGAAATCCACGGCCTCCACCAGATCCGGGAAACTGTGCGAGATGTCATCGCCCTTGCGGGAGAAGACCTTGACGCCGGCCGCACCAGCCGCGATCTGCACGCGGATGCCGTCGAACTTCCACTCGACCTGATGGGTGGCGGCGGCGATGCGGCTGAAATCCTTTTCCGTATCGATCGGGTGGGCAAGCATCACCGGCGAATAGGTCAGCCGATTGGAGATGTCCGGCATCGGCGCGTCGCCGTCGATCCAGGCGAAGAGGTCCTGATACGGCGGTTCCACCCCGTGCCACAGCTCCTCGATGACATCCAGTTCGACCCCCTTCATATTGGCCAGCGTCCGTTTCACCGACCGGGCCGACATGCCGATGCGCAAGCCTCGTGTGCCGAGTTTCAGAAGCGCCCAGCGTTGCGGCGGCGTCATGGCATCGAGCAATTCGATCAGATAGTCGCGGATACCCAGCTTGCCGCGCCCGTTGAACTCGGCGATGACTTCAGACAGCCGGGGCAGGCGGTTGATCCGTTTGGGCTTTTCGGAAACGGGCCAGGCAAGGGCGACGGTTTCGGAGAGCTCGCCGACATAATCATAGGAAAGGGCGAACAGTTCCGGGTCCATGCGCTCGGTCATGAGCGTGCGGGTGAGGTTCTGCTTGAACAGGTCGAATGTGAGCGTGCCGCCGATGGCGGCGAGCGCCCAACCGCGATCCGGGTCGGGTGCGGTTTTCAGATATTCGGCCAGGATGGTCTCCTTGGCCAGCGACGAATTGGTGAAATAAAGGTCATCAAGCAGCTCGGCGAAACGCTCCATTATTCCGGCTCCTCGTCACGGCCGACCAGGTCCAGCGCCTTGGCACGGATGCCCTGCTGGCTGAGGGCGTGTTGCAGCGCCTCGACCCGTCCGTGGGTGATCCACACATCGCCGGCGCCGGTCTCCCGGGCCGTGCGCAGAAGATCGGCCCAGTCGGCATGGTCGGAGACGATCAATGCCATCTCGGCGCGGCGCTGGCGGGCGCGGGCACGGATCTGCATCCAGCCGGAGGCCATCGCCGGCAGCGGATCGGGCAAGCCGCGGCTCCAACGGTCTGCGAGGGCCGATGGCGGGCACAACACGATTTTGCCGCGAAACTGATCGCGATCCGCCCGATCGATCTTCGAGACCTCCTGCCAGGGGCCGAAATCGTAACCGAGGCTTTCATAGAGCTCGGTCAGCCTGGTCAACGCACCGTGGATGAAGAACGGATGCGCATAGCCGGCTTCCCTGAGGGCCGCCATGACCCGCTGGCATTTGCCGAGCGCATAGACGCCGACCAGATGGGTGCGGTCGGGAAGCGAGGTCATCGACCGCATCAATTTCGCCATCTCATGTTCGATCGGCGGATGCGAGAAGACCGGCAGGGCGAATGTCGCCTCGGTGACGAACACATCGCAGGGCACGACCTCGAACGGGACGCAGGTCGGATCGGCGTGGCGTTTGTAGTCGCCGGATATGACGACGCGCTGCCCGTCGAACTCCAGGACGGCCTGGGCGCTGCCCAGAATATGCCCGGCCGGCGCCAACCAAAGTTCCACGCCCTCGCCGAGCGCATGGCGCTGGCCATAGGTCAGCGGCACCGCGCCCGTCACGGCGTCATCGGCGTAGCGTGTCCGCATGATGGCGATGGTCTCTGGTGTGGCAAAAACCGTGCCGTGGCCGGCGCGCGCGTGGTCGGCATGGCCATGGGTGACGATGGCGCGCGGCACCGGCTGGTGTGGATCGATAAAGCAGTCGGCCGGCTTGCAGTAGAGCCCCTCGGGACGCACCTGCATCCAGTTTTCCGCCGACACGTCTTTCATGGGCCTTTTATCCCGGTGCGATTGCGGTCAGTCCGCTAAGATAGGTCAGCGGTGAACGGAAACAAATGCGTAGGGCTATGGCTGGCCCGTCGCGGATTGCTCTTTGGCCTTCAGCCGGTCCAGCGTCTTCGGGCTGGTGAGTTCGCGCACCGCATCCCGGCCGATCCACCGGGCCGCCTTGTCGGGTCGGTTCGCCAGTTGTTCCGCCAGGGCAAGGGCCGGGCCGTGCAGCGCCATCGAGCGCTTGCCGATCTGCCGGAGCGCCCAGTTGACCGCCTTCTTGACGAAATTGCGATCGTCTCCGGCGTGTTCCTCGATCAGCGGCAGCCAGGATTCCATCAGCGCATCCGGCTGTGTCTTGAGATGAACCGCGCCCCAGGCCATCATCGCGAAGCCGGCGCGCCGGACGAATTCACGCTCGTCGGCGGCGAAACGGCCGATCAGTTCCTCATGCAGGCCGGCGTCGATGAACAGGCTGGCGGCGTGGTCGACGATTTCCCATGAATTGAAGTCCTGCGCCCAGGACACGGCCTGCTCGACCGTCACTTTCTTCGGCTCGTCGGTGAAACCGGCGAGGATACGGGCTTCGCGGATACCGGTCTGCCAAAGCGCCAGCGCCCGGTCATGATTGCGCTTGATCTTGCGGGCGAGCGGACGTAGCGCGGAGTTCGGGATGCCGTAGGCGGTTTCCGTCACAATTCCGAAACGGTCCATGCCGGCGATATTGTCGGCGGACCGGTTGGCCTCGAGCCATGCCGTCACCGCATCCACATCCCAGTCGGGCGATGGTTCGGGCGTGTTCACGTCAGCGTTCCAGGCGCGCCAGCAGTGATGACGTATCCCAGCGGCTGCCGCCCATCTTCTGGATATCGCGATAGAACTGATCGACAAGCGCGGTGACCGGAAGGCTGGCGCCGTTGGCGCGGGCTTCCTCGAGCACGATGGCGAGATCCTTGCGCATCCAGTCGACGGCGAAACCGTGATCGTAGTCGCCGGCATCCATCGTCTGATGGCGGTTTTCCATTTGCCAGGAGCCTGCTGCGCCCTTCGAGATCACATTGATGACCTCTTTGATGTCGAGGCCTGCGGCCTTGCCGAAATGAATCCCCTCCGACAGGCCCTGCACAAGCCCCGCAATGCAGATCTGATTGACCATCTTGGTAAGCTGGCCGCTGCCGGCCGGACCCATCAGGCCGACCATCTTTGCATAGGCCTCGATGACCGGTTTGGCCTCGTCGAAGGTCGCTTGCGTGCCGCCCACCATGACGGTCAGCGCGCCGTTTTCGGCGCCCGCTTGGCCGCCGGAAACCGGCGCGTCGAGAAAACCGCAGCCGATTTCTCCGGCGGCGGCATCGAGTTCGCGGGCGATATGGGCCGATGCCGTGGTGTTGTCGATGAAGATCGCGCCGCGCCGCATGCCGTGGAAAGCGCCATCGGTTCCGGTGGTGACGCCGCGCAGATCGTCATCATTGCCGACACAGGCGAAAACGTAATCGGCATCTTCGGCCGCTGCCTTTGGCGTCGGCGCCATGGTGCCGCCAAACTGTTCGACCCAGTTTTGAGCCTTCTGTTCCGTCCGGTTGTAGACACAGACACTATGGCCGCCCCGGGTCGCGAGGTGACCGGCCATCGGATATCCCATTACCCCCAGCCCGATGAAAGCAACTGTTGCCATGTGATATGCCCTTCTGCAAAGTGCGGTTGAACGTTCATCGGAGGGAATAGATCAATGCGCGGGATCATCAAAGCCCTTGTCCGCTTTATTTTTTTCGCGGTCCCGCTCGTCCTGATCGCTGCCGGCGCCGGATATGTCTGGATGGCGCGCTCGCTGCCGCCGGTCTCGGGCTCGATGACCCTGACGGGCCTAGCGGGGCCGGTGACCATCTCGCGCGATCAAAACGGCGTTCCCCACATTACCGGCTCGTCGGTCAATGACGTGTTCACCGGTCTCGGCTTCGCCCATGCGCAGGACCGGCTGTGGCAGATGGAGGTTTCGCGCATGGCGGCGCAGGGCCGCCTGTCCGAGATGTTCGGCGATCCGACGGTGGACTCCGATATCTGGCTGCGTTCCATGGCCATCCATGAGGCATCGCAGGCCTCCTACGAGGCGCTGCCCGAGGCGGGCAAGGAGGCGTTGAGGGCCTATGCGGCGGGCGTCAATGCGTGGATTGAAAGGGAAGGCCGGGCATTTGCCGCCAAATGGCCGCCTGAATTCGTGATCCTCGGGCATGAACCGGAATTGTGGCAGCCGGCCGACACCGTCGGAGCCGTCAAGATGATGTCGGTGAGCCTGGGCGCCAATTCGCAATTCGAGATGTATCGCCTGGGGTTTGCCCGCATCGGCCTGACGTCAGAGGAGATCAACGATCTGCTGCCGCCCGGTCCGGGCGACAACCCGCCGCCGCTTCCCGACATTGCGCGCCTGCTGGAGCTCGACAACGGTCCGCTGAAAATCGCCGATGGCGGCTCGCAGGCCGATATGGGCCCGCTGCGCCTCGATGAGGACGTGCGACGCGGCGCTTCGAACAATTGGGTGCTTGCCGGCGAGCGGACGACGACCGGTCAGCCGATCGTGGCGAACGATCCGCATCTGTCGCTGTCGGCTCCGTCGATCTGGTACCTCGCCCATCTGCGTGTCTCCGATGACGGCGGAACCCATAATCTGGTGGGGGCGACGCTGGCGGGGGCACCGTTTGTGCTGCTTGGCCGCAACGACCATGTTGCGTGGGGGTTCACCAATACCGCCTCCGATGTCCAGGATATTTTCGTCGAAAAGGTCAATCCCGACAATGCGGACGAGTATCTGACCCCCGACGGGTGGAAAGAATTCGGATCAAAGCGCGAAACCATCAAGGTCAGCGGTGGAGACGCGGTCGAGTTCACACGCCGCTGGACCCGCCACGGTCCGGTCTTGCCGAGCAGTTACCGCAATATCGGCTCCTACCTGCCGGAGGGCACCGTCGCGTCGCTGCAATGGGTAGCGCTGGCGCGGGACGACACGACCGTGTTGAGCGGCATCGATCTTTGGTCCGACACCACCGTTGCCGAATTCCAGGCGAAAATGGCTGCCTATGTGACGCCGATGCAGTCGATGGTCGCTGCCGACAAAGCCGGCAATATCGGCATGATCGCGCCGGGCCGCGTGCCGATCCGGCATCCGGACAATCGTGTGATGGGCCGTGCGCCGGTGCCCGGCTGGGACGCGGTCTACGATTGGCAGGGGATGATCCCGTTTGCCGGGCTGCCCAGGGAGATCAACCCGGCTATCGGTGCCATCGGCACCGCCAATGCCAAGATCGTCGGTCCGGACTATCCCTATTTCCTGACCTTTGACTGGCAGGAACCGTGGCGGCAGGACCGGGTCAAGGACCTTGTCGTGGAAAACCGGCAGGCGCAGTCGCCCGAGATGTCGCGTGACGTGCAGGCCGACGTCTTTTCCCCGGCTTTTGCCGTCGTCGGACCCAAAATGATCGGTCTGGTGGAAGGCAAGAAAGATGTCGACCCGCGGATGATCGCGCTGCTGAAGGAATGGGATTACCGGATGGTGCGCGACAGCGCCGCGCCGCTTGTCTTCCTTGCCTGGTTCCGGGAGAGCATGATCGGCATTTTCGAGGACGATCTCGGACCGACATTCAAGCCCTGGTTCAGGGCGCGGGGCGTCGTCATGGACAATGTGCTGTCGGGAAGGACGTCGCGAAACTGGTGCGATGACCGGACGACGACCGGAGAGGAGAATTGCGCCGATGTGCTTGCAATGGCCCTCAGCCGCGCCGTCGTCGACCTCGAGGAACGTTTCGGCAATGAACCCGGCGAATGGCGCTGGGGCGCGGCCCATCTTTCCGCGGGCGAACATGCGCCTTTCAGCAATGTCCCGGTGCTCAAACGGATCTTTGACGTACAGGTGGAAAGCGCCGGCGGCCCGTTTACGCTCGACCGCGGGGTGACGCCGCTCAGCAACGCAAAGACGCCTTACATCAATGTCAGCGGGTCCAGTTTTCGCGGCATCTATGATTTCGCCGATCTGAACAATTCGACCTTCATCACCACAACCGGCCAGTCGGGCAATGTGTTTTCCCGGCACTATCGTGATTTTGCGGTGCCCTGGTCGAATGTCGAATCGATCCGCATTCCAACCGATCCGGCACTCTATGAGGAGACGATTGCCGGCACGTGGCAATTGGTGCCGGGTTGAAAACCCAGGCAGTGCTGCACTCTAACGTTGGAGGTGGCGGGTCAGGCGCGCCTCGAGCCAGTTCCACAGATTGCGCAGGACTTCGACGATCAGCAGGTAGAAAATCGCCGCCCAGATATAGGTCTGGAAATCGAAGGTGCGTGAAAAGGCGCGCCGCGTTTCTCCGAACAGGTCGAATACGGTGATGATGGCAACGATTGCCGATCCCTTGATCATCAGGATGATTTCGTTGCCATAGGGCCTCAGCGCGACGATCATCGCCTGGGGCAGGACAATTTTCCAGTAGATCATCCACCGGCGCAGACCGAGCGCCTGGCCACCCTCTACCTGGCCGCGGGGAACGCTTTGCACGGCCCCGCGGAGGATCTCCGCCTGATAGGCGGCGGTGTTCAGCGTAAAGGCCAGTATCGCGCAGTTCCAAGGATCGCGAAAGAAGCCCCACAGGCCGATTGCCTGCAATTGCGGCCGAAATTCGCCGAGGCCGTAATAGATCAAAAAGAGCTGGGCAATGAGCGGCGTGCCCCGGAAGAAATAGACATAGCCGTAGGCGGGCCCGGACAGCCATGGGCTCTTCGACATGCGTCCATAGGTCACCGGGACGGAGAGGATGGCACCAAGGATAATGGAAATGGCGACCAGCGTCAGGGTCACGCGGAGCCCCGACAGATATCGCGGGCCGTATCGGGCGACCTTCTCGGGGTCCCACTCGGTTGTCAGAAAATAGATGATGGCGATGCCGAGAAACAGCCAGATCGCCATCATTGCCAGGCCTGCCGCGCGGCGCCCGCTCATGCCACGTGCCATGCCGGGCGGCGGCATCCGGGCTTCGATCATTTTTTCGGCGGCACTCATGCGCTGACCGGCGTCTCACCGACACGGCGTTCAATGAAGCCGATGACGATGGAAGAGATGATGGCGAGAACGAGAAACAGCAGGCAGGCGATTCCGAAGAACAGGAAGGCCTCCTTGCTCACACGCGCGGCGATGCCGGCCTGGCGCAGAATATCGGGCAGTCCGATGACCGAGACCAGTGCGGTTTCCTTCAGCAGGATCATCCACAGATTGCCCAGGCCCGGCAGTGCGATGCGGATCAGTTGCGGCAGGATGATCTTGAGCATGGTTTGCGAGCGGCGCAGTCCGAGCGCGTCGCCGCCCTCATACTGGCCCTGCGGGATTGCCTTGAACGCGGACACGAAAACTTCGCTGGCGAAGGCCGAAAAGACCACGCCGAGCGCGATCATGCCGGCAATGAAGGAATTGATTTCGAAGGCCGATTCATAGCCCAGCGCCGTGACGAGCTGGCGCACGCCGATCTGCAGGCCGAAATAGACCAGAAACAGGGTGAGAAGCTCCGGAAGCCCGCGAAAAATCGTTGTGTAGATCTCGGCGGCCATGCGCAGCGGCCACTCGTCGCTCTGCTTGGCGAGCGCCAGAAAAAACCCGAGGATCAGGCCGAAGGGCAGGGTTGCCAGCGCCAGGCCCATCGTTACCAGAACGCCGGAAGCGATCTGGTCTCCCCAGCCGTCCGGGCCAAAACTCAAAAGAGATAGCGTCTCTTGCATCGCGTTCTTTCATTGGTCCCGGGACGGCGGATTATGGCCGCCGCCCCGGATCATGCAATGAAGCGGCGCTTCAGTCGCCGTAAACGTCCACTTCGAAATATTTGTCGTTGATTTCCTTGTATTTTCCGTTGGCGCGAATGGCGGCAATGGCCTTGTTGAACATTTCGCGAAGTTCATCTTCGCCCTTGCGGATGGCGATTCCGGCACCCGGGCCGTTGATCACCGGATCGGGTGTCAAAGTGTCCAGGATCTTGCAGCAGGCGCCATTGTCCGTCTCCAGCCATTCGGACAGGACGATCACATCGTCTATGACACCGTCGACGCGCCCGCTGGCAATGTCGAGCTTGTATTCATCCGGCGTCGGATAGAGGCGGATTTCAGCCGATGAGAGCTTTTCCTCGGCGTAGTTGGAGTGGGTGGTCGAACCCTGGGCGCCGATGATCTTGCCCTTTAGCCCGGCATCGGTGGCCTCGGTGATGTCGGAGTCCTTCGGAACGGCGATCGCCGGCGGCGTGTTGTAATATTTGTCGGTGAAGTCGACCTTTTCCTTGCGCTCGTCGGTGATCGACATCGATGCGATGATCGCATCGAATTTGCCGCTGATCAAAGACGGTATGATCCCGTCCCAGTCATTGGTGACGAATTCGCATTTGACCTTCATTTCGTCGCAAAGCGCATTGGCGATATCGATATCAAAACCGACCAGTTGCCCGTCGGAGGTCAGATTGTTGAAAGGCGGGTAGGCGCCCTCGGTTCCGATCTTGATCGTTTTCATATGGCTGTCGGCGTGTGCGGCGCCGGCAGTCAGCATCAAGGCAAGTGCAGCCAGTGAGAGTTTTTTTGAGATACGCATTTTGTTCCTTTCTCAGTTTGCGCCGTGTTCCCGCCGGAGCAGGCGGCGCCGTGCTGCGAAATTCTCCCGTTTTCGCATAAACTGTGATTTCCCATTGTTTTTGAGAAAATTGCAACCCGAAAAATTGCAACTGCAATATCCGGCCTGTTCAGCGGGCATCCGGTGTTGCTCAACCGGTCGTCAGGCCGAATTCCGTAAACGGGATGTAATGCACGACATCACCGCGCCGGATGCGGCTGACATCTTCGGGTATCTCGATCAGACCCTCGGCCTCGCAAAGCCCGGAAATCAGGCCGGACCCGTCGCGGGGAAATTTCTTCGCCAGCAGTGCGCCGTCGGCGCCGCACTCCAGCCATCCGCGCTGGAATTCGCGCCGGTCGACCTTCTTCTTCGGAATGTCGAAGTCCGCCGCGACCGGAATGCGCATCGGTTCGCTGTAGGTTCCGCCTGACAGGATCCTGATGACCGGCAGGCAATAGAGCAGGAAGCAGATGAAGGCCGCGACCGGATTGCCGGGTAGGCCCAGATAGATGCAGTTGCCGATCTGCCCGAAGGACATGGGCCGGCCCGGCTTGATGGCGATCTGCCACAGATGCCGCTTTCCCAGTTGATCGAGGGCGCGGATCATATGATCCTCTTCACCGGCGGACGCGCCGCCGGTGGTCAGGATGATATCGTGGCCGTCTGCCGCGCCCGACAGCACGCGCCGCACAGTGTTCGAATCGTCTTCGACAATGCCCAGATCATCGATATCGACCGGTTGGGTCCGGCAAAGCGCCTCCAGCATCGGATGATTGGAATCGAAAACCTGACCATGGGCGAGCTCAACCCCGGAGGCCGGGCGCACCAGTTCATTGCCGCTGGAGACGAGCGCGATCCGCAATTTGCGAAAGACCGAAACCGTGGCGGTTCCAAGTGATGCCAGGGCCGCAAGGTCCTGCGGCCGCAGACGCTGTCCGGCTTGCAAGATTGTCCCGCCGGCCGCCACGTCCTCACCGGCCATGCGCCGGTTGGCGCCGGGTTTGAGACCGGCGGGCACGGAAACCCACCGGCCGTCTGAAGACAATTCGCAGTCTTCCTGCATGGCCACGGTATCGGCGCCGGGAGGCATGGCCGCACCGGTGAAGATCCGGGCCGCGGTGCCGGGTTCGAGCGGGCCGTGGGTTGTATCCCCGGCGGCGATCCGGGGGCCAACGGCCATCCTGTTCGATTTTTCATATTCCGCGTGGGCGAAGGCGTAGCCATCCACCGCGCTGTTGTCATGCATCGGGACGTTGCGCGGTGCCTTCACGGGCTCCTCCAGATAGCGGCTGAAGGCGTCCTCCAGAGAAACGGGCTCGGGCCCGGTCACGGCCGTCAGGCGGGATACCAGAAGCTGGATCACCTCGTCATGGCGCATGCGGTCCTTGTCATGCAGGAAACAGTCGTTCAGCAACTGCCGGCGCGGGCTCATGGGGAGGCGGTTTCCTTCAAACCGGTGAAATGCTCGATGAAATCGGCGATGGATGTCGTATCATCGAGGTCGAAGACCGGCAACGGTGTCGCATCGACCGAATGGTCGGCGGCGATGGCGACGATGGTCGGATCGCCCGGCGACAGCGGGTCCCGATCCCCGGATTCACGTCGCCGTGTTTCGATTTTCGGGTGGCCTTCGCGCTTGTAGCCCTCGATGACGACCAGATCACAGGGCGCGAGCCTTTGCAAAACGGCATCCAGGTCCGGCTCGGGCTCGTCGCGCAATTCATGCATCAGCGCCCAGCGGCTGCCGGAAACGATCGCAACCTCGCTGGCGCCCGCCTGGCGATGCCGGTAGCTGTCCGTTCCCTGCCGGTCGATGTCAAAACCGTGATGGGCGTGTTTGACGGTCGAGACGCGCCAGCCGCGTCGCGTCAGTTCCTCGACGACACGAACCGTCAATCCCGTCTTGCCGGCGTTTTTCCATCCTGTGATGCCGAATACGCGCTGTGTCATCCGTTCTCCTGTGCCTGCATCTGTTCGAGCAGCGCTTCGGCGGTCGATAAATCGGCGGGCGTGTTGACGTTGAAAAACGGGTCGATGTCTTCCAGCACCGCGGCGATCATCGGGAAGTCAACCATCGCCAGCCGGTGCAGGCGCGCCCAGGCCATCACTTTGTAGGTGTCCGTTTCCTGCATCCACTGGGTCAGGTGATGGCGCAGCGAAACGGGCCAGAGGCCGAAGACCGGGTGATGGTGGCCGCCGGAGGTCGCGATGGCGATTTCGCCCTCATCCGCTGTGATTGCCTGCATCAGACGTGACACGAGGTCGGTGGGGAAGAAGGGCGTGTCGGCGGCGACGGTGGCGATATGGGTGGCATCGGGATAATGGTCCGCCGTCCAGTCCATGCAGGCGGACAGGCCGGCCAGGGGCCCGGCAAATCCGGCGATGGCGTCGGCGACGACCGGCAGGTCGAACGCCTGAAGGCGTTGCGGGTCACCATTGGCATTGATGATCACATGGGGCGTCTGGGTGCGAAGACGGTCGATAACCGAGCCGAGCATCGGTTTTTCGCCCAGCACTTTCAAAGTCTTGTCGCCCCCACCCATGCGGCGGGAGAGGCCGCCGGCCAGGATGCAGCCAATGATGTCGGCGTTGCCGGATGCCGGGTCGGTCATTGTTTCGCGTCCACGGCGCCCTTGCGATTGTGCCGGCGGTCTTCTTCCGCCACGCGATCGGGATCGAGGTCGTAGAGGATCCGGTGCTCGCCCGACAGGGCCAGGAACCGTTTGCCGCGGGCCCGGCCGATAAGCGTCAGATCGACCTGTCGGGCAAGTTCCACGCCCCAGGCGGTGAAGCCGGATCGGGATATCAGGATGGGGAGCCCCATAAGCGCCGTCTTGATCACCATCTCGGAGGTAAGCCGCCCGGTGGTGTAGAATATCTTGTCCTCCGGCTCGACGCCGTTCATGAACATCCAGCCGGCGATCTTGTCGACGGCGTTGTGGCGGCCGACGTCTTCCATATAGACCAGTGTCTGATCCGCCTTACACAGGACGCAGCCATGAATGGCTCCCGCGGTCAGATAGAGCGACGGCGCCGTGTTGATCTGTTTCGCCAGCGCATAAAGCCAGGATGTCTTCAGCCTGGCATCGGAACTGAGATGGATCGTATCGAAACCGTCGAGGACGTCTCCGAAAACCGTGCCCTGTGCGCAGCCGGAGGTGCGCACCCTCTTTTGCAGTTTTTCCTCGTAATCGGTCTGCCGCTCCGTACGGACGATGACGACATCGAGATCGTCGTCATATTCGATTTCGGTGATGCGGTCCTGCCGCGACAGCATGTTCTGGTTGAGAAGATAGCCGACCGCCAGCAGATCCGGATAATCGCCGATCGTCATCATGGTGACGATCTCCTGACGGTTGAGGTAGAGCGTCAGCGGTTTTTCGGTGACGACCCGGGTCTGCACCGTCTGTCCGTTCTCGTCGACGCCTTCGACCTCGCGGGAAAGGCGCGGATCATCCGGGTCGGGTTTCAGCAAAAAACCGTCATCTGCCATATCGGAACCCATAATCCGCTATGCGGATTCACGCGCGACCTTTTGCGCCACGTAGATAACGTAGAGCGTCATCGCCGAGCCGGCAATCGCCGATGCCAGCATGAGGTAGAGCATGGGATAGGCGCCGGTCTCCGGTCCGAGTAGCGCGCCTGAGAGGACGGACAGCCCGGCGCCGCCGCCGATCATCAGCGCGCCGCCCAGCCCGGAGGCCGAACCGGCAAGGTGGGGACGAACGCTGACCACGCCGGCATTCGCACTGGGCATGGTGAGGCCATTGCCGACGCCCAGAAACAGCATGAATCCGAAAAAAGCCAGCGGATGGGTGGAACCGAGTGAAAACGCGATAATCGAACCCAGGACGCCGGCTGCGACAACGACGTTTCCGATGATCATCATCAGATTAATCCCGACGCGCGTCGCATAGCGGCCCGAAAGAAAATTGCCCAGGACGTACCCCACTGCGGTCAGCGCGAAATAGGCACCCAGTCCGGAAGGGCTCAACCCCAGCATATTGACCGAGACATAGGGAGCGCCTCCGAGGAAAGCGAAAAACGTTCCCGATGTGAAAGCCGCCGAAAGGGCGTAGCCCCAAAAACGGCGCGATTTTATCAATTCCGGATAGGCGCGGAACTGCGCGGCGAAACTCTCCGACGGCGCGCCGTTCGTCTCGCCCATGTCCCAGACGACCAGCAGAAGCACAAACAGGCCGAACACCAGAGAGACCACGAAAGAGGACTGCCAGCCATAGATCTCCACCAGAAAGCCGCCGATGACCGGGCCGATCATCGGTACCATGGCCATGCCCATGGTGATGTAGCCGAACATGCTCGCGGCTTCATTGGTGGACACCATATCGCGCACGACGGCTCGCGAGAGCGCGAGGCCCGAGACGATGATCGTCTGGATGATCCGGCCGACGAGCAGCGTCTCGAAATTCGGCGCGAAGATGCACAAAAGCGTGGCGGCGAGGAATATGACGATGCTGGCCAGCATGACGGGGCGCCGGCCGTAGCGGTCAGACAAAGGGCCGACGATGAGCTGCATGACGGCGGTGGCGCCAAGATAGGCGGAGATCAGGAGCTGCACATAGGTGTAGCTGACCTGATAATATTCGGCGATGGCCGGGAGCGACGGCAGGATGATGTTCATGTTCAGGGCACCGGCGCCGGTAATCAGCACCAGCGTGCCGATATGCGGCGGGGACATCCGATCCAGAAACTGCGTTTTCTCCATACGGTCGTGTCCTTCGGCCGGCGGCCCGGGTCAGATCGCGTGTCGGGGAAGCAAAGATTATTCCCGGCTGCAACGGACCGGGCGGATTCCGACAATGCAGCCCGCGGGAATCCGGTTTTGCGGATGCCCGCCCACACAGATGTCTCCAGTGAGCGGTCTCATGAAGACTTGGTCGACAAGATAACCGGCGGCTGTCCGGATCCCCGACCGGCCGCGCAGGTCATTGCTCATGGCGCGGATGGGAATCCGTGCCGGATCTCCACCCTATATAGTCACCACCCGTTTCTCAACCGCCGGTTACACTCATGTGGCGGGCCACTGCCGGACGGTTGTTGTCGCGGTCGATGATGAAGTCATGCCCCTTGGGCTTGCGCGATATGGCGTCGTCTATGGCCTGCGAGACGCGCGCGTTCGACTCAGAGGCGCGCAGCGGTTCGCGCAGGTCGGCAGCGTCATTTTGTCCCAGGCACATATAGAGCGTGCCGGTGCAGGTCAGCCGCACCCGGTTGCAGCTTTCGCAGAAATTGTGGGTCATCGGGGTGATGAAGCCCAGCCGGCCGCCGGTTTCCCCGACTTCGACATAGCGGGCCGGTCCGCCGGTCTTGTAGGGGATGTCGCGCAGCGAAAACTGCTCCATGAGCGTGGCGCGCAGTTGCGACAGCGGCAGATACTGGTCGGTGCGGTCCGCGTCGATTTCACCCATCGGCATGGTTTCGATCACGGTCATGTCCATGCCGAGGCCATGGGCCCAGCGCATCAGCTCGGGGATTTCGGCATCGTTGAAATTCTTCAGGGCGACGGTGTTGATCTTGATCTTCAATCCGGCATTGCGGGCCGCTTCGATGCCGGCCATCACCCGGTCCAGATTGCCCCAGCGGGTGATTTTCCGGAACTTGTCGGCGTTCAGCGTATCGAGGGAAATATTGATGCGCCGCACACCGTTTGCGGCCAGTTCGGCCGCCATGCGCGGCAGTTGCGAGCCATTGGTGGTCAGGGTCAGTTCATCGAGATCGCCCGACGCGATATGGCGGGATATGCCCTTGATGAAATGCATGATGTTCTTGCGGACCAGCGGCTCGCCGCCGGTTAGGCGAAGGCGCCTGACACCCTTGGCGATGAACACGGTGCACAGCCGGTCCAGTTCCTCGAGCGTCAGGAGATCCTTGCGCGGTAGAAAGGTCATGTTTTCCGACATGCAGTAAGTGCATCGAAAATCGCAGCGATCGGTCACGGACACCCGCAGATACGAAATTGCCCGGCCGAACGGATCGATCATCGAGGCTGCCGACCGGCGGCCGGATGGCTCATCGGTGACGACGCTTTCAAACAATTCCAGTGACACGATCCGACTCCCTGCGCGACTGCGGTTCGACTGATGATCCGAAACGATGATGTGCGGCCGTGTTCCACCCGCCATGCCCTATGTTGCGCTCAATCCTGCGTTCGTCAAGCCCGTGATACGTCGTGGTCGATCTCTTAATCGGGTCGCGATTTGACTCGATTGGTGGAAATTCGACGTCGCATCGCCTAAGTGCAGGCATGGGACACGACGGGAACCGGGATCGAGATGACCGAGCAAGAAACGATCCGGCCGACGGAGTTGCGGGTGTCGAAAGACAGGCGCATGCTCACGGTCCGGTTTGACGATGAAACCAGCTTTGCGCTGCCGGCCGAAGCCTTGCGGGTGCTTTCTCCGTCGGCGGAGGTGCAGGGGCATACGCCCTCGCAGCGGGTGACCGTCCCCGGAAAGCGCAATGTCGAGATCATCGGCGTCGATCCGGTCGGCCACTATGCCGTCAAGATCACATTCGACGATATGCACGATACCGGCATTTTCACATGGGTGTATCTGTGGGAACTCGGC
>JANQMU010000059.1 GCA_028279875.1 Rhizobiaceae bacterium
GCGGTCAAGGTGCCGTCGTTGATCGAGACCATCGAGGACGTCGCCGATCTGCCGATCGTCGCGACGCCATCGGCGGTCGTGCGTGCCCGTGACCTGGCGACCATACGCGCGACATACAAAGACGCCGAGACCATCACCCGCTTCAACGGCCAGCCAGCGATCGCCATTGAGGTATCGAAGCGGACCGGCGCCAATCTGATCGAGACGGTCGACCGGGTGAAGACGGTGGCGACAGAGTTCCAGTCGCTCATGCCCGAAGGCACCGTCGTCACCTTCAGCCAGGACAAGTCGACGACGATCCGGCAATTGCTGGGCGATCTGGAAAACAGCGTGCTGACGGCCGTCATCCTGGTCTTCGTCGTCATCCTCTACGCGCTGTCCGGCCGCGCCTCCTTGCTCATCGGCCTGGCCATCCCGGCCTCGTTCCTGATGGGCATTCTGGCTCTGTCCCTGGCCGGTTTCACGGTCAATATCGTAGTGCTTTTCAGCCTGATCCTGGCTGTCGGCATGCTGGTCGACGACGCCATCATCGTCACCGAATATGCCGAGCGGCGAATGACCGAGGGCATGCCAAAGGAGCAGGCTTTCTCGCTGGCCGCGCGACGCATGACCGGACCGGTGACCGCCGCGACCATGACCCGTATCGCCGCCTTCTCGCCGCTGCTGTTCTGGCCGGGCGTCGTCGGCGAATTCATGAAATTCATGCCGATTACGTTGATCGCCACCCTGTCGGCCTCACTGATCTACGCGCTGGTCTTCGTGCCGGCGCTGGGCGCCATCGTCGCCAAGCCGGTCGTTGAGGATGGACCGCCGCCCGACGGCTGGTACATGGCCATTGCAAAGCGCGCCGTGCGCCACCCCTTCGTCGTCATGTTCCTGGCGGTCGGCCTGCTGGTCGCCGTCCCGGTCGCTTACGGGAAATACGGCTCCGGCCTTGAATTCTTCCCCAGTGTCGAGCCCGACTACGGCCTGCTTTATGTCAAGGCGCGCGGCAATCTCTCGCTCGAGGAACAGGACGTCTTTGTCCGCGACGCCGAGGAACGCATCCTTGGCTGGCCCGGCATCGAAACGGTCTACACCCGCACCGGCGCCACCGAAGGCGGCGGCGCGGAGCTCGACGCCGATGTCGTCGGCGTCATCCAGTATGAATTCATAGACTGGCGCAAGCGTAAGGCCGCCAACAGTATCCTCGACGATCTGCGCGGCGTCATGACCGGCATCCCGGGAGCCGAGGTCGTGGTGCAGGTTCCGGACGCCGGTCCGCCGACCGGCAAGGCCATCCAGTTGCGCCTGTCCGCCGCCGATCCGGCCGGCCTCAACGACGTCGCCCGAGAGGTCGCCGCCATGCTGGAGACGGTCGACGATGTGATCGACATATCCGACGGGCTGCCGCCGCCCGGCATCGACTGGGAGATCGAGGTCGATCAGAACAAGGCCGCGCAATACGGCATTGCACCGGCCACCGTCGGGACGGTGGTGCAGCTTGTGACGACCGGCCTGGTGCTGTCGGAATACCGGCCGGCCGGCATCGATGACGATGTTGAAATCCGCCTGCGCCTGCCGGCGGACCGGCGAACCCTGTCGACCCTCGACCAGTTGCGCGTCGAGACCGCGCAGGGGTCCGTTCCGATCTCCAATTTCGTCACCCGCAAGGCGGCGCCGCGCACCGGCACGCTGAGCCGGATCGACGGCGTGCGCACCGTCGTCGTACAGGCCGGCATCCGCGAGGGCGTCCAGGCCGACAATGTGCGCCAGATCGTCATCGCCAAGATGGGGAATATGGGGCTCGAGCAGTCCGGCATCCGCTGGAAGCTTGCCGGTGAGGACGAGGAACAGGCGGCGGCCAGCGAATTCCTCAGCAAGGCCTTTGCCGCCGCGATCTTCCTCATTTTCGTGGTCCTGCTGGCCCAGTTCAACAGTTTCATCTCCGTCGGGCTGGTGCTGTCCGCGGTCGTCATGTCGACCATCGGCGTGCTGCTCGGCCTGCTGATCATGGGCCAGCCCTTCAGCGTCGTCATGACCGGCATCGGCATTATCGCGCTCGCCGGTGTGGTGGTGAACAACAACATCGTGCTGATCGACACCTATGACCGGCTGCGGCGTGAAGGCTGGGACAAGCTCGAAGCCGTGCTGCAGACCTGCCGGGAACGTGCCCGGCCGGTCGTTCTGACGGCGGTGACCGCCATTCTCGGCGTGCTGCCCATCGCCTTCGGCCTCAATATGGAATTGCTCAACCACGAAACCACCATCGGCGCCCCGTCGACGCAATGGTGGATCGCGCTGTCCAGCGCCATCGTGTTCGGTCTGGCCTTCTCCACCGTGCTGACGCTCATCGTCACCCCGTCGGCCCTGATGATCGTCACCCGGTCGAATGACAGCAAGGTGCGCCGGTTCTTCGCCCGTTTCCGGCGGTCGCGGCCCGCTGGTGAAACCGCCGGCAAACCCGGCCAGGCAGCGTCACAGGATACAGAGCCCGATCCTCAGAAGGACAAGAAACCGCCGCCGGCCGGCGGGGAGCCGCAGCCCGCCGAATAGCGTCCCGACTCGAATGTCGGATCATGGAGTACGATCAGCCGCGCGTTATCCGGGCACGATCCCGCCATCGACATTGATCACCTGACCGGTGATATAGCTGGCGCCTTCGCCGCACAGGAAACCGATAACCGACGCCACCTCGCGCGGCTGGCCGAAACGACCGACCGGAACGCCGGCGATCAGCCGGTCGCGATTGGCCTCGAAGAACGTCTTCGACATCTGCGTCTCGATGAGACCCGGTGCCAGGGCATTAACCAGAATATCCGGCGCCAGCCGCCGCGCCAGGGACCGGGTGAGCCCGGTTATGCCGCCCTTGGCGGCGGAGTAGGCTGTGTGATCGGTCCCACCGCGGCGATAGGCAAGTGAGCTTGTCAGCACGATCCGGCCGGTATCACCCGCGGCAAAGCGCGGAATACAGGCAATTGCCATATCGTAGGCCGTTGTCAGATTGGACGCGATCACCGGATCGAACACGGCTTCCCGGTCACCCGGTGACAATTCGTCAACCCTCAGGATCCCTGCCAGATGCACCAGCGCATATATCGGGCCGGGCCAGGCATCGAGCGCCCTTGCGCAGGCGTCGGGCGTCTCGAGATAGGATGTATGACACCGGACACGGTCGCCGGCGTCGAGTTCCTCCTGCAGCGATGCAAGGCTTGGTTCATCGGGATCGATCATCAGCAATTCCGCACCGGCTGCGGTCAAAAGGTCGGCACATTCGCGCCCGATCCCGCCGGCCGCACCGGTCAGCACGACCCGTTTTCCCGCAAGGTCACAATACATCGGCATTTCCCCGGAAGAATCAAAACGGCGAATGGCCCGCCCGGGCCATTCGCCTGACGATTGGGCTGCCTCGATCAGCGACCGATAATCCGGTCCTGATCGGCTTTCACGGCAGCTTCGGCATCGGCCACTGCCTTTTCAAAGAGGGTCAGCCACTCCGTGCCGTATTTTTCCGTGAACCAGACCTTCATCGCGTCGCGGGCTGGAAGAAAGGTAGCTTTCTCTTCGGCCGTCGGCACATAGACCGTACCGCCCGCCGCCTGGAATTCAGCGAGGCTCCGCGATTCATACTCCTTGTTCCAGTCGGACTGGATCATCGACGCCTGCTGGACGCCATCGACAACCAGATCCTGCAGGTGCGGCGGCAATTGCTGCAGCCAGGCATCGCTCATCCACCAGAAGGCGAAGAGATAGGCGTGCTCATCGATGGTCACGTTCTTGACCACCTCGTGCATATTGGTCGGCACGATATCGGTCGCAGCGTTCTTGGTCCCCTCGATCACGCCGGTCTGCAGCGACGTGTAGACCTCGCCCCAGGCAACCGGTGTCGGATTGCCGCCAAGAAAACGAACGAACTCGATCTGCAGCGGCGAGTTGATCGTCCGCATCTTGATACCGTTGAGGTCCGCCGCCGTCTTGATCAGCTTGTCCTTGGTGAAGAAGCTGCGCCAGCGGCCGGTATTGCCGACGGCCACGAGCCGCACATTGCCGGTCTTTTCCAGAACCGTTTCACGCACCTTGTCCATGAAGCTGCTTTGGGCGATTTTCTCGACCACCATGTCGTCGCGCATCATGTAGGGGATGTCCGTGACCTGGAGTTCCGGGACGAAACTCGCAATCCCGCCCACCGTGGTGTGCGTCAGCTCCAGTGTGTTGAGCTGGATCTGCTCGATCAGATCGCGGAAATTGCCAAGCTGGGCGGCCGGGTAAATTTCGACCTTGATCTGGCCCTGGGACCGCGCTTCGAGGAAAGATTTGAGAAATTCGCCGGGAACCTGGTCGTCTGACGTGACCGGTCCGACATGGCCGTATTTCAGCACCCACTGCTCGGCATGGGCAGCGCCCGCGGCCATCGCAATCAGCACAGCGCCGGCCAGCGCGGTGAGTTTTCTGGATAACGTAGTCATGACTTCCTCCTCCGATGATAATCGTCGTTTGAGTGGTTGCACGGCCACGGCGGCCGCGCATTCGATTCGGCCTTTCAATTCAGGAACCCCAGCCAGCGGGGCAATGAAAGCGAAAGGGCCGGCACGTAAGTGATCAAAAGGATGATCGTGATGTGGACCAGGTAGTAGGGCAGCATTTCCCGGGCGATATGTTCGACGCGCTCGCGGCTGACCGTCGAGGCAACGAACAGGATAAGGCCCATCGGCGGCGTCGCCAGACCGATCGTCAGGTTCACGCACATGATAATAGCGAAATGCAGCGGATCGACGCCCATCTGCCCCATCAGGGGACCAAGGATCGGGCCGAGGATCAGAATCGCCGGACCGGCATCGAGGAACATGCCGACGAACAACAGCATGATGTTGATCATCAGCAGCACAAGATACGGATTGTCGGAGATGGAAAAGACGAAGGCCGCCAGATCATTCGGAATACCGGAAATCGTCGCGACCCAGCCAAAGACGTTGGCGGTGCCGACCGCAAGCAGAATGACCGACGATGCAACGGCTGTGCGCAGCAGCAGCTTGCCGAACCGGCGAAGGTCGAGACTGCGCAGCACGAAGACGCTCAGCACCAGCGAATAGACGACGGCGGCACCGGCAGCCTCGGTTGGCGTGAACACGCCCGAAAGAATCCCGCCCATGATGATGATCGGCGTCAGAAGCGGAAGCGCCGCCTTGAAGCCGGCGCGCCCGACCTCGCCGACCGTTGCCCGGCGGTCGGCCTTGGGGTAGCCGCGCCGGCGGGCAATAATCGCGGTCACGAACATCAGGCCCATGGCGGTCATCAGGCCAGGCAGAATGCCGCCGAGGAAAAGCGCGGCGACCGACACCTGCATGATGTAGGCATAGATCACCATGATGATGCTCGGCGGAATGATCGGCCCGATCACCGAGGAGGCCGCGGTCACCGCCGCCGCGAAGCGCCGTGAATAGCCCTGCTTTTCCATCGCCGGAATCAGCATCGACCCGAGCGCCGACGTATCGGCCACGGCCGAGCCGCTGAGACCGGCGAAGAAGATCGACGAGACGACGTTGACATGCGCCAGGCCGCCGCGCAGATGCCCGACCAGCGTGTTGGCAAAGGCCACCAGGCGGGTTGTTATCCCGCCGACATTCATGATCTCCCCGGCAAGGATGAACAGGGGAATGGCAAGCAGCGGGAACTGATTGATCCCGGTGTAAAGCCGCTGAGCGACGATTTTCAGAAAGGCGTCCTTGTCGGCCATGATGAAAGCCGCCATCGGCGCGACGCCAAGCGCAAAGACGATCGGCACGCCGACGGCAATCAGAATGAACAGGACCCATACGAAACTGACTGGAACCATGACGCGCTACCCGACGCCTCCGAGGTCCGGTCCGTATAGCTCCTCGAAGCGATCCACCCGACGTGCACCCGGCCGGATGGTATCCTGCAGGTTTTCCAGAGCCTGCTGGGTCGCGATCAGAAACATCACGGCGGCGCCGAACGGGATCGAGACGAATATCCAGAACATCGAGATGTCGCCGATGGCGATCGCCACCTGGGTCCGCCCATTCCAGGCAAACTGAAAACTGACGATCGTCAGCATGGCGCAGAACCACATGATGACGACCGATATGCCACACCACAACAGCGATCTGAGACGATCGGGAAGCGCATTCGGCAGCATTTCGATGGAGATGTGGTCACCCACCCGCAAGGCGATGGGCGCGCCGACGAATACCAGCCACACCATCATGAATTTGGCCATTTCCTCGTACCAGGAAAGCGAGTCGTTCAGGACGTATCGCCAGAAGACCCCTGCTGCGACCACGACTGCGATGCCGATCGCCAGAAGCATCGCCGACCACCGGCACAACTCCAGAATCACCCGGTTGACGGCGGAAAGAAATTGCACCAATCGGCGAAGCCAGTTCATGCCGACAGTTCCCTTAGAGCGATCTCGCCCGGTGTTTCGGACGATCCATGCAATGATTGAACGAAATGATAGGATTGAACGGAATGATGGCGACCGCGGCCAGCCGATCTCTGGTTTGCAACACGGACAGCTTCACCTCCCGTCGATTCCGATCAGCGAACTGATGGAAGTCCGGTGACCTGAAACAGATCACCGTCGCGACACTCCTTCCACCGGCACATGATATCGCGGCAGCGGTTTTCACCGATTTCGCGATCCCCTGTTTCTTTTGGTACCGGTACCATAATCAGTCTTGCCGAAGTGACTTCACTTGTCAATCTTGAATTTCTCCCCGGAATCGCGGCTTTCCGCTTTATCGACAGAAAACCTTGCAAAGCCAGCAGGCCGGCTCCGCAGAACACAAGCTTTTCCGCAACGACCATCACCATTCCGGCATAGTATAAAATTCTGAATAACAACAATAATTCTGGATACATGATGGAGCGGGGCATGGCCTGAAGCATGCGAATGCCGACCGGTAAGCGACAGCACCGAAACGAACCTGGCGGCGGAAGGCAATCCAATATCGGACGGTTGACTTTCGTAATGACACCGGTAACATTTCTAGCCAATTCATCGATTGGGGCGAAACGGCATCCAATGAAAAAGCAGGTGGGAATCGTTGGCTATGGCATCATGGGCGCCGCCATCGCGCAGCGCCTGCTGGATGCCGGCTTCGACGTGCTTGCCTTCGACAAGGACGCTGCATCCCAATCGCGCGCCGGTAACGCCGGGTGTATCCTGGCATCGACACCGGCTGAAATGGCAGCCCGCGCACCGACGGTGCTGCTGTCCCTGCCGCGACCGGAGCACGTCGTCAGCGTGGTGCGCGAGGGCGAGGCCTGCCTGCTTGAAGGCGCTGGAACCGGATCCCTGATCATCGATACCAGCACCGTCGATCCGGAAACCTCGCAGCAAAACGCCGCGGCTGCATCGAGACAGGGAACCGGCTACCTCGACTGCCCGATCCTCGGACGTCCGTCCGCCTGCGGCAATTGGACGATACCGGCCGGCGGAGATCCGCAATATATCCCGATGGCCCTGCCGGTCCTCCAGACATTCGCCGCCAATGTGGTCCATGTCGGCCCGTCCGGACACGGCAACCTGATCAAGGTTCTCAACAACCTCATGTTCAACGCCATCAACGCGGTAACCTGCGAGGTCTTTGCTCTGGGCAAACGCCTGGACATGGATCCGGCGCTCTTCTTCGACACAATCGCCGACAGCGGCGCCGGCACCGTGAGCAACCTGTTCCGGGAGCTGGGGCCAAAAATCGTCGCCCACGAGTTCGGACCGAATTTCACGGTCGACAATCTGGAGAAGGATGCCGGGCTGGGCATCGCGATGGCCGAGCAATGCGGCATGACACTCGAGGTCAGCCTGGCCGCCCAGCGGCTGAACAGACTGGCACAAGAGGTCGGCCTCGGCCGTGAGGACACCGCGGCCATCGTCAAGGTCTTTGAAGACGCGGGAAAGAGGGATGATGAGCAGACATGAAGTCGGTTGAACTGGACTACGGAATATCGAAGATGCCCGTCGAATTGCCGGACACCTCGGTTGTCGTGCGCTATGGCGAAACCTACCGGGATCCGCCGAAGATCGACCCGGTGGCCGCAACCCGGGCGGCACTCGATGCGCCGCTTGACATGCCGCCGCTCAAGGACCTGGCGGGCCCCGGCAAAACAGCGGCGATCGTGTTTCCCGACCGGGTGAAGGGCGGCGCCCATCGCCTGGCGCATCGCCGTGTCTGCATTCCCATGATCGTCGAGGATCTGCTGAAGGGCGGCTGCCGGCTCGAAGACATCATCCTGATCTGCGCGCAGGGCCTTCACCGCCGCAACACCTATGAGGAATGGCTGTGGTATCTTGGACCCGAGATTGTCGACCGCTTCTGGCCCGACCGAATCGTCAATCATGACGCCGAAGGGCCGGACCTGCTTGATCTTGGCCTCGACGACATGGGAAATTCCGTCCAGACCAACAGGCTTGCCGCCGAGGCCGACATCACGGTGCTGGTCGGCCATTGCGCCGCCAATCCCTATGGCGGATATTCCGGCGGCTACAAGATGCTGGTGACCGGGCTCGCAGGCCGCCGGTCGATCGCCAGCCATCACACACCCAAGACAATGTTACGGAAGGACTGGCTGGGCGGCGGCGCCGGATCGCATATGCGCAATCAGTTCCAGTCGATCGGAGAAGCGATCGAGGAACGCACGGCAACGACCTTCTTCACGATCGACGCGGTGCTGGGACAAAAGGGAGATGTGCTCGACGTCAGGGCCGGCAAAACGGCGGCGGTCGAAAAGGCCACATGGCCGCTTGCCGGCACGCGTTCGAATGTCGTGCTCGACGAACTCGGCGAACCCGCCGACATCCTGCTGGTCGGCATGCCGCGCGACTTTCACTATGGCCCCGGCATGGGCACGAACCCGATCCTGATGTCGCTTGGCATCGGCGTGCAGTATTCACGCTGCCACAAGGCGCTGCGCCCGGGCGCGGTGATCATTGCTGTCTCCCAGTGTGACGGCTGGTTCAATCCGGGCTGGTTTCCGTCCTACGAGGAAACCTATCTCGCCCTGCAGAATTACGACACGCCGCAGGCATTTCTTGCGTCCGACGATGCGCACCGGATCTCGACGGATAACGAATACTGTTTCAGCTATTCCAACCGCTACACCTATCACCCGTTTCATGCCATGTCGATGACATCCGGCGGCAGCGTGCCGCTCAAATGGTGCTCTCAAATCTACATGGTCGGCGCCCAGAAGCCCGGATATGCCCGGGGCATGGGTTACCGCACCTTGCCGACCGTCGCCGACGCGTTGAAGGACGCCGAACGGCATGTCGGGAAGAATCCCCGCATATTGTGCACGCCGGAATGCTATTCAGGCGGCATGGCGGTCAATCTGGCCGCCCACAACGTCTCCTGAACGCCGCGGTGGCGATCGGGAAGAACAGAAAGCGCAGGAGCCCATGAGCGCCTCCGGAAAAACCGCCGAGATCGTCCCAGCTGCTCACATCCACCTCGACGTGCTTGGCGGGATCGCCGGTGACATGTTCATTGCCGCGATGCTCGACGCACGGCCGGACCTTGCAGGCGGCACGATCGCAGCCATGCGCGTCGCAGGCCTGCCCGAAGACTGGACGGTGAGGCCGGAGCCCGTCAGGGATGGCGGCCTCGTGGGATCCAGAATGACGATTGGTCCGCCCGGTACCGGCGAGGCGGCAAACGAAGACGACAGGCATGGCCGGCATTATCATTATGACCAACTGACCGCCTCGCTGGAAAAGGCGCCGCTTGCGGCACCGGTTCGCGCCCGGGCATTGGAGATTCTGCACCTGATCGCTGAGGCCGAGTCACAGGTCCACGGCGTCGCGATCGACCGGGTTGCCCTCCATGAGGTCGGCGCGATGGATTCCATCGCCGACGTCGTCGGCGCCGCCCATCTGATCGAAACCCTGTCTCCTGTCAGCTGGTCGATCAGCCCGCTGCCGGTCGGCGGCGGCTTCATCCAAACCGCCCATGGTCGCCTGCCGGTCCCCGCACCGGCCACGCAATTGCTGCTCCAGGGCTTTCCGTTCATCGATGATGGCGTTCACGGGGAACGGATCACGCCGACCGGCGCGGCCATTCTGCGCCATCTGAACCCGACGCTCCAATGGCCCGCCGGCGCATTTGAAGCCGCCGGAACCGGGCACGGCTTCGGAACCCGCAAACTGCCCGGACTGGCGAACATGCTGCGCGCCCGCTGTTACCGGCGCTGCGGCGACAGTGCGGCGAACACGAAGGTGGCGGTGTTCGAATTTGTGGTCGACGACCAGACACCGGAGGACCTGGCGGCCGGCATCGACGCGTTGCGCAGACAGAAGGGAATATTGGAGGTCCTGCAAATTCCCGCCGCCTGCAAGAAGGGCCGCATGGGCCATGTCCTTCAGGTTCTTGCATCACCGGAACATGAGGAACAGGTAGCTGAGGCCTGTTTCCGGGAGACCACCACCATCGGACTACGCCACCGGCTGGAAGACAGGGTCGTTCTGCCGCGCATTGAACGGGTCGGTCCGGACGGGATCGCCGTCAAGACCGTAAAACGCCCCCATGGCGCGCTGACCGCCAAGGCGGCTATGGAAGACATCGAAACGCACGCCGAGGGATATGATGACCGTCAGCGATTGCGACGCCGGACCGAAGCCGCGGCCCTGAAGGAGAACCATGATGAAGGACGCTGACATGGCGGCCGCCCTGCAGGATGTGCTGGCCTCCACCGGCCCCGTGGCGGTTGCCGTCAGCGGCGGCGTCGACAGCCTGACCCTTGCCGAGGCAGCGCATCGTGTTTTCGGCGACGTGTTTCAGGCTTTCCATGCCGTATCGCCAGCCGTGCCGCCGTATGCCACGCAACGGGTGAAGCAACTGGCGGATCTGAACGACTGGCCGCTGCACATCATCGACGCCGGCGAATTCGGCGACGCGAATTATCTGGCCAATCCGGTGAACCGGTGTTTTTACTGCAAGTTCAACCTCTACCGCGCCATCGCCGGATCGACCGAGCTGCAGATCGTCTCAGGAACCAACACCGATGATCTGAGCGATTTCCGGCCCGGCCTCAAGGCCGCCGATGAACATCGCGTCCGCCATCCCTATGTCGAGGCCGGGATCGACAAGGACGGCGTCCGGCGCCTGGCGCGCTATTTCGGGCTTGCGACGATAGCCGAACTGCCTGCGGCACCCTGCCTGTCGAGCCGTCTGCAGACCGGCGTGGCTGTCACGGCCGAGCGCCTGCGCTTCATCGACGAGGTCGAGCAGACCACCCGGAAGGTGCTGTCCCCCGGCACCGTGCGATGCAGGGTTCTTTCCGGACGTGTCGAAATCCAGCTCGATGCCGCCAGCCTTGAAAGACTGGAAAACGCCGCGGGCCTGAAGCAACGCATCATTGAATTTGCATCCGGGCTGCACGCCCTGCCGGTCGCTTTCGCGCCTTATCGCCAAGGCAGTTCCGTGGTGCACCGCAATGGCTGACCGCGATGTGAAGTTCGACGTCGACCGGATCGATCGCATCGGCATCCCGGAAGCCATTTTGTGCGAGGGAAAATCGCCCGAGCAGATCATCGCCGGGATCGATCAGGCATTGCGGGCTGCCAGTTCCGTTCTGTTGACGCGCCTTGATCCCGATCTTGCCGACGCTCTGTCACCGGTGGGGCTGGATTATGACGCACAGTCGCGAACCGCCATTGCCGGGACTTGGAACCCACCGTCGGACGACCCCGTCGTTGCCGTGGTCGCCGCAGGCACATCGGATCTGCCGGTGGCGCGCGAGGCGGCGCGAACCCTCGCCTTTGGCGGTGTTGCTTCGCGCGAATATCCCGATGTCGGCGTCGCCGGCCTGTGGCGACTGCTGGAGATCAGGGATGAGCTTTGCACCTACCCGGTGATCATCGCCGCCGCCGGCATGGAAGGCGCGCTTTTTTCGGTTCTCGGCGGACTCGTTCCCGGATCGATCGTTGCCCTGCCGACCTCGCGCGGATATGGAGTGTGCCGCAACGGCGAAGCGGCCCTCCATTCGGCACTGGCATCCTGTGCACAGGGCATCGTTGCGGTGAATATCGATAACGGTTTTGGCGCCGCGTGCGCCGTCAGGAGGATCCTGAACGGGAAAAACAGCCGATAAGATCTGCAGCCGGGCACCGGCCTGCCCGATCGACCGCGCACCTCGGCAATTGCAAATCGGCAGCAAATCCTGTTTTTACACGCCATGGGACCCGACACGAAAAAAGGCGTCATTCAGAGAAAGAGATCCAGCGGGCGGGCGCAGATCCGCGATGTCGCCCGGGTTGCGGGTGTCTCGGCGATTACCATCTCGCGTTATCTCAACGAACCCGGCAAGGTCGCCGAGGAAACCCGCAAGAAGATCACCGCCGCCATCGACGAGATCGGATACATTCCGAACCTGGTGGCCAAGGGCCTGTCGTCGAACCGCACCAATGTCGTCGCCGCCATCATTCCGACCATCACCAATTCGATATTCGCCGACCACATCTCCGGTCTCTCCGATGTCCTCGAGGACAATGGCTACCGCCTGCTGATTTCCGAGAGCGGCTATTCGCTGGAGCGGGAGACCGAACTGATCGAGACCATGCTGGCGCACCGGCCGGCCGGTCTGGTCGTCACCGGCCAGTTGCGCACCGAACGCGGCGCCCGGCTTCTGCGCTCAGCCAACATTCCGATTGTCGAGTCCTGGGAGATCGGCGCCGAACCGATCGACATGGCCGTCGGGTTTTCCAATTTCGATGCCTGTTTTCAGATGGTCAGCGGCCTTATCGGCGTCGGCTATCGCAAGATCGGCCTGGTTTCGGCACCGGTCGCCGCCAACGACCGCACCACACGGCGTCGCCAGGGATACTACGCCGCGATGGAGGCCGCCGATCTCGAGGTCCATCCGGGCTGGGTCCGGGACGCCAAATTCGCCTTTCGCGAGGGCGCCCGAGCCATGGGCGAACTTGCCGAACAGCACCCGGAACTCGAAGCCATCTTCTTTGCCAGCGATGTCCTGTCGATCGGCGGGGTGATGGAATGCGGTCGAAGGGGCATTCGCTTTCCCGAAGACATCGGAATATGCGGTTTTGACGACCTCGAACTCACATCGATGACCAACCCGCCGCTGACAACGGTTCGCGTTCCCCGCTATGATATCGGCCGCAGTGCCGCCACCATGATCCTGGCGCGGCTCGCCGGAGAAAACCAGGCGGAGCGGGTGACCGATCTCGGCTTCAAGATCCTGTGGCGCGGCAGCACCCCTCGCCCCCGCTGCTCCTGACATTGGGAACGGGATCCGTTCCGCATCCCGCCAAAAGGCCACCACCAAAACACCAGTTGCAGCAAATCCACAAAATCGGCTAAGTGTTTGTTGACAAAGAGAATGAAACCGGTAACATAATCCTTCATATCTCGATATTCGTGACCCATTGCCCGTTGCCCCGTCAACGGATGAAACAGCCAGTGTGAAGGTCCGATCATGGAAAACTATTCTCCGTCCATCGTGGTCACCGGCGGTGCGAGCGGTATCGGCGCGTCGATCTGCCGCCTTGTCGTCGAACGCGGCGGGCATGTTGGAATCATCGATCTGAATGTCGATCTGGGAACCGCACTGGCCGAGGAACTCGGCGAACGCGCCTGCTTCGCAAAGGCCGATATCTGCGACGAGGCGCAACTCACGGCTGCCTATGGAGTGCTGAAGGAAAGCCTGCCGGCGATCACCGGTCTGGTGACCTGCGCGGGTGTCTCGCCGACCCGGCTGCCGATCGAGGACTATCCGCTGGAGGAGTTTCGGCGGCTCGTCGACAATCATGCCTCCGGCACGTTTTTGACGTGCAAGGTCATCGGCGCCGATATGGCATCGGGGGCGGGAGGTGCGATCGTGACCCTGAGCTCGGCTCTGTCCATTCGCCCCGGACCGATGCTCGGCTACGGGGCCGGCAAGGCCGCCGTTCTCAACCTGACCCAAGCCCTTGCCGTGCATTGGGGCAAGAAGGACCTGCGCGTCAACACGATCGTGCCCGGATGGGTCGATACACCGTTTATCCGCCGCCAGGAAGAGGCCGGCCGCGACCTCTCGCCGATCCGCGGCGTGACGCCCATGGGCCGGCTGGTCAAACCCGATGAGATCGCCGAGGTTGCCTGGTTCCTGCTGTCGCCGGCCTCCAGCGCCATGACCGGATCGGCGGTCGTCGCCGATTGCGGTGTCACGCTGGGCGGCGGCTGGCTGCCCTATGGCGACTTGCCCTGAGACAACTCGCTCTATTCAGCACCGGTCAGCCGAAGCACGGCCTTTTTCAGGTGATGTGCGGAAAGGCCATATTTTTCAAATAAATAGGGCGTCGATCCGCCCTCGGCAAATGTGTCACGGATACCGATCCGCGCAAATTTCGCGGCGATGCCAGCTTCCATCAGGGTCTCGGCGACCGCCGACCCGAGCCCGCCGATAATCGAATGGTTCTCCGCGGTCACGACATGGCCGGTGCGGCGCGCATGCTCGACGACGAAGGCCGTATCGAGCGGCTTGACCGTGTGGATATTGGCAACGGTCACGTCAACGCCCGCATCGGCGAGCATGTCGGCCGCCGCAAGCGCTTCCGCGATCATCTGGCCGCCGGCGAACAGAACTGCATCGGGGCCGTCACGCAGGATCTGCCCCTGTCCAAGCTCCAGCGGCATCGCCGGCTCGGCCGGATCGACCGGTGCATCCGGCCGGTAGACGCGCAGATAGACCGGGCCGTGATGGTCCGCTGCTGCCCTGATGGCCGCTTCATATTGCGCCGGACCAGCCGGCTCGACAATCGTCATGTTGGGAAGGGCGCGCATCAGCGCGATATCGTCGATGGCCTGATGGGAGACCCCGAGCAGGGTCGACAGGCCGGGCAGGAACCCGACCAGTTTGACATTGGTCTGCGGATAGGCGAGCTGCATGGCGACCTGGTCGAAGGGGCGGCGGGTCGCAAAAACACTGAATGTGTGGACGAAGGGAACATCGCCGCAGCGCGCCATGCCGGCCGCAACGCCGACCATATTGGCCTCCGCGATTCCGGCCATGAAGAAACGCTCGGGAAACCTGTCGCGAAACACATCGCACTCCGTTGCCGGCGAAAGGTCGCCACAGAGCACGACGATCTCCGGCCGCTCATCCGCCAGCGCGGCCAGCGCATCGCCGAAATAGCACGGAACCGGGACGCTGCTGCCGGCCTTCGACGTGAAATCGCCGAGATGGATCGCCTCGTTCATGGCGCAGCCTCCAGAAGTTCCATCGCCCGGGCCGCCGTTTCGGCCGGAAACACCATATTGTGGCTCATCCGGCCTTCGAGAAATGGCACACCCTTCCCAACCGTGGTGTGCGCCAGCAGGACCGTCGGTCTCAGCCGGGTGTGGCGTGCCTGCTCCAGCGCCCCTGCGAGCGCATCGAAATCATGCCCGTCAACCTCATGGACCGCCCAGCCGAAGGCCCGCCATTTATCGCTGATCGGCTCCATCGCCAGAACCTTGTCCGTCTCGCCCTCCACCTGCAGACGGTTGACATCGACGATCAGGCACAGATTGTCGAGCTGCCGGCTGGCGGCATACATCGCCGCTTCCCAGGTCTGGCCCTCCTGCAATTCCCCGTCGCCAAGGATCACATAGGTCCGAAAACCATGGCCCTGGCGTTTCGCCGCATGTGCCATGCCGGCGGCGACCGAAAGCCCCTGCCCCAGCGATCCGCAGGTCGCCTCGACCAGTTGTCCAAGCCGCTCCGAAACGTTGATTTCCAGTTCCGATCCGTCGTTACAATAGGTCGTCAGGCGGGCCTTGTCGATCAGGCCGCGCTCGGCCAGCGTCGCATAGAACGCCGCCGAATTATGCGCCGTTGACAGGAACAGGCGGTCGCGGCCGGGCCAGGAGGCATCGTTTTCATCGAGCCGCAATTCGGCAAAATAAAGGACGGTGAAAAGATCGGCGGCGCCCAGGCCCTGCTGGACATAGCCCTGCCCGTTTCGTCCAACCATTTCAACGATGCTCTTGCGGATTTCCAGGGCCGATGCTTCCAGCGACTCCCTGCTTGGACGGTTGTCTCGCCTGCCGGACATGCGCGATCAGACCCTCGTTTTGTGAGAAAGGCGGTAGGTTATGGTACCGGTACCATTGCGTCCGGCAACTGTCAATGTCGTGGCTCCGGACACCATGGTTCGAAACGGGTTTTCGCCTCGCCGTCCATTTGCTGTAAGCTGCCCGCAACGCAATTCCGAATCCGCCGACAGGGACCGAATGACAACCGAACCGCCACAGGATCTGCCCGATCAGCAGGACGCGCAGGCGGTGGCCCGGCTCGAACATCTGACCGGCCCCTGCCGCGCCACGGAGACCTGGCTCTGGCAGCCGGCCGTCAATCTGTGGCTCAGTCCGGATGGCTATGTCCATCTCTTTACCGGCGATGCCAGCCGGTCGAGCGGAATGCCGATCGCCCGCCTTCGCCGCGCGGAGGAGACCTATGTCATCGAAGCCGTCGAGGGGCAGCGAATCTGGGTCAACGGGCAGCGTGTGAGCACTCGTGTCCTGAAAAACCTGGATACCATCGAATTCGGCGAAAACGGACCGATATCCCGCTTCAATCTCCATGACGGCAAACATCGCGCCCGCGAGAGTGTCGGTGACATCATCAGCGACACGGCGGCCTATTTCCGCAGCAGCCGTCATCCGTTGGCAACGCGGTTGTGGAAGTCGGCCGGGCAGGCCCTGCGCCGGCTGGCCAGCGAAACGACCATTCTCTTCCGGCTTGGTGTCGTCACGACGCTGATCATTCTCGCCGGCCTCATCTACCAGCAGAACCGGATGGATGCGCTGCTGCGCCAGCAGATCGAAAGTGGTGCCGCCGAGCTGGAGGGTTTCTCCAGGCTGCTGGCGCAATCGCGCCAAGACGCCCTCACGCCCCGGGACCTGGAAGGGCTGCGCCAGGAACTGCGCGGCCAGTTGGAGACCACCACCGAGCGGGTCTCGGAAATTGAACGGCTGTCCGAGGCAGGCACCAATGTTATCGCCGAGGCGACGCCTTCGGTCCTGTTCCTGCAGGGCGCCTACGGGTTCAGGGAGACCGCCGGCGGCCGCATGCTGCGCCGCGTGCTCGATGAGGACGGAAATCCGCTGACCCTGCCTAACGGACTGCCCAGGCTGTCGCTGGAGGGCGAGGGTCCCGTGGCGGAACGGCAATTCACCGGCACCGGATTCGCCGTCGGGGACGACGGGGTTCTGGTCACCAACCGGCATGTCGGCCTTCCGTGGGAGCAGGACGCCAATATCAGGACGATGGTCGCCCAGGGACTGGAACCGGTGATGACGCGGTTCATCGGCTATCTTCCCGGCTTTGCCGACGCCGTGACCGTCGAACTCGTCAGGGCCAGCAATACGGCCGACGTCGCCATCTTGCGCCAGGTGGACGGCGCCGGCAAAACCGCCGGGTTACGCCTGGCGCCCGAACCGCCGGAACCGGGCGACGCGGTGATCGTCATGGGATATCCGACCGGGTTGCGCTCCATGCTGGCGCAAGCCGGGGAAGCCTTTGTGAAGGACCTGCAGGCCACGCAGGAAACCGATTTCTGGACGGTCGCCGGCCGGCTCGCCCGGGCCGGCCGCATCATACCGCTGGCCAGCCGCGGCATTGTCGGCCGGGTGTCGGACGAATCCATCGTCTATGACGCCGAAACCACCCGCGGCGGCAGCGGCGGCCCGGTGCTCGACCTCAACGGCGCGGTCGTCGCCGTCAACGCCGCCATCCTGCCCGAATATGGCGGCTCCAATCTCGGCGTCCCGGCCGAGGAGGTTCGAAAACTTCTGCGCGATGATATGACCAATTAGGGCCGGCAGGCTAGAACATCGGGCCTCACGCGTCGTCCAACGGGATCCGAAAGCGCAGGGCCTCGCCGACACCGAACGCAGCAGGCAGTTCAAAACGCTCGATCAATTCACCGCCACACGCCAGAACCACGCGCTGCGAGGCGACATTGTCGGGCGTGGTCGTCAGTTCGATATGGCAAAGGCCCTTTTGGCGGGCAATGGGCAGGATTGCCCGCAGGGCCTGTTTTGCATAACCGTTTCCCCGCTTCCAGGGCACGATGCCGAAACCGACATGACCAAGGACATGCGGCGGCAATTCAGAGGTCTTCTCCTGCCACCGGAAGCCGATGAAGCCGCAAAAACCGCCATCCCAGATGAAGCGCCGCAACCCCGGCAGACGGGGAACCAGCGAGCCGTCCGGCAGCCTGACCGGACCGCCCCTGGCGTCCGGATCATCAAGACTGTCCAGATATGCAGCACTGTCTTCGGCAATCTTGGCCAGTTCTTCTTCGGCCGCCTCGGGACTCAGATTGTCGGGAGACCATCCTTTCTGCAGGGCACTGACATAGCTGGGCAGATGCTGCTCAAGGGGTTTTATCAGCGTGATCGCAGACATGTCCGAAAATCATCCCGTGCATAATGGACTGGCGTGAAGTGCCGCCAGCACATCCTATACTCGGCAAATTTCAGCTTCGTGACATGCGGCTTTGAAGCCTGTTGATCCTCGGATTTGTTGCGCGGAATCCGTCACCCTCAACAACACCGTGCCGACGATCGGATTGCATGAGCGCCATCCAAACAGAATATTTGGGATAGCGCTATATGTTGTTGTTCATGCTTGGGCACAAAGCAAAATTGAAGTAATAACGGCGTTGTCTTCATGCGACGAATCGCGGTGATCGACATTCCGTAACCTGTAAAAGGTGAGAATCATGGGCGACATCTTCAGGACTGCCATGCTGGCTCTCGGTCTTGCGCTTCCCATTGCCACGGGAACACCGTCCCTGCTGCAGGCAAGTGAACTCATGACCGCCTGTTCAGCGGACATTGCATCGCTGTGCAAGGATGTAAAGGAAGGGCGGGGCCGGATTTCCGCCTGCCTTTATGCGCGCGAAAACAAGGTGTCGTCCGCCTGCAAACCGGCACTGGCAAAGATCACGACCGACTCGATGTTCGAACGCATGATCCCGGACAGCATCCGCAACCTGAACGATACGCCCTATGAAGCGGAACTCAGAAAGAGCTGTGCGACCGACATCAAGGCACATTGTTCGGGTGTGTCGCCTGGGGAAGATCGCCTTCTTGCCTGCCTTTACGCCTCGAACGAAAAGGTGAGCAAGAGCTGCCGCGATGAAGCCAAGACCGTACTTGAGAAAATAAGGTGACGGGCCCGGACTGGCACCGCCGGCATATCTCGACACGGCCAATTCATTCTACGCCAACAGCACGGAACTGATCGAACGCTGGCACATGAAGGGCCACAACAAATATCCGATCACGTCGCGGCAACTCACGGCGGGCCATGCGATACATTTAAGCGACGAAGCGTTTCAGAGCATCGGGCAGTTTTCATTCGACATGGGATTTCAGCCGCTGTAAGGCGCTGTCCCATTTCGTCCCCACCAGGACCAGAAATGCATTCGCCTCTTCCAGGCGCTTGGGCTCAAGGCTGTACCGTCTTTCCCGGCCGGATTTCACCACTGATACGAGATCGGCATCGGCCAGCATCTTCAGATGTTTGCTGACCGCCTGGCGCGATACCTCCATACCTTCACACAGCGACGAGACGGTCAGCCCATCCGCCTCCTGCAACCGCGCGACGAGCGCAAGACGGCGCCGATCCCCAAGGGCGGCGAAAGTCATTGCAAGCTCCTGTGGCTGGAGACCGTGGCCGCTCATCGCGCCACAAAATCCCTGATATGCTTCATCTGAGCATCCCAGCCGCTCTCATTGTCGCGGAACACCTGCAGCCGTTTGTCGTGCGGCAGCTTTTCAAAGCCACTCTCGCGAACAGTCAGTTTCGTCCCCTCGCCGGCCGGCTCAAGAATGAACTCGACCCGCGTCACCTTGTCGTGCACGCCCGGATCATCGGGCTGGATCGTTTCATCCATCGGCCAGACGAAGCTGAAACGATGCGGTTCATCCATGCTTTCGACACGCGCCCAGAAGGCCAGCCCCTCATGTCCGGGATAGGTGACTTCGCCGAATGTCACTTCACCGACCTGGAAGGGACCGTGAAGCGACAGGCGAAACCAGGCCCCGAATTCCCGATGATCCGTCAGCGCGACCCACACCCGTTCAATCGGGGCATCGAGATTGATTGTCCGTTCGATCCGATCTTCCATGCGCAACTCCTTGGTTGCGCATAAAATGGCATCGAACTCCGAAATATGCAACCTCTTGATTGCATATTTGTGTCGGCTGATTGCTGCCAATCGAAATGTGGGCCTTTCCGATCGCCGGATTATGCGCGGGAGCGCCTTCAGCCATCCGGCGCAAAGACCAGGACCACCAACCCGGCAACGGTGATCAGCGCGCCGACGGCGACGATGGGGCTTGTCCAGCCATGCCCGAGCAGACCTTCGATGATGATGACGAAACTGGGCAGCAGATAGCCATAGGCAAAGACCTTACCGGCCGGCAGCCGCATTGACGCATATTGCAGCAGGAAGAAGCTGATCGCAGTGGCGAAGACGGCGAGATAGGCAAGACAGGCCCAGACCACCAGCGGCAAGGAAGCCCAGTGCGTGTCCAGCATTTCGGGAGCCGCGTAAATGGTCACGCAGACCGTCGCGGCAACCAGGGTCCAGAAGGTGAATTCCAGCACGCTTTCGCCGCGATTGAGCAGTCGCACCAGCGGCCCGTAGGCGGCCTGGCAGACACAGCCAATGAAGAAGATCGCCTCGCCCCGGCCGACGTCGAAGGCCAGTGCCCGGGCCGGATCGCCCCGGAAGATCACCCAGAGCGCGCCGATCGCCGAAACGATCAGGCTGACGACCACCACAGGCCGGCTGATCTGCCGCAGCAGCATATAGCCGAAAATGGCACTCATCAGCGGAATCAGGGTAAAGACCGCGCTGGTTGAAACGGGATCGGTGATTCTGAGCGCAACGAACATCAGGATGAAGAAGATGCCCATCAAGGTCCCGAGCAACGCGTAGCGCCAGGCCGACTTCGGCGGGTCGGGCACCCTGCCGGACAGGACGATCAGTGCTGCACCCATCAGGATCGCCGCCAGGAAGAACCGCATCGCGGTCAGCGAGGACGCCCCGATAAAGGGCGCGGCGAGGGCGCCGAAGGAAAAGGACCCGGCAACGAGGCCCGCATAGACCAGCATGGCGACATGGCCGAGCGCCCTTTCCCGAAAAGCCGGCCGTTCATTTGGATTGCGCACTTGATCGCCTCGCCTGCCGATGGGGCATTGCCCGCAACAGGCATTCCGCTCCGTTCGCCAACTCTACCGCCGACCTGTTGCAATATGCAATCGCAATCCGTAAATTGGATATCATATCCATTTAACGGATAAGCATCACGCTTATCGGCAAAGCCGGGACTGCGGCGGTGATTACAGGAGACGCCCATGTCCGGCAATCTGTTCGACACCATTGAAACGGGCATCGGCAGCGCCGGCGCCCCTTTTCTGATCGAACCGTCGGGACGCACCGTGTCCTATGGCGAAATGATCGCAACAAGCGGCCAATATGCCAACGCGCTGGCCCAGATGGGCGTCGCCAGGGGTGACCGGGTTGCGGTCCAGGCCCGAAAGTGCGCCGAATGCCTTTGGCTCTACCTTGCCTGCCTGCGCCTCGGAGCAGTCTATCTGCCGCTCAATACGGCCTACACCGCCGCCGAAATCGCCTATTTCGCCGGCGACGCCGAGCCGTCCCTCTTCGTCTGCGACGCGGAAACCCTGGATGGTCTGCGTCAGCCGCTGGCGGCGATCGGCCTGCGGCAAATCAGGGCAATCACCGCGCCGGACGGTGAAAGCATGCAGTCCGTGGCAGCCGACATGCCCGAAGAATTTGAAACTGCCAACCTGTCCGGTGATGATCTTGCCGCGATCCTTTATACGTCAGGCACGACGGGGCGCTCAAAGGGCGCGATGATCACCCACGAGAACCTGCGGTCCAACGCCCTCGCCCTTGTCGACATCTGGCGTTTCAGTGCCGCCGATGTCCTGCTGCATGCGCTGCCGATCTACCACACCCACGGCCTGTTCGTTGCCACCAACACGGTCATGCTGGCCGGTGGGGCCATGCTTTTCCTGCCGAAATTCGATGTCGATGGCGTGTTGAGCAGCCTGTCGAAGTCGACGGCGATGATGGGTGTCCCGACATTCTACATCCGTCTGCTGGCGCATCCAGACTTCACCCGCCAACGGGCCGAGCATATGCGTCTGTTCATTTCGGGATCCGCGCCGCTTTCGGCGGAGATTCACCGGGAATTCACCGCCCGAACCGGCAAAGCCATTCTCGAGCGCTACGGCATGACGGAAACCAACATGATCACCTCCAATCCCTATGACGGCAAGAGGAAACCCAGCGCCGTCGGCTTTCCGCTTCCCGGAGTGACAGCCCGGATCGCCGACCCCGAGACGGGAAAAGGTCTCCAGCAGGGCGAAATCGGCGTGATCGAACTCAAGGGACCGAATGTGTTCAAAGGCTATTGGCGCATGCCCGAAAAGACGGCGGAGGTGTTCCGCAACGATGGCCATTTCATCACCGGGGATCTCGGTTACATCGACGATGAAGGCTATTTCACCATATCGGGGCGCGACAAGGATCTCATCATCTCCGGCGGACTCAATGTCTATCCGGCGGAGATCGAAAACGCGCTCGATGCGCTGGGCGCGATTTCCGAATCGGCGGTGATCGGCCTGCCGCACCCGGATTTCGGCGAGGCCGTGACGGCCATTGTCGTCAGCTCGGGCAACGGCCCGATTGACGAGCAGGCCATTCGCGACGATCTCGCCGCCGACCTGGCGAAGTTCAAGATACCCCGGCGCGTCATCGCCCTGGAAAGCCTGCCGCGCAACACGATGGGCAAGATCCAGAAGAACCGGCTGCGCGAAGAGTTCGCAGGCCTTTATCAGCCATAACCGAGGGATCTCAATGCCGTTCCTCGCGCACGAAGGGACGGCCGAGGGCGCCCGGTTCATCGGAGGCCGGGTTGCGCGACAGGCTGGTCCACACCATCACGGCCAGCGTCACCACATAGGGCATCATCAGCACGAAATATTGCGGCACCTGGATGCCGATCGCGGCAACGCGCGGGATCAGCGCTTCCATGCAGCCGAACAGGACGGCGCCGGCCAGCGCCCGCCAGAGCCGCCAGCGGGCGAAGATGACCAGCGCAATGGCGATCCAGCCGCGCCCGCCCGTCAGCCCGTCCACCCATATCTTCGATACGACGACGGTCAGATAACCGCCGGCAAGGCCGAGCAGCATCGCACCGGCGAGGACCGCGACAAAGCGATAGGCGGTGACATTGATCCCGGCCGCATCCGCCGCTTCCGGGTTCTCGCCCACCGCCCGCAGCCTGAGGCCGGCATTGGTCCGGGTGAGCAGATGAACCGACAGGAAAAACAGCACCACCGTCAGATAGACGATCAGGTCCTGGCTGAACAGGATCGGACCGATCACCGGCAGGTCCGACAGCGGCCCGAGATCCAGCGACGACAGGCCAGTAAATGCCTTGTTGGTCCAGCCCTGTTTGAGGGCAATCAGGCTGGTCAGCCCCTGCGCCAGAAAGACGATCGTCAGGCCGGAAATCACCTGATTGACGCGCAGCAGGATCACCAGGATCGCGAAGATCACCGACAGCAATGCCGAGGCCAGCGCCGCCATGGTGAGCGCCGCCAGCGGATAGCCGCCAAAGGTCAGCACGGCCCCGGCGCCCGCCATCGCGCCGATCAGCAGGAATCCCTCCGCACCGAGATTCAGCACGCCGGATTTTTCGCAGATGATCAGCCCGAGCGCACCGAGGGCAAACGGAACCGCAAATCCGGGAATATTGGCCAGCCAGTTGATCAGAAAATCCATGACTGCCCTACTCCACCCAGCGTATGCGGTGGCGAACGAAGAACTCGGAGGCCGCGACGCAGATGACGATGATCGCCTGGATAAGCTGCACCATGGCGAAGGGGATCTGGTAGAACACCTGCAGGCTCTGCCCGGCGATCATCAGCGTCGCAACGAGGATCGCGACGGCGACGATGCCGAGCGGATTGTTGCGCGCGAGAAACGCGATCAGAATGCCGGAAAAGCCGTAGCCGATGAAGAAAGACTGGGTCATACGCGACTCGATGCCGGCGCTGATGGCGAAGCCGGCAAGGCCGGAGAGCGCGCCCGACAGGAGCGCGGCGGCCAGGGTCAGAACGGCGACCCGGACCCCCAGTGCCTGGGCCATCCGAGCATTGGAATGCACGAAATTGAGTTGAAAGCCGAAGCGGCTCTTGACCATGAACCAGAAGCAGAAAATCACCAGCACGACGGCGATCAGCAGCGAGGCATTGAGGCTCTGCCAGCCGAGCGGCGCCAGCCTTTCGAAACTCTCGAACTGCTCGGAATGGGGGAACGAACTCACCGGGTCCTGCCACGGCCCGTACAGAAGATGCAGCAGGAAATTGAAGGCGATGTAGTTCATCAGCAGCGTCGAGATGATCTCGTTGATCCGCAGCCGCAGTTTCAGCACCGCCGGCAGAAGGATCCACATCATGCCGCCGAGTGCGGCGAACAGGGCCATCGTCACGAGCCGCAGGGAGGGCGGCCCGATATCATGGATCGCCACGAGCGTCGCCCCGACCGCACCGAAGATCACCTGACCCTCGATCCCGATATTCCAGAACCGCGCCTTGAACGCCAGCCCGGCCGAAAGGCCGACAATGATCAGCGGACCCGCCTGCACCAGGACGGCCGAGATGTTTTTCGGACTGGTGAAAATGAAGACGACAAATTCGTTCAACAGCGCACCGAGGCCGACGCCCGACGCAAAGAGGATGGCAACGGAAACCGCCAGCCCCGCCACGACGCCGGCGAGGAAGGCCAGCGACTGCTGCCATAACGGCATGTCATCGCGAATTTCGAGATTGATGCGCCCGAAACGCCTTGATCCGGCCAGCTCAGCCATGGCCCACCATCGCCTTTCCGATCGCATGCCGGTCGGCCGGCGCATCGAATTCCGCGACGATCGTGCCTGAATTCATAACGCCGATCCGGTCCGACAGCAGCAGGATTTCGTCAAGGTCTTCGCTGATCAGGACGATGGCGGCGCCGCCGTCGCGTGCGTTCAAAAGGTGTCCATGGACCGCCGCAGATGCACGCACGTCCAGGCCGCGATTGGGACTGTGGGCAATCACCACCGTGGGCTCACCGGAAAACTCCCTGGCAATCACCAGTTTCTGCGCGTTGCCCCCCGACAACAGGGCCGACCGCTGGGCATCGCTGCGAACCCCCTGCACATCGTATTTTTTCACAGCAAGACGGGTTGCGACGGCCATGTTCTTTCGGTCGAGCCGCGCCCAGGATCCGAATTGTCCCGACAGGACACCGCCAATGGAAAAATTGTCGGATATGCTGAGGTCGCCGGCAAGCGCAAGGCCCTGGCGGTCAGCCGGAATACAGGCCAGGCCGAAGTGCCGCCGCTCGTCGGCCCGGGTGGCGGTGATGTCTCCCGGCCCGTCGAGATGAAGATGGCCTTCCGAGGCGGGCAGCAGCCCCATCAACACGTCCACCAATTCACCCTGGCCGTTGCCGCCGACGCCGGCAATCCCGTAAATCTCGCCGGACCGGACGCCAAAACTGAGATCGTTCAGAACCGCCAGCCCGTCGGCCCGCCTGGCGCTGACCTTGCGCACCGTCAGTCGCGGTTTTCCCGTGACGGTCGAAAGATGGGGCGTTTCGACGATGGATTCCCCGACGATCATCCGGGTCAGGTCGGGCGCGGTGACCGCATCCGGCAGCACGGTCGCGATCACCTTGCCGCCGCGCATTACGGTAATCCGGTCACTGTGCATCAGCGCCTCGTTCAGCTTGTGGGTCACCAGCGCAACACAGCAGCCGCTGTCCGCCAGCTTGCGGACCGCTTCGAGCAGCCGCTGGCCCTCTTCATCGGTCAGCACCGCCGTCGGCTCGTCCAGGATAATGATATTGGCGCCGGCCACCAGAACCTTGAGGATTTCCACCCGTTGCTGCTCGGCGATCGACAGCGTGCCGACGGGCTTGTCGAGATCGACCTCGAAGCCGAGCAGTTCGGCCTTTTCGGAAATCAGCGCACGGGTATTCCGCAATGATCGTTCGAACCGGCCGGACGGATTGGCGAGTAGAATGTTCTCGACGGCCGTGAACGGCATGACCAGCTTGTAGTGCTGATGCACCATGCCGATGCGCAGGGCCTGCGCATCGGAGGGGCCGCGAATGGATGCCGTGTGACCGGCGACCGCTATGGTGCCCCGGTCCGCCGCATAGAGACCGGCGGCGACATTCATCAATGATGATTTGCCGGCGCCGTTTTCGCCGAGAAGCGCATGGACCTCGCCGTGGAGAAGGTCGAAATCGACCGTGTCCAGGGCGATGAAGTCCCCGAAGGATTTGGTGATCGCGCGCAGCGCCAGAGCCGGCGCCGCACTGTCTGATGCCGAACCGCTTTCAGCCGTGGCGGAAATACGGTCCGACCCTTCGGTCATTGCTGGCTGATGACTCCGTCGACGAACCAGTCCATGCCCCAGAGAGCACCGTCGTCAAGCACCGCGCCGGCGGCGACGCGCTCCTTGCCCTCACGGTCCTTCAGCGGTCCGGCAAAGACGTGCTTGCCGCCCATGATCGCTTCCCGCTCCGCCATGATCTTCTTCTTGTCCTCTTCCGAAACGGCATCGCCGCAGCATGCGATATCCGTACCACCCTGGGCGATCGACAGGAAGGCGCCATAGGGCTGCGACTCCCATTCGCCGGCGGCGATCTTCTTGATCTCCGGCACCAGGAAGCGATCCCAGACCCAGACCGAGGAACACTGGCTTGCATCGCTGAATTCGGAAAGGTCGCGGTGATGCCCGGTGCCGTAGATGCCCTTTTCCTTGGCAACGATCTGCGGTGTCGGCGTGTCGACATGCTGTCCAATCACGTCGATGCCCTGTTCGGCGAGCGCTTCGGCCGCTGCGCGTTCCTTGACGGGATCGTTCCAGGCACCGGTGAACACGACGGTCACCGTGGCATCGGGATTGATCTGGCGTGCGCCCATCGCGTAAGCGTTGACCGTCCAGTTGACGAGCCCGAACGGGTTGGCGGCAACAAAGCCGAGCTTGCCGGTCTTGGAGGCCGCGGCCGCCGCCATGCCGCACAGATACTGGCTCTCATAGGTACGGCCGTAATAGGACATCAGATTGGTGCCGTTTGTGGTGCCGGCCGGATTGAGAAAGACGACATCGGGATATTTCTCGGCCAGTTCCTTGAACGCATCCGAATAGCCGAACGCCGAACCCAGGATGATATTGGCGCCGCGGTCGATGAACAGTTCGACGGCGGGCTTGATCGCCGTGGCATTCTCCGGAACGTTCTCGACCACCGGTATGGTGAGTCCGAGCTCCTGTTCGACCTTCTGGCGCGCTTCATCGAGCGCCTGCGACCAGCCACCGTCATTCTTCTGAGAAAAAATGATCATGGCCGGGCTGGGGACGCCCTTCAGCTCGAACGCAGCGCTGGTACCGGCGACGGACACCGCCAGCGCCACCCCGGCAATGCCCCAGGTGATCAATCTCTTTTTCATTGGTCTGTTCTCCCTTAACGGGCGGCCCGACCGGGACGGGTCGCGGATATGATGACGCACCAATCGACTTCTGTTGTTGTTATGCTGACTGGCCCCGGTTGGTTTTCCTTCGCTTCAACTGTTGTCTTCACTGCGCACCGATCGCATCGAAAATCATGCTCGGCGTAATCGGTGTGTGGTGGAATTTGTGATCGCCGAACGGCCTCAGCGCATCGGCGACGCCCGAGGCGACCGTCGCGCCCACCGCGATACACCCGGCCTCGCCGACGCCCTTGACGCCCAGCGGGTTGAGCGGCGACGGCGTTTCCAGATGCTGGATGTCCACCTCCGGAATCTCGGTGGCGTAGGGGATCAGGAAATCAACGAAATTGGCATTGGTCGGATTGCCGTCCGAATCATATTCGATGCGCTCCATCAGCGCCCCGCCGAACCCCTGGGCCAGGCCGCCCATCACCTGCCCGTCGACAATCACCGGATTGATCATATTGCCGCAATCGTGGATGCAGACATATTTGCGGATCTTGACGCTGCAGGTCTGAGGATCGATTTCGACGATGGCGCCATGAACGCCATAGGCCCAAGTGGCGCATTCCGGACTGTAATAGTCCGTCGCCTCGAGGCCGGGATGCTGGCCTTCATCCAGCGGCGGACCGTCGTGGCGGCTGGCCGGTGCGAATTGCGTTGCCGCCTGGGCAGCGTCGTTGAACGCGTAGCGAAGCGGATTGGTCGCCGTGGCGATGGCTGCCAGCGGCACATTCCTGTTGCCGCCGATGACCCATGCGGCGCCGTCCCGCAGCTCGATCTGCTCCGGGTCGGCCTCCAGCATATTGGCCGCCGCGGTGATCGTCTGCGCCCGCACCAGGCGCGCCGTCTTGTGGATCGCATTGCCGGACACCACCGCCGCCCGGCTGGCGAATGTCGCCACACCCCAGTCATAGGCACCGGTGTCGCCTTCCGTCAGGATCACGTCCTCGACCGCCACGCCGAGCTGGTCCGCGACGATCTGGGCGAACACGGTTTCATGTCCCTGTCCCTGGCCGGACAGGCCGGTATTGACATAGACCTTGCCGGTGATCGGGTGGATCTTGACGTGGCCGCCCTCATAGGGACCGAGCCCGGTCCCCTCCACATAATAGGCAAGGCCGAGGCCGAGATATTTGCCGTCCGCGCGGGCCGCCGCCTGCTGCGCCGCAAATCCGTCGGCACCGATGGCGTCATGCACCATGTCGAGCGCCTTGTGATACTGCCCGCTGTCGAGGCTGACACGTAATCCGTCGGCAAAGAGCAGCCCTTCGCGCACATAGGGAAACTGATCTTCTGTAACGAGGTTCCGCCGCCTGATCTCGAACCGGTCGAGGCCGAGATCCTCGGCCAACTGGTCCATCGCCCGCTCGATGGCGAAGCACGATTGCGGCCGGCCGCAACCGCGATAGGGCGTCACCGGGACGGTCGGCGTGTAGACAGCCTGGAACCGCACCTCGATATTGGGAATGCGGTAGGGACCGGCGATCGAGGTCGAGGCGACCTGCGCAACGGCGATGCCGTAGGGAATGAAGGCGCCGGTGTCGTGCAGGAAGAAGTCCTTGAGCGCCACCACCTCGCCGGACTTGCGGGCATGCAGCTCGATCATGTGGATCTGGGTGCGTTCCTGGGTGGAACCGATGAAGTTCTCGCGCCGGTCTTCGACATATTTGACCGGGCTGCCCAATTGCATGGCGGCATAGGGCACCAGCAATTCATCCGGATAGAACAGCAGGACCTTCTGCCCGAAGCCGCCGCCGACATCCGGTGCGACAACGCGGACCTTGTCTTCGTCGAGCGACAGGATGGAGGCCAGCCCGCCGCGCACCGATATCGGTGCCTGGGTGGTGTCCCAGACGATCAACTCGCCTGTCACGGCATCGAACCGGGCCGCCACGGCCCGGCATTCCATCGCCGCAGAGGTCGAACGGTCGACCTGGACCCTGATCCGCGTGACGTGTTCCGCCTCGCCATAGCCTTTTTCCGGATCCCCGCAGATCTGGTTGAAATCGGCGGCGACATTGTTGGGATGGGTGTCGTGGACCAGCGGAGCGCCATCCTTGACCGCGGCCTCGAGGTCGAGTTCCACGTTCATCGGCTCATAATCGACATCGATCAGCAGCGCGGCGTCTTCCGCCGTATAACGATCGACGGCAACGACCATCGCCACGGTCTGCCCGACATAGTAGACATCGTCCCGGGCGAGCGGCCGCTGGGTTTGCGCATCGGTCATCGATTCATGGGGAATGAGCAGCGGCATCTTGATGTCGAGCGGACCGATATTGTCACAGGTATAGACGGCAACGACACCGGGATGCGCCTCGGCGGCCGACGTATCGATGGCCTTGATGCGGGCCCGCGCAAACGGGCTTCTGACAAAGGCGGCGTGTCTGACGCCCGGCAGCGGAATGTCATCGACGAACGCGCCCTCGCCTTTCAGGAATTTTTCATCCGCATTGCGCTTGACCGGCGCGCCGAACATCCGTGTTGACATGGTACGCTCCTAGGGCGAGATGCGGTTGGATTGATCGGCCACCTGACGAACTGCCTTGACGATGTTGGCGTATCCCGTGCAGCGGCACAGATTGCCGGACAGCAATTCCCGGATTTCCTGGTCGGACATGTCCAGATTCTCCCCGGCCTCCATATGGCTGAGGATGTTCATGATCATGCCGGGCGTGCAGTAGCCGCATTGCAGGGCATGACAATCGCGAAACGCCTCCTGCAACGGATGCAGCGACCCGTCCTCACCGGCGACCGACTCGATGGTGCGGATGTCGGCGCCGTCGGCCTGGACGGCGAACGTCAGGCAGGAACGCCCCGCCCGGCCATCGATCATCACCGTGCAGGCACCGCAGACGCCGTGCTCGCATCCCACATGGGTGCCGGTCAATCCAAGTTCATGGCGCAGGAAATCCGACAGCAGCATCCGGACGCTGACCTCGCGTTCCACGGTCTCGCCATTGACGGTCATGCGCGTTGTTTGTCTGGGATCGGCTGATTCCGGCGCCGTGCCGAGTGATCCGCGTGTCATGCAACCGGTCCTCCTGCTGCCCGCTCCGCCGCCTCGCCGAGAGCCTTTCGCACGAGACCGGCGAGCAGATGTCTGCGATATCCGGCCGTGGCATGCATATCGTCCGGCAGGGTCACGGCATCCCCTGCCTTCCTGGCCGCGGTCTCGATCACCTCATCGGTCAATTGCATACCCAGAACCGCCTGTTCCACCGCTTCCAGAAGAACCGGCGTCGATGCGATCCCGCATGCACCGACACGGGCCGCCGTGACGGATTTGCTGCTGTCCAGCGTGACGATCGCGCCGGCTGCGGCAATCGCGTAGTCGCCTTGGCGCCGGGCAAATTCATGAAAGGCGTATCCGGCGCCATCCGGCAGCACCGGGATATTGGCGCGCAGGATCAGCTCATCCGATGCCCGGCTGGTGGTCATATGGAACTGAAAGAAGTCACCGGCCGCGATGTCGCGTGTGCCGTCCGGGCCGACGGCCGTGACCGATCCGCCTGTCAGCACCAGCAGCAGCGGCATCTCGGCGGCCGCATCCGCGTGGCAAAGGCTGCCGACAACGGTGCCGCGATTGCGGATCGGAACATGGGCGACATAGTGCATCATCTCGCGGATGAGCGGATTGGCCGCATGTGCGGTCTCGTCCAGCTCCAGATCCCTGTGACGGACCATGGCGCCGACCTTGATGACACCATCCTCGACAACGATATCCGACAGGCCGGCGACGTTCTTCAGATCAATGAGCCGGGTCGGACTGGCGAGGCGCAGGTTCATGGCCGGAACAAGGCTTTGACCGCCGGCGAGAATCATGGCTCCGGGATCAGCGCTCAACGCCGAGACGACCTCGCCCACCGATTGCGGTGAGCAGTAATCGAACAGCGATGGTTTCATCCGTTACCTCCAGGGTTCTGGCCGCTGCCTGGCCGGCATTTCGACCGTGATCGCGACCTGCCCCTTATTCTTGAATTTCGATCGCGTTCAGCCCGTCAACTCACCGTCAGAATATCCAAATAATGGATACTGTATCTAACAATTGAGTATATGCGTGGCCCTTTGATCCTGTCAACATTAATTGCCGGACTGCACCATGGTGCCTTGGTCACTGCCGCGAACGACCGGATCGATCGGCCGCGACAGCCGGGCCCCGAGAACCTGTTCGCACCATGCGGCCATCCGCAGCAGATCATGTTCCCGGTGAGGCGGCGCGACGATCTGCAATCCGACGGGAAGTCCGCCATCGGAAAAGCCACAGGGAATGGATATTGCCGGGCATCCGGTCACGGTGATGGCGTAGCCGAGAACCAGCCAGTCGAGATAGGTTTCCATCTCGACCCCCTCGATCTCAGCGACATATCGGTCCTCGACCCGATGGGGGACAACGGGAGCGGTCGGCGCGATCAGAAAATCATGCCGCTCGAGGAAGGCAAGCATGTTGAGGCGAAGCCTTGACCGGTGGCGTTCGGCTGCGGCCAGATCCATCGCCGTCAGCTTGAGGCCTTCCTCGATGTTCCAGACGACATCCGGCTTCAACTGGCTGCGGGCCGAGGCCAGAAGATCGTGTCGCATTGCCGAAAACTGGAAGGCTCTGAGCGGACGGAATGCATCGTGACAGGCCGACAGGTCCGGTGTCCCGGGCTCGACCGACACACCCGCCGCCGCCAGTTTCTCGATTGCATCGCCGACAATCGCCGAAACGGTCTTTGAAACGGTGGCAACACCCAGATCAGGCGAATAGGCAAACCGCGTCGGCCGCAACGGCTGCGCTCCCGCTTCGCGATAAGCGGAAACTGTCACAGGACGCGTCAGCGGATCGCGGGCATCGAAACCCGCCATCGCATCGAGGCCCAGCCCAACATCGGCGACGCTGCGGGCCAGCGGCCCGATGACCGAAAGCGTCTGATAGGGGATGGGGCTCGGCCCCTGCGGCACCAGCCCGGGCGTCGGGCGAAGCCCCACGATACCGCAGAACGATGCGGGATATCGCAGTGAGCAGGCGAAATCGGACCCCTGGGCGAGAAAGGCCGCACCCGTCGCCACCGCCGCCGCCGCACCGCCCGAGGAGCCGGCGGCAGAACGGCTGGTGTCCCAGGGATTGAGTGTGCGTCCGAAAACCGCGTTGAACGTGTTGGCGCCGGCCTCGAATTCCGGTGTATTGGACTTGGCGTAGACAACACCACCGGCATCCTCGATGGACTGCACCGCATAGTCCGACCGCGACGCGACATGATCCTTGAAGGCGAGCGAGCCCCAGGTGGTGCGTACGCCCTCGACTTCATAGGAATCCTTGATCGGCACCGGCAGGCCGTGAAGTGGCGCCGCAAAGGGCCTGCCCGCCGCCGCCCGCTCATTGCAGATTGCGCGGGCGCGGTCGAAACAAAGCGTCGGCAGGGCGTTGATCGCCGGGTCGACCGCCGCCACCCGCGCCGACAGGGCGTCGAGCAACTCGACCGGATTGAAACAGCCTTTTTTCAGCCGATCGACCGCCTCGCAGGCGGACAGGATCCAACTCTCATCCGGCATATCCCGTGGGCTCCTTCAACATAGCGGTGGCAAAACGCACTATATGTCTGTATCCAATAGGTGGATACACCATCGACAATTCGCGGCACCTTTCGCCGCGTATCGGAATGACAGCATCATGAGTCTCGACACCCAAAAAGCGCCGCAGCCGGCATCCGGGAAAACCCGGCCCGGCAAGCCATTGCCCGGCATGGAACGTTCCTTTGCGATCCTCGAGATGATCGCCGCGCGGCCAAGCCGGGTTGTCGATGTGACCAATGAACTCAACCTGCCCTGGGCGACGGTCCACCGCACCATCAAGAAGCTCGAAACCGCCCAGTTCATCTTCCGGGATCCGGAAACCAACCGTTACGAAATCGGCCCGCGCATGTGGCATATCGGCTCGGCTTATCTCGCCAACAACAAGCCGATGAACGCCGCGATTTCCTATCTGGCGAGCGAACGCAACATCAAGAATGTCGATATCCAGATCGTCGAACGCATCGGCAATTATGCGGTGGTCACCCATGCCGAAAAGCGACAGACCCATCCGATTTACAAGGCGCAATACGGCTTTCACATTCCGCTTCACGCCGGATCGAAGGGATGGGTGTTGCTCGCCCATGAGGACCCGGCCTTCATCGCCCGTTATGTGGAACAGGATCTTGAACAACTGACCCCGCTGACGATCACCGACAAGACCGAATTGCTGGCGAAACTCGCAGAGGTGCGCGACAACGGCTTTGCCTTTACGCTTGGCGATGTACAACCCTTCACCGGATCCATAGCCGCACCCATTTTCAATGCCTCGGGGTCGATGGTCGCCTGTGTCTGTTTTGTCTTCCTCAAGAAGATCGCGGCAAACGCGGCCCTGATGGAAGAGCTTCGCGAGCACCTTGAATTGATGACCCAGACGATTTCCATCGAGCTTGGCTGGCGACCCGGTCAGGCTTAGTCGATTTCCTCATAGGACCCGCGAAGATTGGTGAAGGTCTCCTCGAGCGCGTCGACAACGGCATCGATGGAGGCCTGCCCCATCTCCGCCGAAGCCTTGGTCGGATCGCCGAATATGGCCGCGTGCCCGACATCCGGCCGCGGCCGCTTCATATAGGTCCGGGTCGGGTTGGTTGGCGCCACCAGGTCCCAGCCGACCGGCCCGTAATGGGCGCCTTCCAGCCGCTCCATCTTCACCAGCTCCGGCCGCGTAGCGAGCTGAAACGAGGTTTCGAGTTCGCCGGCGTGGCCCATGCCGCCTTCCACCGATTTGCGCATCGCATGGATCCGGTCGGCTGCCGGTTCCCAATAGCTGACCGCCGACACCTTGAACGTGTGGGCATCGTCGAGGTCGTCGATCAAAAGCCGCGCGACCTGATCATTGGCGGTCCCGCTCGGCCGGTTGCCATTGAGAAGGATCAGATGCTCGAACCCCTGCCCGACCAGGGCCGCGCCGATTTCGAACAGCATTTTCTGATAGGTCGGAATCGACAGCGAGATGGTGCCGGGAAAATGTTCGAAGGTCTTGGAGATGCCATAGGCGACGGGCGGCGCGACAAGTGCATCGATCCGTTCGGCGAGCTTCAGCGCGATATATTCGGCCTGATGGGTATCCGTGTCGGTCGGCATATGCGGCCCATGGGCCTCAGTGGCGCCGGTCGGGACGATCACGGCGCATTTACGAGCGATGGCCTCGCCGATTTCCATCTGCGTCATCGAAGACATCCGGTGTTCCATGGCTCTCGTCCTTCCGATCAGGTGTGCCGTCAGCGTTTTGCCGAAAACAGCCTTTTGAAATAGCCGGCAATGATCATGCGCAGCAGCGCCAGGCCATTGACCGCATTGTCGGCCGTCGGCGGTTGTTGGGCTGTCGTCGCGTCGTCGGCGACCTCTTCTTTCACCTCGTGCGAACCGTTCCGGTCCGGAGCATCCTGCGGCTGCGCCGTGGCCAGCCTGGCTTCGAGATTCCCGACGAACTGCCCGATCAGCAATTTGGCGGTTTCCTCGATCACGCCGGCGCGGCCGAATTGCGCGATCGGCCCGGAGAGTTGCACGTCGGCCTCGACACTGACCTCGGTCTCGCCATCGCTCTCGGTCAGCGCATAGTCCATGACCAGCTTCGAACGCGACCCGCCGCGCTTGTCGAACCCCTTGCCCTCCGCGTGACCGGTGCGGGCGGCTTCATCCGACCGGTAGGTCGCCTCCCCTTCAAACGAAGCGGTAAACGGCCCCAGCTTGATCGCGACCTGCCCGGTATAGACACCGTCGCCCTTGTCCTCGCTGAGGCTCGCGCCCGGCATGCATTCAGCGAGCGCGGGAACATCCTGAAAGAACGCCCAAACGACGTCCGGCGGCTGGCTGACATGAAAGGACTGACTGATCTTCAAGCTCTGCCTCCGCTTTGGCGTCTATCCTGGGGTTTCTCCGGTTGGGACCACATCAGCCGATGTCGGACCCGACCGCTTCCCAATCGAGATCCGGATCGGTCCAGCCGCTGGGATAATTGACCTTACCGCTGTTCTTCATCGACTCAAACGCGCCGCCGCGATCGAACATCGGCAGCGCGCCGCGCCTTTCGCGAAGGGCGGCGCGGTTCTCTTCGGTTTTCTCAAGGTCGGCCGTCCATTTGCGGCCTTCGAGAGACACCACCACCCCGTAATCCTCGCGCGCCGCCTGTTCGGTGATCAGTCCGCATTGCAGGTCATAGACCACAAGGTCGATTTCGCGATCGAGCGGATCGCCCCAGCCTCCGCCGCCGGTGGTGACCACCCGCACCGATGCATTCGGCGGCACCACCACCGTGTCGCACATGCCCGGATAGACCGATTCGGCGCCGGATTCATCAAGGACAGAAACCTGGTAGCTCATGCCGGCCCGGCCGCCATTGACCCCGTAGCAGCCAAGAATGGACCGGTCGGCATTGGAGATCAGCCGGCATTCTTCGAGCGTGCGAATGCGTTTGTCGTAGCCGAGCCCGCCACGCCTGTAGCCAGCGCCGCCCGAATCGCGCTTCAGCGCCAGTTGCTCCACCATGATCGGATAGCGGGTCTCGGAAAACTCCGCCGGCAGGTTGCGTGAATTGGGAACGATATGCACCACATCGGACCCGTCGGCCCAGGGCCGCCCGGGGCCGCCACCGCCAAGCACTTCGCGAAACAGGTAGAATTCCTCCTGGGTGCCGCCGCCGGTCAGCCCCCAGATCCGGATCGTCTCGTGGTCGGCGGGCATCTTTCCGCCGGTCGCCTTGGAAAGACAGGCCGCGAAGATCCCAAGCGAGCGCAGCATCAGGAAAAAGCGCATGCCGGTCGGTTTGCTGAAAGTGGGCGTGATCAGCGTCCCCTTTTCGGGAAACTTGATCTCGATGACATCGAGCACGCCTTCATTGGAGTCGATTTCCGCGGCGCGTTCCGGCGAACTGGCCAGGGAGCGCAGCACCGGCGCCAGCCATTTGCGGAAATACCGCCCTTCGACCTCGTCCAGCGACCAGTTGATTGGCCCCTTGGCCTCCGGATCGGTGCCGTTGAAATCGAGGATGATCTTCTCCGGCGTCTTGGTCATCGTCAGCCGCAGCGCATGCAGGCGCGGCTCATCCACGCCATCGGCCTCGATGTAGTCCTCATAGTGATAGGTACCGTCCTTGATCTTCGGAAAGATCTCCCGGCGGAAAATCTCCGCCGTGTTCGCGATGATCTGATCGAAGGCCGATTCCAGGGTTTCGACTCCGTAGCGTTCGGCCAGCGCCACGATCCGCCGCGATCCCAGCTTGGCGGCGCCGATCTCCGCGTCGAGGTCGCCCGCCAGGTGATCCGACAGCCGCGAATTGCGGACGATGATCTTGAAGGCGGCCTCGTTGAGAACCCCGCCCTCATAGAGCTTGATCGGCGGGATCAGCACACCCTCCATCCAGCTGTCTGTCGCGTGGACGGGAAGACTGCCCGGCACCGATCCGCCAATGTCGTCATGGTGGCCGAAGACCTGCGAAAAGCCGATCAGGCGCTCGCCGTGGAAGATCGGCACCGTGGTGCACAGATCCGGCACATGGCCGATGCCGCCACAGGAATTATAGGGATCGTTCCAGAAGAAAACGTCGCCGGGATGAATGTCGTCCTTGCCGAAATATTCGAACACCGGTTCGACGATGGCCGAATAGGACCGTCCGGTCAGCTTGCGGCCTGTCGCATCGAACAGCGCCACCCGGTAATCATGCTGGTCGCGGATCATCGGCGAACGCGCGGTGCGCTCGACGGCCGCTTCAATTTCCAGTTCGGCGGCCCGTATCGTCCCGTGGATAACCTCCAGTTCAATGGGGCCGAGTTCGGATCTGTTATGGTGCTTCGTCATCGTGCCGCCCCTTCAACCGCGTCTGCCAAGGATGAGATTGCCGAAACCGTCGCCTTTGGCCGTCCAGCCCTTCGGAACGACCGTGGTCGAGCCATATTCCTCGATGATCGCCGGGCCCGAGACCATCTGGCCCACGGCCAGTGACGATCGGTCATAGATCGGACAATCGACCCAGCCGGTTTCCTTCCAGAAGGCCTTGCGGATATGCGCCGGCTCCGCGGCCGGCTTGTCATCGGCGACGGCGGCAATCTCCGGACGGTGCTGTTCACCGACGGCCTGGACCCTGAGGTTGACCAGTTCGACATCCTGCTCGCCCTCATACTGGAACCCGAAGGTTTCATCATGGACGGTATGGAACTGCTTCCACATGTGGGCCACGGCCTGCTCGCCGGTCAAATCGGCCGGAATCGTGACCTGCACCTCGTGCCCCTCGCCGAAATAGCGGACATCGGCAACGTGCACGATCTTGATATGGGCTTCATCGATGCCCTCGCCTTTGATGTCATCGATGCCTTCGCGCGCCAGGGCATCCCAATTGTCGATGATCTCCTTAACATCGGCCGTCGACTGCCGCCGGACCATGGTGCGGATATAGTCGCGCCGGACATCCGAGACATGCAGCCCCAGGGCGCACAGATTGCCCGGATTGGGCGGCGAAATGATGGTGGTGATCCCCAGAAAATCGGCGACTTCGGTGGCGAACAGGCCGCCGGCGCCACCGAATGCAACCATCGCATAGCGGCCGGGATCGCGGCCACGCGTCGTTGTGACCTGGCGGATGCCGAACACCTGATTGACCGCCGCAATCTCCAGCACGCCGGCGGCCACTTCCTCGGCCGACATGCCGTGCTGAGCGCCCAGCACCCCATAGGCCGCCCGGGCGGATTCCAGGTCGAGCTGGATCTCGCCGCCGATCAGCGCTGTCGGCAGGCGCCCCAGAACGATCGCCGCATCCGTCACCGTCGGCTTGTTGCCGCCCTTGCCGTAGCAGATCGGCCCCGGATCGGCGCCGGCGCTTTGCGGGCCGACCTTCAGACTGCCATAGGGATCGGTCCAGGCGATCGACCCGCCGCCAGATCCGACGGTGACGATATCCAGCATCGGCGTCTTGACCGGATAGTTCTCGACCATCGAATCCGACGTATACATCGGCGTCTGGTTTTCGATGATCGCCACGTCGGTGGATGTGCCGCCGACATCGCTGGTCAGGATATCGTCGTAGCCGGCGAGCTTGGCCATGTGGATTGCACCCAATATGCCAGCAGCCGGCCCCGAAAGCAGCATGGTGACAGGCCGCTCGCCGGCCGTCGAATGGGTCACGACGCCGCCATTGGACTGCATAATCAGGAACGGAATATCGCCCGACCGCGTCTTCAGCTCATCCGCGGCGTTTTGCAGATAGGTCTTGCAATAGGGCTTCACCAGGACATCGATCAGGGTCGTCATGGCGCGCTCATATTCGCGGTATTCCGGCAGAACCACGCTGGACAGGGAGACGAAGATGTCGGGAAAATGCCGTTCGATCAGCGCGCCGATCTTCCTTTCATGGGCATCATTGGCGTAGGAATGCAGCAGGCAGACAGCGACGCAGGTCACCCCGTCCTCGACCAGCTCGCGGACCGCCTCAAGCGTTGCCTCCTCGTCGACCGGGGCAAGCTCGGTGCCGTCGAACTTCATGCGACCGGGCACCTCGCGCACCAGATCGAGCGGCACCAGCCGTTTCGGCTTGACCCAGAAGAACGAATTTCCGTAGCCGTCGGGAACGGATTGCCGGGCGATTTCGATGAGATGCCGAAAGCCGCTGGTCACCAGCAGTCCCAGCCCGGCGAATTTGTGCTCAAGCACGGCGTTTGTCGCGACCGTGGAGCCGTGCAGCAGCATCGTCAGGTCCGAAGGATCGCTGCCATTTCCGTCGAAGACCTTCTGCACGCCATTCAGCAGGCCAATGCTCGGATCGTCCGGTGTGGACGGTGTCTTCACGGCGGTCATCGCACCGGAATCTTCGTGTATCGCCACCACGTCGGTGAATGTACCGCCGGTGTCAATCGCGATCCTGGTGCCCATATTGTCCTCCACAATATCCAAATAGCGGATATGTTATTCAATATACGAACACACTTCGGGATTCAAGGGGCAACCGTCGCAGGACAGCCTGCATAAAGGGCGCGTTAGGCTGCGGTGACCATTTAACCCATGTGCCGGTTTGGCTGGATTTGTTCAGGATCGGCTTACGAGGAGGAAGGACATGCTGTTGCATATTTGACGACGCGTGGGCCGATCCTGGGCAAATCCGTTCAAATCCCTTCGGGACGCGGCGCACAGGTTAAATGGTCACCGCAGCCTGGTCTTTCCGGATCGCTTTTTCTTTCCTGTCACCGCTTCCAATGAGGTGATTAATTCCGGAATTGGTTAGCCCATCCGGACAGTCATCACACCGGAGTGCAGACAACGGCAGTGTTTTCCAAATGGCTGCAATCCTGTTCCGCATTTCATCCGTGAGGACGATGCGTACTTTTGTACCTTCGACGGGGTGTTTTGTGGTCTGGAGATTATTGCGCCAATCGTCATTGGCCAGCAACCTTCTTTGGTCAGCAACAATCATCAAACGCGGATAGTGTATCGCAGTCTTCCATCGCAACAAAGCGCATCAGCGGTGTCTTTGCAGCAGGTGTGCGCTCTCCGCCGGCAACACTGCTTACCCCGCCGCTGTCCCTGCATTCAGTTCGCGGCGGGGCACAAAATATCGATTGTCGCGGTTTGCTTCTTTGTCGCAGACCAATTCGTGCAAGAGCACTTCAAATAAGTATCTTGTTGTAACGAACCCGAGCATGTCATGCCCTTCACGGGATGACAAACCAGCTTCATTCCGATGGGGACACCGCCGTTACACTGTGTGACGAAGGTATCGGTTTGCGACTTCCCCATGTTTTCGTAGTGGACACATTTATCACTGTTCTGGCAGTTTATGTCTACTTCCTTCGCGGCGGCCATACCAGCCAATGAGCACAGGGCGCTGGCGAGTACCGATGTTTTAGCCAAACCGTTCACGGCAGGTCTCCACTTCCTTCATCGTCCGGGCGACAATCGCCACCGGGCACGACAATCGTTAATCCTGGATAGCGCATCAAACCGACATCCACCCGATGGACGGCCTCGTTGACGTAACAGTGCCCGCCCTTGCAGCTTTTGGCAATGTTTAAGCAACGGGCTGGCAGCGACGGATGCTGATAACAGCAAGTGGCGGCGCATGGCCCCCTTTAAAGGCGATTTCCGGCTCATCAGGACGCACCTATCCCTCCGTTCGCGGCAGCAGGTGTGCGCCCTCCGCCGGCAACACTGCATCTCCCGCGGCTGTCCCTGCATTCAGTTCGCGGCGGGGCACAAAATATCGATTGTCGCGGTTTGTTTCTTCGTCGCAGACCAATTCGTGCAAGTGCAGTTCAAATAGGTATTTCTTTGTACCGAATCCGTGCATGTCATGTCCTTCACGGGATGACAAACTAGCTTCATTCCGATGGGGACACTGCCGTTACACTGTGTGGAGAAGGTATCGGTTTGCGACTTCCCCATATCTTCGTAGTGGACACATTTCGTATTGTTCTGGCAGTTTATGCTTACTTTCTTCGCGGCGGCGATACCGGACAACAGGCACAGGGTGCTGGCGAGGACCAAAGTTTTAGTCAAGCCGTTCACGGCAGTCTCCGTTTTCCTTCATTTTTCGGGCGACAATCGCCACCGGGCACGACAATCGTCAATCCTTGATAGCACATCAAACCGACATGCAACCGACGGGCAGCCTCGTTCACGTAACGCTACCCACCCCTGCAGCCCTTGGCAATGTTTGAGCGACGGGCCGGCAGCGACGGATGCCGATAATACAAGTGGCAGCGCATGGCCCCGCCTCAATGGCGATTTCCGGCTCACTAGGACGCATCTCTCCCTCCGTTCGCAGCGGCAGGTGCGCGCCCTCCGCCGGCAACACCGCTTCCCCCGCGGCTGTCCCTGCATTCAGTTCGCGGCGGGGCACATAATATCGATGGTCGCTGTTTGCTTCTTTGTCGCAGACCAATTCGTGCAAACGCAGGACAAACTATTTTCGTATTCTACCGCAACCGTGCATGTCATGCCCTTCACGGGATGACAAACCATCTTCATTCCATTGGGGACACTGCCGTTACACAGTGCGTAGAAGGCATCGGTTTGCGACTTCCCCATATTTTCGTAGTGGACACATTTATCACTATCCTGGCAGTTTATATCTACCTCCTTCGCGGTGGCCATACCGGACGACAGGCACAGGGCGCTGGCGAGTGCCAGAGTTTTAGTTAAGCCGTTCATGGCAGGTCTCCACTTCCTTCTTTGTCCGGGCGAAAATCGCCACTGGTCACGACAATCGCCAATCCCGGATAGCGTATCAAACCGACATCCATCCGATGGACGGCTTCGTTGACGTAACAGTGCCCGCCCTTGCAGCTTTTGGCAATGTTTAAGCAACGGGCTGGCAGCG
>JANQMU010000146.1 GCA_028279875.1 Rhizobiaceae bacterium
GCGCCCGAAGCGATGCAGTCGAGCACGAACAGGCCGCCGACCGCGCGCACCGCCTCGGCAACGGAGCGGATATAGGCATCGGGAAGCATGATGCCGGCGGATGTCTCGACATGGGGCGCAAACACCATGTCAGGCTTTTCCCGGGCGATGGCCTCGACGACTTCGTCGATCGGCGGCGGGACGAAGGCGGCCTGCGGGTCGTCCGATACTTGCCGCGCCTTGAGCACCGTGGCCGAGGCCGGAATGTCGCCGGCTTCGAAGATCTGTGTCCAGCGATAGGAGAACCAGCCGTCACGGATGACCATGCAGGTTCTGCCGGTGGCGAACTGGCGGGCGACCGCCTCCATGGCATAGGTCCCGCCGCCGGGCACGACCACGATGCCATCGGCGTTATAGACCTCCCGCAGCATGGCGGAGATATCGCGCATGACGCCCTGGAAGCGTTTCGACATGTGGTTCAGCGACCGGTCGGTGAACACGACCGAATATTCAAGCAGACCGTCTGGATCGACGGCGGATGTTGGCTCACTCATTTCGGGCATACCTGCTGCGCTGGTGTGGCGGGTGGATCACTGCCGGCCGCGGGCCGTGCCCGACATTGATTTCACATGGCTGCAGGTGTTGCAAGGCCGGCTAGCCGACCAGTTGCCGCTAAAATCCTTGTCAGTTTTCGGGCTTCGAGCCCCACGGGAACAGGTGGATATTGGCGGCCGCGACGCCGAGACCGACCGTTTGTCCGATCGTCAGCTCCGTCAGCGTGCCGTCGACGACCGTCAGGCTTTCGCCACCGACGCCTATTTTCAGATGGTTCTGCGCCCCCGTCGGTTCGATGAGTTCAACCTGCCCCGTGAACTGATTGTCGCCGTCGCCCGCCTGGCCCACCGTGAGGTGTTCGGGGCGCAGCCCGACGACGACCTCACCCAGCGGCGGCAGGTCGCCGGCGGCGGAGAGTTCAAGAACGGTGCCGCCCGGCATTGCTACGGTTGCCGTGCCATTGGCCGTCGTCAGCCGGCCTGTCATGAAATTCATCGATGGCGATCCGATGAACCCGGCGACAAAGGCGTTGGCCGGATGGCGGTAGAGTTCGGTCGGCGTGCCGATCTGCTGGATTCGGCCCTTGTCGAGGATGACCACCCGGTCGGCCAGTGTCATCGCCTCGATCTGGTCGTGGGTCACATAGATCGAGGTGGTGCGGACCTTCTGGTGGAGGCGCTTGATTTCCTCGCGCATCTGGACGCGCAGCTTGGCGTCCAGGTTGGACAGCGGCTCGTCGAACAGGAACGCGTCCGGGTTGCGCACCAGCGCCCGGCCCATGGCGACCCGCTGACGCTGACCGCCGGACAGTTGCGAGGGTTTACGGTGCAGCAACGCGCCGAGATCGAGGATATCGGCCGTCTCGTGAACGCGCTTTCGGATTTCAGGCCTGGACAGGCCGGATACGCGCAGGTTGAAGCCGATATTTTCTTCGACATTCATGTGGGGGTAGAGCGCATAGGACTGGAAGACCATGGCGATATTGCGCTCGCGCGGCGTCAGGTCGTTGACCCATTCGCCGTCGATCAGAACATCGCCGTCGGTGGTTTCCTCGAGGCCGGCGACGATCCGCAGCAATGTCGACTTTCCGCATCCGGACGGTCCGACGAGAGCGACGAATTCACCCTCCTCGACCCGCAGGTTGAGATTGTGCAGCACCTCGACCGGACCGAAGGATTTCGTCAGATCCTGAAGTTCGACTGTTGCCATGATGGTACTCCGCTGCGGTGAAGTGCCGGATTGTCCGGCGGTGATGTTGCGGCCATTGTCACTACCCCTTGACCGCGCCGGCCGTCAGACCCGCCATCATCTGTTTGGAAAAGAAAAGGAACGCGACGAGCAGCGGCACCATGGACAAAAAAGTGCCGAGCATCACCGCGCCCCACGGCGTGTTGGCGATCGACTGCACCGACCGCAATGCCAGGGTCAGGACATATTTGTCGGGTGTCGACAGGACGATCAGCGGTGACAGGAAATTGTTCCACAGGCCGATGAACATGACGATGGACAGGGTCGCCAGCGCCGGTTTGATCTGCGGCAGCACGACGGACCAGTAGATCCGGAAGTCCGAGGCGCCGTCCACCTTGGCCGCGTCGAGGACATCGCGGGAAATCGACTGCACCATATATTGGCGGATCAGGAAGATGCCGAAGGCGTTGGCGACCCCCGGAAACCAGAGGGCGAAATGGGTGTCGAGGATTCCCAGGAACTTGACGGTCAGAAAGAACGGGATGAGGGTCAGCACCGGCGGCACCATCATCGAAGCCACCATGATGCCGAAAATCACGTTCTTGCCGCGGAAATCATAGGCGAAGAAGCCGAAGGCGCACATCGAGCAGAACAGCACCGCCCCGATGGTGCCCATGACCGACACAAAGACGGAGTTCCACAGGATCAGCCAGAACGGCATCAACTCCAGCAATTTGTGGTAATTGTCGATGAGGTTGTCGCCGAAATAGAAGGGCGGCGGCGATGAATAGATTTCGGCGCGCGTGTGGGTGCCCATCATAGCGACCCAGACAAAGGGGAAAATCGTGATCAGCACGCCGACGATCATCACGGCCTGGGTCGACAGGCGGGGCAGGGTGCGGGTGATCGCGGGCATCAGCGATGGCCCTCCAGGCCCTTGCGGCCGTTGAAGTAGAAATGAACCGATGTGGCGATGGCGATGAACAGGAACAGGATCCAGGAAATGGCGGCGGCCGCACCCATTTCCAGCCATTCCCAGCCGACGAGATAGAGATAATAGGAGGCCGTCAACCCGGACTGGGCAACGCCGCCGCTGTCGCCGGCCGTCAGGATGAACGGCTCCTCGAACAGCTGCAGATTGCCGATGATCGTCAGGGTCAGGGCGAAAAAGACAAAGGGGCGGATCATCGGCAGGGCGACATGCCAGAATTGCTGCCAGGCATTGCAGCCATCCACCTTGGCCGCGTCGTAAAGGTCTTTCGGAACGGTCAGGAAACCCGCCGAATAGATGACGATATTGAAGCCGGTATATTTCCAGACCACCACGAAGGCGATTGCCGGCTTGATCAGCGCCGAACTCGACAGCCAGCGAATGGGCATGGCGTCCGGCACCCAGGAGAACAGGGCGCCAATCACCGGTACCGTCGACAGGCCCACCAGCATCTGGTTCAAGATGCCGGTATTGCTGGAATAGATGGTGTAGAAGATGAGGGCGATCGCCACCGTCGACGTGATGAACGGAATGAACATCGTTGCCGTATAGATGTGCCGCAATCCGCTGCGCACGGCAGCGACCAGAAGATAGGCGACAGGGATGGCGATCAGATGTTGCGGGACACCGCTGGCGATGGCCAGCCAGACCGTGTTGTACAGTGATTTCCACAGCCAGGGATCGGTCAGCGCCAGGGTGTAATTGTAAAACCCGACGAATTTCATGCCGGACAGGCCAGCTACCGGATTCCATTCCTGAAATGATAGGAAGATCGAAAACAGCAGCGGGAAGAGGGTGAAGGTCAGAAACAGGATGATATAGGGGCTGATGAACAGCCAGGGGGCGATGCCCTTCTTGAAAGTCCGCCAGCGGCTCGGCTTTCGACGGCTTCCTTCAACATGTGTCCGGGTTTGAAGTCCGGTTTTTACTTCTGCGGTAACAGACATGACCTTTTGGTGTCTCACAGGTTGAAAGGAAGCCGTCGACCGGGGGGCGAGCTTATTTCACGCGGCGCTTGACGAGGCGTTCGGCCTCCTGAAGAGCCTGCATGATATCCTTGTCATCGTTGAGGACCTCGGCCAGAGCGCCGTTGAAAACGACGTCCTCGGCGACCAGATCGCCCTTTTTCGGCGCGACGGCCGGAACGTTCTGGGCGACCTCGGCGAAGAGCTGGCGCGCTTTCTGTCCGGCCAGGAATTCGATCGGCTCGTCGAAGGCGGCGTCTGAATAGGTGGCCGTCAGGACCGGGAAAGCCCCGATGGTCTTCAGACCGCTGATCTGCGCTTCCGGCGTCGTGGTCAGGAATTTGATGAACTCCCAGGCATCCTGCTTGTTTTCGGCTTGTTTGGGAATGGCCAGGAACGACCCGCCCCAGGAACCGTAAATGCCGTTCGGCAGGTTGGCGGCGCCCCATTTTCCCTTGGTGTCGGGCGCCATCCAGTTCTGCAGATGGCCGAGCAGCCAGGCGCCGGAAAGCTGGGTCGCCACCGTGCCGGTCTTGAAGCCGTCATACCATTCATTGGTCCAGGCGCCGATCTGGCCGTCGAGCCCTTCATCGCGGATCTGTTTGGCAATCTTGAAGGCATCGACAAAGCGGTCCGAGGTGATCAGCGAATTGCCGTCCTTGTCGAAGAAGTAGCCGTCGCCATCCTTGACTGTGGTCAGCACGATGGTCTTGGCGACATCGGCGGCATCGGCGATCAGAAAGACGTTCTGGTCCTTCAGCTTGCGGCCGTAATCGATGAAGCTTTCCCAGTCCTTCGTGACATCGTCGATGCTGGCGCCGGCCGCATCCAGCACATCGCGGCGATAATACATGACACCCGGGCCGATATCGATCGGGATGCCGTACTGGTTGCCGTCGGCACCCTTGCCCTGGTTCCAGGCATAGCCGACAAAATTGCCTTCCATGTCGCCGGCGCCGTATTCCGGGCCGGACAGGTTCTCGAAGCCGCCGGAATTGATGAAGGAACCGATGAAACCGACATCGACGACGACGATATCACCGGCACCGGATCCGGTGGCCAGATTGGTGGTCAGCTTCTTGTGATGGTCACCGTGATTGTTCATCTGATAGGTGACATTCACGTCGGGATTGGCGGCATGATATCCGGGAATCAATTTGTCCAGATGGCTGTCAAGATCGGGAAACCCGTCAAAGCGGACGTCCCCGGCCATTGCCGGAGCGGCCAGCAGGGCAAGCGACGCAAGGCCTGCCAGTAATTTTTTATGCATATTCTCCTCCTCAGTCTGGTTGGGATGTCGATGTGTCGTTTGAGCGGAGCCTCGCGACGGAAGCGCGGTCGACCAGTTCCGCCACGAAGACCCTCTGGATGAGGTCGGCCGATTCGGTTTTGGTGGCCAGCGCATGGGCCGCCAGGCCGGCGGCTTCGCCGATATCTCCGAGCGGCTGGCGGATGGTGGTCAGCTTGGGAGTCATGTGCCGCGCGACATCAAGATCATCGAATCCGATGATCGATATCTGCTCGGGCACACCGATGTCGCGGCGGCGGCATGCCTCCAGCGCGCCGGCCGCCATTTCGTCACTGTGACAAAACAGGGCGGTGAACGGCTTGCGGGTTTCCAGCAGGGTGTCCATGGCCTCCAGCCCGCCCTGCTCGCGGAAATTGCCCTGGACGGTGAGTTCAGGCGCGAGCGTCAATCCGGCCCGGGCGAGTTCCTCCTTGAAGCCGCGCGCCCGATCGTTCGCTTCGTAAAACCTGTCCGGACCGCAGATCATCGCCATGTCGCGATGGCCGTTTTTGACGAGAAACCGTGCGGCCAGCGCGCCGCCGCGGACATTGTCCAGATAGATGCTGCGCTCGGGATGGCTCGCCAGGAACCGGTTCATCAACACACAGGTCGGGTAGCGCTCGAGCAGCAGGGTGAGTTCCTCGTCCTCGAGACTATCGGAGTGGATCACCACCGCCTCGCATTGGCGGTCGAGCAGCGACAGCCAGGCCTCGCGTTCCCCTTCGGATGCCTCGCGGCTGGATTCGGCGATGGTCTTGTAGCCCAGCGGCCGCAATGCGCGGTCGACCCCGTCGAGCATGCGTCCGTAATAGGTGGCGGAGAAATTGTTGATCACCACGCCGATCGTTCGCGAGGAGCGGCTGGCAAGGCCCCGGGCCACCTGGTTCGGCCGGTATCCGAGATGGGCAATCGCGTCGGTCACCAGGTCGCGGGTTTTCGCGTCGACCAACTCCGGCTTGTTGATGACGCGCGACACCGTGGCGGTCGAAACGCCGGCATAGTTCGACACGTCAAGGATTGTCACCATCGTCCGGCGCCGGTCATCGATTTCCTCCCGTCACGCTTTTTGCATCTGTAAGCGTTTACATTGACGAGATTATCAGATGTAATCGTTTACATCAAGCGCTCTGCAATATTAAGCACATTTGGAACACGTGCCGGGGCGTCGTTTTATTGTCGGGGATCGGCTCTATGATGCGGCCGGTCACCGCCCGGAGGAGACAAAATGACCGTTATCGACCGATTGCCATTGTGGAGCCTTGTTCTGTGTCTCGGTGTCCTGACCGCACAGACGGCCACCGGCTCGGATGCGCAGAAGATCGACATCCCGCTGGTGGTCAGTGAGGTGCCGACAGATCTGTGGTCGAAGAACCGACTGGAAGCGGCGATCGGTTCCGACGGATCGCTGACGCTGGCCGACACGGGCAGCGGCCCTTTCAACGATGCCAGTTTCTGGCAGATCGCCTTCAATCAGGAGCTTCCCTATGGGCGAAAGGAGTTTTCCGTACATATCGAAATCGACCCGGCGCACCGGACCCTTTGGGGCAGCAACCTGCTGCAGCCGATCGTCAATGGCAAGGAGGTCGAGGCGGCGATGGATGCGGACGGTAAACCGTCCTTTGAGAAGATCATTGCCGATGACGGCAAGGGCTTCATTCCGGCTGTCTCCGGTACGTTTCGTTTTGCGTTGCCGAAGTCGGAGCGAAAGCTCGGGGTCTTTGCCTTCATGACCGGCGGCGCGGAGAATTTCCGGCTGACGATGCGCGATTTCAAGGTCACGGTCTGGCCGGAGGCGGATGACCGGGTCTGGCCGCAGCGGCCGCTGATGTCGGAACTCAATTATCGGCCGGACGACACCAAGACGCTGATGATCGAATGGCATGAGGATGAGGACAGCCGGTCCCGGCGCACCGCTGACGTTACGGTGTCGGGGCCGCATGGCGAGCAGACGGTCGCAGTCACGATCCCGCGGCATCCTTCCATCGCTTCCGGTTCGCGGGTGAGCGCCGTCGATCTGAGCGATTTCAGCGAGCCAGGCGACTATACGGTGACCGTGCCGTCGCTGGGGCCGCGGACCGAAGCGGCCAGCGCGGCTTTCCGGATCGCGGACAACGCCGCGCAACTGGCGGGACATCGTGACGATGCATGGGGTGTGTTCTACTGGATCACGGACAATGAACACGGGCCCTACCCGGACGCCCATGCGCGGGACGCCTCTGCCCGGACCTATGGGGCGCGACAGCAAAGGAGAGACGTTTCGGGCGGCTGGTTCGATGCCGGCGATTACGGCAAATACACCGTCAACGGTGCCTATTCGGTGGGCCTCATGCTACTGACCGGACTGCTGGCGCCGCAGGTGCTCGATCACCCGGTCGAGCCGCTGGCGGGCGGGCGCGACGGCTGGCCGGACTGGCTGAGCGCCGCCGCGGCGCAGCTCGACTGGCTGGTGAAGATGCAGGGTCCCGATGGCGGCGCCAATCACAAGGCGACGACGCGCGACTGGCCGGGGCTTGATGTCAGCCCGCAGGACGACACGGCGGTCAAATGGATCATGCCGGTATCGTCGACGGCGACCGCGGATTATGCCGCGGTCATGGCGCTTGCCGCGAAGGTCCTGCAGAACCAGCCGGACAGCGAGGCGCAGGGGAGGGCGGCCCGCTACAGGGCGGCGGCGGCACGGGCGCGGCAATGGTTGGAGCAAAATCCGGATCTTGTCATGACCGAAACGCGCTATGACGGCAAGGATTATGGCGGTCCCTATACCGATGGCGACGACAGCGACGAGCGGTTCTTTGCCGATGCGGCCTGGGCGGCGCTGACGCGTGATCGCGCAGATATCGACGCCGTCGAAGCGCAGCTCGCGGACCGGCGCGCGGCGATGAACCGTTTGAAGAACGAGACCTATTGGGGCCGTGTCGATCTGCTCGGGTTCTGGGCGCTGAAGACCATCGAGAACGATCTGTCTCCCGCGGCGCGGGACACGGTCGATGCGGCGCTGCGCAGCGCGGCCCATCGCTGGCGCGTGGAAAAGCAGCGGGCGCCCTGGGACATTCCGCACGGGGACAGCGAAACGCTGACCTGGGGGTCCAACAGTGTTCTGGCGACCATGGGCTGGCACTGGCTCTTGTGGTCTCAGGTCAGCGGTGACGATAAATATATCGCGCCGGCGCGCGACCTTGCCCACTGGTTTTTCGGCCGCAATCCGCAGGGCCAGACCTATGTGACCGGTACAAGTCCGGGGTCGGCCAAGGATCCGCATTTCCGCCCGTCGGTCTCCGGCGCGATCGCGCTGCCGGACGGGTTTCTGGTCGGCGGTCCGAATTCGGGCGGCCTTTCAGGCGACCCGGCGGCCAGCGGTCTGATCGGCCAGCCGCCGATGCGGATGTATATCGATGACAAGGAATCCTACGCCACCAACGAGGTGGCGATCAACTGGCAGGCGGCCTGGGCGCTTTATCTGAGTCTGCTTGCGGCTTTGGAGAACTGACCGCTATCGAGTGCACGCAAAAAGGCCCCCGATAGGTGCGGGGGCCTGCTGCTCCGGTCCGGGCTGCGGTCAGCCGGTCGGTCCGATGGGACCGTCATATTGCGGGATTTCGCTGCCGGACGATGCCTTGCCTTCAAGGCCCTTTTTCCAGTTGCCGTCACCGGTCGTAATATTGCCGGGAATATCCTCTTCCCAGAACGTCACGACGTTTGCGGTGATATTGAGGTACAACTTGCCGTCAACGATCCGCCACAGATGCGGGTTCCCGGGCACCTTGCCGCCCTGGGCGACACCATATGCGCAGTGGCCGTCGAATTGCGGGCTGTATTTGGCCGGATCGGCAAGGAACTTGTCGCGGTTTGCGGCGGAGGAAAACGCCCATTTGGCGCCATTGTGTTCGGCGGTAAAGGCTTTCTTGCCGCGCACGGCTTGCGGTTGCGGATTGCCGACATCGTTCTGTTCAAGGTCGAAATAGGCGACGACATCATAGCCGGATGCGGCATAGCCGGAACTGTCGACATATTGCTCGCCGGCAAAGGCCGAAAGGGCGCTGCCGGCTATGAAGGCGAGGGCAAGGGCGGTGGTGCGAAGGGACATCGGGAATCTCCATTTGGCTGCGTCGAGCAACAATTACGGCTGCCCCGGGCCGAATTCCACTCACGGCTGAACACAGTCGTGTTAGGAACGCGTGTGGTGGCCGGCCGCTTGACAAGCGGCGCGGCCGGTCGCCCTATAGGACAACAATCCGACTGTGTTCGATCTTGCGCCAGCGCCGCCGGCGCAACCGCTTCTCGTTCGTGGAGAGCCTGATGAGAGATTTGTCGCGGCCCGGCCGGTCCGCGGTTCACGCATGCAACGGCATGGCCGCGACATCGCATCCGCTGGCCACACAGACCGCCATCCAGATTCTGCGCGACGGCGGCAATGCGATGGACGCCGCGATTGCCGCCTGTGCGGTTCAATGCGTCGTCGAGCCGGGGTCGACGGGCATCGGCGGCGATTGCTTCTGTCTCTATGCGCCGGGCGGCTCGGCGGACATTGTCGCCTATAACGGATCGGGCCGGGCGCCAGGCGGCGCCGACCTCGCCTTTTTCCAGGCCGCCGGTCTTGAAGCCATCGAACGCTACTCACCCCATTCGGTGACGGTGCCGGGTGCCGTCGATGCGTGGAGCCGGCTTTCGGCCGATCACGGCCAGCTGGATTTCGGTGCGCTTCTCGGGCCGGCGATCGATTTTGCCCGGGACGGATTTCCGATTGCCTCGCGGGTTCACACGGATTTTACGGCCAGCGCGGCGTTGTTGCGCAGCGACCCAGTGAGTTCGTCCGCTTATCTCCTCGATGGCGCCGCCCCTGCCGTGGGTTCGGTGCACCGGCTTCCGAAACTCGCGACCGCTCTCGAGGCGATCGCCGAGGGCGGCCGGGACGTCTTTTACACAGGCTGGATTGCTAATGATATGGTCGAACGCCTGCAGGCGATGGGCGGTGTGCACACGGCGGAGGATTTCGCCGCGGCGGCGGGGGAATATGTCATCCCGATATCGAGCGAATTTCGCGGTTACAACATCCTCGAATGTCCGCCGAACGGGCAGGGGGTGATCGCCCTGCTGCTGCTGAACATGATGCAGCATCTCGATCTCGATCCCGGGGGACCGCTGACCGTGGATCGCATCCACCTAGAGATCGAGGCGGCGCGGCTGGCCTATCGCGCCCGCAACCTTTTTGTCGCCGATCCGGCCCTCAGTGCGGTTCCGGTCGAGGCGCTGCTGTCGCAGGCCTATGCAAGGGATCTGGCCGGCGCCATCGATCCGCAAAGAGCCACCCTGCCGCCGCGCGATATTGCTCTGCCGCGCCATCACGACACGGTCTATATCACGGTCGTCGATCGCGAGAGGAACGCCTGCAGCTTCATCAACACGATCTTCGGCTCCTTCGGCAGCGGCATCACGGCACCGCGTTCGGGCGTGCTGCTGCACAATCGCGGTCAGGGTTTTGTGCTTGAACCGGGCCACCCCAACTGCATTGCGCCGGGAAAACGGCCGCTGCACACGATCATTCCGGCGATCGCCGCACGCGGTGGAAAGACCGTCCTCTCCTTCGGCGTGATGGGCGGGCACTATCAGGCGCTCGGCCATATGCAGTTCCTGACCCGCTACCTGGATTTCGGCTTCGACCTTCAGGAGGCGATGGACCTGCCGCGCTTCATGGTCGATCCGGAGAGCGGGGAGGTGGACATGGAAACCGGCATCGGCGATGAGACCGTTGCGGCGCTTACCGCCCGCGGCCACCGGATCAGGCGGCCGGCCATGCCGATCGGCGGGTCGCAGGCGATTGCGATCGATTGGGACAATGGCGTGCTGACGGGAGCCTCCGATCCGCGCAAGGATGGTTGCGCCATTGGCTATTGACACCACAGGAGGCCGGACCGCGATCACGCCCGGCGCCGGATGGAGCGGCCTGCTGCTCAGCCTTGGCAGTTGCGCACTGTGCGGCGTGGCCGTGTGGACCGTGCTTGCCGATACGCAACTTGCCCGGAGCGTTTCGGCGGGTGCCTTTGTCGCCTTTCTGGCTGTGGCGCAGGGTCGCTTCGGCATTCGGGAGCGCATGCTGCAGGTCCTCGCCTTGGCGGCGACCGCCGGTGCGGTGTGGAGGTTCCAGGCCGGCGCGCTCGAACCGGTCATCGATGATCTGGCACGGGCCGCCTATCTGAGCGCCTTCATCATGCTGGTCACCAGCCTGCGGCAGGGGGCCTTCGATTCGAACTCGGTCCTCACCATCGGCCGCTATCTGACGAGCCAGCCGGCCGGACGGCGTTATGTGGCTCTGCACCTGGGTGGCCATTTCATGGGGGTCCTGCTCAATTTCGGTGCCGTGAGCCTGCTGGGCCCGCTGGTCAAGCGCGGTGTCGACGCCAAGGCCGAGAGCGATCCGCCGGCGCTGACCGAGGTTCGCCTGCGCCGCCAGATCAATGCGCTGAGCCGCGGATTTGCCTGGTTCGCCCTGTGGGCGCCAACGGCCATCGCCCAGGCGGTGGTGCTGGCGATCGTGCCGGGATCGCGCGCCGGCATCATCGCCCTGTCGGGAATGGTCATCGCCATTCTCCTGCTCGCCGCCGGATGGGCCGAGGACCGGATCGTCGGCCATCGCTCGCGCATGCGCTTCGTCCGCGATGGCATTGCCATCAGCCGGACGCCGGCGCCGCCCTTTCCGTGGCCCGATCTCTGGCGGTTTTCGGCCGTTGCCGCCGCCCTGATCGGATCGGCCTGGGTGATCCGCCAGGTGACCGACATCCCCCTTGTCTCGGCGATCCTGATTGCTGCCGTCCCCGTCACCGTCACATGGATGACGGTGCAGAGCCTGTTTCAGCGGGCCGACTATCCCTGGCTGGGGAGCCGGGTGGCGGCGCTGTTCCGGGTGGTGATCCCGGCCGGCAGCCCGGAGGCGGCGACGCTCGGCCTTGCCGGCTATATCGGCATCCTCACCGCCACGCTGGTGGACCGCACCTGGATTGCCGAGAGCCTGCTGCGTTTGAGCCCGGGCCCTTCGGCGATCTATCTGACCGTCTCGGCCCTGGTTCCGCTGGCGTCCTGTATCGGCCTGCCGCCAATGATGACGGTGACGTTTATGGGCGGCCTTCTGGTTTCACTGCCCGACCTGCAGCTCAACCCGAGCGTTCTCGGCCTGTCGTTTCTGGTCGGATGGTCGCTGAACCTCACCGGCTCGCCCTTCGGCGCAACATCGCTGCTGCTCAGCCGCGTCGTCGGGATTCCCGGCATCGTTCACGCCTGGCGCTGGAACGGGGTCTTCACCATCGTTTCCTGGTGCGTTGCGGCCCTGGTGATCCTGACCGTTGCCCATTGGCTCGGCTGAAAACGCTCTAGCCGAGCATCAGCCGCGGCAGCCACAGGACAATTCCCGGAAAGGCGATCAGCACGGCGACGGTAATGACATCGGCGATGAAAAACGGCGTTGCGCCGCGAAAGACGTCCTGTACGGAAATGTCGCTGCGGACCCCGGCGACGACGAAACAGTTGAGGCCGATGGGCGGTGTGATCAGGCACAGTTCGGCCATCTTGACGACAATGATGCCGAACCAGATCGCGCATTCCGTGCCGGACATGCCGAGCGCCGACTCGGACGCCAGGACGTTTTCGCCTCCGTTCAGCGCGATGACCGCCGGGAAGGTCACCGGCAGGGTCAGGATCAGCATGCCGATCGCATCCATGAACATGCCGAGGACCACATAGGCGCACAGGATCCACAGCAGGGTGACGATGGGTGATTGGTCAAGCCCGGTGATCCAGTCCGAGAACGCGCCGGGCAGGTCGGCAAAGCCGAGATAGCGAACGAAAATCAGCACGCCCCAGATCATGGTGAAGATCATCGCGGTCAGTTTGGCGCTTTCCATCAGCGCGCTCTTCAACTGGCCCCACCGCATGCCCTTGGCGAGTGCCATCACCAGAATGACGAACGCGCCGAGGGCGCCGGCTTCCGTCGGCGTACCCCAGCCGAAATAGATGCAGTAGATGATGATGCCGACCACCGCGAAGATCGGCAGCGATCCGGGCAGCGCCTCGAAACGCTGGGTCCAGGTGAACCCGGTGACCGGTGGCCCGAGGGTCTTGCGGAACCTGGCCATGAGGATGATGAGGGCCGCATAGATCAAGGCCGAAACCAGGCCGGGAAGGAAACCGGCGAGCAGCAACTGACCGACACTTGCTTCGACGATGATCGCATAGATCACCAGAATGGCCGAGGGCGGGATCAGCGAGGCGAGGGTTCCGCCGGCGGCTACGACCCCGGCCGCGAAACGCCGGTCATAGCCGAGCTCGAGCATCTCGGGAATGGCGATGCGGGCAAAGACGGCGGAGGTGGCGACCGATGCGCCTGATACGGCGGCAAAGCCGGCGGTGGCGAAGACCGTGGCAACGCCGAGGCCGCCTGGCAGCCAGCCGACCCAGCGCTTGGCGGCCTCGAACAGAGCTCTGGTCAGGCCGGCATAATAGCCGAGATAGCCGATCAGGATGAAGACCGGGATCAGGCTGAGCACGTGGCTCGACATTTTCGAGTGCGGAACCTGGCCGACGATGCGCAGGGCCGTCCAGAAACCGCGGTCGATTCCCTGGCCCTTGTCGAAGGCGAAGATGATGAACAGGCCGACAAAGCCGATCAGCGCCGTTGCGAAGGCCACCCGCAGGCCGCCGACCACCAGCAGGATAAGAACGCCGGACAGGATCAGCCCGACTTCGATGGTGCTCATGAGCCGTCTCCGGCGCCGGACACCGTTTCCGCCTCATGGGCGGCGACCGTCGCAATGTCCTCGATCAGCGGGACGGCCACCGGAGACTTTGCGCCCGACCACAGGGCCCGCCAGTATCCCCATGTCTGGAGCAGGAGGCGCAGCAGCAGCAGCGTGAACATGATCGGAACCAGCAGCTTGACCGGCCAGGTCGGCAGGTTGATGTCGATGGTGCTGTCGCCGAGTTTCAGCGCCCGCTCCGCATGGGTCCAGGAGCCGATCGTGAGGATCAGGGTGAGCGCCCCCATCAGCACGATAGACGCCAGTTCGAAGGCCCACAGGAACCGCCCGTGCAAAGCGCGCACGACAATATCCATGCGGATATGGCTTCCAAGGCGCTGGCAATAGGCGATGCCGAGAAACGCCACGACCGGTACGGCCTGGACGATCCAGTCTATGAAGCCGGGCACCGGCATGTTGAAAAACTTGCGGCCGAGAATATTGGCGACCGCCAGGAGCATGATGGCCAGCACGCACAGGCCGGCCAAAAGCGTCATCGCGCTTTCGATCTTGAACAGGAAGCGGTCGGCGCGGGACAGCCCGCTGTCGTCCGCCTTGACGTTGCTGACGGTCATGGTGCCGGCCTCCTCAGTGAACCCTGGAGCCCGGCCGCGGTAATGCGGCCGGGCAGGCTGCTGTCAGAGGTCAGTTCTTGCGCTTCTCCTGCAGCGTGGTCACGACGAGGTCATAGAGCTCCTGGCCGGGCAGGCCCTGAGCGTCCATGTCGGCAATCCAGGCTTCGCGGATGGGCACGGCCGCCGCATCGCGAAACGCTTCGATTTCGGCGTCGTCGAGTTCGACTTTCTGGACCTTCTTTTCAGCCAGGACCTTGTCCCACCGGTCGAGCAGGGCGCCGTAATTGGCGACGTAATGCTCGATTGCCTCTTCGATCGAGGAATCGAGCGCCTGGCGATGGTCGGGCGGCAGCGCTTCATAGGCGTCGATATTGACGACGACCGGACAGTTCACCGTTCCCGGGTTGAGATTGGCGGTCCACCATTTGGCGAGATCAATGGTGCGGAAGGCAAAATGGGCATGGGGGGCGAAAGCGACCGTGTCGACGACGCCCGACTCCATGGCATTGTAAGCCTCCGTCGCGGTCACCGATGTCGGCACGGCGCCGACCGCCTTGAAGGCATTGCCGATGCCGCCGGTAGCGCGCACGCGCATGCCGTCGAAATCCTTCAGGCTGTTGCGCGGTTCACCGGTGCCGACGATGTTGTATTGCGGCATTGGAGAGGGCATCAGCAGCTTGGCGTTCCAGCGGGCCAGATCGGCCTGGGTTGCCGGATGGGCGTAGACGGCGTTACTGACAGTTACCTCTTCGTCGAGATTGCTGACTCCCAGGAACGGCAGTTCGAGAACTGTGATCGTCGGGTTCTTGTCGCGGTGGTAGCCGGCGCAGAACTGCGCCATCTCGAATGCGCCGACGGAGATTCCATCAAGGTTTTCGCGGTTTTTCGACAGGCCTCCATAGGAAATATTGAGGGTGAAATCACCATTGGTCTTGGCGGAGACCAGTTCAGCGAGCTTTTCCACATGTTCGGTGAAAGCGCGGCGCTTGCCCCACAGCGAGACATTCCATTCGACGGCCAGCGCCTCGCTGGCCATGAACGAGACGGCCATGGCCGCGACACACAGTTTGACAGATTTGTTCATTGCAGTTCTCCCGTTTATTCCCGCAATAGATTTCAGATTGTCGATAAATTCAAGTCGAACCGCGCGGCTTTCGCTGTCCGGCCTCGTCGTTGCAATCAACGGCTTCGATGCTAGATTGCGACGATTCTCGTTGCGCCGCCAGACATTCGGAAATCATCGCATATGCTGAAACTCATCCGTTCGGAAATCGCCCTCATCCTCGGCCTGCTCCTGACGGTGCTTTTCTACGGACCCTGGTCCTTCCTGTTCAGTGACGGCTTCACGATGCCGCTCTATCTGGTTTTGTTTGCCGTGCTCTTTGCCGTGATGCTGCTCCTGTCCTTTGCGGCGGTGCGCCATGCCGATCATCTGGCGGTGCTTCTGGGCGAACCCTACGGCACGCTGATCCTGACGCTTGCGGTGATCACCATCGAGGTGGCGCTGATTTCAGCGATCATGCTCGGCGGCGAGGCCAATCCGACGCTCGCCCGCGATACGATGATGGCCGTCCTTATGATCGTGCTCAACGGTGTTGTCGGCCTGGTCCTGGTGGTTGGCGGCTTCTATCACCGGGAGCAGGAGTTCAACTTGCATGGCGCAAGGGCGTTTCTGACTGTGCTGGTCACGCTGGCAACCATGACGCTGATCCTGCCGAATTTCACCCGGTCGACACCGGATCCGAGCCTCAACCGTATCCAGGCGGAATGGTTCGCGGCCATCACGATTGCCCTCTATGTGACCTTCCTGGCTATCCAGACCATGCGGCACCGGTCGTTTTTCGTTCAGCCGGGACCGGAGGGCACCGGCGAAGACGGTCATCACAAGGTGACCGGCTCCAGGTCGGTGCCGTTCCATGCGGTGCTGCTTGTGCTGACGCTGGTGCCGGCGGTGCTTTTGTCGAAGAAACTGGCCATTGTGCTGGAGTTTGGAGTGCAGAGCTGGCAATTGCCGGTATCGATCGCCGGCGTCATCATCGCTTGCCTGGTTCTGGCGCCGGAGGCGCTGGCGGCGCTGTCGGCGGCTCGCCAGAACTTCCTCCAGCGGGCCGTCAATATCTGCCTCGGTTCGGCGCTGGCCACCATCGGCCTTACCGTTCCCGCCGCGCTGGCGATTTCGGTGTTCGCCAATCACCCGCTCCGGCTCGGGCTCAGCGACACGGACATGACCCTCCTGGTGTTGACGATGTTTGTCAGCGGTCTGACCTTTGGCGGGGTGCGGACCAACATGCTGCAGGGCGCTGTGCATCTGGTGATCTTTGCGGTTTACATCGTCCTCATATTCAATCCATAGTAGCGGCGCTGTTCGGGGTGGGCTGCGGCAAATCCACACAAGGGGCAATAAGGATCGCTGCCCTGGCTGGAATTTGCCGTAAACTGGCGCAGTTGATTTCTGCGTTGTGACTTACGAACTGAGGGTGGCGCCATGGCTGATTTCACCGATGCGGTTTTCCTCGCCCGGCTGCAATTTGCATTTACCGTCTCGTTCCACATCATCTTCCCGGCGACCTCGATCGGTCTCGCCAGCTTCCTGGCCTTCGTGCAGTGGCGCTGGCTGCGCACCGGCGAGAAGATCTATCTGACGCTGTTCGACTACTGGATCAAACCCTTTGCCGTGGTGTTCGGCATGGGTGTGGTGTCGGGTCTGATGATGAGCTATGAATTTGGCACCAATTGGAGCGTTTTTGCCGACAAGGCCGGCCCCGTCATCGGGCCGCTCATGGGCTACGAGGTGCTGACGGCGTTCTTCATCGAGGCCGGCTTTCTCGGCGTCATGCTGTTCGGCCGCGACAAGGTCGGGCCGCGGCTGCATTTCTTCGCCACCCTCATGGTCGCCATCGGCACCTTGGCATCGGCGTTCTGGATTCTCAGCGTCAACAGCTGGATGCAGACACCGGCCGGCTACGCAATGAACGATGTCGGCCAGTACGTGCCGGAGGACTGGCTGAAGGTGATCTTCAACCCGTCCTTTCCCTACCGGCTCGTTCACATGGTCTTCGCCGCCTATCTGACCACGGCGCTGGTGGTTTCGGCGGTCGGCGCCTACCATCTCCTGAAGGACCGGACGAACCAGACGAGCCGCAAGATGTTCTCCATGGCCCTGTGGTTCATCGCCATCATCGCGCCGCTGCAGATCATTGCCGGCGATCTGCATGGCCTCAACAGCTATGAGCATCAGCCGGCGAAGGTCGCGGCGCTGGAAGGGCATTTCAAGACCCGGAAAGCGGCTCCGGAATATATTTTTGGGTTTCCGAACATGGAGACGCAGGAGATCGAATACGGGCTCGCCATTCCCTATTTCGGCTCCTGGATCCTGACCCATGATTTCAATGCCGAGGTCATCGGGCTTGATCAGTTTCCGCGCGAGGACTGGCCGCATGTCCCGATCGTGTTCTGGTCGTTCCGGATCATGGTGGGACTCGGGCTGCTGTTTTTCAGCCTCGGCGCCTGGAGCCTCGTGGCCCGCTGGCGCGGCACTTTCTTCGAGAGCCGTCCCCTTGCCCGCTTTGCCCTGCTGCTCGGCCCGGCCGGCTATGTCGCGGTGCTGAGCGGCTGGGTGACGACCGAGGTCGGGCGGCAGCCCTACACGATTTACGGTCTTCTGCGCACCGCCGATTCGGCCTCTCCGGTCGCCGCGCCGGCCGTTGCGACGTCGCTGGCGGTGATCATCGTGGTGTATTTGTTCATTTTCGGCTTGGGAACCTATTATGTCGTGCGGCTGATGGGCAAAGAGCCGGCGGACAGTCCACCGCCGCAAACACGCAGTATTCTCGATCAAGGCGGCAACCGGGCGATCCGGATTCTTCGCGGGCTGCGCGGAGGGGAGGGCGCATGATGCTGGATCTGGCTTTGATATGGGCGCTGATTCTGGCGATTGGCGTCTTCGTCTACGTGGCGCTGGACGGGTTCGATCTCGGTGTCGGGATCCTGTTTCCCCTCATGCGCGATGACAGGGAACGCGACACCGCGATCGGCGCTATCGCCCCGGTCTGGGACGGCAACGAAACCTGGCTGATCCTCGGCGGTGGCGGTCTGCTGGCGGTTTTCCCGTTGGCCTATGCGGTGATCTTTCCGGCACTCTACGCACCGTTGATCGCCATGCTGCTGGCGCTGGTCTTTCGCGGCGTCGCCTTCGAGTACCGGGCGCATTCGGAGCGTCATAAATGGTTCTGGGACTGGTCGTTCTTCGGCGGCTCGCTGGTGGCCGCCTTTGCGCAGGGCGTCGCACTCGGCGCCTGGCTGCAGGGGATCGAGGTGGTCGACCGTGCCTATAGCGGCGCCTGGTGGGACTGGCTGTCACCGTTCAGCGTGGCGACGGGTCTTGCGCTGGTGTGCGGCTATGCGCTGCTCGGCGCGACCTGGATCAACCTGAAAACCGAAGGCGCCCTCAATGAGCGCATCCGCTCGCTGGTGTTTCCGCTCGCCGCGGCGACGATCGGTTTCATTATTGCCGTCAGCCTGTGGACGCCGCTGCTCGATCCGCGCTATTCGGACCGCTGGTTCACATGGCCGACCATGCTTTATGCGCTTCCGGTGCCGGTGTTCGTCGCCTTGACAGTTCTGACGCTCTGGCGGGCGCTTGACGGTGGCCGCGAACTGACCGCCTTTCTGTGCGCCGAACTGCTGTTCCTGCTGTGCTATATCGGGCTCGGCATCAGCGTCTGGCCGGATATCGTCCCGACGAGCATCACGATTCACGATGCGGCCGGACCGGACAAGAGCCTCGGTTTCCTGCTGGTCGGGGCGGTGTTCCTGGTGCCGCTGATCCTGGCCTATACGGCCTCGGCCTACTGGATTTTCCGGGGCAAGGTCAAAGATGGCGGTTATCATCACTGAACCCGAAGCCAGGAAGGACGCGACGAAGCGGCCCCTCCGGCAGCGCCTGCTGTGGTTCGTCGCCCTTTGGGGGCTCGGCGTCCTGACCATATTCGCGGTCGGCACACTGATCCGCACGGTTGTATTTTCCTGACAATCGGGCAGGAAACAGCGGGACTGCCCATGGCTAGATAGTTACATTTACAACTATTATGATCCGGCGTGGAACCACCGGAGACCCGCTTCATGAAGATAGAAAAGATCCACCACGTCGCCTATCGTTGCAAGGATGCGAAGGAAACCGTCGACTGGTACACGAAGATGCTCAACATGGATTTCGTGCTGGCGATTGCCGAGGACCAGGTGCCTTCGACCCATGAGCCCGATCCCTATATGCATCTGTTTTTCGATGCCGGCGACGGCAACATCCTGGCCTTTTTCGAACTGCCGACAAAGCCCGAGATGGGGCGCGATCCGAACACGCCCGAATGGGTCCAGCACATCGCCTTCAAGGTGAAGGATCGTGATGCACTGATCGAATACAGGGACCATCTGGAGAAAAACGGTGTCGATGTCCTGGGTGTGACCGACCATTCGATTTTCCACTCGATCTATTTCTTCGATCCCAATGGCCACCGGATTGAACTCGCCTGCCCCGATCCGGAAGAAGATGCGATGCTGAAAAAGCTGGACGCGGTGAAATGGGACATGCTGGAGGAATGGTCGAGGACCAAGCGTGCACCGAAACACGCATCGTGGCTGCACGAGAAAGAGCTGGCGGGTACCTGATAGTGCCGCGTGGGACCGGTAGCCGGTCTCACCACGCCACGAGATGCGGCATGACCCAGACGATCCAGCCATAGCTGAGCGCGATGGAGACGATCGTCACGGGAAGCACCAGCGCCGTGAAACGCCAGAATGTGAACGGTTCCGCGCCGAACGCCTCGGCCTGCTGGACAATGATGACATTGCTGGCGGCGCTGATGATGAAGAGGTTGCCGGCAAGCGTGCTCATTGCCGCCAGCAGCATCAAGGTCGGCACATCGCCGGCGGGCATGAGATTCAGATAGAGTTCAACCACGGGGACGTTGGAGAACAGCTGGCTCGCCCAGAACCCGACACCGGTGACCACCAGCGGATCGGTCAGCATTTGCTGCCGGTCGCCGAGCATGGCCTGCAGGGCACCGGATTGCAGCACCGCGCCGGTGACGACGAACATCGCCACGAAGAAGACGAGCGTGCGCCAGTCGACCGCGCAACAGGCGCAGACGCTGTGGTGAAAACAGATAAACCGGCGCACAGGCAATCAGGCTGAGGGCGCCGAGCGGCAAGTCGACTGGCCGGTGACCGGGCTGCTGCAGGCTGTCCGCGGCGACGAGTATGGCCAGAAGGATCATGCTCAGATAGGCCGGCCAGCTCCTTTGCCGCGTCGGTTCGGGAAGCGCCCCATGGCCCTTGGCCGTTATTTCCTCCCGCGCCAGGCAAAAACGAAGCCACAGGAAGGCGAAGGCCAGGGAGAGGAGGGTCGGCACGGCCAGCCAGAGGGCAAAGGTGGCGATCGGGTTGGCGAAGTGGCCATCGGCAACGATCAATATGTTCTGTGGATTGCCGACAGGCGACATCATGCTGGCCACTGTGACGACGACGCATAGAGCGACGAGGGGAACAGCGGGCCTGATGCCGAGCGCGAGGGCGAGCGACAATGCGATCGGCGTGCCGATTACCGCCGCCGCGTCATTGGTCAGCACCATCGCTGCAAGGCCGGTGATCACCATGAAGGACAGAAGCGACCGGCCCAGCGTCCTGCCAGAGCCGGCGATCCGGTTGGAGATCGCATGGGGCAGGCCCGAATCATACAGCGCTGAAGCGATCGAGAAGACGCCGAACAGATAAAGGATGACGTTCCAGTCAATGGCCATGAAGGCGGCGGCCGGCGATATCCGCCCCAGCGCCAGCAGGATGACGGCCCCGACGCCCATGATATGCCAGATCCGGACCTGCGGCGGCAGCCATTGCCGAACGGCGATGGCGAAGAAGATGGCGATGGCAACGGCAAGGCTGACGGTCATGGCTGGCTGCTTCAGATGCTTCACAGGAAAGCCCGCGTGACCATGAAAACGTGTCGAGGGCTGTCAATGCCGAGCTTGATGATAAATTCTTAACAGTTTGCCTATTTGCTGTCGGCCGGGGCAACCAGAGCTTGCATGTGGGCGTGAAAAGAACATCATTCGGATTGCGCTGCAATCCAATTTCCTGAAACCCGAAAGGGAGAAGCGACATGCTGGAAACCGAAATCGACGAGAAGAACAATCTTTTCATCGTCACCCCAAAGGGCACCGTCTCGGAGGCGGATTTCGAGGGGCTGGGCGACACGCTCAACAATTACATCAACAGCAATGACAAGGCGCCCGGGATTGTTCTGGATGCCGCGGGCCTGCCGCACTGGAAGAACTCCGCGGCTCTGTTTGCCCATTTGAAGCTGGTTCGCGACCACCACAAGCTGATTTCGAAGGTGGCGCTGGTCAGCGACAGCGCGACGCTGTCGGTCATGCCGGCGCTGGTGGACCTGTTCCTGGACGCCAAGATACGGCATTTCCCGCAGACCGACCTTGAAAAGGCGAAGGCCTGGGCGGCTCTGGTCGACCCGGTCGGATCGTCGCTGAAGATGATCGACGGCATGCCCAGCGACGTGATCGCCTATGAGATTATCGGCACCCTCACGTCGAGGGATTATGACGAGATCCTGACGCCGCTGATCGACGAAAAGCTGAAGGTCCATGACAAGCTCAAGGTGATGGTGGTTTTCGGCGATGCCTATGACGGCGCGACGGCGACGGCCATGTGGGACGATGCGCGTCTTGGTTTTCGCCATTTGACAGGGTTTTCCAAACTCGCCCTGGTCACCGATCTCAACTGGCTTCGCCAGAGCGCCCGGATTTTCGGACCGCTCATTCCGGCCCAGACCCATGTTTTCGGGCTGAATGAGCTGGAAGACGCCAAGGCCTGGATCGTCTCGTAACGGTCTTGCATGTAAGGGCCGGCGGCCCCATCTTTGACGGACACCCGAATGAGGAGGTTCGTTCCATGCCGCTGGCCTTTAATCCGGACTTTTCGGTCAAGCCCGAAGTCATCGCCTTCTTCGACGAGGGCTCGAACACCATTTCCTATATTGTCCGCGATCCGCAATCGACATCCTGCGCCGTGATCGACGCGGTGATGGAGATCGACTATGCGGCGGGCCGGCTGACATTCGACGGCGCCGACGCGATCATCGCCCGGATCAAAGAGGAGGGCTGGATGCTCGAATGGCTGATCGAGACCCATATCCATGCCGATCACCTGTCCGGGGCGCCTTATATTCAAGAGGCGCTGGGCGGCCGCATCGGCATTGGCGAACAGGTGACGGAAGTCCAGGACACTTTCGGCAAGATCTTCAATGAGGGCACGGAGTTCCAGCGGGACGGCTCGCAGTTCGACCGGCTGTTCGGCGATGGCGACAGCTACCGGATTGGCGGCCTGACGGCGCATGTGATGCATACGCCCGGCCACACGCCGGCCTGTATGACCCATGTGATCGGCGACGCGGCCTTCGTCGGAGATACGCTGTTCATGCCGGATGGCGGGTCGGCGCGGGCCGATTTTCCCGGCGGCGACGCCCGCACGCTCTACCGGTCCGTCAAACGCGTCCTGGAACTGCCCGGCGAAACCCGCCTGTTCATGTGCCATGATTACGGGCCGAATGGCCGGGAAATCCGTTGGGAAACCAGCGTCGCGGAAGAGCGGGCGCACAATATCCACGTGCATGACGGGATCGATGAAGACACATTCGTCGCCCTGCGCGAAGCCCGCGACGAGACGCTGGCCATGCCGAAACTCATCGTGCCGTCGCTGCAGGTGAATATGCGGGCCGGCAAATTGCCGCCGGCGGATGAGCAGGGTGACGTGTTCCTGAAGGTTCCGATCAACAAGCTCTAGCAGGTTGTTGAAAAAACACTGCTAAAGCCTGTCACGCAGCGAATAGTAGAGCATGGCGAGGGCGAGAAGCGGCCGGCGCAGCCGCGTACTGCCGGGAAACTCGGGCGTCGGGATCGAGGCCATAAGGTCGAACCGTTCGGCCGTTCCGCAGATCACTTCGCCGGCCAGTTTTCCGCACAGCGTCGCCATGCCGAGACCGTGGCCGGAATAGCCCGATGCCGAGAACAGATTATCCTCAAGTCGCTCCAGATGCGGCATCCGGTTCCTGGTGATCGCCAGGGTTCCGCCCCAGCCATAGTCGATCTTCACGTCGGCCAATTGCGGGAAAATGGCGAGCATGCGCGGGCGCACGAATGATCTGATATCCTTGGGAAATCTGTAACCGTAGCTTTCGCCGCCGCCGAACAGCAGCCGGTTATCGCGGCTGAGGCGAAAATAATTGACGACATGCCGGCTGTCGGCGACCGCGATGTTCTTTCGGATGAGGGCCTGGGCCCGCTCCGCGCCGAGCGGTTCGGTGGCGATCATATAGTTGTTGAGCGGCATCACCCGCCGGGCGACGGAATCGTCCAGATTTCCCAGATAACCATTGCAGGCCAGCAGCACATGCGGGGCTCTGACCGTCGCTTCGTCACATTCGACGTGAATGGTCTTGGACCGCGTGACGTGGTTTGCCCGTGTCTGTTCATGAATGCGGACGCCGGCGTCCATGGCGGCCCGGGCAAGCCCCTGTGCAAATTTGAGCGGATGCAGATGGCCGGCGCCGGTATCGAGGGCGCCGCCATGATAGGCCTGCGTGTTGACGGTTTCGCAAAGCGCGTCGCGGTCGAGAAATCTGACCTGGCCATAGCCGTAATCGCGCTGGAGTTTTTCGACATAGGCGCGGCTCCCGTCCACCAGCCGTGGGTGGTGATCGGCATAGAGAATGCCCGGCCGGTAGTTGCAGTCCATCTTGTGGGTGCGGATCAGGTCGCGGACGAGCGATTTGGCTTCGCGGCCGAGTTCCCACAATCGATGGGCGATCTTCTCGCCGAACTGCGCTTCGAGCTCGGACTGATCGAGCCGCTGGCCGGATCCGAGCTGGCCGCCATTGCGGCCGGAGGCGCCCCAGCCGACGCGATGGGCCTCGAGCACAATGACATCGAAGCCGCGGTCGGCCAGATAGAGGGCGGCGGACAGGCCGGTATAGCCGGCGCCGATAATGCAGACATCGCAGATGGCATCGTCGCGGAGCGGTGCGTTAGCCTCCACGCGGTTGGCCGTCGCATGGTAATAGCTGTCCGGATAGGCGCCGGACGGGTCATTCGCCGTGAGTAAATCCAACACAAGTCCCGCAATGAATTCCCGTGATTTCCGGGGCGCACTCATATCAATTTTTTGCGGAAATGCCAGTTCCGTTTGGGGCGATCGCATGAGGATCATCTGCGCATGGCGACCAGCGAACCGAAAGAGCTTTACAAGCGCGATCCGCAAATACCATACTACCCGGTATGTTGTTGCCGTCCCGCGCGGTGAGGAAAATCGGGGATATGGATGTGAGCTATCTGGAGGAACTGTTCTCGGTCGAGGGAAAGACCGCTTTGGTGACCGGCGGTGCGACCGGCATCGGCCGCATGGTGGCGACCGGGCTGGTCAAGGGCGGGGCGAGGGTTCTCATCGCCTCGCGCAAGGAAGAGGCCTGTGAAGCGGCGGCTGCGGAGCTCAATGCGCTGGATGCGGCGGGAAGCGCCGTCGGATTTGCCGGCGATGTCGGGTCACAGGAGGGGATCGAGGCGCTCGTCGCGGCGGTCGCGGAGCGGACGGACCGGTTGCATATCCTTGTCAACAATGCCGGCGTCACCTGGGGCGAGCCGCTGGAGACGTTCCCGCATATGGCCTGGCATCGGGTGATGAATGTCAATGTTGGCGGCCTGTTCACGCTGACCCGCGATCTTCTGCCGCTGCTCGATGCCGCTTCCGGCGATGCCGATCCGGGCCGTATCATCAATCTCGGTTCGGTCATGGGCACCCAGCCTTTGGCCGAGGGCGCCTATTCCTATTCCGCGTCGAAGGCCGCCGTGCACCATCTGACCCGCATCCTGGCCGGCGAGTTCGCCGGGCGCCGCATCACCGTCAACGCCTTTGCGCCCGGGCCGTTTCAGAGCAAGATGACCGCCTTTGCGACCGGCACCGAAGAACAGGTCATAAAGGTCGCCCGCGGGGTGCCGCTCGGCCGGATCGGAACGCCGGACGATGTCGCGGCCGCGACGCTCTTTCTGTGCGGCAAGGGCGGCAGCTATGTCACCGGCCTCATCCTGCCGCTGGATGGCGGCCTGTCGGCTCACACATCCATCGGGCTGTTTGCGGACGCTCTTTGAGGGGCGGTTGCGGTTGCGCGGCGGACCGGTTCCGTGATCTCATGAAACGGAAGGAGGATCCGTTATGACCGATGCCGGCGCATTGGACATCGATTCGCTGGGCGCTGAACTGGAACAGGGTGTCGCCGGCTTTGCCGGGCTGAAGGCGGTAACCAAATTCGACACCGGCCAATCCAATCCCACCTATCTGCTCGACGCCGAAAGCGGGCGCTATGTTTTGCGCGCCAAGCCGGCTGGCCAGTTGCTGAAATCGGCGCATCAGGTGGATCGTGAATTTCGCGTCATGCGGGCGCTGAAGGGAAGCCGGGTTCCGGTTCCGGACATGCTGTTCCTGTCGGGCGAAAATTCGGCGATCGGCCGCATGTATTTCGTGATGAGCTATCTGGACGGCCGGATATTCTGGGCGCCGGATCTTCCCGAATGCGAACCGGCCGAGCGGGCGCCGATCTATGATGCCATGAACGCCGCGCTTGCCGCCTTGCACGATATCGACCCGGCGGCGGTCGGACTGTCGGATTTCGGCCGGCCCGGCAATTATTTCGAGCGCCAGTTGAGCCGGTGGACGAAGCAGTACAGGGCCAGCGAAACCGGCAGGATCGAGGACATGGACGCGCTGATCGCCTGGCTCGAAACCGCGCTGCCGCCGGATGACGGCCAGGTGGCGCTGGTGCATGGCGACTATCGGATCGACAATATGATCTTCGCCAGGGACAGCGCGCAAATCCTCGCCGTTCTCGACTGGGAACTGTCGACCCTCGGCCATCCGCTGGCCGATCTTGCCTATCAGTGCATGCAATGGCGGCTGCCCCATGACAGCGGGTTTCGTGGCCTCGGCGGGCTCGACCGCCGGGCGCTGGGACTGCCGACCGAAGACGCGTATGTCGCGGCCTATTGCCGCCGCCGCGCCCTTGCCGGCATCGACGGCTGGGACTTCTATCTGGCGTTTTCCTTCTTTCGCCTGGCGGCGATTCTGCAGGGCGTGTTGAAACGGGCGCTTGACGGCAATGCGTCCAACCCGAAGCGTGCTAGGGAAATGGCGAAGGCGGTGCCGGTGATGGCGGCAATGGCCATGGAGATCACGCGGGGAGGCGCGCATGGCGGGACTGTTTGACGGCGCCACAGTCTTGATTACCGGTGCGGCCGGCGGGTTCGGCAGTGCCGCGGCGCGGCGCTATGCCCGCGAGGGCGCCAGGCTGGTTCTGTCGGATTATGACGCCGGCGCTCTGGACGCGATCGGACTTGAGATCGGGGAGGAGCAGGGCAGCGAGATCGCGTCGCTCGCCGGCGATATCGCCGATGAACGCCTGTCGGAAGACCTTGCGGCGCTGGCGGTCGACCGGTTTGGCCGGCTCGACATTGCCGTCAACAATGCCGGCATCGTGCAGGAGGCCTTCGAAAAGCTGCCGAAAATCGCTTCGGACGAAGCACGGCGGATTATCGATGTCGATCTGGTGGGCGTGTTCTATGCGCTCAAGCATCAGTTGCCGGTGATGGAGCGCCAGTTTCGCGAGAGTGGTGCCGGTGGCGCCATCGTCAATGTCGCATCGGTCGCCGGGGTGACCGGCGCATCGGGACTGTCCGTCTATGCGGCGGCCAAGCACGGCGTGGTCGGCCTGACCCGTTCGGCGGCGCAGGAATATGCCCGGCTCGGGGTGCGGATCAACGCCGTTTGTCCGTCCTTTGCCCGCACGCCGATGGCCACCGACATGCTGGATGTCGAGAGGCGCGGCAAGGTGGTGACGGAAAACCAGCTCGTGCGCGGCATTCCGATGGCCCGGATGGCCGAGGTGGAGGAGGTCATCGAAGCCTTCATCTTCGCCTCCTCGCCGCATAACAGTTTCATGACGGGGCAGACCCTGCATGTCGATGGCGGGCTGACGGCCTATTAGGGGTTCCCTACGATCCGCTCGATATCCGCATCCGACAGGCCGACCGATCCGGCAGTCTCCAGTAACTGCCGCCAGGATCCGTCATCGATCGGGATGCCGTTTTTGCTTCGCTCCTTGCGGGTCAGGCGTTCCGGGTCCCCAGGAAACAGAACGGCGTCGACGCCGGGCGCCGGGCGGGCGGTCTTGATCCAGTCGGTGTAATCGTCGACGTTTTCGTAGAATGCTTCCGCACCGCCGAAGACATTCGGATCGATCAGGATGGTCATCATGTTGTTGATGATGCGCGCATCGACAACCTGGTTCGGAAGATAGGCGCCGCCACCGCTCAGACTGCCGCCGAGAATGTCACAGATGAGGGCGAGGCCGTAGCCCTTGTGACCGCCCGTCGTGAGCAGTGCGCCCAGAGGGTCTTCGAACATGACCGCCGGATCGCTGGTCGGGTTGCCCCGGTGGTCGATCAGGCTGTTTTCCGGCACCTCGGCGCCCTTCAGATAGGCGACCCGCGCCTTGCCCTGGGCGATGGTGCTGGTCGCCATGTCGAGCACCAGCATCGGGTGGCGGCCGGATGCGGGGACCACCGTGCAATAGGGATTGGTCGCAAAACGTGGATCGCGGCCGCCATGGGGCGCGACCAGCGAATTGGGCGACAGGACATTGGCATAGTGGATGGAGATGAAGCCGGCCTCGGCAGCCATGATGCCCCAGTCGGCCAGCCGGCCGAGATGGAAACAGTTGCGCAGGGACAAAACCGCGATGTGCTGCTGCCGGGCGCGGTCGATGGCCCATTGCGTGGCCTGCCGGGCAACGACCTGGCCGAAGCCGCGATGTCCGTCGACCAGCAGGAACGGGCCTTTTTCCTCAATGATCTCGGCCGTTGCCGCCGGATCGAGCTGCCCGGCCCTGATGCCTTCGGCATAGGCCGGCAGCATGCCGACGCCGTGGCTGTCATGGCCGGTCAGATTGGCGTCGACCAATGTGCGGGCGACCTGATCGGCGGCCTCGGCGCTGCCGCCGGCATTGCGAACGATCGCCGCCGCGAAGCCGGTCAGCCTCTCTACCGAAATCAGCATGTTTTCTCTCGCTCTCATCATGCGCAATGGGCGTACCGGATAGACCGGGGGCCGATGATCCGTCAACTGTCGGTCGAGCCGCCCATGAGGAAGAAAGCGTGTTGCGGAACTGCCAGCCGCCTTATGTCCGCGATGCCTCGAAAGCGGCCCAGGCAGCTTCGAGTTTCGTGATGTCGAAATCGGGTTCGCGGGCCGGGCCGAGAATGAGGTGTTCGGTCGAGATCATTTTGTCGATGGCGGCCTTCAGGCCGGATACCACGTCGGGCGGGATGACGAGGGCGCCATGCCGGTCGGCGTGGACGAGATCGCCCTGCTTGACCGTCAGCCCGAAGATGGTGACCGGTGTGCCCAGGTCCCGGACATGGACGAAGCCGTGGCTCGGGCCGACCGAGCCGGCGATCACCGGAAAGCCAGGTGCCAGGTCGCCGAGGTCCCGCATGACGCCATTGGTCAGGGCGCCGCACAGGCCGAGACCCTTGTGTACGGTCGTGTGCACCTCGCCCCACCAGGCGGCGATGCAATCCGGATAATCGACGTCTTCGATGACGGCGAGGGCCGGGCGGGGGCCTGCGGCCATGGCGCGGAAATAGTCCATGCGCCGCGCCCTGATCACGTCGGGCGGTTCCGCAGGCGGTTCGGCGCCGGCGATTTTGGCGATGCGGGCAAAGCCGACCAAAGGCGGGTCCTGCGGCGCCGACGACAGCATGGTGCCGTGGGTGAAGGCCGCGAAACCGCGCTTGCCCTGGGCGGTCTCGATGGCATTGCAGACGGTTGGTGTATCAACGGTCCGCAGCAGCGCCAGAAGGGCGTCGTCGATGGTGATCGCGCTCATCTTGGGGCTCCCGTGGATCAGGCGGCGGTCGGGCCGGCGGGGTCGTCGGTGTTGCGGACCCGGTAAAGGCTGGCTTCGCCGGTCATGGCTGGTGCCAGCCCGTGCGGCAGGCCGGGCGGGACGGCGCAAGTATCGCCCGGATTGAGGACCGTGGAACCGCCCGGCCAGTCCAGTCTCCAGTGACCCCTGACGGGCATCAGGACCTCATGCCGGTCGTGGGTCGCATGGTCGTCGGAAATGGAACTCCGGGTGATGAAGTCCACCTCGAAGCCCGGCCGGTCCTTCAGCACGGCATCCGAACCGATAACCCTGGCCGGCTGGCGGTCGGACAGCGCTACGAGGTCCCAGTAGCGGGCGACGTAGTCGGGCACGACCTCGGCGGTGGTGGGTTCGCCGAACGCTTTCAGTTCCTCTTCGGTGAGCAGCGGCATCGGCTTGACGCCCTCGGGCAGGGCCTCGCCCTTCTTGGTGTCATAGAGGCGCCCGGTCTCGGCCAGCACCAGGCCGTGGTCACCGGCATCCTCGATGACCTGGGGCGCCCAGATGACCCCACCGCCGGCATCGTCGCCGCCGAGGATCGCCATGATCATCCCGTAGTCGGTGCCGATATTCTCGAAGCCGCGAAAGACACCGGTCGGGATGTTGAAGATATCGCCTTCCTCAAGCGTCACCTCGCCGGCATCGCCCCAGCGGCCCCAGAAGAAGCGCCAGCGGCCCCTGAGGACGAAAAACACCTCCGCCGTGCGGTGGGAGTGCAGCGAATTCCTGCATTTCGGCGGCTGGCCGGCGGCACCGATATTGAAGCCGGGTGTCTCCTTGATGTGGACATGCTGGTCCGGGCTCTCGGACACGCCGCCGCCGATGACGGTGAAATTCTCCTTCTGGTCCGAGCCCGGCGTGTGGGCGTCGATAAAGGCGGTCTTGCAGGGTTTCAGATCGCCATATCGGACGGTTCGGCTTTCCATTTCGGCGGGGGTCATCATGTCTCTCCGGTGAGCAAGTGGTGGGGCTTCAGGGCAGGGCGGGCTGTGTATCAGGCGGAGTCATCCGACCATCCCGGCGGGATGCGGGCGCTGCCGCGCAGGATCAGCGGGCTGTCGATCTCGATCTTATGGGTTTCGACGGGCTCTCCGTCGATTTTGGCGAGCAGCAGATCGACGGTCGCGTCGACCATGCGGTTGGCCGGCTGTCTCAGAGTCGTCAGGTCATAGGTTTTCCAGGCCGCCATCTGGACGTCGTCATAGCCGACCACCGACACATCCTGCGGGATGTTCAGGGCGAGATCGCCGCGCAGGGTTTCGATGACTGCAAAGGCCATATGGTCGTTGCCGACAAAGATCGCGTCCGGCAACGTGTCGCCGGCGAAGAGCCGTTTCGTGGCATCGATTGCCATTTCGCGATCGTAATGGCTGTCGATACAGGCGAAGGGTTCCAGGCCGAACTCCTTGAGGCCGGCGATGAAGCCGGCCTGCCGGTCGCGGCCGTTGAGCGACATCTGCCATCCCGAGATGTGGGCGATGCGCCGATGGCCGCCGGCGGCCAGGAAACGCCCGGCCTTGCGCCCGCCTTCGAAATTGGCGGCAGTCACTTGGGCGAGATCGGGGTTCTCCTGGCCGCGGTTGAACAGTACGAAGGGAATGCCTTCTTCGGACAGCCGGTTGGTGAGCGCGTTGGACATGCTGACAGACGCCAGAATCATGCCGTCCACCCGGTGATCGAGCAGGCCGTCGATCACCGGATCGATCTCCTCTGCGAGATTGGCGGCGATAAAGACCATGATGTGATAGCCGCGCTGGCTCAGCGACACGGAGAGCTTTTCGAGTGCCTCCGGATAGAAGGGATTGTTGAGATAGGCGACGACGAGGCCGATCGTCCGGGACTTGCCGGTGATCAGCGAACGGGCCAGTGTGTTGGGGCGGTAGCCCAGTTCCAGCGCGGCCGCCCGCACCTTGTTCGCCAGTTTCGGCGAGACCCTGGCCCCGGGCGTGAAGACGCGGCTCACGGTCGGCTGGCTGACGCCGGCGCGGCGGGCAACGTCGAGGGCGGTGATCTTGACCTGTGCCATCATGTCCCTCCGCTCATGCGCCGATACGCGTTTCGCTCTTGGGGTCGAACAGATAAAGGTGGTCGGGATTGAGCCGCAGGCCGACGGTGTCGTCCATGTCCATGCGCAGATGGCGGTCGCCGCGCGCAATGACCCGCTGCTTGCCGAACTGCACCGTCAGCATGACGCTTTCGCCGGTGTTTTCATAGGCATAGACCTTGAGGTCGATGTCGCCTTCGCCCGGTTTGTGGATCTCGACATCCTCGGCCCGCACGCCGAGCACGACGGCGCTCCGGTCCGGGGCGTCGACCTTGACCAGCCTCGTGCCGCCGGTGGTCACGAACATGCCGCCATCCACCGAGCCGTTGATTAGGTTCATTGCCGGCGATCCGATGAAACCGGCGACGAAGAGATTGGCCGGGTCGTTGTAGATCTCATCGGGCGTTCCCAATTGCTGAATGACTCCGCTTTTCATGACGGCGACCCGGTCGGCCAGGGTCATGGCCTCGATCTGATCGTGAGTGACATAGACGGTGGTGATCTGAAGCTGCCGGGAGAGGTGCTTGAGCTCGGCGCGCATGGTCACGCGCAGCTTGGCATCGAGATTCGACAGCGGTTCGTCCATCAGGAAGACCTTCGGCGTGCGCACGATGGCCCGGGCCAGCGCAACGCGCTGGCGCTGGCCGCCGGACAGGGCCTTGGGTTTGCGATGAAGAAATTCGGTGAGTTCCACCTGCGCCGCGGCCTTTTCCACGCGCGGCGCGATTTCCGGCTTCGGCGTGCCGCGGACCTTCAGCGGATAGGCGATATTGTCGAAGATCGTCATATGCGGATAGAGACCGTAATTCTGGAACACCATGGCGACATCCCGGTCCTTCGGCAGGTCGTCATTGACCACCCGGTCGCCAATCCGGATCTCGCCCGTCGTCGGCTCTTCGAGGCCGGCGATCATGCGCATGGTCGTGGTCTTGCCGCAGCCCGACGGCCCCAGCAGCACCAGGAATTCCTTGTCCCGAATGTCGAGGCTCTGGTCATCGACGCCGATGAATTCGCCCCAGCGCTTGGTGATGTTGGTGAGGGTTACCCGAGCCATCAGCGGACCGCTCCCATGGTCATGCCCTGTACGAAATAGCGCCTGATCGTCAGGGCAAGGACGAACATCGGCAGCATGATGATGATGCCCGCCGCCGAAAGCAGGTTCCACAAATCACCTTCCTCGGCCTTGAACAGGGCCAGGCCGATCGGCAGGGTGACGGCGTTCTTGTTGGTCAGGATCAGTGCGAACAGGAACTCGTTCCAGGCGATGATGAAGCAGAAGATGCCGGCGGTGAACAGGCCGGGTGCGGCCATCGGCAGCACGATGTTCCAGATCACCTGGAGCCGGGTCGAGCCGTCGACCATGGCCGCCTCCTCGGTGTCGATCGGGATGCCGTCGATGAAACCCTTGATCATCCAGATGGCGAAAGGCATGACGATCGCCAGATTGACGAGGATCAGCCCGACGCGGGTGTCGAGCAGCCCGATGTCGCGGAACATGACGAAGAACGGCAGGACGATCACCACGGCCGGGACGAATTGGGTCGCCAGGATCATCACCAGCAGCGTGGTCTCGCCGCGCAGGCGAAAGCGCGAAAACGAATAGGCGGCGAGCGTCGCGATGGGAATGGCGAACAGCACCGTCACGCCGGCGACGACCGTCGAGTTGAACAGCTTGTGGCCGAGATCGTAGGGCGGCTGGAACACGGTCGCAAAATTCTCGAATGTCGGCGTGAAGAACAGCTTCAGTTGATAGACATCGACATGGGATTTGAAGGCGGCCAGGAATATCCAGATGATCGGAATGATCATGATGGCCGCGGCGATGAGGATCAGGACGATCTGAACGCCATTCCAGAATTGTTTTCGCTGGCGACCGGTCATGTCAGTTCTTCCGGAATACGAATTTGGCATAGAAATAGGTCAGCACCAGCATGGGGATGACCATCAGCCAGGCGACGGATGCGGAGTAGCCGATCTGGCCGTATTTGAAGCCGTTGAAATAGATGTAGTGGCTCAGCGTCTGGGTGGCGGTGCCCGGCCCGCCATTGGTGAGCATGTAGACCTGATCGAAGGTCTTGAGCGAGAAGATCGCCTTGAGGATCAGCACGACCGCGAGGACCGGCATGAGCTGCGGCAGCGTCACGTCCCGGAAGACGCGCCATCCCGTGGCGCCGTCGACCTGCGCGGCCTCGATGGTGTCGCGCGGGATGGAGGCGAGGCCGCCGATCAGCACGAGCGTCAGGAAGGGAATCCAGCCCCAGACATCGGCGATCACGCAGACGATGAAGGCGAGGACGGGATTGGCCAGCCAGCTGATATCGGCGAGCGGCGGCAAAATCAGGCCGAAAAAGGCGTCGAACAGGCCGAATTCCGGATTGAACATGAAGCGGAACGAGACCCCGATCAGCGCCGGCGACATGGCGAAGGGCAGGATCAGCAGGGTCTGAACGCCGGAGCGCAGCCGCCCGCCGGGCGCCAGCAGCAGCGCCAGTCCGAGCGCGATCAGCGTGGTCAGCGCGACGGTGACAACGGTGTAGATCGAGGTCACCGTGACGGAATTCCAGAAGGCCGGTTCGTCAAAAAAGGCCCAAAGGTAGTTTTCCGCGCCGATATAGGCCTGCGGGAAATTGGGCCGGGTCAGCCGCCCGACGGTGAAGGACAGCCGCAGGGAATCGATCAGCGGCCAGATGGCGGTTGCGAAAACCACCAGCACCGCCGGGACCACCAGCAGATATTTCAGTTGCTTGTCCTGCATCTGGAATCCGGGAGCGGGTCGGCCCGCTCCCGGCCTTTCGGCTGCTGCCAGTTACTGAATGCGTCCGGCGCGCTTCAGGATGCGGTTGGACTGATCGGCGGCTTCCATCATCAGCACCCGCGTGTCGCCGCCCGCCGCGGCCTTGGCGATCGCCGCGGACAGAATGTCGCCGATTTCCGGCCATTCGGGAATCTGCGGCATGATATCCGATTCCTTCAGCGACTCCCATGCTGCGGCCTGGATGCCGTCATTGGCGGCATTGACGTCCGGATCCTGCAGGCTGGAAATGTGGGTCACCACATTGTTGACGATCTTCTTGCCGCCGACCTCGCGCTGCGTGGCATTCGCCTTGTCCATTTCCGGATTGGAAAGCCATTTCATGAATTCCCAGGCGGCGTCCTGGTTCTTCGAATAGCTGGAAATCGAAAACGGCATGGAAATGGCGTAGGATTTCGTCCGGCCGCCATAGGTGGGCATGCCGGCAAAGCCGACCTGATCCTTGGTCAGCGTCGAACTGTCGGGATTGTGGAACCCGGAATAGGCCCACCACCAGACCGGGATCATCGCCGACTTGCCCTGCATGAAGGACTGGCGGGCGTCCTGCTCGACAAAGGCCAGCGAGTTCGGATTGGTGACGCCGTGGGTGGTATGCAGGGCGATATAGTCTTCCGTTGCCTTCAACGCCTCTTCCGAGGTCCAGGCGGCGGTCCAGTCATCGTTGAAGATGTCGGCGCCGGCGGCCCACAGGAAGTTCAGCCAGATGAACAGGTTCTGGCGGTTGCCGTCATTGTTGTAATAGAGCGCCAGCGGTGCGATGTCGGGATGGGTTTCCTTCAGCTTCTTGCCGATTTCGATGATCTCTTCCCAGCTTTGCGGTGGTTCGGGAATGAGGTCCTTGCGGTAAAACATCAGTTGCGGATGGGCGCGCAGCGGAAAGCCGAGCGTCTCGCCTTCGAACTGGGCGGAGCGCGCGAAGGCGGAAGGATAGCGATCCATCGAGATGCCGTCGCGCGCCATCAGGTCGTCGATTCTTGTGAGCCAATGGGCATTGGGCGGGCCCCAACTGTCGAGATAGTTGACGACGTCATAGGTGCCGTTGGCGGCGATTCCTTCCGCGGCGATCTTCTCCTGCAGCGAACCGAAGGGAATGAAGGTCCATTCGGTCTCGATGCCGGTCAGGTCGGTGAATTCCTGGTCGCGCAGCATCAGCCCGTCAAATTGTGGTGTGACCACCGACAAAATGTTCAGTTTCGTGCCCTCAAAGGGCTTGCCGGCCAGCAGACCGTACTGGATCTGCTCGGATGCGAATCCGGTTGTGGCAATGGCTGCGGCCAAGGCCGCGCCGGCCGCACCCGCGATGAAACGGCGGCGGTTGATTGTCATGAGTATCCTCCCTCAGAACGTCTGGTCATGGTTTGACCGGCGCACTGTATCGCCATAGGAATACGTATTCAAGGAAATTCTGCATACGTATTCTCAAAGCCTGCATGACGGGGTGGGGAGGATTACAATGGCTTGATGAACGGCGTCTGTCCGGTGGTCTCCCGCTGATCGACGCTCAGAGCCCGTCTTGAAAGTCCGCCGGGTCGGCTTGGCGACGCTTTTTCCCCTTCGCTTTGTTGCCGATCCTCGCCGATGCCACCGGCATCGACTGCGTTCGCCGCCGCGCGAGAGGGAAAAAATCGCACGCCAATCCTCAACCGAGGACTTTCAAGACGGCCTCTTAGAGATGGTGACAGTTCACGATGCATGGGAGATCTCCAATCCGTTTGCCGTGACGCAAGTCGCGAGTGTGAAAGTGTCAGCCGCCACGCACGTGGTTCGCAATCCAGTTGAAGTAGTTCGACAGGCGTGTGTAGACGGCGTAGGTCTGCTCGACACCACAAACCACATCGCCGGCGCTGTTCACCGATGTCGCACCCCAACTCACAATGCCGACCTGCAGCCAGCGGCCATCGTCCTGGCGCACCATGAGTGGTCCGCCACTGTCGCCCTGGCACGAGGTTTTCTTGCCCGATGGAACGCCGGCGCACATCATATTCTCGGTGATCACGTTGCCCATGGAATTGACGATGATCGAAAAGGCTTCGTCGAGTTTGTCTTCCGGCACATGTGTCATCTGGCCAAAGCTGACGAGATCACCGGCCAATCCACGGATAAGGTGATTGCTGACGCCTTTGTTACAGGTCTCGTTCGAAACGATATCGATGTCGGTTTCAAGAAGGTCAACGGGAAACTGGTTGTTGTCGTCCTTGCCCCAGCCGATCACAACTGAAGGTCCTTGAGGAGGTTCTTGCCCTTGCGGGGCAACGGCAATGGCACCGACCGGGCCGGAAGACTGGCGGATGGGCTCGGTGAGCTGAAGCAGCGCAATGTCATTGTCTGTTGTAATCGGATCATAGTCTTCATGGGGAATAACCCGTGCCACATTCCGCAGATCACCTTCAACCACGCGGGTCGATCCACTGCGCACGAGTATTTTATCAGGTGCGATGGCCTTGCCCTCATTATCAACCACACAGTGTGCTGCGGTTAAAACCCATTGCCGGGAAATGATTGAGCCACCACAAAAATGAGAGAAGTGGAGGCTCTTAATCTCGTCGGTTACGCGATCCGCCGCGTGCAGTCCGACCTGGGCAGGCCAAGCTCCGGGCTTTGCCGGACGTCCCCCATAAACGCGGGTTGCCGTCGCTTCGTCAAGCTCCACAAGTTTGGCATTTCGGGCCTGGTTCACCACGTAGCTCATAACACTGCCGGCATCGGTAAGACCGGGCCGCGGCACGGGAGCATCGCCGACGGATTGAGAAAACGCCGAGGGCACCAGGCAAAAGAAAGCCAGGGTTGACCATTTAACAGATTTTTTCATCGTTGAACTCCACATTGCGTACCCATTGAAATTGTTCGTTCTTAATTTTGCGCGATCGATCGTTCCTGTAGCGCCACGGCCCTCGGTACAACCTGCCAGTGCATTTGCTCAATCCAGACATTCTCCGTGGCGAACCCACCCATCGCGCCTCTTGTGCCAGGCTTTTTCCCGAGTGATTTGACGAAATCGGAAAAAGTCTGTGCTCGAGCGCCTCGCGTTGCGCGTTCTCCCGCGCAGTTGTCGACGATACCCTGGAGGTTGAGCGGCTCTCTATTCGGGCGGGCTTCGCTGATGACCACGAAAAGACGTTCATTGCCCGCGGAATAGCCTCCCGGACAATCGGAGCACATGATCATATCGCCGCCGATGGGGACGGTCGTTCGATTGTCTTCTATGCGCGTATACTCAGCCCGAACACAGAAGTTTGCATCAATGTGGATTCGATTGACATCCCGGACACCTGCAACCTCGCCTCTTGCCGCAAATCGAAGACGATCGCATTGCTTTATCTCGGCGCCGGAAGGGAGGTCCGTTTCCTCCGAGAAAGAACCGCGCCGAAAAATTCTTCGGCACTCACGGACGGGGTCAATCGCAGATCCGGGTTTGTCGAGCATCTGCGGATCCGATCTCTGCCAATGCGCCGACACACTCACGGGGTTGAGATTGAGGAGCGAGGTGCCTTTGACAATCGATGACAACGTGTCGGCGAATCGCTCCGCGTAGGCTATCCTTTCCAGTACGGTGTATAGCTCGGCTTCACTCGCATTATCGACTGGAATGGAGTAGCCGGCAGGTTCGCCTCCAAGATTTGTCACAACCCCGAACCAGAGGCGGTCATCGTAAAGGCTCACTTCAATATCATACGCATTCGCATCGACTGTGAAACGGCCCAGATTTGAGCTGTTGAAAGACTCGATCGCATCACCCAGGGCAGCGTTCAGCGGGTGGACGGCTTCAGGAACTTCGGCGGGTGCGCCCGTCCCCTTGTCTCCACGATCAATAATGCCTGACAATGTGACTGTGCGCTTTACAGGAACAACGGTCACCCGCGCGAAACTTGCCTCCGCGGGTAAACGACCCTCAGCATCGCAAAGGGAATCCGGGCTTGGGATACAGTGATCGGAAACAGGCCGAACGAAAGCGGTGAGCGACTTGACTTCCTCGACCTGTGCAAAACCGATGCTCTCGCCATCGCCGGCGGCTGCATCGGCGACCAGTTCCAAAATAGTGCCTTCAACAATGCCATGGACAGCGCCCGCTGAGAGGTAATCATCGTCAATCGCATACTGCCTTACGCCAACGGTATCGCTGCCACCGAAAGCGACAGCGTCAATGAGATCCCCCTCCCAGTGGGGGGTCTGAAGCCGTGCAGCACTTGCGAGCTCACTCGTATTCATGTCGGTGAGTATGCCCTGGAACAACTGACGGTAAGAAACAGACCCTGCGGTGAGAATTCTATTGGCCAATTTTGCAGTGAAGAAGCCGTACCAGTTGTTCTCGGAACGACTCGCCTCGCCGGAAGCGCCAAAATCAACTTCTCGCGCCAGCTCATCCGCCTGCGCTGAGTAAAATGCGATCAACCTGCCGGGAAGGTCGCTGGCGCCAACATCATCCGAGACAATCCGGTCCTGCGCGAGGTCATTCTGATTTGCGCTCACAGGCGGCAAGCCCAGGGCGGTCGGGTCAATAAACCGATCTGCGGTATTCAATCCGCCGGCCCGTAATCCGGTTCCTGAATGGCAGGCGTCCATAATGAACCAGACATCGGCTCCCTTCATTCGTATTGCTGCGATTGCTGAGCCAATTTCCTCATCAACGATGCCATTGGGGATTTGCGCAGTTCCCGGCTCGGCCCGCGTGACATCTGCGGGCAAGAAAACCTCATCATAGCCGTCGGCTTCATCGCCATTTGCATCAGGCTGCCTCGTCCCGTGGCCGCTCATGTGGATGATAAAGAGGTCACCGTCTTCGGCCTCGGCTGCCAAAGCTCCAAGCGCCGACATGATTGCGGATTTGGTGGGTCTTTCGCCGCCCTCGATTTCATCGGCCAAAAGACGAATATCCGTTACGCCTCGCGCCCGGAGCACGTCGCGCATCAACGCAACATCATTGCCGGGCCCGCGTAAATCAGCGAGCCCAATGGTCTCATCATAGTCCGATACACCAATCAGGAGCGCTGTTGTCTTTGCCTGTGCTTCATCGATCGGGAAAAGCAAAGACAGCGACATCCCAACCAATCCCAGGAACGCGGACCGCAGCGTCATTCCTCCGGAAACGCCTGAAAACGGCAAAACGAACTTGCGAAGGCCGGTCATGGCAAAAACAAGCGATCCCCTTTGCTGAACCTGCCCGGCGCTTCGATACGCGCCTGCGCGCGGCCTCACCTCATCAACGGTGGCTGTATTGAGGCACATTTTGAGGTGCCTTTCCAGTCCGTTTTCGAAATGACCGCAAAAAATTCGTTTGGAAAATTGGCTTGCCTCGCTCCGTCGTCACAGACTACCGTGGTTCAGCTAGCCTCAGAGGCACAGACCTCAATAGAGGGAATATCGATGCTGCACACAGGCTCGACAACGATGCCGGCGATCCCGCTCTTCAGTAGGATATTGCGAGCGTTTTACGCGGCTTTCGGCATGCTTCTTCTGATACTCTCCTCGGGTGAGCGAGGGCTGGCTCAAGACGCAATTGCCGAATGGGATCGGTTAACCAGCGAGACGGTCCGCCTCGTCAATGAGGGTGAATTGGCGCTGGCGGAAAAGAGTGCCCGGGAAGCACTCTCCTTTTCGAAGCAAAACCTCGCCAATCCGTCGCTGGAACTCGCCACAGCCCACAATAATCTTGGTTCCGTCTTATCGTTCCGGCAAAAATACGAAGACGCTTTGCCGGAACACAAGGTTGCCCTTTCGTTACGCCGACAATTGGTCTCCGAAAGCGACCCTCTCATATCGACAAGCCTTGAGAATCTGGCAGACACCTATCGGCGTATGGGTCGCTACCGTGAAGCGGTTCCACATTTCTCTGAAGCGTTGCAACATCATGTCGCACGGCTCGGTGAAACATCCCCCCAACTCATCCTGCCACTTCGAAGTCTGGCCTATGCGTTGAACTTCAAGGAGGACCGAAGTGAAGATGAAACGAGGCAGGCATTTGACCTCTATTCCCGCATCATCGACTTGCGCGATCAGGCGGGGATTGAATTGGATGAGGGCTTTCTTACGGACCTGGAGAACGCCGGGCGATTCGCCGGTGATCTGGGCTTGCACGCCCAAGCAAAACTCCACCAGGAACGGCATATCGAGGCCGCGACCGCATTTTATGGATCAGCGCATGCGACGACGGCTTACGGCTATAGCAACCTGGCCGGCACGTTGAGCCTTCTGCAGGACCATAGCGGGGCAGAGAACGCCTTCACCAAGGCCATTGAAATCAGCACGCTTGCAGAAGGAAGGCTAAGCGCTGCCACGGCGGTCTATCACTATCGGTTCGGTGATTATCTGGAGGCACGCGGGGATTATGAAAGGGCTGAACGCGCCTATCGGGAAACGCTTGACATCGAGCGGCAGATTTTCGGCGAAGCCCACGCTGAGACCATAAACAGCTACAACACACTCGGATTGCTGCTCTACAACTCCGGCAAGGTGAGCGCGGCAGAAAAGCTCCTGCGGCGCGCACAGGAACTCGCCGGCGAGGTGCATGGGACTGACAGCCTTTGGTACGCGACCACGACGGATAATCTGGCGCTCGCAATCGCTGGGCTCGGAAATCCCAAAGCGGCAATCCCGCTTCACCGCCAGGCGCTCGAAATCCGCCAGCGCCAACTGGGAAGAAACGACGCCGATACCTCTCGTACCATCAATAACCTCGCACTGGCTCTTCAAAGCTCCGGAGAGGATACACAGGCGGAAACGCTCTTCAGGGAAGCGCTTGAAATTGACCGAGCTACACTGGCGGCCAACGACTACGCGGTCGCCATTGCACTACGCAACCTTGCAGGCACGCTCGAGACAAAGCGGGACATGCCGTCGCTGATGGAAGCTGCCCCAATGTATGCCGAGGCTCTGTCAATTGCGCGCGCCAACTATCCTTCGACACATCCCAATATCGCTTACAGCATCCATTCATTTGCCAATGTCGTGATGCGCGTGGACCGCCTGGCGAGGGGCACGCCGTTCAAGGAGCAGTCAGGCACGCTCATGGCGCAAACCGCCGATCTCTACCGCGAGGCCATCGAGATCCTCTCCGCTCCCATTAACCGTGACAGCCTTCAGGACAATACTGCCATTTTCCAGACGGCAACCGTTCAGATGCTGCTCGTCTCGGGAGAGAACGCAAGGGAGGCATTTGTGGCAGCTCAGTGGCCGCTTCAGAGTGCGGCAAGCAAAGCAATTGCGGCGACCTCTCTTCGGGTCTCGTCCGGCGACGACGCGCTCGGTCAACTGGTGCGCCTTCAACAGGATAGAACCGAAGAACATGCACAACTCAATCAGCGCATCCTTCAGTCCCTGAGTGTCAGGGACGCCGCGGCAATCAGTACCTTGCGGGGTCAACTCAGCCGATTGGAAACCGAGATAGATGAGCTTTCGGCGACGATCACGACACGTTTCCCGGCCTATTCGGAGTATCGGGGCGGCGAGCCCGCGAACGCTGATCAGGTGGCGGAACTGCTCGATGACGATGAAGCCCTTGTTCTCATCAACCCTGGCTTCGTCCAGGATTCCGGCGATGAAATCGAAGGCTCGGTTTTCGTTATTGATGCGAGCGGCAAGGTATCGAGCGCCCTTCTGGAAGCAGGGGACGGTTTGCAGCAAGATGCCGAGAAACTGTTTTGCTCGCTTCAGGACAGTGCTGGCAATTGCGACAGCCCGCAAACGGGATCGGAGAACACACGAGGCGCATTTTCCCTGGATGAGGGGCCTGCGCCATCATCAGCGCCCGCGTTTGACCTGGGGTTGGCTCACAGCATCTACCAGCGGATGTTTTCGCCCATTGCCGGCGCCCTCGAAGACAAGCGGAGCCTCATAATTGTCTCCGCCGATGAAGCGCTGGTGGCTCTTCCTTTTCAGTTATTGCTTACACAGGCGCACGACGTCGATGATGCCCAGATCCGTTATCGCGACGTGCCCTGGCTGGTGCGAAAATGGGCGATCTCCGTCTCCACCAGCGTGTCCGCTTTCAAAGCGAGCCGGGCGCAGCCAAACCGTATCGCCGATGAAAACAAGAAGCCCTTTCTGGGCTTCGGTGATCCGATTATCGGTGCTTCAGCGTCCATCGATTGTAACACCGCCGCGCCCATTCAGGTCGCCTCCTATTCCCGCGGAATTGTCGACGTGGACACAAGGTCGCTTTTTTCTCCTGCAGCCGCTGGTTCAGTGCCAATCGCCGATGTGAACGCCGTCAGGCGCTTGGCCCGACTGCCGGACACACGGTGTGAGCTGGAAAGCATCGCGTCCAGCCTTGGTAGCGGTGACCTTTTCTTGAATGCGGAGGCGACCGAAACGCAAGTGAAGGACATGAATGCCCTCAAGGTATTGTCCGAGTATGAAATCATCTCCTTTGCCACCCATGGCCTCATGGCTGGCGAAACCGACCTTTCAGAACCTGCCCTGGTCCTGACACCTCCCAGGGAAGGCAGCATTCAGGATGACGGTCTTCTGACCGCAAGCGAGGTCGCCGCGCTGGAGATTGATGCCGACTGGGTGTTGCTTTCCGCATGCAACACGGCAGCAGGCACAATCGAAACCGATACTGGAGAACGGGTGAGCGAAAGCTTCTCCGGTCTTGCCCGTGCGTTCTTTTATGCGGGTGCCAAGAGCCTTCTTGTATCCCATTGGCCTGTTCAATCGGAAGCCGCGGTCAGGCTGACCACCAGGACATTCGAAATTCTGAGGGAGCGACCCGAGATGAAAAGAGCGCGCGCTTTTCAACTCGCCATTCTTTCGGTCATTGATGATCCGAACGCCACAAACCGCACCACTCATCCAAACTACTGGGCTCCGTTCACGCTGCTTGGTGATAGCCGGTGATCGATGCCGCCCGGTGCGCGACTTGGGTCGAAAACGTGGTGTCTTCCAAGAGAGGATAATAGCTGATGACGGTATTGAAAAATCGGATCTGCGCACAACTGCTCACCACACTGCTTCTTGGCTTCGCATTCAGCGTTTCCCCGCTGTCAGGCACTGAAGCTCAGGACAACTATTTGCGTGTGGAAGTTCAACCCATCATCGACAAATACGGCTTCCTTCGCCCGGTGACAGCCGGCTTTTTTCTGAAGCCGGTGGGTTGGACGTTTCAAGGCGGGGTTGATTGGCGCAACGAGTATTCGTGCACCTGGGGCCACGCGACCCAGTGGCAGATCAGTTCGCCCGATAACAAATACAGTCTGGCCCATCTTCCACATCAGCGCTGGTATTATTCCAGTGACCCTGACCCTCGCTATGCGCGGGCGTCTTGCGGATACGTGCCCTATCAGAAGCGCATCGTCAGCCTTGAAGCCTATCTTCGATTTAGGCTTGATGCCCTGGGCTTGAATGCGCGTAATGTCAAGTACACCTCCCATCCAGTGCCACCGCAGCTAAAGCAGGCTAATTTCAATCGAAAAACATCCGATGGCAGCCTGTATCGCGGGAAGGCCGAAGTCGGCGAGGTCTCGTTCACCTTTGCTGGTCCCACCGGCGAAATGGAGGGCCGTCTCGGCGGCGTGGGTACTTTTCTTCAGAACATAACACAGCCGGTGCAGTTGGGTTTTGGGCAGGTTCTTCCAAGCGTCGATTTTGGATCAGGCTATGTCTTTTTTGTCCATCTCTCCGTCGCACCCAAAGGTCGATACGATGATCGGCTGCTCGGAACCATTGTCCGGAGCGAACAAATCGTTTCGGAATACAACAACGCGATCATCAAACATAACGGCAAACTCGATCAACAGGATGTCGACAGAATGTGGCGTGTTGGCCAAATCACTTACAAGACCAACCAGGAAATATTTGAAATGATCCAAAACTCCTGGGAAGAACGGCAGGCATCGATGGACCGGGATGTGGAGCGATTTCTCGATGTGATCAACGAAGTCAGGCCATATGAAGAACCAAACGATCCAAACTCACAAATCAAGGTCGGTATCCAGTTCGACAGTGTGTGGAAGCTGGACGATGGAAGTTATATTTTTGGCGTCGGCCGCGGATTTGATCCACGTCAGGCTGTCGGGATTGGCGGCGTAGAGTTGAAGCCCGCAACCAATCGGCAGTCGATCAGAGACTGGTATAGGAATTCCCTGCCGATTGAGTAGGCAAACCGGGTATGCGAATCCCGAGTGCACGCAATACTGTCCGGGGTGATTCCGCCTTCTACGGCTCCTTGCAGCTCTCGAGGCCGGCAATCAAATCGACCCCGCGCTCCGGTTTTTCGAGCTCGAAAGTGGTCTGGAGACTGGCCAGCGCGCTGCCATACAGGGCCTGGAAGTCAGCCGCGCGTTTTTGAAAGTAAAAGCAGCTTGTCCGAGAATCGCAAATTCCTTCCGAGACACAGATTCCGAGCTCATCAAAGAAATTGGCCAGGATCAGAATGTCCGTTTCAAGCGTGCCGTTCGCCTTTCTGTCCTGCTGGATTATGAGCGTCGTCAGCAAGTCGATTTGCTCGGGACTGATGCCATCATGCTCATTGGCAAGGGCAAGCTGACCTTGGTATTGCAGCCACGGCTTGAGGACCGCGTTCCTGGAGCGGACAAAGGTCAGTGAGTTATATCGCTCGACAAATCCCAGGGCGATGTCAGCCCGCCTGTGGTCGAGCGAACGATCAAGCTGCAAAAATACGGCCCAAAGACCCAAAGCACTGATGACGAGGGATATTCCAAGCGCCGCGCCCGCCAGAACCCGCCAAATCTTCCAATTCAGCCAACCACGACCATCTGAGCTGTCATCACCCGGTCCCCTGGCAGTTTCATCGTCCAGACGACGCTGATCATTCACCGCAAGCATCCAGTGGAATCTCGATGAGACCAGCCTCATTAGTCGGTAGATGATCATCGGTCAGAACGTCTTTCACGCAAGCAAGCTGGGACCTCAGCAATATCAGGACGTTGTCCCCTGAGCCCACCTTTGGCATTGGCAAGCCAGGACCGGCATTTCGTTGCGCCAGTCTCGCCGCCAACTGGCTATTGGTTGGTGGGCGTGGGCAGGTCTCCAAAACGATGATGACAGGATCTGTCTCGTAATTCTCGTAGGTTTCGATATTTTCGACGAGACACCTTGCCTGGCCGGGCGTGACTTTTATTGTTTTCACTTGCGCATCAACTGACGCCGTCCAAACAAATCCGCACAGTGCGATCATTGCAAACAGTAGACGCACGGTCTCACCTCGTCGACCAAACCCAGATATGGATTTTTTTGCCAAGATGCGGGGGAAAATGCAAATGCAGTTTGCTTCTCGATCAAAAACGGTGTCCTGATTGAATGTACCGTAGCCAGCGGATTTAAACTGTTTCCATTGAAATGGAGTGACATCTGAATGGATCTGACGGGAAGCATTGCTGCGGTGCTTGGCCCCACGCTTATTGCTGTGACTGTTTCGGAGATCTTCAACCTGAAAATCTGGGACGACGTTCATCCCGCAGTTGTCTATCTCAACGGATTGGTCCTTCTGATTGGCGGCCTCCTCATCGTGACAACCCACAATGTCTGGCGGCCGGACTTGAGCCTGTTGGTGACTGTTTCGGGATGGATTTTGGTGGTTGCCGGCGGATTTCGAATGTTTTTTCCGAATGCACGACAACTGGCTCCGGGCTTGGGCACATATCTTGTGATCGCATTGTTGTTTGCCCTCGGCGTGGCGTTGACGGCCTTTGCGTTCCTGAAGTCTACGCACTAGTGGGCATGACCCTAGTCGACTCAATGACGGCGTCGTCCGAAGTGTGCGAGTTTATGCGTCGCACCGCGAATGCCAGAAACGAGCACACAGCGGACGCGTGGCGTCGCACGCAAAAGGCAATCAACGACCAAAAAACGGACATCGTGTCGCAAACACTGCCGTACCAACTGGGTCAACGCATGGCCCGGTGAAACCACCAATTTCGATCATCCAATTCACTGGCACACCGATCACTTGAGCAGTAAGCTGCCGGGCGGTGACGTACCGTCATACTGGGGTCTCGTTGCGGTTGGTGAACCGGTGTCTGTTGATAGGACCAGGGAAATTGAGGTCTGTTCTTCTCTCAAGTTGGGCGCTTTTTTTTGCGCTCGTTACCATCGCAATGAGCGCCGGACTTCAGGCGCCGCTTCTGGCCCTGCGGGCCTTCGATGAGGGTTTCGACACCTCAAACACAGGCCTCATCATGGCCGGCTACTACGCCGGAGCCCTGCTGGGCTCACTGCTTGCACCAAATCTGATCCGCCAAGTCGGGCACGCCAAGGTGTTTGCGGCCGTTGCCTCAATCGCCTCGGGCACGGCTCTGCTGTTCGCCATCTTCCCGGATGCAGTCTTCTGGTTCGTGCTTCGGGCCGCGACGGGGCTCTGCTTTGCCGTAATCTACATCGTTGCCGAGACATGGCTCAACCAAAGCTCCACAAACGAGATTCGTGGCAAGGTCATGAACCTCTACGTTGTTCTCCACTATGCAGGGCTCGGCGCGGGTGCGCTGATGCTGAACATCGGCGATCCGCAAGGCTATGACCTGTTTATCCTGACCTCCGTGCTGATCTCCTTCGGGATCGTGCCGATCCTGCTCAGTGCCAAGTCAGCACCGGCTTTTAAGGCCCCCAAGAGGCTCAGCGTTCCCGCGCTCTTCCGCAAGGCCCCACTGGGCGTGGGTGCCGCGGTCTTGTGCGGTTTGGCCATGGGAGCCCTGGCGGGGGCGGGCGCGATCTTTGCCGACAAGGCTGGCTTCAGCACGGCCGAAGTGTCGATCTTCATGGCCTTCATGTCTCTTGGCAGTCTGGTCTTCATGTGGCCGGTCGGCATTTTCGCCGATCGTTACGATCGGTCCAAGGTCATTGTCGCGGTCGCCCTGTTGGCCGCACTAGCCGCATTTCAACTGGCGGTAACGTCCGTTGACCACATCATTCCCATCTACCTTCTGATCGGCCTCTATTCCGGTCTTGCTCTGTCGATGTACGGTCTGTGCCTGGCCGCCGTGAACGACAAGCTGAAGCCGGACGAGATGGTGGGGAGCGGTGCGACCCTTGCCATCATCTTCAACCTCGGCATGATGCTCGGGCCGCTTATCTCCTCCGAGATCATCGAGGCCTGGCGGCCATCCGGTTATTTTTTCTACCATGCAGCCGTCCAGGTCCTGATAGTCCTCTATGTGGTCGCGCTCATGACGCGCCGCCGCATTACCGCCGCACCATAGCCGCGGCCGTGGCAAGCATGACGGCTCGCCTGCGTCAAATGGTGACGTCAAATCCCCTGAAATGATCTTCAAGGTACATGGCCTGCTGTACACGACCAGATTTCCGTTTTGGTGAAGGTTTTCCAACGCGGGCCGTCACACGTCCCATCGGCAACCGCACAGCCACGGTCCGCATCGAAAAACCTTCACCTTGGTGGCCGATGCGGCTTGGTTCACGGACGGCCGCCATTGAGATTTCCCCGCATCGGTGACGACTATCGCTGGTTTTGCGGCAGACCGTCGGCGATTTCGTAGTAGTCGCCTTTTTCCGAAACAAAGATGTGCATCGAAAGAGATGTTCCTGTTGGACCATCGAACATGCCCATTGCGACCGCGGTCCAATCGTGATGGATCGGGTCCCAAAACAGCGTCGAGCCGCATGTTCCGCAGAAGCCTCGGCGCACCTTCTTCGACGAATGATACCACCGAACGTGTTCCTCTCCCGAGACGCTGAGTGCGGTGCGGGGTATGTCGATGGACGCTTCAAAGTGGCCGGTATGCTTTCGGCACGCCGTACAGTGGCAGGCCGACGGCTGAGGCAGATCGCCGGTAACGGATATCCGGACTGCGCCACACAGGCATGAACCCCTATGCATTTTCCTGCTCCACCGTGGTGTGGAGACGTGTGCGGCGGCGGGCGGTCAATGCCTGAATCACGGCTCTTGCTTCAATGGGTGGTTTCTGCTCGATCCTTCGATAGTCGGTTCCGTCATTTCGCCTCGTCAGCAATCCGCAGGAAATCATTGTTCTGCGCAGTGTCGCCGGGTCTTGAAAGTGATGCTCGCGGTCAAGGATCTCATTTATGGCTCGTTCACTGAGCGATCTGTCGGAAGGCAGTGCCGCCCACAATGCCCAAAGAGCCAGGGTCTGTACTGAGCGTTTGGATGGCCAACGCAACAGTTTTCCCTGCGGGTCGAATTGATGCAGAGCGCGCTCCACGGCGCGCGCATCAGCGATGCTGTCATCTGACGGATTGCGCAAGCGCTGCGCCGCGGCAGAAGCGGAACGCATGTGTTGCACGTTTTGAAATCCGGCCGCACGTGCGACCATGTTCATCAATGTCAGGTGGGAGGGACTCGTCTCACCAAGCTGCTGAGACAATGCACGCGTGAAACGTGTCATGTCGTCCACGCGCAAAGGCAAAGGTATTTTGCTCATCATACATCCAAGTCGGGCGATGTGCTGGTTCGTCGGTCGCTGGCTTAACGAAACGACGCCCTACTCAGTGCGATGTCGTTTTCGGAGCTTTGGCAGGTTTAGCACTCCAAAAGGAGCAGCGACGCCTCGGTGTCTGCCGACCGTATGACCAAACTACCAATGATGCGCTGCTTTCGCAACACTCTGCGCAGCGGATATTCGTCACTTTAATGCGATCGGTAGAAAAGTCCGCTGTGTGCGTTACGCGGCGAATGCCCGGGTCGAGCCCATAATGACCGATGCTGCGCGATGCATCAATGTCGGCTTCCCAAGTATCGGCGAATAATGTGCCACTATCGTCAAAAGACTTCATGAACAAGCTGATGAATGTGATGCAACCGCTGCCTCAGCCCGCGCGGCGGTTAATCCGGCATTGAACTCCAGGGGTAACAAGCGCCGTCATTTCCGCGCCGCCACATCAAACTCAAGCGCTTCCAACTCTCGGAGCTTGCCGAAATCAAGGCCGGTCAGCGCCTCTAAATTACTGATCGATGCTCGGCTGTTAACCACATCGAAGTTTTCCGCCCGGCCGCGCAGTTCCCCGTCGTCAATGTCGATCTCCTGATTGAGCAGGAAGCCGGCGGCGCGGAGCTCCCCGTCGATGTCGGTCACTACGATCTTCCAGAAACTGCGCGGCACCTGAACATCGCGGTAGATCGGGTCATCGTCCCGCAACACCGGTCCGGTGAACACCGTCGCGCGCTGACCGGTTGCTTCCAGATAGGACAGTACCCCCTGTTCCAACTGGGCCCAACCACGCCGGTTTAGATCCTGATGCTGCGGCGAGGCATTGGTGAAATGCTGCACATCCAGCGTTGCGGTCTGCGCCGCCGCGTCGCTGCCCCACTGAACACCCCGCAGATGCACCACATGGCCGATATCCAGTTCGTTCCGGCGAAACAGATCGGAATCGACCTGCCAGTTTGGCGGAACACGCGCGTCAAGCACCCAGGCACTCACCCGGTCCTGGCGATTGAGCTGGGCGCCATCGATATTTGCCGCTGCGAACGCCGCAACCCTTCGCTGGGAATCGAGTCGAATGGAGAAGTGCTGATAAGGCAGAAGCTTTCCTGCGCTACCCAGCACCGCGGGACCCGTGGGAAGCGGCACAGGCTCCGACAGGAAGTCCGCCGCATAACCGCTTCGCGACGCATAGTCGTCGGCATCCGGAATCGGCTCGGCGGCCGCGCGCACGATTGCCTCCAGCGAGTCCACTTCAGTTGCCACACCCACCGCAGGTGCGGCGATTTCCTCCACGCTGCGCCGATCGACCTCGGTGAGTGCGCTCAGCAGACCATCGAACGCCAGCGACCCGAAATTTGCTTTCATATAGGTTTCCACACGTTCTCCGGGAAAGAGCCGTTCCATGGGTCGGACATACGCAAACTTGCCGTCGGCAAGGCTCTTCCACGATCCGGCCATATTCAGCCCGACCAGTGTGCCGGACCTGAGATCCATCAAGGGCGCGCCCCCTGTGCCGCCGGATGTGCTGGCATCGACGACAATCGAATCACCCGACAAAATCGATCCAGTCTGTTTGTTTCCCGGCAAAGGAAGACCAACCACCCGACCAGGCATAATGCGCTTGACGCCGCCACCCCGCTCACCAAGCAGCAATTTCGTGAATTCTGACGGCAACCTGGCGTCAAATTCGGGGTATCCTACCAGAAACACAAAATCATCTTGCGCCAGCCGCGCGGTGTCGTGCGTGTTCACCGCCAACGGTGGATGCGTCTCGGTGTTGTGCCCTTCGAGTTCCAGGAGCGCAAGCTCCGGGCGATCTCCCGGCCCTTCAACATATAGAATTCGGCGTATTGGTAGCCCGACATCTTCGTCTGCCGCGACATCCGGCCAGATATCGACAAACGCGAACCTGCCCTTGTAGCTGTCGGGCACCTCGATCAGCTCAGATGTATCGCCCTTGGGCCGAAGCGCGCCAGGAATGATGTTGTAGGCCGTGGTCACGACAAGGTTTTCGCCAATCGCAAGGCCCTGAACCGGGCTTGCTTCAAACTCCGGCAATCCTTCCGCCTGAAACCGGAACAGACCCGTCGCTGTCCCCGCCTTCCTCACCGCCTCGCGGGACCCGTCGAGATCCTCAAGAATGCGTTGCCAAAGCCCCTCGCCGTCAAGCTCCAACGCGCCGTCAAAGAACGGAATGGCAGGTCGGGCCTCGGCCAGTATCCGAAAAGCTTCTGCATCACTTCCGGCCAGCCCAACGTCCCGCTTGGGATCGAGCCGGAGTTTGGTGAGGTAGGTCAGATAGTCATTTTGAATTCGCCGACGCGTTTCGTCTTTTCGCAACTCCTCGTCCGGAAGCAGCCGCGAAAGATCAGCCCTGAGCAACCAGTATTTTGCGTAAGTGACCTTGTTAACGTCAATGGCGTGCATGACCGCTTTGATCGCAACACCAACGCGGGTCTGATCGTTATCGTTGAGCGTTCCGGTCTGCCGTAACTTCCGTTCCAGCCGCTGTTGTTCCACCCAGTATTTCGTCCAGTGGCAGAATTCCTCGCGCCCGATCCGAGCAATATCCGCCCCCGACGTGGCCCGCGCGCCATCGACCCAGATCAAGCCGCAAGCCAGCTCAAAGACAACATCCCGAAGCTCCCCGTCGCCCTCGACCCGGATGACACCCGGCACCGTCTGACCGTCGGCTAGCTCGATCTCCGTCTCGACAAGGTCCAGATGCCCGCGGAACTCGTTCCCCGTCAATGAGACGCGCCCGTGAATGGCCTGCGGCGGGCTGATCCAGGTTCTGAGACGAGCGAGAATGTCGGTCACGGGAATTTCCTGAACGACGATGTTGAGATCGCTCAAGACCGTCTCGGCCCGACTGATCGGCTCCCCGGTTTCCGGCGTCAGGCTTTGTTCCGATGCGTAGTTCGACCGTTCGACATTGGCGAAACGCCATCGCAAATCGGAATGCCGCTCGACCAGTTGCAGCGCCAGCGACTCCGTCAGGGTATCGTCCTTCGCCCCGTCCTTGATGACTGTAACGGTGCCCATCGTGCTTTTAGGGTCGAGCCAGATGCGGTACACCTCCGCCGCAAGCATCCCGATCAGCGCCACCAGAATGGCGGTGTAGAAAAGCTTCAGCCAACTGAAGGACCTCGCCACGAGCGACCAGGCGTCTGCGGCAAAGGGGCGGTCGGCGGGCCTGAACACCAAAACAACCAGCACCGTCGCAATTGCCAGCAAAAGGACGAGAACTGCAGTTTCCCGATCGGTCTGAATTTGCATCATTCCGCCCTTCCTGATGGTGTGCCGGGCCCTGTCAGTTCACACCTGATCCGCCGCGATGATCGATGGGTCGAAAGCGACGTTCCCGAAATACGCTTCAATCAAAGTAAATCTTAGGTCTGGCTTAAGTTTAAGGCAACGCCGTAATTGATAGCGTCAGCGACCAACTTAGCCGACGCTTGGTCAGCATCGTCTAGCTAGCTCAGCGAATAGGTCTTTGAGATCGTTGATCTTCTGGCGTTTGTCGGCGTCTCTCAAGACCTAATCCTATGCACCTGCAACTATTGAATTGGGAATAATGTGGTCCGATCAAAGGTTGTGATGGCCAGCCCTCGGTATCGCCCGGTGGGTTTGCGGGAGTGCGCTCGTGCAAAAACTCATGCGTTTCTGTCGCGGACAAAAAGGACCGTTTTTGACATGGGCACAGCGCCACAAAGCAGACGTTGTGGCGGCCGCAGCGAATGCTCACTTTGTCTGCAGGGTGTGTGTTCGCGCGTTGCACAACGAATGCCCGGAACGAGCCGTTCGTGACAGTATCTTGCGCCGCGGCTAAAGTCTGTTTGTCGAGTCTTCTCCCGGTCATGGGAGGCCGTTCGCCGCAGTGCGGATAATGGGGGCAAAGCGGGCTTATTGCCGCTTTCCTAGCGCGCACGTCGTGTCAGATATGCCTTCCAGGAGATGATTGCTCCGGCCAGAAAGAGCAGCCCGATGACCAGAAACGTTGCCAAGCCGCGCTCGGCTTGAGGGCTGTCCGGGAAAGCCATCCGGAAGAGCCCTGCAAATAGGGACATCCAGCCCAGTAAAGTGACGATGACACGCCAGTCTCGCGCCCAGACGTTGTGGAACCAGACGACCGAAATCCCGCCCATGAACCAGATGATGCCGTTGTTGAAGACCGTTGTCGGGTGGATGTTCTCCCAAATTTGGAAATTCAGGGTTTCCAGTCCCGTTGCCGCCATGATGGTCGGTCCCATAATCGCGGCAATGTTACGCGACGTTTCCATCGACGTTCTTTCCTGCCTTGTATTGTCTGTCACCGTTGCCGGCTCCCTTTCCTGACGTCTTGATCTGGTTCAAGCGACACTCTTTTCGGCTTCATGATCGCGTTTCAGTTTATCGGCTGGTTTGCCAATTCAGCCCAGCGCAATTCAAATCTATCGAGATATTTCCGCAGTCGATCGGCGTCGTTGCGGCTGGTCTTTGCGGCGCGGGAGGCGGAAAACAGTGTCCGGCCGGCGGCGCTCAGCGACCTGCTGGTTCGGCAGGTGCGGATCACCATGGCCAGTTGCACCTTGTCAAACGGATCTATCGTGTCGGCTTTCTTGCCCAGAAACTGCCGGACAAGCTGATCGTCTTCATCGTCCTGCGAACTGGCCCATTGATGTTTGAGAAATTCGATCTCCTGCTCGACCATTTGCAGGGTGATGCGTGCCCGCGGCGCCAGGGTGCAGAGCCTTTGCAGGGAGGCGCCCAGGTCGCGAAAATTGCCCGGCCAGAGGGTGGCCGGATCGGTGGCGAAGCGAATATAGACCTGTATCGCATCGGCATTGAATCCGACCCGGGTGCCAAGCGTCTTTTCCGCTCTCTTCAGTTCGAACTCGATATTGGGTTCGATGTCTTCACGCCGGTCCTTGAGTTCCGGCAGCTCAAAGGTCCACAAATTCAGCCGGGCAAACAAATCCGCGCGAAACCGGCCTTTGGCCACCAGTTTGCTCAGGCTTCGATTGGCTCCGGCAATGAGTTGAAACGCGCTGGAGATCTCGTTGTCGGAACCCAGCGGAAAGAACTTCCCGGTTTCAATGGCGTGCAGGATCATCGCCTGCTCGTCCAGGCCCAGCTCGTCAATCTCATCGAGAAAAAGAACGCCGCCATCGGCTTCCCTCAGCAGGCCGCGGCGGTCGTTCGGTGTGCCGGCCATTGCCCCGCGCCTGTGCCCGAACAGCGTCGACATGGCCCGTTCGCCCTTCAGCGTCGAACAATTGACGTGAATGAAACGCCCCTTCACCCTGCGGCGCTGAAGCTTCAACTCGTAGATGCGTTCGGCGAGTTCCGATTTTCCGGTTCCGGTCGCGCCCAGCAGGAGAAGCGGCGCATCGCTCGTGGTGGAGACCAGCTCGATGCGCTCGATCAGGGCATTGAAGGCCTTGTTTCGGGTGTCGATGCCGGATTTCAGGAGGGCGTTGTACTCGTCGGCGATCTGGTCGAAGCGCTGCTGCAGCGCGTTGTATCTGGAAAGGTCCAGATCAATGATGTTGATGTTGCCGATCAGGTCGCCATCGTCGCTTTCGCCGTCAATCCTGCGCGGCGGTGACGTCTGCAGAAGGCGTGCGGGGATGTGACGGGATTCGGTCAGCAGGAACCAGCAGATCTGCGCAACATGGGTGCCGGTCGTCAGATGGACATGGTATTCCTCGCGATCCTCGTCAAAGCCGTATTGCCTGGCAAAGTCAAACAGTGCGCCGTAAACCTCCTGAAAGTCCCAGGGGTCGTGCAGGTCGATCACCTGCAGAAGCACTTCCGTTGCGGCCTGGTCTTCCTCAACCTCCCGCTTGACGGCGTGTGCCAGCCGGGAAAACCGCTGATCATATATCAGTTCCAGGCGTTCGACCGGGAAGTCCACATGCTGGGTCAGCGCGACGGACGGGCGCCAGCGCCTTTTCTTGCCGGCGTCCAGTTGCGTCCCGAGAAAGCCGATCACGACATTTTTCTTCATATTTATCTTCTACGATAATTTCCTATAAAAATAAATAATAAAAACACCGACCAATTTCGCTTTATGAGAAATAATCTCATTATTTCAATAGGTTAGTGATTCTCCATTTTTTCTTTTTTTGTCTGCGGCTTTGCGCAAAACTGCTCCCGTACACAAAGGAAAGAGAAAAATGGCAAACAAATCCGTGTTTGCGTCAATTCGAGGCCGGATGCTCCCGAAAGCTGATGCAATCAACAAAGAAGGAGCTCCGGCCTACCGCTATCAGGACCGGCAGCAAATCGCACAACTGGCAATTACCGGAACGGTCGGCAACCTTTTTTATCAGTCCGACTATGTCGAACTGGCGAAGGTTCTCGAGGCGGCGGACAGGGTGTCGCCTGAATTCCTGGCCAAGACAGCCATTCACGTTCGCGAAAAGGGCCATATGAAGGATATGCCCGCCCTGTTGCTGGCAATTCTTGCGTCCCGCGATACGCAGTTGCTGTCGGTTGCGTTCCCCCGGGTCGTGACCAACGGCAAGATGCTGCGCAATTTTGTTCAGATCATGCGGTCCGGCCAGACCGGCCGCAAGTCTCTCGGGTCCCGCCCGAAGGCGCTGGTATCGGCCTGGCTGAAGACCGCATCTGATCGGCAGTTGCTGCAGGCGTCCGTCGGTAACGATCCGTCGCTGGCGGACGTCATCAAGATGGTTCATCCGAAACCCGGCAGCAAGGAGCGCGAGGCCCTGTTTGCCTGGTTGATCGGCAAGCCATGCGATGTCGCCAGACTGCCGCCGGACGTGCGTGCCTTCATCGCCTACAGGAAAAATGGCGGCGGTCCGTTGCCGGACCTCCCGTTCCAGATGCTGACGCATCTGCCGTTGACCGCAGAGGAATGGGCGGAAATTGCCCGCAATGGAAGCTGGCAGATGGTTCGCATGAATCTCAACACCTTCCATCGCCATGGCGCCTTCGGCATCAAGGACGTGACGACAGACGTTGCAGCGATCCTTCGCGATCCGGCACGCATCAAGGCGGCGCGGGTTTTCCCGTATCAGTTGATGACGGCCTATCAGTCGCTTTGCGCGGATATGCCTGCGGAAATCAGGGATGCCCTGCATGATGCGATGGAGATCGCGGTTGCGAATGTGCCGAAGATTGATGGCCAGGTGGTGGTGTGCCCGGATGTGTCCGGGTCCATGACAGCGCCGGTTACGGGTCACCGTATGGGCGCAACAACCGCAACCACCTTTGTCGACATTGCCGCCCTGGTTTCGGCCGCCTTTTTGCGCCGCAACCGTGGAACGCGGGTGCTGCCGTTTGAATTCTGGGTTCGCGATGTGAAGCTTGAAGCGCGTGATACGATCTTGAGCAATGCGACGCGTCTGGCCGCTGTGGCTGGTGGCGGGACCAACTGTTCCGCACCGCTGGAGTGGCTGATCGCCCGCAGGCAGGCACCGGACCTGGTGGTCTTCGTTTCGGACAACCAGTCCTGGGCTGATGCGGGGCGCAAACATGTGGCGACACCCATGATGCGCAACTGGGCAAAGCTCAAGACCCGCAACCCGAAGGCAAAGCTGGTCTGCATCGACATTGCGCCCTATGGCACCACCCAGGTGAAATCCCGCGAGGATGTTCTGAACATCGGGGGATTCTCCGATGCGGTGTTCGATCAGATCGCGGCCTTTGCCGAGGACCGGCTGGGGCCTGAGCACTGGATCAGCGAGATCGAAGCGGTCGAACTGTGAAGTGCATGAGTAAGGGAAGCGGATGGGCGATCATCCGCTTCCGACAATCAACCGGATTTGCCGCAATCGGAACGAAGCGGAATTAGGCCCCGGGGACGGTACGCCTCTTCGATCTCGTCACCGGAGCCAGCAAGGAAAGGAATTCAGTCTTGGCGAATGCCGATGGAACTACAGCCATCTCCGGAGGTTGTGCGGGTAGCGCCGCACCGCAGTGAAGCCATTGCGTAGCTCAAGTGCTTAGAGCGCCGGTCCAACCGTTTCATCAAACCCTTGTCGCCAAGACCCATAAAACAGGACAGAAATTGGAGATCGTGGAAGCAAGCAAATCAGGGCGAATGCCGATGGAACTACATCGATCATTAATCGCCAGGTCGCGGGTTCGAGCCCCGTCGTCACCATCATTCATGGTGACGTAGCTCAGTTGGTAGAGCAGGAGTAATGTTTCATCAATCCTTGTCGCCCGACCGAATGAAGGGATGCCCGCGGGATTACAGATAGACGCAGTTCATTCAAAGCGAATGGATGGCCGAGGTTGAAGCCGAGGCGTGCTGGTTTGAGTCCAGCCCGGAGACATCCGGTGGCGGAATATTATCTCGCAACCCACTTGCCCTTCACCCGCGGGCGGAAGCCCGCGGGACCGTATTGTACATTCAGTGTCTTCCACAATCTTGAGAAGAGAACAATGACCAAAGAACACGAAACCGAACTGACGGGTGAAATCCTGAAAGGCTGGGGACATGTGCCCGGAAAGGCCTTCGGTGAAGCGCTTCGCCACGGGGTCATTGCCCTTGAAGAGGGAAAGACACTGGCCGAAATCCGTGAAATGCTGGAGGGTCACAAGCCGCCGCCCGTCCTGCCTCTTCGGGAGGCCGGGCAGACGTCCTTCCATGTCAACATCGAGGCCGACAGTCTCGATGAAACCGAGAATATCGCTTCGGTGAAGCAGCATATGACCGAACTGATGCGTACGCCGACGATTGAGGCCGGCGCCATCATGCCGGATGCCTGTCCGGCCGGTTCAGCGGGAACCATTCCGGTCGGCGGCATTGCAGCCGCTCGCAATGCGATCCATCCCGGCATGCATTCGGCGGATATCTGCTGCTCGGTGATGATCTCCAATCTGGGCAAGGCCAGCCCCGCGGCGGTTCTGGATGCGGCGCAGCGCGTCACCCATTTCGGACCCGGCGGACGCCGTCAGGGCCAGCGGTTCACGGTGAGCCAGAAACTGGTGGACGGATTTCGCGAGAACCGTTTTCTCGCCAACCCGAAAATCCAGCGTATGATGCATGAGCACATGGGTACACAAGGTGACGGGAACCATTTTCTGTTTGTCGGCAAATCCCGCGCGACCGGTGACACATGCGTGGTGACGCATCACGGGTCGCGCGGACCGGGCGCCGGTTTGTACAAGCTTGGAATGGATGTGGCGAACCGGTTTCGCAAGAAACTGTCGCCTGAGACACTGAAGCAGAATGCCTGGATTCCGGCCGATACGGAGGAAGGCGCCGAATATTGGAAAGCCCTGCAACTCGTGCGCAAGTGGACCAAGGCGAACCATACCGGCATTCATCAGGCAACCGTCGAAGCCGTTGGTGCGGATCTGGCAGACCGTTTCTGGAACGAGCACAATTTCGTTTTCAAACGGGATGACCTTTTCTACCACGCAAAAGGCGCAACGCCGGCCTGGGGTGACTATGCGGCCGACTCTACCGGCCTGACCCTCATTCCGCTCAACATGTCCGAACCGGTGCTTGTTGTGCGCGGAAAGGATGCCGATCATGGCCTCGGCTTCAGCCCGCATGGCGCCGGACGCAATTTCTCGCGCTCCGAGCACAAGCGGCGCAACAGCCAGTTGACGCCGGAGGAGATGTTGAAACTGGAAACCGAGGGGCTGGATATCCGGTTCTTCGAAAACAGGATCGACATTTCCGAGCTGCCGTCGGGCTATAAGGACGCCAATTCGGTCGTTACGCAGATCGACACCTACGGCCTCGCGGAGATCGAGGACTATATCGATCCATATGGCTGCATCATGGCCGGTGACATCGAACCGTTCTGGAAGTCGCGCAAGGAAAAAAGAAAAGGCAGGCGCGGGTAACCGCGCCCGCCACAACAATCTTTGAGGGGCGGTGCATTCCTTGCGCCGCCTGCCCGGTGCCCGTCAGCGAATGAGAATGGCCCGGAAATCATTGACATTGGTGCCGGTCGGGCCCGGCACGAACAGCGTTCCGGCCAGATCGAAGGCGCCCCAGGCGTCGTTGTTCGCCAGCAGCTCGGCCGGGTCGCCGCCGGCGCGGCGAATGGCCGCCGCCGTGCCGCCATCGGCAAACGCGCCGGCATTGTCCTCGGAGCCGTCAATGCCGTCGGTGTCGGCCGCCAGGGCGTGAATGCCGGCCATGCCGTCAATGTCGAGCGCCAGCGACAGCAGGAATTCGCTGTTGCGGCCGCCGCGTCCCTTGTGGCGCAGGGTGACGGTGGTTTCCCCGCCGGAGAGCAGGATCACCGGCGTGGAAAAGGGCTGGTCGCGGCGGGCAATCTGCCGTGCCATGGCGGCATGCATATGGGCGATTTCCCGGGCTTCGCCTTCGATCGCGTCCGACAGGATCACGGCTTCGAGGCCCCGGTCGCGGGCGGTGCGGGCAGCCGCCTCCAGCGAAATCTGCGCCGAGGCGATGATGTGGACCTCATGGCCGGCAAATCGCGGATCGTCGGGCGCGGGCGCGGCGGCTTCCTCCGACATCAGATGGGCATGGACCGCCGGCGGCAGGTCCAGCGCGTAGCGGCGCACCAGGGCGCGGGCATCCTCGACGGTGCTTTTGCTGGCAATGGTCGGGCCGGAGGCGACATGGGCGGCGATGTCGCCCGGAATGTCGGATACGATCAGCGAAACCACACGGGCCGGATGGGCCGCCAGTGCCAGCCGGCCGCCCTTGACCATCGAAGCATGTTTGCGGATGCAGTTCATGTCGTCGATCGGCGCGCCGGATGCCAGCAGCGCTTCGTTAAGCGCCATCTCGTCGGCCAGGGTCATGCCGGGGGGCGGGGCCGGCAGCAGCGACGAGCCGCCGCCGCAGATCAGGGCGATGACCAGATCGTCTTCGGTGAGGCCCCGAACGGTCTCGAACAGCGCCTGCGTGCCCTTGATGCCGGCCTCGTCCGGCACCGGATGGGCGGCCTCCAGCACGGTGATCTGCCGACAGTCGCAGCCATAGCCGTAGCGGGTCACCACGGTGCCGCTCAGCGGCCCGTCCCATTGATCCTCCAGCGCCCGGGCAAGCTGCGCGGCGCCCTTGCCGGCGCCGATCACGACGGTCCGGCCCTTCGGCTTCGGCGGCAGGTGGCCGCCAATCGTCCTTTCCGGCAGCGCGGCGTTCACCGCGGCATGAAAGAGCGATTCCAGCAGGTCGTGTTCTGTGCTCATGATGGTTCCGGCGTTTTGGACAGTTTTCGAACCCACACTTTGATGCCGACATCGCGGCCACGCAAGGTCTGCCGTTCCGGTCTGGCGGTGTAGCCGTCGAGCAGCGGGTGTGTACCACCGCGTTCGCGCTTCGCCGCTTCGGCCAGTTGGTCGCTGATGACGCAGTCGGTGTCGAATGTGCGCGTCAGTTCCTCCAGCCGGCTGGCGACATTGACGGTATCGCCGAGGGTGGCGAATTCCAGCCGCCGCTCGGTGCCGATATCGCCGAGAATGGCCGGGCCGAAATGCAGGCCGAGCGACACGGCAATGGCGTCTTCGCCGCGCCGGGTCCGCTCAGTGTTCCAGGCAGCGATGCGGCCGATGATCGTTTCGGCACAGTGCAGCGCGTCGCCGGCGTCGTGCTCGCCTGTCTCCGGCGTGCCGAAGGTCACCATGGCTCCGTCGCCGAGATATTTGTCGAGCGTGCCGCCATGGTCGAATACGGCCTCCTCGACCAGCCGGTGGAAATCGCGCAGCAGCGACACCACGGCTTCAGGCGTGTCGCGCTCGGCCAGCCGGGTGAAGCCGACGATATCGGCGAACATCACGGCGACGTCCTGGGCCCTGACGGCGCCGAGCGGCTGGTCGCGCTCGGCCAGGCGATCGACGATACCGGGCGGGAAATAGCGGGCGAGATTGGAGCGCTCGCGCGAAATGCCCGCTTGCCGCACGACCATCTGGTTCATCCGGAACGAATTGATGGCGAGAATGCTGGCGACGATCAGCAGCACCGAGACTTCCTCGATGCGGCTGAAAACATCGACGATGTTCGGATCGATCAGGTCGAGCAGGCGCTTGTCGCCGCCGACCGCCTGGCGGAGCCGGTCCGTCAGCGCGCCGTCGGTGCTGCCGAGAAAGAGGATCAGCATCATGCCGGAAAGCCAGAGGCCAGCCGTCCAGACCCCGTAGAAGATGACCGTGCGCCAGGAATAGCCGAGCGTCGTCGCCGCCAGGAAAATGTAGAAATATTTGAAATTCTCCAGCTTGTACTGGGTGGCGCTGGGCCAGTCGCTGTCGAAAAACGGATTGGGCACCAGCATGCCGAACACCATCAGCGCAATGTCCAGAAAGATCAGCGCCAGTTCCCAGCGCGAACGGCCGACCCGGCCGATGCGCAACTGCAGCCAGCCGGTGATGGCAAGACCAATCAGGATGGCGTGGTAGTAGAGGACATCCCAGGTGGGAATGGTCATCACCAGCAGCAGGGCGGTCACGGCCAGTGCAACCCAGCGCGCACGGACCGCCAGTGTCAGTCCGACCCGCTTGTTGTGCTCCAGCGCCTGCATCAGGTGGCGGTTGGAGGCCTCGGCCGCTTCCGGGCGCGGCACATCGTTGAAATTGAACCAGGAGGCCCGTCTCCTGGTGTCGGGATTGGCGGCGCCGGCGGCCATTGCGGAACTCCAGAGCTATTCGGTAGCGAAGATGTGTCAGGCGGCACTATCGGGTGATCCCAGCCGCACGACAACCGGCCTGATCCGGTTGCGGCCGGGAAAACGCACCGTGCCGGTGCGCAGCCGTTTTCCGTCGGCGGTGATCCAGGCCACGCCGCGGCCGACATGGTCCGGGTCTTCGATGGTGATCTGCAGCGCGCCGCGTCGGCCTTTCAGCGTGATTTCGGCGCGCCCCCAGTCTTTCGGCAGGCACGGATCGAGCCTGACGGCGCCGGCGGCAAGGGTCACGCCGAGTATGCCCTTGACGCCCAGTTGCCAGGTCCAGCCCGCGGCGCCGGTATACCAGGACCAGCCGCCAAGGCCCATGCGGGAGGGGAGCGCGCCGACATCGCCCGGCAGGACATAGGGTTCACGGGCGTAGCGGTCTGCGTCCTCCTGCGCAGACGTGCGGCGGACCGGGTTGATCATATCGAAGATGCGCCAGGCCATATCGCCATCGCCGGTTTTGGCGAAGGCCAGTCCGAGCCAGGCGGCGGCATGGGTATATTGGCCGCCATTTTCGCGGATTCCGGGCGGATAGGCCTTGATATATCCCGGGTCCCGCGGTGTTTCATGAAAGGGCGGATCGAGCAGTTTGACCAGACGGTTGTCGCTATCGACAAGGTGTCGGGCGGCCGAGGCCAGGGCCATATCGCCCTGCTCCTTCGACGCGGCGCCGGACAGGACGCTCCAGGACTGGGCAATCGAGTCGATCCGGCATTCGTCAAGCGTGTCCGAGCCCCACGGCTCACCCTCATCATCATAGGCGCGAAGAAACCAGGCGCCATCCCAGCCATGCTTGCCGGCGGCGGTTTTCAGCCGGCGCGCATGGTTGCGCCACTGCCGGGCCCGACCCTTTTCGCCGTGTTTCACGGCGAGGGGCGCAAATTTGCCGATCACCGCGATCTGGAACCAGGCGAGCCACAGGCTTTCGCCCCTTCCCTTCTCGCCGACACGGTCCATTCCGTCGTTCCAGTCGCCGGACCCGATCAGCGGCAGGCCATGGGCGCCGGTCGCGGTCGCACGTTCTATGGCCCGGGCACAGTGCTCGAACAGGCTGGCCGTCTCGCCGGTTTCGAAATGGGCGTAGTGATCGCTCTGGTCCGGCTGCAGTTCCGGCCCTGCCAGGAACGGTATCTCTTCATCGAGGATCGACCGGTCGCCCGTCGCTTCGACATAGGACGCCGTGACATAGGGCAGCCAAAGATAATCGTCGGAGCATCGTGTCCGCACGCCGCGGCCGGATGGCGGATGCCACCAATGCAGCGCATCGCCCTCCTCGAACTGATGGCGGGCGCTTTCCAGGATATGGGCGCGCACACGGGCCGGGTCGCCGTGCAAAAGCGCCAGGACGTCCTGCAACTGGTCGCGAAACCCGAACGCGCCGCCGGCCTGGTAGAAGCCGGCCCGCGCCATGATCCGGGATGACAGGGTCTGATGGGGCAGCCATTGATTGATCATCAGATCGAAGGCGGGATCGGGCGTGTCGACCTGAACCGCGCCCAGTCTGGCCTCCCACGACCGGCGCATGGCGCGGATCGCCTGTTCGGTCCGCTGCGGTTTGCGCCAGCGTTCGATCAGGGCCTCGGTTTGCGCGCGGTCGGCGCCCTGGCCGAGGACGAAGACGACCTCCGCGCTGTCGCCCGCCGGAATATCGAGATGGACCTGGTAAGCGGCGCAGGCGTCGCCGCCGGCGGTGAATGTCTCGCCGAGACCCCATTGGCTGAGCGCCGCCGGCGCATCGGTGTCGCCTTCCGGACCGAGAAAGACGCGGCGGTCTCCGGACACGGAATGCGGCGCGCCCGACGCGGTCATGAACGCAACGCGGGATGCGAATTCCGGGTTCCAGCCATTATTGGCGAGAATGGCCTGCCGGGTGTTGTCATAGGTGCAGCAGATATGCGGTCTGGCGGCGCTGCCCACGGCGCCGAGCAGCCATTCGGCATAATAGGTCGCGGTGATGCGGCGATGGTGCGATGACCGGTTGTTCAGCCGCAGGCGCACGATCTTCACGGGATCGTCCTGCGGCACGAAGGCGAACATCTCCTGCTCCAGGGCGCGGCTGTGCTGCGTCCAGCTTGTATAGCCCGGGCCGTGGCGAACCTGGCAGGTGTCCGACCGGCCGAGCGGTGACGGTGTGATGGTCCACAGGTCGGCGGTCGCTTCGTCGCGCAGATAAAGCACTTCGCCCGGCGCGTCGACCACCGGGTCGTTCGACCAGGGCGTCAGGCGGTTCTCGCCGCTATTGGCGGCCCAGGTGAAGCCGAGTCCGGCCTCGCTGACGATCGTCCCGAACGTGTTATTGGCGAGCACATTGCACCAGGGAGCAGGCGTCGTCCGGCCGGGTTCCAGATGGATGACATAGTCTTCGTTGTCGATATCGAAACCGCCATAGCCATTGTCGAAGGCCAGGTCGCCCGGCCTTTCGAGCGGCGGTCCGGCCACGAATTCAAGGGGTGACGATGGTTCGAACCGGGGTGGTGATGCCCGGCGGTCGAGGATCCGTTCCAGCGTCCGGGCAAGCGGTCGCTGACCCTCCTGCAGGATCACCAGGGCGGCGGCTTCGATGGCGCGGCGGCCGTCCCGGTCCATGTGGCTCGCCGACAGGACATGGATTCCGCCGCTGCGGCCGAGGAACCCGTAAGCATGGGCGTTGCGCAGAACGGACAGGATGCGGTCCCGCACCGGCTCTTCATACCCCTCGGTTCCGGTCCTCAGCGCCACGAGATCGACGTGCAGGCCGCCGCGTCGCCACAATTGCTGGGCGCGCACCAGGAGGTCGAGCAATGTCGATCCTTCCTCGTCACCGATCCGGATCAGCAGGATCGGCAGGTCGCCGGAGATGCCGAAGCGCCAGAGATCCGGCTGGCTGTGCGTATTGGAATCGATCGTCGTGGCGGCGCGGCGCAGCGCGGCGGCGGGATGGACAAGCAATGATGAAAGCGCCTGCAGGTCCGGCAGGCTGTGCGGCTCGAGTTCAAGGCGCTTGACCTCGCGCGCTGCTTCGCGCGCCGCATCGCCGAACACCCAGCCGACATTCGATGAACGGTATCGATGGGCGATTTCGAGAACCTCGGCGCGCGACGTTGCGGCGATGGTCAGAAGCGAAAATGTCCTGGTCTCCATCGGTTTCAGCCGCACGCTGACCTCCAGGGACATGATGGGATCGAGGGTCCAGCCGGCTGTGCCCGTCGGCCCGCCTGTCACGGCGGCCGGAGCCCGCATGGAGCCGTTGCGGCCGATGAACCGGCCGCGATCGGTTTCGAAGCCGGACACGGTGACTGCCGGATCATCGGTTTCGAGCCGGTGAAGCAGAACCGGATAGGTCATTTCGGGCCGGCGGGGACGGCGCTCGAACAGGACGCCCGATTCCGCCGGCAGATGCGAACTGCGGACGAACAGCTTGCTGAATGCCGGGTGTCGCTCATCGTCCTGGGGCTGCGCCAGGGCCACCTCCGCGTAACTGGTGAATGCGATGGTGCGGTCGGCCGCCTCCTCATTGGTCACGGTGATGTGGCGGATCTCGATATCGTCACCGGGCGCGATGGTCACTTCCACGCGCGTTGTAAGGCCGTTTTCCCGCCGCATCATCTCGACCATATGCTGATGGAAAACGACGCGTTCCTCGGCACTTGCGTATCCCGTCGGGCGGCGGCCGACCGACCAGTGCGCGCCGCTGTCCAGGTCGCGGATATAGATCCAGTAGCCGTCCCGGTCCCGGGTGGAATCGGGGTACCAGCGGGTCAGTGCCATGGCGTTCCAGGTCAGGCCGCCACCGCCGGCTTCCGTGATCACCATGCCCATTGTGCCATTGCCGGTCACATGGGTCTGCGGCGTGGTCGCGCCGGCGCGCGGAACCCACGAAATCAGGCCGGGCAGCTTGGCGACCGTCTCGCCGTCATCCCATTCTTCGTTGACGCGGCCCGTTTCGGTCGGAAGGCTCCAGGGTATCTTCTCCTGAAGGAGATATTCGATCGTCTCCAGCCGCCTTTCACGCAACACCCGCCTGATCAGCCGGTCATTGTCGAGCACATTGGTGATCGCGGCCATGGTCATGCCCTGGTGATGGGCCATGTGGGTCCTGACCAGGATGAAGCCCGGCTCCGGGGGAGCGCGGTCGGGCGTGTAGTCGAGAGCGTCGACAAAACCGTGGCTGCGCAGGGCGCCGAGACCGGCCAGATGCTGCAGGTTCGTGACGGCGGCGTCCGGCCAGGCGCACAGCGCCAGCGCGCTGGCATAGGGGGCGATAACCAGATCGTCGGTCAGGCCCCGGCGGATTCCGAGGCCCGGCGCGCCGAAGGCGCGATACTGGTAGTTGCCATCCGCATCGGTGGCCGCAAAGGCCGATTCGGAAATGCCCCAGGGGACACCGCGCGCCCGGGCGTAGCGCCTTTGATAGGCGACGGACGTGGATTCGCTTTCGCCAAGCAGCGTGTCGCGCTTGCCCGGCAGAAACAGCGGCGGCATGAGATATTCGAACATCGAGCCGTTCCACGACAGGATGGACGGCCGACCGTGAAGCCGGGTAATCGGCCGCCCGAGATAGAACCAGTGTTCAAGCGGAACATCCTGTTTGGCGATGGCGAAGAAACTTGCCAGCCGGGCTTCGGTCGCCAGCAGGTCGTAACGGCTGGAGTCCATCTGGCCGCTGCTCAGATTGTAACCGATGCGAAACTGCCGCGCCTCGGGATCATACAGGAAGGTGAAGTTCATGCCGAACGCGATGTCATTGGCGATATCGGCAACCTCCTGAAGGTCTGTCCGCAACGCTGCCTGCCGGTCGAGGCCTTGCTCGACCGCCTGCCGCAAGCGTTCAAGCCAGGCCGTGTCGGCGCCGTCAGCCGATGCCTGCCGCAGGGCCGCATCGATCATCGCCAGGCAGCGCGTTCTGCCGTTTTCATCAGGCGGGACCGTCGCCATCGGGTCGAGAACGGCGAACAGATCGGTGACCAGCCCCGCCTGACCCTCCGGCGGCGTATCGAGCAGTTCAAGCCAGGGATAGAGGTCCTCCAGATCGCGGCGCAGGACGCGCAGGTGATGGTCGAAGCGTTCCAGCCAGATGTGCAGGTCCTTCAGATCGTCCGGCCGGATCCGTTCGGACGCGCTCATGGCGCGGCTGATCACCTGTTCGAAATCCGGCCAGAAGCGAAGCGCCAGTTCGTTTGCACAGCGATGCCAGTTGGCGGCCGACCGCATGGCATCCCGCAGGCTGCGCCGAAACGTGTGCTCGAACCGGCCGGCGGTCTCGTCATCCCAACCGGTGAGCTGCCGCGCGGCCTGGGAAAGCAGGTCGAAGTCGCATTCCAGCCCTCGCCACAGGGCCGTGTCGACGGCCGGCTGCGACGCCATCTCGCGGCAGCCATGTTTCAGCGCGATCAGGCAAAGCGCCAGATTACCGCTGTCGACCGTCGAGATGTAACGTGGTTCGAGCGGCGCCAGATTGCCCGTGTCGTACCAGTTGAGAAGATGGCCGCGATAGGTTTCCATGCGTTGCAGCGACGTCAGGACATGGCGGGTGCGGGACAGGAAGTCAGGCGTGCCGATGAAACCGAAATCACGCGCCGAAAGGGCCGAGACGAGATACATGCCGATATTGGTCGGCGATGTTCGGTGGGCGATTTCATTGCCGGGATTTTCCTGAACATTGTCCGGTGGAAGCCAATTGTCCTCCGGACCGGCAAAGGCCTCGAAGAAATGCCATGTCCTTCGTGCGACGCGCAGCAGGAATTGCGACTGGGCGTCGTTCAGCGTCTCCTTTCGGATCGCGTGTGGTTTGCCGGTCCAGGCCGCGATCTCCGGCGCCGTGAACCACAGGGCCAGCAGCGGTGCGGCGGGAAGAAGCGCCGCCGGGTCGAAACGCGCCAGCACTGCCGCCAGGACGAGGGAAAAGGCCGGCGACGGCCACATGAAACGCCAGGCCGCGATCCGGGAGCCGCGGTTCGATATCATGGCCGAGGTGTGGGCGGCGGTGCGCCACTGCAGCAGCAGGCGGCGGCTGACATAGAGCCGCCAGAGGGTGCGCAGGATGGCGTCCAGGGAAATCAGCGTGTCGTTCACCAGAAAGGTGACGGCCAGAAACCAGCGGCCGCCGCGTTCCTTCAACCGGTGGAGGAGATCACCCAGAAAGCCGCGATGCAGCAATTTGGGCAGGCCGGAGATGAATTCACCGACCAGATAGAAACCGGGGACGGCCACCGCCATCACGGTCCACAGCCAGGCGCTGCCGGGCAGAGCCATCCAGCCGCCGACCAGGAACAGCAACAATGCCGGGGCGACCAGGCTGCGGCGCAGATTGTCAATGATCTTCCAGCGATCGAGGGCTGAAAAGGGGTTCTTGACGGATGTTCCGTCGGCGGCAGGCGCCCGCCCCGCGATCCACGGGATCAGTTGCCAGTCGCCGCGCAGCCACCGGTGGAGCCGCAGCGCATATTCGGTGTAGTTCGACGGAAAACTCTCGTAAAGGACGATGTTGCTGGCAAGGGCGGCGCGGCAGAACAGCCCTTCGAACAGGTCGTGGCTGAGGATGGCGTTTTCCGGCACCTTGTTGTCCAGGCATCGCTGCAGGCTGGCGACATCGTAGATGCCCTTGCCGACAAAAACGCCCATCCCGAACAGGTCCTGATACACATCGGAAACAGCGTGGGTGTAAATGTCGATCGCCGTGTCGCCGGAGCAAAGATGCGAGAACGGCGTTTCGGACCCGACGGCGGGAAGAATCTCCATGCGCGGCTGCACGATCGAGTAGCCGGAGGCGATGCGACCGGTCTGTTCGTCGAATATGGCCGCGTTCAGCGGATGCGCCAGCGTGCCGATCAATTGCGCGGCGGCGCCCGGCGGCAGCATGGTGTCGGCATCGAGCGTGATGACAAAGCGCACCCGGCGCAGGGTTTCGGGCTGCCCTTCACAGACCGAAAAATCGTCGAGCGGACCGCCGAGAACCACGTGGTTGAACTGCTCCAGCTTGCCGCGCTTGCGTTCCCATCCCATCCAGCATCCTTCGCCGGCATTGAATTGGCGTGCGCGGTGCAGGAGGAAAAAGCGGTCCCGGGCTCCGTGGCGCCGGTTGAGCGCCTGAAACCGCGACACCAGCGCCTCCTCGATTTCCCGGTCGCCGGGTCGCTGTTCCCGGTCGGCATCGCCGAGATCGCTGAGGAGCACGTAAATGAGGTTGCGGTCGGGATTGGCGAGGCAGCGCGTTTCGAGCCGCCCGACGATCGGATCGATTTCCGAGGCGTCCGAGATGATGACCGGAACGACCACGGCCGTAAAACAGTCGTCGGGAATGTGTTCGGCGAAATCTAGCGCAGGCATTTCCCGCGGCGCGACAAAATGCGGGATCAGCCAGTGAACGACGGTGACGCCGAGCACCGTGGCGGGAAGAAACGACAGCACGATTCCGGCGATCCAGGCCCATGGCGGCGCCGCGTGGGACGCCAGGTAAAACGCCGGAACGGCCAAGGCGACAAGGACGACGCAGGATAGGGCGAGGGCATAGAAGGCTGCCCGATAGGGCTTGAGATGCCGGTTCAGGCGTTCACTGGTCGAAATCTGGCAGACCGCCTGGTCTTCGAGATGCGGACGGCCATCCGCAATCAGCCAGTGGCCGACATGGTTTTGCGGCTGGCGGCCGATATGCTCGCCCGCCAGCTTGACGGCCAGACGCGCAATGTCCGTTTCGGATGCGTCCGAGACGGCGGCGAGGCGCTCCACGCTCTTGCGGTAGCGGTCGCGGGTGTGGAAGTCCATCTGTCCGTAAATGCCCGCCGGATCGGTTTTCAGCACCGCCTCGACGGGGCTTGTCCGGTCGACGAAATCGGCCCAGGTGATGGACTGGATGGCCGTGAGATTGACGATGGCGCGGGCGATGATATCGGTCGGATCGCCGGTCAAATCCGTGCGGCTGGGCGCAAATGGCGGCTGCAGGCGGTCATCGAGGCGATGAAAGGCGGCGGCGAGGATTTCCAGATTGGCCAGCCGAAGCATGGACGGCATGGCCCAGAGTTCGGCTGTCGAGAGTTCCGCAGCCTCCTGAAAGGCGCCGATGAACCGCACGAGGTTCTGCAGCGATATCGGGCTGCTGCCGGCGGCGGACAGGGCGTGGGCCAGTTCGAATATCCGCGGCGACCGGTTGCCGGTGGCGTCCTCGGTTACGGCCAGGCGCTCGAAGAAGGGCCGGGGGAAGCCTTCGGTCAGTTGGCGGATGGCGCGCAGGACCTGGTAGTCATTGTCGAGCAGCCAGTCGGCGGCCCTTGAATGGGAGGCATCCATGCGGCGGCAATATCGGCGCAGGCTTTCCAGCCATGCGGGCAGTGCATCGAGATGGGAATAGATGTCG
>JANQMU010000161.1 GCA_028279875.1 Rhizobiaceae bacterium
GGGCGGTGCGGCCAATGTGCTGGGCCTTGCCGCCCATATCCTTCTTCATCAGCAGCATGCCGGCGGCCGGCTTGATATCCAGCCCGCCGGTATCGAAGCAGACGCCCTTGCCGACCAGCGTAACCGTCGGTGCGTCCGCCGGACCCCAGCGCATGTCGATCAGCCGCGGCGGCGAGGCGCTGGCCCGCCCGACGGCATGGATCATCGGGAAATTATGCTCCAAAAGCGCCTCTCCCTCGATGGTCGACACTTCGGCGTCATGGCTGCCGGCAAGAGCCCGACACGCAGCCTCCAGTTCCGCGGGCCCCATATCATTGACCGGCGTGTTGACGAGATCGCGCGCCAGGAAGCAGCCCGCAAGCAGGCTCTCGAGTGCCCGGCGGTCAACCCCGTCCGGCACCACGAGTTGCGCCTTGACCGGTTCGGGCTTGCGGTAGCGGTCGAAGCGGTAGCTGCCGAGACCGAAGCCGAGGGCCAGCGCATCGTCTGCCCCGGCGGTGTTTTCAAGATGCCAGACGCCCTTCGGCAGCCGCTTTGCCAGACCGCCGGAAACAAGGGGCGCCTCATCGACCGATGCGCCCAGTCCGAACAGCGCGCCGCCCAGCGTGCCGTCCGGCGCAGGCAGCAACTGGAACTCACCGGCCGAGGCGGCAAAACCGCTCTCCTCGATCCATTTGCGAATCGACGGATCGACGGCGCCGTGCTGCAGGTCCGGTTTGCTGAAAAGATAAACCGGCCGCGACAGATCGGTCGGATCGGCAAAACAGGAAAGGGTCATATCAGGACTCGTTAACGATCCATTAGGGTTAACAGAATATTGATTATAGGACGGAGCGTCCGACGCAAGAGGCATTTTGACGAAACCGCGATGCGTCGAACACATGCGCTGCCGCAAGAGGCGAAACGGGGTCGCGAAATGAGCAGCATTGGTTTGACATCCCTGGGTCCGGCACGGCTTTCCAGGACCGTCTGCATCGCGGTTCTGGCCCTCGTCCTCACCGGCTGCGCCAATATCTCCAACACGAAGACGGGTTCCATTTCGTCGCGCGGCAAACCGATCGCCGAGATGAACGCTTCGGAACTGCTGCGCGCCGAGCGGAAATTCGCTGCCGCCTATGAGGCCAATCCGAAAGACAAGGCGACCGGCATCCAATACGCCACGATCCTGCGTATGACCGGCCGCGATTCGCAGGCACTGGCGGTGATGCAGCAGGTGGCCATCAACCATCCGACCGACCGAACAGTGCTTGCCAGCTATGGCAAGGCGCAGGCGGCCGCGGGCCAGCTCGAACCGGCGTTGCAGACGGTGCGGCGGGCGCAGCGGCCCGACCAGCCGGACTGGAAGCTCTATTCGGCCGAGGGCGCCATCCTCGATCAGTTGGGCCGCGCCAACGAAGCGCGGCAAAGATACCGGCAGGCGCTGGACCTGATGCCCGACGAGCCGTCAATCCTGTCGAATATCGGCATGTCCTATGTGCTGAGCGGTGATCTGCGGACGGCCGAGACCTATCTTGGCAAGGCCGCTGCCGCGCCCGGCGCCGACAGCCGCGTGCGCCAGAATCTGGCACTGGTGGTCGGGCTGCAGGGCCGCTTCCAGGAGGCGGAGAAAATCGCCCGCGCCGAGCTGTCATCCGAGCAGGCCGAAGCCAATGTCACCTATCTGCGCTCGATCCTGAAGCAGCAGAATGCCTGGTCGAAGCTCAACGACAAGCAGAGCTGAAACCCATCGGCCGACAATGGAACGTGACCGGCAAGTACCAGTTTCCATGAACAGTTTGCAGATCGGTCGTCACGAGGGGCGCCGGGCATCACCTGCCGCCCACTTCGCCTGACGGCTGTCATGGGCATGGTTTCGGAACTCGGACGGGCTGAGCCCTGTATGCCGGCGAAATGTCCGGTTGAAATTCGACAGGGATCCAAATCCGCTTTCCGTGGCGATCTGCAGAATATTGCCATCCTTGCGCATCAGCAGCGCCTGGGAATAGGAGAGCCGCAGAAGCTGCAGGTATTCGTTGAGCGTGATACCCGTGGACCGTTTGAAGACGCTCATCGCATATTTCGGATGGATATTTGCACAATCGGCAATGGAGGCGGCGTCGATTTCGTCCCGGAAATTGGCGGTCAGATAATCCAGAATCTGTCTGATCTTGTCGTTTGACTTCGATTCGGGCGTGGCGGGCGCGCTGCTGCCTTGCGTCGCGATTTCCGACATCTCGTAATCGCCGAACGCAATCCGCTCGATCCGCAACAGCAGTTCCTCTGCGGCATGTTGCATGCGCGCGGGATCCTTCGAGCGCAGATAGGTGCACCAGCGCGAAAACGCGTGGCGATCCTCGGCGTTTTTTTCGGTCGAGATCAAGACCGCCCCGTGCATCAGCGCCTCCCGCATGTCGTCGGGAATGCGCAGGCGGAAAAACATGGTGAGCGGAAGGTGGATGGCCTCCAGCTGCGTGCCGGGCTCGCAATCGCTCAGGCGATGCGGCAATCCGCCCCAGAAAAGGGCGAGCTCGCCTGCACGGATATGGAATTCGCGGCCGCACATTTCGTATGTGAGCGCACCGGAGAAGACATAGTTGATCTCGACCTGCACATGCCAGTGGGCAAACCCCATGATGGCACCGCGGCCGCGTCCGATCACGATGTCATTTGGCTGGAGTTCAACGACGGACTCCTCCGGATTCCAGTAGTATTTGTCCGAAATCTTACCATCTGCCGAGTTTTGCTGACCGTTTGGCAAGACGGCTCCTCCTGTTTTGGCCGATGATACCATCGTCGCGGTCACAGACAAACCGCGGGGATCGTATGGAGGAGAAGTCAGATGAGATTCCTTATTGGCTGCGCCACAGGCGCATTGACCGCTGCCGCGGGTGTCGCCTGGGCCGAAACGGAAGTGACGGCATGGTCATGGGGAAGCGCCGCCCCGGGGCTCGAAGCCACGGTCGCGGGGTTCAATGAACGCCATCCCGACATCAAGGTAAGCGTCGAGAAGAACGGCTATTCGGACGTCAAGAGCAGGGTCCTGGCGGCTTGCGCCGCCGGCGGCGCCGGCCTGCCCGACATCTTTCAGTTCCAGAATGTCGAGATGGAACTCATCACGGCGCAATTCCCCGATTGCGCGGCGGATCTCGTTCCGCTGGGCTTTAATACCGACGCCCAGTCGGCGTTTCCCGAATTCAAGCTCTTTGCGCTGCGCGACGGCGACAGAATGCTGGGCATGCCCTGGGATTCCGGACCTGTCATGATGTTCTATCGCCGGGACTTTTACGAAAATGCCGGCCTCAGCCCCGATGACATCGAAACCTGGGACGACTTCATCGAGGCGGGCAAGAAGATCCAGGCGGCCAATCCCGGTGTGACGATGATCAATGACAATCTCAACGGGGGCGCGGAATTCTTTCGCATTATCGGGGAGGAACAGGGCTGCGGATATTTCTCCAATGACGGCAGCACAATCACCATGGCGCAGCCGGGTTGCGTCGCCGCGCTCGAGGTGATCGGCCGGCTAAACCGGGAAGGCCTCGTCGCGGCGGCAAATTTCGGCGAAAAACTGCAGAATAATGCAGCCGGTATCGTTGCAACGCAGATGAGCGGCGCCTGGATGGAAGGGCCGGTGCGCAACAACGCCCCGGAGGATCAATCGGGCAAATGGGGCATCTATGAGATGCCGACCGTGACGCCGGGCGGCAGCCGCGCTGCCAATTTTGGCGGTTCGCTTCTGGCGATCGCCGGAAACAGCGATCAGAAGGAAGCGGCCTATGCGTTCCTTGCCTATGCACTGGGCACGACGGAGGGGCAGATCACCATGCTGAAGGATCAGGGGCTTGTTCCGTCGCTGACCAGCGCGCTGGATCATCCCTATGTCAGCGAGCCGAGCGAATTCTGGGGCGGCCAAACGATCTGGAAAACGGTTCTCGACCGGCTGGAAAAGATCACCCCGATCAACGGAACGGAGTTTTTCAGCGATGCCGACCAGATCATGATTGCCACACAGACGGCGTTTCTGAATGGTGAGTTCGACAGTGCGCAGGACGCGCTGGACCATGCCGCCCGGCAGGTGAGCTTCGCCACAGGATTGCCGGTTGCCGAGTAAGGCGTGACTGCGGGGGCGTGCCGTTGGCTTGACGGCACGCCCCTGAAGGAAGGGAATGGTCATGCGCACGAAGACCCGCGTCGCCTATGGCTTCGTCAGCCCCTATCTTCTGGTGTTCGTGGCGTTCTGGGCGTGGCCGATCCTCTATTCCTTCTACCTGTCGTTTCTTTCGACACGCCGCGCCCCCTGGTCGTTCAACCCGACCATGACTTGGGGCCGGCTGACGCAGGATCCGGCCTTCTACAACGCGCTGTGGAACACCCTGACCATCCTGGCGATCCAGGTTCCCGTCATGATCGCCCTTGCGACGGTTCTTGCGGTTCTGCTCAATTCCAGCCTGCTGCGCGCACGCGGCCTCGTGCGGTTCGCGTTCTTTGCGCCCGTGGTCATCGGGGAAGCTGCCTATGCGGCGGTTTTTCGCCTGATGTTCAACGCGGAATTCGGCATAGTCAACAAGGCGCTGGCCGGCATCGGGCTGCCGAAGATCGACTGGTTCGCCAATCCCACAGCGGCGATGACTCTGATCATTCTGGCAGTCACCTGGAGGTGGGTCGGATACAATGCGATCATCATTCTGGCGGGACTGCAATCGATCCCGAAGGACGTCTACGAGGCGGCGACACTGGACCGGGTCACGCACCGCCAGCAATTCTTCCATCTGACATTGCCGCTGCTGAAGCCGGTGATCGTGTTCTGCCTTGTCCTTTCGGTGATCGGGTCGATGCAGCTTTTTGCCGAACCGTATCTGATCACCAATGTCGGCGGGCCCGGCGGCGCCACTGAGACATTGGGGCTACTCCTCTACAAACAGGCGTTCCTGAACCTGAATTTCGGCTATGCCTCGGCCATCGCCTATACGATCGCATTGCTGGCATGCTTCTTCTCCGCGCTGAACCTCTGGCTGTCGAGGGAGCAGCAATGAGCCTCAACCGCAGAACCCGCCTTGTCCGGTCGTTGACGCTCCACGCGGTCATCCTGCCGCCGGCGCTGCTCTGGCTGATGCCGATCTGGCTGATGTTCGTTTTCGCGACACTCGATGACAGCGCGATCTTTTCGCCGGAGATCCGGCTTGTTCCCGGCACTGAATTCCAGAATAATTTCGAGCGCCTGCAAAGCGACCTGAACTTCGTGCGGACGATTTTCGTCTCGCTGGTCGTGGCGCTGGTCTATACCGCCGCTTCGGTGCTTCTTGCCTCGATGGCGGGCTGGGCGCTTGCCATATACCGCTTCCGCGGAAAGGCCGCCGTGTTCGGCCTGATCGTCGGGACGATGACGCTGCCCTATTTCGTCGTCGTCATCCCGCAATTCATCATGGTGGCCAGGGATTTCGGCCTCTCCAACACGTGGTTCGCCCTTATCGTGCCGCCGCTGTTCAATTCGCTCGGTGTGCTGTTCATGCGGCAGGCCTTTTCGGTCATGCCGGTCGATCTCATCGACGCCGCGCGGGTCGAGGGTGTGAAGGAATGGCAAATTTTCGTTTACGTTGCCATGCCCCTAGTCAAACCGATGCTGGCGGCCCTGTCGATCATCCTGTTCCTGCATTCATGGAACAATTACCTGTGGCCGCTGCTTGTTTCGAATGACCAGTCGATGATGACGGCACCCGTTGCGCTCGGTTCGCTGTTCGGGCTGATCGACATTTCATGGGGCGGGGTCATGGTCGGCGCGGTCCTGCTGACCGCCCCGATGCTGCTCGTCTTCATTTTCCTCCAGCGTTACTTCCTCACCGGCATCACGGCGGGAGCCGTCAAGTGAAGACCAAGGCTCTGCCGACACCTGACACAGATCAAGAAAGCCAAAAGCATGCCTCTCGATAGACTGGAGCGCCAATCGCTCGGCGTCTGCTATTACCCCGAACACTGGCCGCAGGAGCGCTGGCCGATCGATGCACAGATGATGGCGGAGGTCGGGATCCGCTATGTGCGGATCGGGGAATTTGCGTGGTCGCGACTTGAACCGGAACCGGGCAAGCTGGAGTTCGACTGGCTCGACCGGGCCTTTGAAGTGCTGAGCGCGCAGGGGCTGAATATCGTGCTGGGCACGCCGACGGCAACACCGCCGAAATGGCTGGTGGACCGGATGCCGGACATGCTACCGGTCGGGCCGGACGGCCGCGCCCGCGGATTCGGTTCGCGCCGCCACTATTGTTTCAGCCACCCGGGATACCGTCGTGAAGCCGCCCGGATCACCGAACTGCTGGCGCGGCGCTACGGCACCCACCCAGGCCTGGCGGCCTGGCAGACCGACAATGAGTATGGCTGCCACCGGACAACGGTGAGTTACTCGAAGGCCGCCCTCACCGGCTTCCGCGACTGGTTGGCCCAGCAGTATCAGAGCATCGACGCGCTCAACAGGGCATGGGGCAATGTCTTCTGGTCGATGGATTACCGATCCTTCGACGAAATCGAACTGCCCGTGGCGGCCGTCACGCAGGTGAACCCCTCGCATATGCTGGACCTGCGCCGGTACGCATCCGATCAGGTCGTTGCCTTCAACCGCAACCAGACCAGAATCATCCGGCAGCACTCACCGGGCCGCCCGATCAGCCACAATTTCATGGGCAAATTCTTCGAGTTCGATCACTATGCGGTCAGCGCCGATCTCGAGATCGCCGCCTGGGATGCCTATCCGCTTGGATTTCTGGACCGTGAAATCGGAGAGCCGGATCTCATGGAGCGGTATATGGGCGTCGGGCACCCGGACTTTGACGCCTTTCACCACGATCTTTACAGGACCTGCGGACAAATCCGGCAGGGCGCGACAAACGGGCGATGGTGGGTGATGGAACAGCAGCCACCGGGGCCCCTGAACTGGGGCGCGTTCAATCCCGAGCCGAAACCGGGCGCCGGCCGGCTGTGGGTCTGGGAAGCCTTTGCGGCCGGAGCGGAAGTGGTGAGTTTTTTCCGCTGGCGGCAGCCATCATTCGGGCAGGAACAGATGCATGAAGGCCTGTTGCTGCCGACGGGAGAGCCGAATTACGGTTTCCAGCTCTGTCGCGAAATCAGCGAGGAACTGGAACGGCTCTCACCGGCTCCGGATTCCGGCCGATCGGATGTCGCGCTTGTCTTCGACTATGCCAGCCAGTGGATGAGCGAGATCCAGCCGGTCGCGGCCGATGCCTCCCATTTCGACAGTGTGCTGCGTACCTATGGCGCCCTGCGGCGGGCCGGCCTCAGCGTCGATATCGTACCGCCGACCGCAGACGCGATCAAAGATCGCAAACTGATCATCGCACCGATGTTGATTCACCTCTCCGAAGCCTTCGTGACGGGATTGGAACAGAGCGACGCGGTGATCCTCGCCGGACCCTGGACCGGATCGAAGACCGGCAATCTTTGTATTCCCGACGGGATGCCGCCGGGTCCCCTGCGCCAGCTCATCGACATCGCGGTTCGGCGGGTCGAGACACGCCGCCCTTTCGCCCCGTTCCCGCTCACCGAGGATGGCGCTTTTGCCGGCTGGCGCGAAGACGTACGAAACGGGCAGGACGTCGAGGTGCTGGAAACCCTTGAGAACGGTTCTGCGGCGGTCCTACAACAGGGACGCACAATCTATGTCGCCGGGCGTGGCGATGATGCGGTACAGGACAGGCAGGTCCGCCGCGCGCTTGATCTTGCCCGGATTCCATGGGTGGACCTGCCGCCGGACATTCGCATCCGAGACAACGGCGCGCTCCGGTTTGTCTTCAATTACGGTTCCGAGACCCGCGACATCGCCGGTTTGTGCGACGGGTGGGAGCTCGCGATGGGATCGCTGGTCCTCGAGCCTTGCGGTGTCACCTGCCTTCGTTCCAAGCTCGGAGATTCACCGATTTCCTCCGATTGACCGATCCGGCTGTCTCACGATGCGATCTCGCATCGGCCGGCATCAGAGCTTCAGCCCGCAGCCTTCAAAAGCCTCGCGGGTGCGGGCCTTTTCCTGCTCGGTCAGTTGCATCAGCGGCGGGCGCACGGGGCCGCCCGCCTGGCCCAGCAGTTCCTGCCAGTATTTTCCGTGCGCCTGGGGTTTGGCGCCCGGCTTGGTTTGCCTGATGGCCTGGCGGACCGGATCGAGGCTGTCGCGGACGGCGCGCGCCTCTTCGATCCTTCCGGCAAAGGCGAGCGCGGTATAATCGTGCATCCGCCGGTCCCTGGCGGTCTGCAACAGATAGGGCGGAGAGGAACACAGATAGAGCTTCCAGCCGAGTTCGACGATGTTGTCGAACCATTCCTCCTCGGAGGCCGTCGAAACATGGATCTTTTCGCCGACCATTTCGGTCAGCCGAACATACATATCCCGTGGCACCGAATATTTGATCGCGACGATATTGGGCAGATCGGCGATGCGGGCGCATAACTCCGGCGACATCAGATAGCCGCTGTCGGGGTGGCTCCACATGGCAATGCCGATATCCACGGTGTCGCACAGGGTTTTGTAGTAATTGTAGACCGTCTCGTCGCGGTCGGTGATAAAATGCAGAACCGGCGCGTGCACGACGATGTAATCGGCGCCGCAGGCTTCGGCATGTCTCGCCAGATCGACGACGGTGTCGAAATTCTGGTCCGAGACCGACATGATGGTGCCGGCCCTTCCGGCCGTCTCCTCGACGGCAATCTCGATATTGCGCTTGCGCTCGGCAAGACTCATCGAAAAGAACTCGCCCTGCTTGCCGGCAATGAACAGGCCGGCGATTCCCAGATCATCGACCCAGTGGCGGATATTGGCCCGAAAGCCTTGCTCGTCGAAGGAATAGTCCGGCTTGAAAGGATTGAGCGCCGCAGCCCAGATGCCACGCATGTTCTCGCGGGCATAATCCTTGGCATCGTGTTTCGAATAGTTCATGGCGTGTTCCGAGGCAAAGGGCGTTCAGGCTGGAAACGCAGCGGCAGCGGCCATGATCCGGTCGCCACGGTCCCGGCAGGGTGCGGGACAGCTCTTGCGATGCGCTCAGAGCGCAACCCAGCCTTCGGGCGCGTCCTTTCCGGGATGTACCGCCCGGCAGTTGGGGCATGTCCTGGCGTTCTGCGAGCTGTAGAAGGCCTCATAGATGGGCGGCAGGTCATCGACGATCGATTCCAGATCGACCTCGGCGCGATGCACCAGGCTCTGGCATTCGAAACAATACCATTCGATCGCATCCAGTTCGCCCTCTGGACGGGCCGGCTCGATGACCAGACCGATCGAACCCTCCTGGGGCCGCTGCGGCGAATGGCGCACATGGGGCGGCAGCAGAAAGATGTCGCCTTCGCGGATCGGCACGTCATAGAACTCCTTGCCGTCAAAGAGCTTCAAAAGCATGTCGCCCTTCAGCTGGTAGAAGAACTCCTCCACCGGATCGTCATGATAGTCGGTCCGCTTGTTCGGTCCGCCGACAATGGTCACCATCAGGTCGGCATCCTTCCAGATCTGCTGATTGCCGACCGGAGGCTTCAGCAGATGCTTGTGCTCGTCGATCCAGTTCTGCAAATTGAAGGTGGTCAGGCGGCCCATCGGTCTTTCCTCCGGCTGTCATCATCCAGGCGGCAGGAGGAGCAATCCAACGGCTCCTCACGACCACGGCAAAGGCCATTCCGCCTTCAGTGGATAGTAGGAGGCTTTGATATTCCGTTCAAATGAAGTATCTGCAAGCCGCTATCCGAAATGCAGATAACGGCTTGCTCACCGCGTACTACCGCAACGTGGCCCGTCGTGCCGGACAGACCCTAGCGGGCGTAATTGTCCATGACCTTCATGATCGCCGGTCCGAGGATCACGCCGAAGATCACCGGCAGGAAAAACAGGATCATCGGCACGGTCAGTTTGGGCGGCAGCGCCGCCGCCTTTTTTTCCGCTTCCGTCATCCGCAGGTCGCGGCTTTCCTGGGCGAGCACACGCAGCGCCTGGGCGATGGGCGTGCCGTAGCGTTCGGCCTGGATCAGGGCCTGGCCCACCGATTTCACCGCTTCCAGTCCGGTACGCTCGCCGAGATTCTCGAAGGCCTTGCGCCGCTCGTCCAGATAGGACAGTTCGGCGGTCGTCAGGACAAGCTCCTCGGCCAGAGGCGCCGACTGGGTGGCGATTTCGTTGGCGACCCTTTGAAAGGCAGCTTCGATCGAGATGCCCGATTCGACGCAGATCAGCATGAGATCGAGCGCATCGGGCCAGGCCTGGCGGATGGATTGCTGGCGCTTGGTCGTGCGGTTGGAGATGAAGATGTTCGGTGCGTAAAAGCCGAGGTAACCGGCGGCGATACAGGCGAAGATGCGGATCATCATCGGCTTGTCTTCAAGCGCACCGACCACAAAGATGTAGAACACCGCAAGGGCCAGGAAGAGCAGGGGCAGGACGAAGCGGGCGGCCAGAAAGATGTTCAGCGCGTTCTGCGTCCGGAAGCCGGCCATCTTCAGCCGCTTTTCGGTCGCCGCGTCGACCAGCGCCTCGCGAAGGTTCAGCCGGTCGACCATCTGCCGCACCGATGTGTTGCTTTCGTGGCGCAGCGTGCCGCGCGACCCCGATTCGGCGTTGAGGCGCGCCCTTTCACGGGCGCGGATTTCGTCACGCTCAAGGGCGACGGCCTTCATGCGGGCTCTCAGATCACCGCGATCCAGCAACGGCATAAAAATGGTGAACAGAGTCGCGAATACCGCGATGCCCACGAGGAGTGCCATGATGAATGTCGGGTCTGTCAGAGTGTTGATCACGGTGTCTGTCTTTCACGAATTGGCGACCACGTCAGATGTCGAAGTTGATCATGTTTCTCATGACAAGCACGCCGATGCTCATCCAGACGGCCGATACGCCGAGGATCAGATGTCCTCTGGGGTCGGTGAACAGGAGGATGATGTAGTCGGGTGTCGTCAGGTAAACCAGCAGGGTGATGATAAAGGGCAGGGCGCCGATGATCGCCGCCGATGCCTTGGCCTCCATCGACAGGGCATTGACCTTGGCGCGCATCTTGCGGCGGTCGCGCAGAACGCGCGACAGATTACCCAGCGCCTCCGACAGATTGCCGCCGGCTTGCGCCTGGATGGCGATCACGATGGCGAAGAAATTGGTTTCCGGCACGGGGACATTGTCATGCAGGCGCTCGCAGGCCTCCGGCACGGTCAGCCCGATCTGCTGCGCCTGGACCACCTTGCGGAACTCGCTGCGCAGCGGTTCCTGGGCATCCGACGCAATCAGCCGGAGCGCATCGTTGATCGGAAGGCCGGATTTAATGGAGCGCACCATGACATCAAGCGCGTTGGGGAATTCCTGCAGAAACGCCTTCATGCGCCGGGCGCGGATATAGGACACGAACCATCGGGGCGCGCCAAGGCCGCCGACAACAGCCATGCCGGCCGTCAGATAGAGCGGCGCGCCGGAAAAATAGGCAAGGCCGGCGAACGCGACCGCCGAAACCAGGCTGCCGAGATAGAACTGGCCGACCGATATGTTCCAGCCGGTCTGCTGCAGGGCGACCTTCAGCGGCGGGGATTTGGGGTTCGATCTGCTCTTCTGCTTGTTTTCAAGGTCATTGAGCGATTCCTGCACCGACTTGCGCCGCTTGGCCGCTTCCGTCACCCGGTCGCGGGCCGCCTTGACGGCATTGCTGTCCGTTTCGGCCCGCTTGATGCGCTGCATGCGCGTATCGGCCTGCTTCTGCGTTTCGATCGTCGGAAAGAGCACGGCATAGGCCAAGGCGCCCGCCGCGATGGCGACAAGCACGATGACCAGCAGGATTGTCGAATCAATTCCGAACACGGCGTGCCTCTTTTCCTTTCAAACAGCGTGCCTAGGCTGTGGCCTGCTCCATGCTGTCGAGCGCCTCGGCCAGGCGGCGGTCCTCGCCGAAATACCGGGCGCGCTCCCAGAAGTTCGGCCGGCCGATGCCCGTCGAACAATGGCGGCCGATGATCTTTCCATTGGCGTCCTCGCCGTCATATTCGTAGGTCATGAGATCCTGGGTGATGATGACATCGCCCTCCATCCCGACCACCTCGGTGATATGGGTGATGCGCCGCGAACCGTCGCGCTGGCGCGTCGCCTGTACGATGACATCCACCGACCCGCTGATGATCTCGCGCACCGTCCTGGCCGGCAGCGAATAGCCGCCCATGGCAATCATCGATTCCATCCGGCTGAGGCATTCGCGCGGCGAGTTGGAGTGGATCGTGCCCATCGAACCGTCGTGACCGGTGTTCATGGCCTGCAGCAGGTCGAAGACCTCCGGGCCGCGCACCTCGCCGACGATGATGCGTTCGGGCCGCATGCGCAGGCAGTTCTTGACGAGGTCGCGCATGGTTACCTCGCCCTCGCCCTCGATATTGGGCGGCCGGGTCTCGAGACGAACGACATGCGGCTGCTGCAGCTGAAGCTCGGCCGAATCCTCGCAGGTGATGACCCGTTCGGTGGCGTCGATATAGCGGGTCAGGCAGTTCAGCAGGGTGGTCTTGCCGGAGCCGGTGCCGCCAGAGATGACGACATTGCAGCGGACGCGTCCGATGATCTGCAGGATCTCCGCGCCGGCGGGCGTGATCGTGCCGAAACTGACAAGCTGGTCCAGCGTCAGCTTGTCCTTCTTGAATTTGCGGATGGTCAGCGAGGTTCCGTCGATCGCCAGCGGCGGGGCGATCACATTGACACGGGAGCCATCGGGCAGGCGGGCATCGCAGATCGGGCTGGATTCATCGACGCGCCGGCCGACCTGGCTGACGATGCGCTGGCAGATCGACAGGAGCTGGCTTTCGTCGCGGAAACGGATGTCGGCTTCCTCGACCTTGCCCTCCACTTCGATATAGCTGCTGGACGAGCCGTTGATCATGATGTCGGCGATATCGTCGCGCGCCAGCAGCGGCTCCAGCGGGCCGTAACCCAGAACGTCGTTGCAGATGTCCTCCAGCAGTTCTTCCTGCTCGGAGATCGACATCGCGAAATTCTTGATGGTGATGATATCGTTGACGATATCGCGGATTTCCTCGCGCGCGCTTTCCGTATCGAGCTTGGAAAGCTGCGACAGGTCGATCGTGTCGATCAGCGCCGAAAACACCTGCGACTTGGTGGAGTAATAGCCCTCGGATTTGCCCCGGGAGCGCTTCTTCTCCGGCCGGCTGGCACCGGGGGCGAGCGGCGTGTTGACCTGCACCGGCGCTTCGACCGGCGCCGGTTCGGGTGCCTTCTCGGGCTGCGTTTCCTCTGCAATCTCAGGCGCCAGCGGCGGTGCGCTGACGGTCTTTTCGGTCGTCGCGCCGAACCCCTGTTTTCCCCGTTTCCCAAACATGCACTAACCTCGGATCATTCTTGAGTGGCGTTCCCACCTAGCCGCGCCGCAGCAGCGAACGCAGATTGGACAGTCCGGACTTTTTCTTGTTCTTGATCTCGGCCCGACCGGTCAGAATATGGGCCAGTTGGGAAAAGGTCTCCGCGGTCGGCGCCTTGGCGTCGGTTTCGGCAATCATCCGCCCGCTGTTGGAGGCCGTTCCGAACAGCAGGGCGTCGAACTGAATGATCGCCGTCGGCTCGATGTCCAGCGGTTCACAGAAATCGTCCAGCGAAATCTCCGGCCGTTTCGGCATGCCGACCTGATTGAGGACGAGGCGCGGCGCCTTGTCGTTGGGCCGGAGCTTGATCAGCGTATCGAGCAGGTTCTTAGTGTTGCGCAGATTGGCAAGGTCGGGCGTGGCGGTGACGACCACATCATCCACTTCCTTCATCACGGCTTGCGTCCAGTCGGTCCATTGATGCGGCACGTCGAGCACCGACACCGGCGCGCTGCGCTGGACGATTTCAAGCAGCGGTTCGAAGGTGGTGGTGTTGAAATCATAGGTGCGGTCAAGCATCGACGGCGCCGCCAGCATCGACAGATGCGAGGCGCATTTGGCAAGGAGACGGTCGAGGAAGACATCGTCCAGCCGCTCCGGCGAGAACACGGCTTCGGCGATGCCCTGCGGCGGATCCTGGTCGAAATTGATGTTCGCCGTGCCGAAGGCCAGATCGAGATCGGCGAGGATCACTTCGGTCGAAAACAGATTCGAGATGCCCCAGGCGCAATTATGGGCAATGGTCGAGGAGCCGACACCGCCCTTGGCGCCGACAAAGGCGATGGTCCGGCCAAGCGGCTCGGCCTCCGGATCGACAAAGATCGAGGCAATGACATTGATCATGTCGGCGATCGAAACCGGGGCGAGGATATATTCCGAAATGCCCTGGCGAACGAGATCGCGATAGAGGTGGACATCGTTGTCGTGACCGATGATCACCACCTTGGTGGAGGGGTCGCAGACCTCCGCCAGATCCGACAGTTGCTCCATCAGCTCCCGCGGCGGCACGCGGTTTTCCAGAATGATGAGATTTGGCGTCGGCGATGAACCGTACATGTTGGTGGCGGTTTCGAGATTGCCGTTGACGGTCCGGAAATGCACCCGCGCCATGCGCCGGTCCTCGGCGCAATCATTCATCACGTGCAACAGGTCTTCGGACTCGCAGAAGGCCTGGATCGAAATGCGCGGCAGCGGGCGCAATTGCTGAAGTTCATCGCGCTTGCCGCCCGCATCGATCAGGCTTTCCTCACCACCGGGGCTGTGTGCTGCGTCACTCATCGTGTCTTCCTGCCTTGCATTGTGCCGTTCATCCGTGCCCGAACCATCCGCGCAACCCTCTACTCCCGGAGAGACGCGCCTTTGTCGCGGTAGTCGCTGATCACATTGTCACGCCGCTGGGCATCGATCGGCGTCATACCGCGCGGGGCAACCAGATCCGCCGGATTGGCGATCTGGGCGGCGAGGTTGTTCTGCGTGGCGCAGCCGAAATTCTCGTACTGCTTGTTCTCGTTGGTGTTCAGCACCAGATCCTCCGGCCATCGGCCGCAGGGGCCCGTCGAGGCGGCGATTGCCTGAAAGCTCAACCGAACGGGCGCCGCATCGTTCTCCGAGGCGGCCTGATAGGAGGTCACCTGGATGTTTCGGCGCGGCACGCCCTCTTCAACAAGGACCTTGCGGATCTGATCGGCGACATGGGATGCGGCCCCGGTATTGGGCGAACCGACCGGCGTCATGACCAGCAGCGTGCCCGAGGCGTTTTGCCGGTACTGGCGGGCGAAACCGCGAACGATGCTGGTCGTGCCGTAATTCATCCTGCTATCGGTGCTCGCCACCGGGATATCCACGACCTCCGCCTTCTCGGAGATGATGATGGGATGGCGGGTGCGATAATCGTCCGGAACCGAGCCGACCTCGATATTGTGCACATTGGCGCATCCGGCGAGCAATGCAGCGGCGACGATGATCACGGCGACGGACCGTCCCATGCGCGGGCCGGACCCGGCCGATATGTTGTGGCGTCCCATTGAAACCGTGTCCTTGTATGTCATGATCTGGCTCCAACCCCCGTCATTTGTAGATAAAGCCGACAACGCCGTGGTAGCGGCCCTCGGGCAGATCGGTCTGCATCTGCCCGTAGACGCGATTGACGCGTCCGAGGAAATTGGCGGCACCGTCACTGGCAGGATTGAGATTGTCGTCGGGCCGCGCCAGCTTGTTGCGCGCCACCGGACGAACGAGATAGGGCGTTGCAATGATCACCAATTCCGTCTCGTTGCGGACGAAATCCCTGCTGCGGAACAGCGTCCCGAGAACGGGGATCTTGGAGATGCCGGGGAAGCCGCCCATGACCTGGCGGACATCATCGCGGACGAGGCCGGCAATGACGATGGAGCCGCCGGACGGCAGTTCAACCGCGGTATCGGCCACACGGCGGCGCACGCCATTGGCGGTCACACCGCCCAGCGTATTTGCTCCACTCAAGGTCACGCTGCCCTCGAATGTCGGTTCGGATACCTCCGTCGCGACTTTCAGGCTGATCCGGCCGGCTGACAGGACGACCGGCGTGAACTCCATGCCAATGCCGTATTCCTTTGTCTCGTAATCATAGGTAATGCCGTTGTCATCGATGTTCTGGCCGGTGATCAACTGGAATTCACCGCCGACAAAGAAGGTGGCGGCTTCGCCCGAGATGGCCGTCAAGGTCGGCTCGGCCAGCGTTTTCATGACGCCCGCCTGTTCCATGGCGCGCACATAGGCATCCACGTCGTAGCTGCCCAGGTCAAACTGGGCGAGCCCGGCCGTCTGGCTGAGCGCCTTGCCGAGACCCACCGGGTTGACCGAGCTGAAGGCGGTTCCGCCGGAACCGTTGAAATAGGTGTTGAAGCCGAGTTGCTTGAGGATCTGCCGGCTCACTTCTGCGACCGTCACCTTCAAGGTCACCTGGTCCTCGCCCTCGATATCGAGCAGATTGATGATCTGCGAGACCTGCCGTTCCTCGGCGAAGATCGCGGCGTCGCCGCCATCGCCGATGGCGGTGATGTTGCGGGTCGTGGCTTCACCGCCTTTCAGGAATATCCCGGCAATCTGGTTGGCGCGCGCCGCGTCCTGCGGCGTGCGGACGGTGCCGGTCAAAACGATATTGTCGCTGATGATCTCGACCGTGATGTCGGAATCGGGAATGAACCGCGCCAGTTGCCGCTGCAGCCCGGTAATATCGCGTTCGATCGCCAGATCGAGGCTGACGATGGGTTTGCCGTCGACACCGAAGACGAAGATGTTGGTCTGTCCCACCGCCTTGCCGAACAGGTAGATCCGGCGCGACGAGCGGGTCACCGCATCGGCGACCGACGGGTCGGCCACCAGTATGTCATGGGCATCTTCCGGAAGGTCGATAACGATGGCCTTGTTGAGACCGAGCGATACATCGCGGCTGACGCCGGGACCGGAACTCTTGACGGTGATCGTCTGCTCATTGGCCTTAACCGGACCGGCGAACGGCGCAATTGCCGCCGCGGCGGAGAATGCCGCAGCCGTTCCGGCGATCAGGGCCAGTCGACACAGGCCCGACGCAAAATCTGATGTTCTGAAGCTACGCACTGGTTTGTCCCCGGTCTATTTCGCTGCGCCAACATTGATGATCTCGCCCGAGCGAATCAGTTGAATGGTCGATCCGCCATCACCGCTCAAAAGGTAATCGGCTCCCCCGGTATCGGGCTCCTGGACATCCGCCACACTGCGAAGCGCCAGGGTCAGTCGCGAGGCCATCTGCTGTGCGACTGTTATGATCTGCGCCTGTTCGGGCGTGAGTTCCAGCGTGGCGGTCGAACCGACGGCGGTCTTGTTGCCGTCCTCATCCTCCTGGATGCGCTGGTCGATCGCCAGGACGCGGATGTTGGACAGGATGGTCTCGGTCAGGAAACCGGTGCTCTCGTCGGCGCGCACCATGATGACATCGACACGGTCGTTCGGAAGGATGAAGCCGCCGGCGCCGGTCTGAACGCTGATCTCGGTCGAGACGGCGCGCTTGCCCGACGGCAGGATGGACGACATGATGCGGGTATCGGAATCGACGACTTTTTCGCCGCGGATCGGTTCGCCCTCGAAGACCGGCAGGCGAACGATGGAGCCCGACAGTTCCTCGATCGCGTCCGGGCGCGTCGAGCGGGTGATGAAACTGTCGGCCAGCGCGTTTTCCGGCCATTCCTGCCAGTCGAGATTATCCTCATTGAGCCGCGAGCCGATCGGCAGGCTGTTCGAGGCGACCAGGACGTCATCGGTGGTCACGTCCTTGACCACGGTGCGCACCGGCTGCTGATTGTCCCTGCCGGAGATCTTCAGCATGAGGTAACCGGCCGCAACCGCGGCGACCAGCGCAATGGACATGACGATGATGCGTGCAGGCTTCATTGGGGTACCCCCGGGGCACATAATTGCTCGTGCCGGGGACAATGCCGCACCAATCGTGTAATTATGGTTAATGCGGCCCTTACGATTGTGCTTAACGGCAGATTAATTGCCGGTCGGCCGCACCGCGATGGCGGAACGGGCGCGGCGGGTGCGATACGTCACCCGGTGTGGCGGCATCGCCGCGCCCGCCGGGATGCAACGGCCACGTTGTCAGGCGATTGGAAATGGCCGGCGGGTCAGGCCAGATGGCCGAGCGCGTATTGCACCAGCGGACTGGACGGGTAGCAGATGAAGCCGGCTATGCCGATGGCCACGCCATAGGGCACGCCGAGTTTGGAATCCGTCAGATGGCTGAGCATGCCGACCCGGTTGATGACGACCGAGAACATGTTGGACCGCGCCAGCAGGATGATCAGCGTCAGCAGGCCGCCGAACAGGGCGACATAGGTCAGGAAGGCAAAGAGCTGCATCGTCAGGCCGAACCACAGGGAGGTTGCGGTCAGCAGCTTTGCGTCGCCACCGCCCATGAGGCCGAAGCCGAATAGCGCGAAACACACGGAGAAAACCAGCAGGGCCGCAATGAAGTGCTTGCCATAGGTGATCCACTCCATGCCTGTGAGCGGGGCAATCACCGCAAAGGACACGATCAGGATGATCGAGACCCGGTTGGGAATGGTCATCGTGAACATGTCGGTGAAGGCTGCATAGGCGAGGCAAAGCGGAAAGATAACGGTGATCGCTGCCAGCAGCATGGGCATCCTCCATCGTTTCAGCGCGACGACAGCCAGTTTGCGGCGGCCCGGCACGGCCCATTAGAGACCTGAAACCCCATTAGAGACCTGAAACAATGCCATTTTGTTAACGAAAAGCCCGACCACGCGGGCCGGGCTTTTCCTGTCCTGCCGTCTCGGCCCGATATCCGCTCGGCCGGCAGCCGGCCCCGGATATCGGGCGCGCTGAATTCCCGGCCTTAGTTGGCCTTCTTCAGCTGTGTGCCGATTTCATTGAAGACGTCTTCCAGCTCGTTGCCGACGAGCGTCGCACCGGCGATCAGCGCAACGGAAATAAGCGCGGCGATCAGGCCGTATTCGATAGCCGTTGCGCCCGATTCGTCTTTCAGAAAGCGTGCAAAAATCTTTGTCATTGGAATACTCCTTAGCTCCACGTCTGTGTTCAGCACTCCCGTCAACTTGTTCATCGCTGATCGGTTGCATGCCAAATTATCGGGCATGATTTGAAATCTGCTTAAGAAACAGGGTTACCAAAGCCTTGACGAAAAAAGCGGAAGATCGTGGTGAACGCTTGATTAATGCAGACCCGCATCCGGTCGCGATGGATGCGGTACGAGCCGAGATTCGTGAGTGTCTGCAAGGCTCTATATATAATGCCGGCCCGTATCCGATCCGCATCGGCGGCGCCGGCGCGGCGCCGCGCCGCAGCCACGCAGCCGGCCCGCCGGCCGCGAACAGCCGCGCGCGGTCGCAGTTTCCCGCAGGCCGTTAAATATTCATTCACCATTCCGGGCGAGTTTTAGGGCCGTCACTATCGGCACGGCATGAGGAGCAAAGCATGACCACCGGATCGAAAACCCTGTCCCTTGCCGTCCGTGCGCTTGCCCTGCCGATACTGGTCGCCGCGGGCATGCTCGGCGCGGCTGCCTCGACGAGTGCTCTCGCCGAAGACATGATCCGGGTCGAACTGGATTACGCACGGGTGATCAAACTCGACCGGCCGGTCAGCCGCGTCATTATCGGCAATGCCGATATCGCCGATGCGGCGGTCAGCGATGCGCAGACGATCATCCTGACGGGTAAGAAATTCGGAACGACCAATCTCGTCATCCTCGATACCGACGGAACGGCCATTGTCGACGAGCGGATCCTGGTATCGCTGGAGAACAAGAATACGCTGCAGGTCTACCGCCAGGCGGATCGCCAGATCATGTCCTGCACGCCGAACTGCGAAGAGTTCGAGCTGCCTGAATAGGGGTTGCACAAACCGGCGCGAACCCCAGGGCTCAGGCCCGCTGGCGGGACTCCCCGAGCCTTGGTAAATGGCGCACAAACGGGCCTGACCCGATCCAATTCATTTCGGATACGGATTGGTAACGCATATTCGCTACAGTCACCGGACAGGTTTTTAGCGGGGAAACGATGCGGATCCTTCGAGATATCAGGCGCAGGGGCAGTGCGAAGGCCGCCAGATGGTCGGCGCGATTTCGCCGCGACCGCGACGGCGGTGTCGCCATCGAATTCGCAATCCTCGCCATCCCGTTTTTCCTGCTGGTTTTCGCGATCATCGAGACCTGTGTCGCCTTTGCCGCCGAGCAGACGCTCAACTATGCCGTCGACACGCTCGGACGGCAGCTGCGGACCGGGCAGATCACCTTCAATACCGGTGAGGCGACCGATGTCACAGAAGAGCAGTTCAAGACCCAGTTCTGCTCCGAATTGTCGATCATGATCGCCTGCGGCGACGATGTCGATAACCGGCTGTTCATCGATCTGAAATCCTATGCCTCGTTCGGCGCCATGCCGACGAAGGTGCCCCGCAAAAGCGGCGACTGGGGCGATCTGGACACCACCGGCTTTGCCTTCAATCCGGGCGGCTCGGCGTCGATCAACATGCTGCGCGCCTTCTACAAATGGCGGGTCACGGCCGATCTGGTGCGCCCCTATATCACCAATATCCGCGTCGACGGATCGTTGCCGGAATACTACCTGATCGTCTCGACCACCGCATACCGGAACGAGGCCTATTGACCGGGCCGGGAACGGAGCGGGTGGCCACAGGGGCCGATAGGGGATGGGACAGTCCATGAAACACACGGCACGCAGTCTTTTCCAAAGCCGGAAGGGCGGAAGGCTTGGCCGGCTGCTCGGCAACCGCGACGGTGCCGGTGCGGTGGAATTCGCCTTTGTCGCGCCGATCCTGGTGCTGATCTATATGGGCGCCGTGGAAATCTCCGTGGCGCTGTCCGTCGACACCAAAGTATCGCGCGCCGGCAACATCACCCTCGATCTCATCACTCAGGGCACGTCGATCACCAAATCCGAAATGAAGGATCTGGTCGACGTCGCCGAGAGCATCATGGCCCCGTTCGACGGAAGCGACATCGAACTCAAATTCACCGGAATTACAGTCGACGCCTCGGGAAACGCCAAGATCGACTGGTCGTGGGGCAGCGAAACGACGAAACCCTATACCGACGGCGCCTCGGTGACCATTCCCACCGGGCTGCAGATCGCCAATGCCTACTATGTGCGCAGCGAAATCACCAACAAGCACCAGTTCCTGACATCCTATCCGTTTCTCGGCAGTGCCGCGGCGGCGCTCGACATGAACGAGACCTATTACATGCGGCCGCGACTGGGGACCAACCTGTCCTGTACGGATTGCTGACCGGCCGGTCGTTGCGGAACAGGAAAACCGTGATTGAGCAGGATGCGGCCTGATTTTCCGCTTGTGAAGCGCCAGACCAAGCCATAATTTGTGCGGCATTCAGCCGGGAACCGGTTGGCAGCGACAGGACAGATCATGGCTCGTGCAATCATTTTGCTGCTGGATTCATTTGGCATCGGCGGCGCTCCGGATGCGGCGGATTTCGGCGATGCGGGCGCCGACACGCTTGGCCATATCGCCGAGCAATGCGCCGTCGGGCTGGGCGACCGCGAGGGCTTGCGCAGCGGGCCGCTGACACTGCCCAATCTGACGTCGCTCGGCCTGGTCCAGGCAGCGCGGCTGGCCACCGGACGCATACCGACCGGCATGGATGGCCAAACCCGGCCGATCGGACGCTATGCCTGTGCCACCGAGATCTCCAGGGGCAAGGACACGCCGTCCGGCCACTGGGAGATCGCCGGCGTGCCGGTTTCCTTTGAATGGGGATATTTCCCCGATGAAGCCGAATCATTTCCGGCCGATCTGCTGGCGCAGATCATCGAACGGGCCGACCTGCCGGGCAGCCTTGCCAATTGCCACGCATCGGGCACCAGGGTCATCGCCGAATTCGGCGCCGAACATATCGAGAGCGGCAAGCCCATCTTCTACACATCGGCCGACAGTGTTTTCCAGATCGCCGCCCATGAGGAGCATTTCGGTCTGGAACGCCTCTATCGCCTGTGCGAAATCGTCCGCGAACTGGTCGATCCGCTCAATATCGGCCGGGTCATCGCCAGACCCTTTGTCGGCGAAACGCCGGCCAATTTCGAACGCACCGCAAACCGACGCGACTATTCGGTCCTGCCGCCCGAACCGACCCTGCTCGACCGGGCCTGCAAGGCCGGACGGCTGGTCATCGCCGTCGGCAAGATCAGCGATATCTTCGCCCATCGGGGTATCAGCGAACTGCGCAAGGCCGACGGCAATATGGCGCTGTTCAACGCCACGCTGGACGCGCTCGATTATGCCGGCGACGGCAATATCATTTTCACCAATTTCGTTGATTTCGACATGCTGTACGGGCATCGCCGCGACGTGCCGGGTTACGCGGCGGCGCTGGAGGCCTTCGATGGGCGGTTGCCGGAAATCGCCCGGAAACTGAAGCAAAACGACCTGGTGGTCATTACCGCCGACCATGGCTGCGACCCGACCTGGCGCGGCAATGACCACACGCGCGAACGGGTTCCGGTCCTGTGTTTCGGTTCGGGCGTGACGGCCGGCTCGGCCGGGGTTCGCGAGACCTTCGCCGATATCGGCGAGGGGATCGCCGCCCATCTCGGCCTTGATCCCGGGCCGCATGGAAGGAGTTTTCTTTGACCGCGCATATTCCGAAGGCGGAGCTTCACTGCCATATCGAGGGCGCGGTTTCGACCGCGCTGGCGCAGGCCCAGGCGGAGAAATATGATGTCGATATCAGCCGGCTCATCGATGGCGACCGGTTCCTGTGGCACGATTTCACCAGCTTCCTGGCCGCCTATGACCAAACCGCCGGGCTGTTTCGCAGCGAGGAGGACTATGCGCTGCTCGCCCAGACCTATCTGGAATCGATTGCCGAAGAAGGCGCGATCTACAGCGAGATCTTCGTTTCTCCCGATCACGCGCGCAATGCCGGCCTGTCGCCGGACGCCTATCTGAACGGTCTCGGCGAAGGCATGCGCCGGGCTCGTGAGACGTGCGGCATCGAGGGCCGCATCATCATCACATGCGTGCGCCATTTCGGCAGCGACCAAGCCGTCGATGTGGCGCGCTACGCGGCAAGCCGGCCGCATGCGCTGGTGACCGGCTTCGGCATGGGCGGCGAGGAGCGCATGGGATCGCATGCGGATTTCACGACGGCCTTCGATATCGCCCGCGATGCCGGGCTCGGCATCACCACCCATGCCGGCGAACTGGCCGGCGCCGAAAGCGTGCGCGACGCGCTCGAGCACGCACGGCCGGCGCGTATCGGACACGGCGTGCGGGCGATCGAGGATCCCGCGCTGGTGGCGCAACTGGCGGACACAGGAATCGTGCTTGAGGCCTGTCCGGGATCGAATGTCTCGCTGTCGATCTTCGACAATTTCGCATCGCATCCCTTTCGCGCCCTGCGCGATGCCGGCGTGAAGATCACTCTGAATTCCGACGACCCGCCATTCTTCGACACCACGCTCGGCAAGGAATATGCCGTGGCACAATCGGCGTTCGGCATGAGCGATGCGGAACTGGTCCATACGACGCGAACCGCCCTCGAGGCCGCCTTCGTCGACGATGAAACCCGTCAGGCGCTGATCGCAAAGCTGTGACAAATGGCGGATGCGGTGGAATTTGCCGCCCGTCCGGCTTGCCGCCGCGCGGCGCGGAAGGCAAAATGAAGCGCCCACCGAACAAGGAACAGCAGCCATGGACGGCGTTACCGTCATCGACCATCCCCTCGTCCAGCACAAGCTGACCATCATGCGCAAGAAGGAAACCTCGACGGCGGGGTTCCGGCGCCTGCTGCGCGAGATCTCGACCCTGCTTTGCTATGAGGTCACGCGTGAACTCGATCTGACGCATGAGACGATCGAAACGCCGATGACACAGATGGACGCGCCGGTGCTGGCCGGCAAGAAGCTGGTCTTTGCTTCCATCCTGCGTGCCGGAAACGGGCTGCTTGAGGGCATGCTGGATTTGGTTCCATCGGCGCGGGTGGCGCATGTCGGGATTTACCGCGACCATGAGACCCTGCAGGCCATCGAATATTATTTCAAGGCACCGGAGGACATCAGCAACCGGCTGGTGATCGTCGTCGATCCGATGCTGGCAACCGCCAATTCGTCGATTTCGGCGGTCGAGAAGCTGAAGGAACGCGGTGCGCACAATCTTCGCTTCCTGTGCCTGCTGGCAGCGCCGGAAGGCATCAAAGCCTTTCGAAAAGCCCACCCGGACGTCCCGATCTTCACGGCCTCGATCGACAGCCATCTCAACGAAAACGGCTATATCGTCCCCGGGCTCGGCGATGCCGGCGACCGGATGTACGGGACCAAATAGCGGCACCGACCGCTGGTGAATCATTAACCAGTTTGCCAGCCAAGGGCCCTCAAGGCGCTGCCGATCACGCTCCGTTAGCTTTGCCATGGTCTAATCGGCCCGTCGAAACCGGGAATTGGATCCATGCTGCGTATCGTCATGTTCGCCGCTTTTGTCGGCGGTGCCGCGCTGATCGTGCCGCCACTTATCGAGCGATCCTTCGAGAACGCCGACCGGCGAGCAGTGGTCGAAACCGCAACACCTGCTCCACAGCCGTCCAGACTGTCCTCTTCCGGCGGACGCAAGGTGGTGTTGGAGGCCGATGCCCGGGGCCATTTTCAGGGCACGTTCAAGATCAACGGCCGCCGGGTCGAAGGGTTGATCGACACCGGCGCGAGCGTCATCGCCATCAACCGCTCGACTGCCCGCAAACTCGGCCTGTCCGTCAGCCCCGCGGATTTCACCACTCAGGTCAGGACCGCCAACGGCACGGTCAAGGCGGCCCATGTGGTGCTCAGACGGGTCGAAATCCAGTCCATTCGGGTCGACAATGTCGATGCCTTTGTCCTCGACGACACATCGCTGTCCGGAACCCTGATCGGCATGAGCTTCCTGAAAAAGCTGCGCTCCTATCAGGCGGTCGACGGCCGGATGGTGCTCAAGGCCAGGTAGAACGTCAGCGCATCGCTGGACTCTCCACGCGCGACAGGACGGGCCCGGCAGTCTCCGGCGGTTCCGGTGTCAGCCGATAGGCGTCCAGAACCACCTGTTCAGCCGCTTCGGCCGCGGCTTCGTCGCGGGCATGAACCATGGCGATCGCATCGCCGGCGGTGATGGCCTCGCCATGCCCCGCCAGGCCGGTCAGGCCGACGACCGGATCGACATCATCCTGCGGCCGGGTCCGCCCGCCGCCGAGAGCAACGACGGCAAGGCCGATACCGCGTGTGTCGACCGAGCCGATAAAGCCGTCGGCATCGGCCGTCACCGGGCGGACGACCGGTGCCTTGGGCAGATAGGCATGGTATTTCTCGACAAAGTCGGCGGGGCCGCCGAGCGCAGCGACCATTTTGGCGAAACGCTCGGTCGCCTGCCCGCTGTCAAGCACGTCCCGCGATCGCCGACGCGCCACCTCATGATCGTCGGCCAGGCCCGATGAGATCAGCATCTCGTCCGCCAGCGAAAGCGTCACCTCCTCCAGCCGCGGATCACGATGGGCACCGGTCAGGAATTCCACCGCATTGCGGACCTCAACGGCATTGCCGGCGGCGCTCGCCAGCGGCTCGTTCATATCGGTGATGATCGCCGACGCCGGCAGACCGGCGCCGGTGGCGACCCTCACGAGGCTTTCGGCCAATGTCGTGGCCGCTTCCGGCTTGGCCATGAAGGCGCCATTGCCGGCCTTGACGTCGAGGACCAGGGCATGCAGGCCGGCGGCCAGTTTCTTCGACAGGATCGACGCGGTGATCAGCGGCACGGATTCGACCGTCGCGCTGACGTCACGCACGCCGTAGATCCTGCGATCCGCCGGAGCGAGATCACCGGTCTGGCCGATGATCGCACAACCGACCTCGGCAACGGTCCGGCGGAACCGGTCGTTCGACGGGACGATCTCATAGCCGGGAATGCTCTCCATCTTGTCGAGGGTGCCGCCGGTATGGCCGAGCCCGCGCCCGGAGATCATCGGCACCGCCGCGCCGCAGGCGGCCACGATCGGGGCCAGCATCAGCGATACATTGTCTCCGACACCGCCGGTCGAATGCTTGTCGGCAACCGGCCTGTCGAGATCCGGCCAGCTGAGAACGTCGCCCGAATCGCGCATGGCCAAGGTCAGGTCGACCGCTTCGCGGTGGGTCATATCGTTGAAAAAGACCGCCATGGCGAAGGCGGCGATCTGACCCTCCGTCACGGATTCGTCGGTCACGCCGCGGATGAAAGCGGCGATTTCGCCTGATTCCAGCTCATGCCCGTCGCGCTTCTTGCGGACCGTTTCCTGCGGCAGCAGCCCCATGGACCTTCCTCCAGTGTGCATCTCCATGTCAGAAATCCGGTCAGTGCCCGGTCAGCATCTCACGCAGTACCGCGGCAAGTCGCTTGCCGCCGAGCGGCGCCATGTCCTTGGTTTCCTGATGGGAAATCTCTTCGCCGCTCATGCCGGCCGCCAGATTGGTGATAACCGACGCGGCGGCGACATCGAGACCGAGGAAGCGGGCCAGGATCACCTCCGGCACCGTCGACATGCCGACGGCGTCGGCGCCGAATGTCCGGGCCATGCGGATTTCGGCCGGCGTTTCGAAGCTCGGTCCCGAGAACCACATGTAAACGCCCTGATGCAGGGTGACGCCGGCCCTTTGCGCCGCGGCCTGCATCTCTTCGCGCATGGCCGCATCATAGGCGTTGGTCAGGCCAACGAAACGGCGGTCGCTCGGCTCGCCGAACAACGGGTTGGTACCGGAAAAATTGATGTGATCGGTAATCTGCATGACCGATCCCGGCGGCATGTCGTCGCGCAGCGACCCGGCGGCATTGGTGAGAATCAGCCGCTTGATGCCGAGCCCATGGAGTGTCTCGAGCGGTGCCCGCATGACGGACGGATCGCCATTTTCATAATAATGGGCGCGGCCCGAGAGGAACAGCACCGGCGTGCCATCCCACTGGCCGGCGACGACCTGCGCGGCGTGGCCGGAAACACCGCTGTGCGGAAAACCCTCGAGATCCGCATAGGGAACGTGGACCGCGTCGCCAATTTCATCGACCAGCGCGCCGAGACCCGAGCCGAGCACGATTGCGGTTTTCGGCGCGAGGCCCTCGAGTTTGTTGACGAGCACGGAGATTGCCTGGTTCATTTCAGCACCTCGGTATCGAATGCGTAGGGAAGCAGTTCGCCCATCGTCACCGTCTTGATGACCCCGTTCTGGTCGCACAGGTGGATCGGCGTATCCGGACCGGCAAATTCGGCAAGGCGCTGGCGGCAGCCGCCGCAGGGCGTGCAGGCATCCATCTTCTCGGCAATGACGGCAACTTCCTCGATGCGCCTCCCGCCGCCCATCACCATATGGCTGATGGCCGTCGTCTCGGCGCACCAGCCTTCCGGATAGGCGATCACTTCGATATTCGCGCCGGCATAGATCCGCCCGTCATCGGCACGGATTGCCGCGCCGACGGGAAATTTCGAATAGGGCGCATGGCATTTGCCCATGGCATCGCGCGCCGCCTCATAGAGATCGCGTGCCATCGGCTTTACCGTTCCTTGACATAGGGCTGGCCGCCGGCCTTCGGCGGAATCGCCTTGCCGATGAAGCCGGCCAGCAGGATAACGGTCAGGATGTAGGGCAGGGCCTGCATGAACTGGACCGGCACCTCGCCGACAATCGGGAATTCATGTCCCTGCATGAGGATTGCCGTGGCATCGAGGAAACCGAACAGCAGGCAGGCCAGCATGACATTGAGTGGCTTCCATTTGGCGAAGATCAGCGCCGCCAGGGCGATGAAGCCCTTGCCGGCGGTCATGCCCTTGACGAAACCGGCGGCGACGGCCATCGACAGATAGGCGCCGGCGAAGCCGCACAATATGCCGCAACAGATTACCGCCATATAGCGCATGCGCGGCACCGAAATGCCGGCCGTGTCCACGGCGCCGGGATTCTCGCCGACGGCGCGCAGGCGCAGGCCGAAGCGGGTGCGGTAGAGCACCCACCAGGTGATCGGCACCATGGCGAAGGCGAAATAGGTCAGCAGAAAATGGCCCGAGATCAGGTTCTGATAGATCGGGCCGAGAATGGGAACCGATTGCAATGTCTCGGCAAAGGGCAGGGTGATTGCCTGAAAACGGCTGTCGCCATCAAGCTGCGGCGTGCGCCCGCCCTGGCGAAACCAGGCCTGGCCGAGGATCACCGTGGAGCCGAGCGCGATGAAGTTGATGGCGACGCCCGATACGATCTGGTTGCCGCGCTGGGTGATCGATGCAAAGGCATGGACCAACGCCAGCGCCACGGAAATCGCGATGGCGGCCAGAAGGCCGAGCAGCGCGGAGCCATAAACCGCCGCCGCGGCGCCGCCGGCAAAGGCCGCCGCCAGCATCTTGCCCTCAAGGCCGATATCGAAAATGCCCGAACGTTCGGAATAGAGGCCGGCGAGCGCCGCCAGGATCAGCGGCACCGACAGGCGGATGGTGGCTTCAAGGGTGACCAGGGCGAGTTGAAAATACTCCATCTTCCTAGCTCCCCGCCCGTGCTTCGGCCGTATCGCGCATGCCGCGCAAGGTGGCGAAAAAGGCTATCAGGGTCGGCCGGAACATATGCTCCAGCGCGCCGGCGAACAGGATGACGAGACCCTGGATGATGGTGATCATGTCACGCGAGATATTGGGCATCTCGAAGGAGATTTCCGCACCGCCCTGATAGAGCATGCCGAACAGCACGGCGGCGGGAATGATGCCGACCGGATGCGAGCGCCCCATCAGCGCCACGGCGATGCCGACAAAACCGGCGCCGGTGACAAAATCGAGCTGCAGGCGGTGCTGGTCGCCCATGATCGGGTTGAGCGCCATCATGCCTGCGAGCCCGCCGGAAACCAGCATGGTGATGACAATGATGCGGGCCTCTTTGATGCCGGCATAGCGTGCCGCGCTTGGGCTGGCGCCCATGGTGCGGATTTCGTAGCCCAGACGGGTGCGCCAGATCAGCAGCCAGACCAGAAAGGCGGCAACCAGGGCGACGATGAAGGACAGGTTGAACGGCGCGCCGCCAATGTCGAGACCGAAGATCGACAGCAGCCAGTCGAGCCGCGGCAGCTGGCCGCCATCGGCAAATGTTTCGGTCTGCGGGGCCATCGAGCCCGCCGGCTTGAGCACTTCGACCAGCATGTAGACCATCAGGCTCGATGCGATGAAGTTGAACATGATGGTGGTGATCACGATGTGGCTGCCGCGCTTGGCCTGCAGCCAGCCTGGAATGAACGCCCAGGCCGCCCCGAACAGCGCGGCGGCGGCGACGGCGACCGGAAAGGTCAGGAACCACGGAAAAATATTGTCCAGCCACAGACAGGCCAGCGCCACGCCGAGACCGCCGATATAGGCCTGTCCCTCGCCGCCAATATTGAAAAGGCCACAGTGAAAGGCGACGGCCACCGCCAGCCCGGTGAAAATGAAATTGGTGGCGTAATAGAGCGTAAAGCCGATCCCTTCGCCATAGCCGAACGCACCCTGGACCAGCAGCGTCGCCGCCCGGAGCGGGCTTTCGCCGACGATCAGCACCACCAAACCGGCCACGAGAAAGGCGACGACCAGATTGATCAGCGGGATCAGCCCGTATTCCACCCAGAGCGGCAGCTTTGCGTAAGGAGCACTCATTGCGCCGCCTCCTGTCCTTCTTCCACGCCGGCCATCAGCAGGCCAAGTTCACCCTCGCTTGCCTCCGGCGTGCGCTCGCCGACGACGCGGCCGGCGAACATCACCAGAATGCGGTCCGACAGGGCGCGGATCTCATCAAGTTCGACGGAGACCAGCAAAACGGCCTTGCCGGCATCGCGCATCTCGATGATCCGCCGGTGGATGAACTCGATGGCGCCGACATCGACACCGCGTGTCGGCTGGCCGATGACCAGAACGGCCGGATCGCGCCCCATTTCTCGCGCCAGGACGATCTTCTGCTGATTGCCGCCGGAGAAATTGGCGGTCTTCAGCCGGACATCCGGAGGCCGGATGTCATATTCCTCGGCGCGTTTGGCCGCGTCCTGACGAATACTGGCCAGGTTGAGCATCGGTCCGTTGAGGTATTTCTCATCATAATGGTAGCCGAGAATGGCATTCTCGTTTTCCTCGAAACTCAGGACCAGGCCCATATGATGGCGATCCTCCGGGACATGCGCCAGCTCGCGCTTGCGCAACTCGGCCGGATCGGCTTCGCCGGTGACGTGGATGGGTTGGCCACGCAGCATGACCGTCCCCTTTTCCGCGCGACGAATGCCGGTGATCGCCTCCAGCAATTCGGACTGGCCATTGCCAGCAACCCCGGCAATGCCGACAATTTCGCCGGCCCGCACCTCGAAGGACACATCGTCGACCATGACGACACCGCGATTGTCCTTGACGGTCAGGTTCTCGACCGCAAGCCCGACATCCTGCGGATTGGCCTCGCCCTTTTCGACCCGCAGCAGCACCCGCCGGCCGACCATCAGTTCGGCCAGTTCCTCGACCGATGTCGCCGCGGTCTCGCGTGTCGCCACCATTTCGCCGCGGCGCATGACGGACACTTCATCGGTGATGGCCATGATTTCTCGCAGCTTGTGGGTGATCAGGATGATGGTCTTTCCCTGATCGCGCAGCTGTTCGAGAATGCGGAAGAGATGATCCGCCTCGGCCGGTGTCAGAACGCCCGTCGGCTCATCGAGAATGAGGATTTCGGCGCCGCGGAACAGCGCCTTCAAGATCTCGACGCGCTGCTGGAGACCCACTGGAAGCTGCTCGATCACGGCATCGGGATCGACCTCCAGCGCATATTCGTCCTCCAGGCGCTTGAGTTCGGCCCGCGCCTTGGTGATGCCGCGGTTGAGGACGGCGTTTTCCTCAGCGCCCAGCATGACGTTTTCCAGGACGGTAAAATTGTCGACCAGCATGAAATGCTGGTGCACCATGCCGATGCCCACGGCAATCGCGGTGTTCGGATCACGGATGGTCGTCGGCTTGCCGTTGACCTGAATTTCTCCGCGATCGGCCTGGTAAAACCCGTAGAGGATCGACATCAGGGTCGATTTTCCCGCTCCGTTTTCTCCGATGATGCCGTGTATTGTCCCCTTGCGCACCTGCAGATTGATATTCTTGTTGGCGTGAACGGCACCGAAACTCTTGTCGATACCCTTCAATTCGATAGCAAGCTCTCCCATGCGCCATCCAGTTTTTTATCAATTGGTCTAACGGACAACACTATTGCATGTGCTTGCCGCGATGCCAGCCCAAAACCGTTATTTTTCGTCAAATGCGCGGTTCCTGAGGGCGCGGGGTGTTGATAAACTGGCGTTTCGGCTGTGATACTGGGGTCCCGAAGGAGACGAATTTGGACTTTGATTTCAATACCACGCCGCGCTTCATCGTGCGCATCGGCGCCGCCGAAACGCTGGCGGAAATTGCCGGCGCGTGTCTCGGGCCGAGCGTGCTGTTCGTCACGGATCGGGGAATACGGCAGGCCGGTCTGGAACGCGCGGCTGTGCAGTCGCTCGAGGCGGCGGGGCATCGGGTGACGATATTCGACTCGGTCGAAGCCGATCCGAGCCAGGCAACGCTGATGCAGGCTGTTGATGCGGCGCGGTCTTGCGAGGCAACCGGGATCGCCGCGCTGGGCGGCGGTTCGTCGCTCGACGTCGCCAAGCTGGCGGCACTGCTGGCGGGCTCGGGTGAAGATCTCGACGCGGCCTGGGGTGTCGGCAATGCAAAGGGGCCACGGCTGCCGCTGGTGCTGGTGCCGACGACAGCCGGCACCGGCTCGGAGGCAACGCCGGTTTCAATCATCACGGTCGGGGGCGATGAGAAGCGGGGCGTCTCCTCACCCCTCATCCTCCCGGACATTGCGGTGCTCGACGCCGGACTGACCGTCAGCCTGCCGGCAGCGGCGACAGCGGCCACCGGGGTCGATGCCATGGTGCATGCGATCGAGGCTTATGCGTCACGCAACGCCAACAACAATCCGATGTCGCGCATGCTGGCGGTCGAGGCGCTCAAATTGTTGGGCGCCCATATCCGGACGGCGGTTTTCGAACCGGACAATCTCGAGGCGCGCAGCGCCATGTTGCTGGGATCGGCCCTTGCCGGGATGGCCTTCGCCAATTCGCCGGTCGCCGCCGTGCATGCGCTGGCCTATCCGATCGGCGGCACATTTTACATTCCGCACGGGCTGTCCAACGCGCTGGTGCTGACCGAGGTGCTGCGGTTCAATGCCGCGGAAACCGCCAATGGTTCGATGCGGCACTATGCCGAACTCGGCCCGCATGCCTTCGCCGATTTCACTGACGCCGGCGGCACACAGGCCAATTGCGCCGCATTCATCGACCGGCTCGACGCTCTGTCGGCCGATATCGGCCTGCCGGCGCGGCTGCGCGATGTGGGGATCGGCGAGGACGCACTGCCGAAGATGGCGCGCGATGCGATGAAGCAGACGCGTCTTCTGGTCAATAATCCGCGCGTCGTCAGCGAAGCCGACGCGCTGGCGATCTACCGCGCGGCATGGTGATCCGATGAGCCGGCCGACCCCCTTTGCCAAGGACCAGTTTTCCCTGTTCAGGCCGCTGCAGACGCGCTGGGCGGATAATGACGTCTACGGCCATATGAACAATGTTGTCCATTACGGGCTGTTCGACACGGCGATCAACGGCTGGCTGCTTGAACGAGGACTGCTCGATTACAAGGGCGGCGAGACCATCGGGCTGGTGGTGGAAACCGGCTGTCACTATTTTGCGGAAATGGCGTTTCCGGACCGGGTCAATGCGGGGATCGGAGTCGAGCGCATCGGTTCATCCTCTGTGACCTATCGGATCGCCCTGTTTCGCAATGATGAAACAAGCGCCTCGGCGCAGGGGCGCTTCGTTCATGTCTATGTCGATCGGACGACCCGACGGCCGCGACCGCTCGACGCCGACTGGCGCACCGCACTGGAGGAGGCCCTGTTGTGACCGAAACACCTCAAACGCAGGCAGAGAGGCTGGACATTCTGGAGGAACATGCGGCCCACCAAGCGCGGATGATCGATGAATTGTCGGAGCAGTTGAACAAGCAGTGGGCGACCATCGAGACCCTGCGCCGGCGGCAAAAACAATTGACGGACCGGCTTCTGACGCTCGAGGAACAGGCGCACGGCGCGCCGCCGGTTACCAAGCCGCCGCATTATTGAAGCGGGGCGGAACCGAGGGAACGAAATCATGCCAGGATTCAGTGGATTTACGCCGCTCGTCCGGTCGCTGCCGGCAACCGTGCCGTTTGTCGGTCCGGAAACCCATGAACGCGCCACCGGCGGGGTGTTTCGGGCGCGGATCGGCGCCAATGAGAACGGCTTCGGCCCGGCGCCGTCGGTCCAGCAGGCGATGCGCGACGCGGCAGCGGATGTCTGGAAATATGGCGATCCGGAAAACCATGATCTGCGCGTGGCGCTGGCCGCACACCACGGGTTGACGGCCGCCAACATGACCGTCGGCGAAGGCATTGACGGCCTCCAGGCGCTCGCCGTCCGGCAGATCGTCATGCCGGACACGGCGGTTGTGACGTCGCTTGGCGCCTATCCGACGTTCAATTTTCATGTGGCCGGCCATGGCGGACGGCTGCTGACCGTACCCTATCGCGATGACCGCGAGGATCTGGACGCGCTGCTTGCCGCCGTGCACCGGGAGAAGGCGGCGATCGTTTTCCTCGCCAATCCGGACAATCCGATGGGAAGCTGGCACAGCGGCGGCGATATCGAGGCCTTTGCCCGGGCGCTGCCGGAAACGACGATGCTGGTGCTCGACGAGGCCTATATCGAGACCGCGCCGGCGGACGCGGCGCCGGCATCGCGAGCACTGGTCGACCTGCCGAATGTGCTGCGCATGCGCACCTTCTCCAAGGCCTACGGCCTTGCCGGCCTGCGCTGCGGATATGCGTTCGGCCATGCCGACACGATCGTTTCGTTCGACAAGGTCCGCAATCATTTCGGCGTCAACATCATGGCGCAGATCGCCGGCCTCGCGGCGCTCGAGGATCAGGCCTATCTCGGCAGGGTCTGCGGACAGATCGATGCGGCGCGAAAACGCATCGCGGCCATCGGCCGACAAAACGGGCTGGAGCCGTTGCCGTCAGCCACCAATTTCGTGGCACTCGATTGCGGCCGCGACGGCACGTTCGCAACGGCGCTGCTGCAGGCGCTCGCCGATCGCCGCGTCTTCGTGCGCATGCCGGGCGTCGCACCGCTCAATCGCTGCATCCGCATCAGCTGCGCCCCGGACGAAGCGCTTGACGTTTTCGAGCGGGAACTGCCGGAAGCGATTGTCGCAGCCGGCTGACGATGCCGGACCGATACAATCAGAATGCCCGCCCGAACTGACCTTTGCTCTGTTCCTCGAAAATTGGGCCTTTTCTGGAGAAACCGCTGGTTTGCTGTGTACCCCAATTTGAAGTGACCCGGATTTCGGGGAGAAGGTCGAGCGCCTGCGTGTCGTGCTCGCCTTGTTGTTAGCAGGTAGACTGCAAATATGCACAAATGAGTGCGCAAAACCCATTGCAGTCGTTAAGCGGAAATTGTCAGCCCGTGGTGGTTTATGAAAACGCAAACCACTCAAACAGCTGACTGTACATTCTATCTTCACGTGTTGCATGCAATAGCCTAAGTCGGCATGCTGAATGATAGTTAAGTCAGGCGAGAAACCAGATTGGGACGAATTGATGGCTCGTGTGCCCAAAGCAATTGTCAAACCGGCCATATTGCGATGGCTGCGTGATGCCTCGGGCTTCTCGCAGGAAGAAGCAGCACGCAAGATAACCACAAAGGTGGAAAATCTGATTGCTTGGGAAGCGGGCGAAAAACAACCGTCGATGTCGCAATTGCGCAAGCTTGCCAAGGCATACAAGAGACCGATTAGTGATTTTTATTTGCCGCAACCGGTCGACGAACCCTCCATCCCGCATGATTTTCGCAGATTGCCGGACACCGATGAACAGAGGTATTCACCTGCACTATTGCATGAAATTCGTATGGCCTATCGGCGGCGGTCGCTGGCACTCGATCTCGCTCAGGAAATGGGAACTGATATTAGGCCGTTTGAGGCACTTAGTTCGGTAACGCTCAATGACGGTGCTGAAAATGTTGCTGAACGAATGCGCGAAATCATCGGTGTTGACTACGCGCTGCAATCAACTTGGCGAAACGCTCGCAGATCATACAACGAATGGCGTCAGCGCATCGAAACACTTGGTGTTTTGGTCTTTCAAGTCATCTCAGTAGAACTATCGCAAATGCTTGGCTTTTCGTTGGCTTACCGTGAGTTGCCAGTGATCGGCATAAACCGAAAAAATGCCTTAAACGGCCGAACTTTCACGATGCTGCATGAATTCACGCATCTGCTGCTGGGAGAAGGTGGTGTGTGCGACATCGACGATGATCTCCCCCGTAATCCTCGCGAGCAGCGTATTGAAGTCTTCTGCAATCATGTGGCCGGCGCCGCGCTCGTACCACGTCGAGAACTGCTTACCCATGCCCTGGTAACAGCCGGTCCCAATCAGCCGCGCGATTGGGATGATGATATCATGGCAACGCTTGCCAGAGATTTTGGGTGCAGTGAGCACGTAGTCCTGCGACGGTTGCTGATAACCAACCGGACTACCCAAGATTTCTACGCGCGCAAAAGCGCTGAATATGCTGCCCGTTACGCTCGCCAGGTACAGCAAGATCGTGAACGCGCAGGCGACAATTTTCGCCGTGACATGGCTCGTGAAGCCGTCAGCAATCTGAGCACTTTCGCAAAGCTGGTACTCGACAGCTATCACTCCGATCACATCAACCTGACCGAGGCTTCAAAATATCTAGGTGTGCGTGCTGAAAAAGTTGCGACCGTTGAGGAGATGGTGAGGTAGGCGGCTTGGCAGTTGGAGATCACTACAGCATCGACACGAGTGCCCTGATCGACTGGTGGGTCAGGTTCTATCCTCCGACCGTGTTCACGGGTCTGGTGCCGCGAATGGAACAGCTGATATCAGACGGACGTTTACGTGCATCGCGAGAAGTGCGGGACGAATTGGAGCCGCGTAACGATGATTGCTTTAATTGGTCAAAAGAACAACAGGATTTGTTTGTCGATAGTGACAACGCGATCCAAACGGTAGTCGCAGAACTAATGGAGCAGTATTTTAATCCCGAGAAACCGGACAAAGGAATTGGAGCGGCTGACCCCTTTGTCATTGGGCTTGCGGCCGTGCAAAATCCAACGCCTTGGGTTGTTGTTACCGGTGAAAAACCGGGTAGTGAGCAAAACCCAAAAATCCCGTGGGTATGTCGGCATTATGAACCCCAACCAATCCGCAGTATCAGTTTCCTGGAATTGATTACCGAAGAGGGCTGGCAACTTTCGTAGCCAAAATCTGAATTCTATCCAATACTCAATGGGCCATTGCAACCAATGTTCCAGCAAATGAATTATCCATTCTCAGTGAGGTTTAATCCGCAAGAGGAAGCTTCTCAGGGCGTTTTACGACCTGTTTGATTAGGGCGTTTCCAGCTCAGGCGGAACCACAGTCAACCACGCATGCGCGATCCGTTGGCGTCGTAGACCGGATGGGCGGTTACGGTCGCCCGGTAGAGTTCGCCGAGGATTTCAATGTCGAGTTCGGTGCCGTGCGCGGCAAGCTCCGGCGGCACGTAGCCGAGCGCCATGGACAGGCCGCTGTGGTGGGCGAAGCCGCCTGAACTGACCGAGCCGACGCAGTGTCCGTCCTTCAGGATCGCCTCGTCATTGCTGACATCCACGTCGTTGCCGGCGATCACCATGGTCACCAGCTTCTTGTCGGGCCCGCTTTCGCGTTCGGCGAGCGCCGCCGCCTTGCCGATGAAATCGGTATCCCAGTCGATGAAGGCATCGAGGCCGGATTGCGCGGCTGTGAAGTCCGGCCGGTAGTCCAGCGTCCAGGCGCCCCAGTTCTTCTCCAGCCGCAGCGACATCAGCGCCCGGTTGCCGTAGAGCTCGAGGCCGAGACCGGCCCCGGCCTGCTCGATGCCCTCGAACAGCCGGAGCTGGAATTGCGGCGCGCAATAGATCTCGAAGCCGAGTTCGCCGGAAAAGGACAGCCGCGCCAGGATCACGGGAACCCCGGCGACATAGGTGCGGCGGACATCGCGGAATCTCAATGCGTCGCCGGAGACATCGTCGCGACAGATGCGGGCGAGCAATTGCCGGGAATTGGGTCCTGAAATCGCCATGCCGTGATAGGCATCGGAGAGGTTCTGGTAGGTCACGCCGTCATCGGGCAGGTGCCGCTCGAACCAGCGGCGGTGCATCTCCTGGGCTGCGCCGGACCCGAACAGCGTGAACTCATCCTCGGCGAGGCAGGCGACCGTCATGTCGCCATAGAGCTTGCCCTTATGGGTCAGCAGCGGCGTCAGGCACAGCCGCCCCGGCTTCGGGATGCGGCCGGCGCAGATATGATCCAGGAAGGCACGGGCGCCGGGACCGCGCACTCCGTGTTTGGCGTAATTGGCGATTTCGATGGCACCGACGGCGTTGCGCACCGCCCGCACTTCCTCGGCGACATAGTCATGGGCGCGCGAGCGCTTGAAGGTCGGCTCCTCATGGGCGTCCCCCGGCGCGCCGGCGAACCACAATGCGTGTTCCAGGCCGAAACTGGCATCCATGACCGCACCGCGCGCCACCAGCCGGTCATAGAGCGCCGTCGTTTTCTGGCGGCGGCCCCTGGGCAGGGTCTCGTTCGGGAAGGTCATGACGAAACGGCGCTCATAGTTCTCCGTCGATTTGACGGTGCCGTAATCGGGTGTGGCGAATTCGCCGAAGCGGGCGACATCCATGGCCCAGACATCGATGGAGGGTTCGCCGTCGATCAGCCATTCGGCGAGGCAGAGCCCGACACCGCCGCCCTGGCAGAAGCCGGCCATGACGCCAACCGCGACCCAGTAATTGCGCATGCCGGGCACCGGGCCGATCATCGGGTTGCCGTCCGGCCCGAAGGTGAACGGACCGTTGATCATGTCCTTGATCCCGGCGCGCCCGAGCGCCGGAATGCGCTCGAAACCGAGTTCCAGACGCTCGGCGATGCGGTCGAGATCGGGCGCCAGCAGTTCGTGGCCGAAATCGGCTGGCGTGCCGTCGATCTTCCAGGGTGTCGCCACCGGCTCATAGGTGCCGAGCAGCATGCCCTGGCGCTCCTGGCGGAAATAGATATTGCCCTCATAATCGATGCCGGCAGGCAGCCGGTCCTCGGGGTCGCGCGCCTCGATCTCGGGAATTGCCTCGGTGATCAGGTAATGGTGCTCCATTGGCTGCACCGGCAGGTCGATGCCGGAAAGGTGGCCTACTTCGCGGGCCCACAGGCCGCCGGCATTGAGGATGATTTCGGCATGCACCGTGCCGTTCGGCGTCACCACATCCCAGGACCCGTCCGGGCGCTGGTTGGTTTCGATGACCGGCGTATGGGTGTGATAGGCCGCGCCATAGTGGCGGGCGGCCTTGGCATAGGCATAGGTGACGCCGGACGGGTCGATATCGCCGTCGAGCGGATCCCACAGCGCCGCCACATAGCGATCCGGATCGATCAGCGGATGGCGGCGCGCCGCCTCCTCGACGGAAATGAACTCCTGGTCGAGGCCCATGGCGCGGGCCTTGGAGCGTTCGCGCTTGAGATAATCATACCAGTCCTGGTTGGAGGCGAGGTAGAAGCCGCCGGTGCTGTGCATGCCGCAGGACTGGCCGGACAGTTCTTCGATCTCCTTGTAGAGATTGATCGTGTAGCCCTGCAGGCGGGAGATGTTCGGGTCCGAACTGATCGTGTGGATCTGGCCGGCCGCATGCCAGCTCGAGCCGGAGGTCAGCTCGCTGCGCTCCAGCAGCATGACATCCTTCCAGCCGAATTTGGCGAGGTGGAACAGAATGGAACAGCCGACGACACCGCCGCCGATAATGACAAGTTTCGCATGGGTCTGCATGGGGCTGTCCTCACTCTTCCGATCAATACCAGGCATCGGGCATGCCGGCCTTCTTTCGTTCGACGAATTCCTTCAACGCCTCGTCCACGGCCTCATCGATCGGCGGGGCGACATAGTCGCGCAGCAGGGCGTTCCAGCGGTCGAAGGCGCGTTCAGCGGTGTCCTTGCCGCCACGTTCGGTCCATTGCTCGAAGCTCTCCGAATCCGACAGGACAGCGTCGTAATAGGCGGTTTCGTAATTTTGCATCGTATGGGCCGAGCCGAGGAAATGGCCGGCCGGTTCGACGTCGGCATAGGCGTCGACGCCGAGCGCATTGTCGCCGGTGTCGATACCAACCAGAAGCTTGTGATAGGCGCCCAGCCGGTCGGCATCGATGACCAGTTTCTCGAAACCGGTGACGAGACCGCCTTCCAGCCAGCCGGCCGAATGGAGAATGAAATTGGCGCCGCCCATGACGGTCGAGTGCATGCTGTCGGCGCTTTCGGCAAGCGCCTGGGCGTCGGCGAGTTTGGAGGCGGTCAGCGATCCGCCGCAGCGCAGCGGCACGCCGAGGCGGCGGGCGAGCTGGCCGATGATATAGTTGGACGCCACCGGCTCCGGCATGCCGAATGTCGGCGCGCCGCTTTTCAGGCTCATGGAGGACAGGAAATTGCCCATGACGAAAGGTGCGCCCGGTCGCACGAGCTGACTGAAGGCGCCGCAGGCCATGGCCTCGGCCAGTGCCTGGGCGATCGAGGCGGCGGTGGTGACCGGCCCCATGGCACCGCCCAGAATGAACGGCGCAACGACGATGCCCTGGCCGGCGCCGCAATAGACCCTGATCGCCTCGGTGACGACCTTGTCGACCAGCAGCGGCGAGTTGGTGTTGACATTGCCCATGATGACGCAATGGTCGCGGACGAAATCCGTGCCGAACAGGATGCGCGCCATGGCGACGGAATCCTCGGCGCGGGATTTCTCGGTGATAGCGCCGAGGAAGGGTTTGTCGGCATAGCGCATGTGGGTATAGAGCATGTCCAGATGGCGCTTGTTGACCGGCACGTCGCAGGGCTCGCAGATAACCAGCCCCATGTGATGCAGCGACGGCAGCATGGAGACGATGCGCGCCAGCTTTTCGAAATCCTCGAAGCTGCCATAGCGCCGGCCCTTTTCGAGACAGCGCACGAAAGGTGCCCCGTAGATCGGCGCAAAAACCGTGTTCGAACCGCCTATTTCGACGGAGCGCGCCGGATTGCGGGCGTGCTGGGTGAAGGATCGCGGCACGGTCTTGCACAATTCGCGCGCCATGCCGCGTGGCAGCCTGACCCGCGTGCCCTGCACATCGGCGCCGGCCTCAGTCCAGATTCTGAGGGCCTCGGGATCGTCCCGGAATTCGAGCCCGACCTCCTGCAGCAGGCTTTCGGCGCGGCCTTCGATGCGCACCAAGCCCTCCTCGCCGAGATATTCGACAAAGGGTATCTGGCGGGTGATATAGGCCGGCAGCGCCGGTGCCGCACGGCCCTCCCGCCTGGCGCGCCGCGATGCGGATCTCATGACACGACTCCCATGGGGGACTCCCTGCCGACAGTGTGTCAGATTTCGACTGTTCTGTGACGATTGAAAATATTGCGGTTTTGCATAAGATGGATTTATGCGAAAACTGATCAAACGCATACAGTCCCCGGCCGCCCTGCTCGCCTTCGAGGCGGCGGCCCGGCATTTGTCCTTCACCGCGGCGGCCGACGAGCTGAACGTCTCGCAACCGGCTGTCAGCCTTGCTGTCAAAAAGCTGGAGGCGGCGCTCGGAACACAGCTTTTCCGGCGCAGCCACCGGGCCATTGCGCTGACCGGACCGGGTGAACGCTTTTATGCCGACGTATCATTTGGCTTAATGCACATCCTGAATTCGGCCGAGGCGGTGGCGGACCGGCCGCAGGAAGACCATGTCTCGCTGTCCTGCTCGACCGCCTTTGCCCATTACTGGATGCTGCCGCGGCTGGCGACATTCCGGCGCGACAATCCGGATATCGACATCCGCCTGCAGACCACCGATAAGGATATCGACATATCGGGCGACAGGCTGTCCTTCGCCATTCGTCTCGGCGACGGCACCTGGCCGGGCTATGAGAGCCTGCGCCTCGGTCCCGAACAGATCTATCCGGTGTGCAGCCCGGCCTATCTTGCCGGCCGCGCCGTGCCGCGTGGCGATGCGGAACTGATCGGCCACGCGCTGATCCATCTGGACGAACCGCATCGGCCGCGGGCGGGATGGCGCGAATGGTTCGCGGCGCAGGGCATTGCCTATGAGGATACGGGCGGCGGGCTGCGTTTCAACGATTATGCGCTGGTCATCCAGGCGGCAATCGCCGGCGAGGGCGTCGCCTGCGGCTGGCACCATATCGTGGAAATCCTGGTCGAGCAGGGCCTGTTGCTGCGCCTCGGCACCGGCGTCTACGATGTCGGCCAGGGACATTATGTGCTGTGGCCGGCGCAGGGACCGCAAGGGCCAAAGGCCCAGAGGGTACTCGACTGGCTGAAAACCCAGGTGAGCTGAGCTCTTAGGTGCGACCAAATCACCCCTCACCGGTGAAAGTGAATCATTGTATCACTCCGTCCGGCCGGACCAGCGGATCGGCGCGCATTCATCCAGGACCGACCTCTCCACCGGTGTTTCAACGGATATCCCTGTCGTGAAAAAGACAATTCTTGTTCTTCTCGGGCTTTCGCTTCTGCTGGCCGTCGCGGCCGGTCTGTTCTGGTTCCGGCCAATCGCCGAAAGCCATCCCGCGCTGTTGCGGGCCGATCTGCCGCGGCTTATCCCGCTGCGCGAATTTTATGCCAATTCGGATGCACGCTGGCGCCATCGCCTTTCCCCGGACGGCCGGAAACTGGCGTGGCTCGAGGCCAAATGGCTGCGCCCGGCGCTTTGGGTCAAACCGCTGGACGGCGAGGATACCGACATCTTCCACACGGCGGATCGTGTGCGATGGTATCGCTGGTCGAGCGATTCGCGATACCTGCTTTATCTCGCGGACCGCGACGGCTGGGAAAACGACGTGCTGGTTTCGATCGACACCGCGGCTCCTGATTCAAAACCGCGCACCTATGATTTCGGAAAGAATGTCAGGACATTCCTGCAGCATGTTCCAAGGGACGCCGGGTCCGATGTCATCATTGGGCACAATGCCCGGGACCGCTCGCGCTTCGATCTCTATCGTCTCGACCTCCGGTCGGGCGAGACCGATCCGCTGGAACTCAGCCTCGATGAGGGAACCTTTTGGAGTTTCGACCGCGACGGCGACATCTTCGCCCGCAAACGGGTCTTGAGAGGCTCCGACTGGGTCCAACAGATTCGTGACGGCGATGGCTGGCGTGACCTGCTGCATGGCGGCATGGAGGATGCATTTCATTTCATCGGCGGTCCGGACGATGCGTCGACTGCGCTGGCCATCTCCAATCTCGGCCGTGATACGACGGCGCTTGTGCAGGTCGATCTGGCAACCGGCCGGCAAACGGAAATCAGCGCCCGGGACGATGTCGATTTCGGACGCGTCGTGCTTCACCCCGAGGACAACCGGCCGCTGATGGCGCTGCACAGTCCCGGATATCAGGAGCGGGTGTTCTTCGACGATTCCATGCGCGAATATCTGGACGGGCTGACGCTGCCGGAAAACGCAGCCCTGCACATCCAGTCCTATGCCCGGGATTTTTCGAAAATCCTCGTGTCGATCGAAGAGGCCGAGGCTGGCTTCCACACCAAACTCATCGATACGCATGACGGGACCGTGCGCTCTCTGTCACAGCCGCCGATCGCGCGGTTCCGCGAACACCTGTCTACGGTGGAACCGGTGTTCATTCCGGCGACCGACGGTCTGACGCTGCCGGCCTTTCTTTCAAGGCCGAAGGGCATCAGCGGGCCCGGTCCGATGGTGATGCTGATCCATGGCGGCCCGGTTGCGCGTTCAACCTGGGGCTATCAGGATCTGCGCTCCTGGCTCAACAATCGCGGCTATGCGGTTCTCGATGTCAATTACCGCGGGTCGGACGGTTATGGACGAGCCTTCCGTCAGGCCGCCATCCGGGAAGTGTCCAGAAAGATGCATCAGGACATCGTCGATGCCCGTCAATGGGCCGTCGACAGGGACATTGCCGATCCCGACAGGATTGCCGTCGTCGGCGGGAGTTTCGGCGGCCTCAAGGTGCTGACCGCACTGACCCAAAGCCCCGATCTCTTCGCCGCGGGCGTCGACATCAACGGCCTCAGCGACCTGACCACCATGCTGAAGGAGGTCCCGGTGTACTGGCGCGGCTGGCCGAACTGGTACCGCAAATATATCGGCGATCCCGATGATCCTGCGGAGCTTGAGGATATTCGGCAACGTTCGCCGCTGACCCATGTCGGCAAGCTGTCGAGCCCCCTGCTGATCGTTCAGGGATCCAATGATGCGCGGGTTGTCCGCGACCAGGCCGACCGCTTTGTCGACGCGCTGAAAAAACACGGCAAATCATTCCAGCTGGAAATCATTGACGGCGCCGGGCACAATATCGGCAACTGGAGCTGGCAGCAGCGCATTCTCCTGATGCGTCAAATCGAGCGCTTTCTGGCCACCCATCTCGGCGGACGGGCAGACGGGTTCGACTACGCGGTCCTTGGCGCCTACATCATTCGGCGGTAACGCCCGTCGGTGGCTTGCCTTTTGCCGCTATTCGGAGGGCACGAGGAACGACGCGGCGCGGCTAATGACATCCTCGCTCATCTGACGCCGGTCTCGCTCGACCTCCTCGGTCGGGGTCTTGAGATCGGAGAATATCATCACCGTGTAGATCACGACGTTATCGAGCAACGTCTTGGAAACGATCGTTTCCTGAATCAGATCGTCGGTTGAACAGATCGACCGCAATTCGCGGGTCGGCAGGTCGTCTGTCTCGACCTTTCGGCCCCCGGAGAGGACATCACCCTCGCAGGGTTCGTTCATATCCCGGATATCCGCCGCATCCGAGTCCCGCAACTCGTTGTTGTTGACCAAGGGACGCACATAGACCCCGCCAATCATATTTGCCGAGGGAGCATTCCAGAAGACAGCCTCGCCCAAATCCAGTTCGGCGACCTGCTCATCGGTCCAGAATTGGAAATCCCGGACGCCGATTTCCGCGATCATGCCGGTGGCGATCTGATAGAGCAGTGTCTTGTCGACTTCGGTCGACGTGGTTTTCGCTTCAACCGTTACGCTCGGCGCCTCTTTGTACGCCAAATAGTCCTCGGTGCATTGCTCCGTGATTTTCAGCGCCCTGTACGTGCCTTTTAAATCGTACCTGCCCTGCCGGTTCCCTGAGTCGACAATCAGAACAAATCCCTTCTTGAAGGCGGTCAGCGCACGATCGAAATCGAAAATCCTGAGCATTGCCAAATCATGGCTCAGCACAACGGCCTGTCCGCGGAACGGCGCCCGCCTGTCCACCGTCAGCATGACGGGAAAGCGATCTCCCTTGACGAGCCTGAAACCGGCGTTGGCAATCGCCACGGTAATCGTTTTGTCCCGGCCGATGAAGAAGTAAAGCCTGTCACCGCCCTTGAACAAGGCATAGATAGAACAGTGTATGAACTCGCCTGTCGCGTCATCGGCATAAGCGCCACCAACCCACTGGTCATATTTGAAAGCCGAACCGACAATCTCGCCTGCCATTGCCGAGGCAGAAAAAAGGAGGGTGAAGAGACTGCAGAACAGAATGCGCATTTCTGGGGTTCCCGGTTTCGATTCTCGCTGGCGGCGGCAATCCGATCATGGCAAAGGCGAGAGAAAATTGCAACTGCAGATGGAATACACTCTATACGTGTATTTCGATTAATCTTTGAAACCGTGCATAAAAAATCATTTCCTGTGTGCAGGGATGCTCACCGGCCGGATCACGGACAAGGAACCGTCTGACGCCCCAATCCCTATTTGCCTGCGGAAAACGCGGTCCGGATCGCCTCGGACATTGCCTGTACCGCCGGACCGGCCGCCGAACCGCTTTTGTCGAGGACGAGCCGCGAGTGCGGCATCCGGGTGAAAATATCCGGTTCCGTCAAAATGCGAAAATCCTTGCCGATGCCGGATTCTCCAAGCAGTCCGATGGCAATGCCGGCTTCGATGGCCGCCGCGACCCCGCCGACGCTTTCGCTGGAATAGACGATGCGATAGGTGCGGCCGCTGTCGCGCAGGGTCTTCAGCGCAATGTCCCGCCACCAGCAGGCACGGTCGAACAGAGCGACGGGCAGCGGGTCCAGCACCTCGGGAGAATGCACGCGCGACGCGGCCCAGAAGGTTCTTTCATCGCTCAGAATCTCCTGGCGCGGTCCGGCGGTTTCGACCTCGTATAGGGCCAGATCCAGTTCACCCGCGGAAATCGCCTCGGCATATCCGGCGCCCGAGGCACATTGAACATTCAATTCGACCATCGGGTGGCGCTTGGCGAAGTCGGCAACAATACCGGACAGGACCGTCTTGCTCCTGTCATCGGGAATGCCGATGCGGATGGCACCGGCCAGATCATCCGACCGGATATCCGCCAGGGAGGCGTCGAGCAGCGAGACCGTGCGCCGGGCGACCGGCTCCAGCTTCTCACCGGCGGGGCTGAGGGCGACACCGCGGGCGTGGCGCTCGAAAACCGGCTTGCCGACGATCTGTTCCAGTCGCTTGACCTGCAGGCTGACGGCCGATTGCGAACGTCCGATCCTGGCGGCGCCGGCGCTGATGCTGCCGGTGTCGATGATCGCCAGGAAACTGCGCAGCAGGTCGCTGTCGAGATGATCCATGGTCTGACATACCTGAAAAACTCATAACTGTCATTGAAACTATTCGTTTTTCATCTGGCTTTGCAATCCCTATCTTGCCGTCAGGAAACGGAGACCGGCGATGAATACCGAAACGACCCGCACCATATCGCATCTCTTCCTGCCGACTTTGCTGATGGCGGGCCTGGCGGGTCTTGCCGGCTTCTCGATTTGGATGCCGGATGAGGCTCGCGCTCTTGTGCTGTTCGTTTTCAACAGCCTGATCAGCGTCGCACCGCTAGTGGTGCCGGGCATCCTCCTGGCCGCCTGGATTACCGCCAGCGGGTTCGGCGACAATATCGCCCGGGCCTTTGACGGCCGGATCGTTCATACCGTACTTGCCGCCTCGCTGATCGGCGCCATCACGCCGGTCTGCGGCGTCACGGTGCTGCCGCTGATGGCGGGGCTCCTGAGCGCCGGCGTGCCGCTGGCGCCGATCATGGCCTTCTGGCTGTCCTCGCCGATCACCGACCCGGCCATGCTGGCGACGACCGCCGCGACCCTCGGTGTTTCCTTTGCCGTCGGCAAAACCATCGCCGCCTTCCTGCTCGGCCTTGTCGGCGGGCTGGTGACGGCAGCATTCGCCAACCGGTCCTGGTATCGAAGCGCGCTTCGCCAAAACATACTGGTCGGCAGCCTCGGGCAACCATCCTGCGGCGGTAACACCAATTTCGATCCGTCGATCTGGAAATCGCCGGACAGGCGCAAGCGGTTCCGCCGGGAAGCCTGGTCGATAACCCGGCTCATCCTGATCTGCCTCATTCCGGCATTCGCCGCCGAATTCGCCCTGAACGCCGTGCTGCAGCCGCAATCGCTGACGCCCTTTATCGGCGCCGAGAACTGGTGGGCCGTGCCGGTAGCGGTGTTCGTCGGCGCGCCAGCCTATCTGGACGGCTATGCCGCCCTGCCGCTGACCCGCAGCCTGATCGAACACGGCATGTCGCAGGGCGCGGCCATGGCCTTCCTGATTTCCGGCGGCGTGGTCAGCATCTGGGGCGCGATGGCGATCTTCCCGGTGCTCAAGGCAAAGCCGTTTCTCCTCTATCTCGGTCTGGCGCTCGCCGGATCCCTCGCTTCAGGCTGGCTGTTCGACTGGCTCGCCTGACAGGTCGGGTCGCCCGCACGCCAACAGGCGCCGCCCGTTGGGCGCCTGCCAAGCGGGCGGCCTCGACCTGATGGACGTCAAGCCCGGACGACCGGCTTGCTCACTGTTCGACGCCACGGGTTTGCCATGGTCGAACCAGCTGCGCTAGGTTTGCCGGCAAAGACATCATGACTGAGAGGCCGTCTTGAAAGTCCTCGGTTGAGGATTGGCGTGCGATTTTTTTCTGTCGCGCGGCGCCGAACGCAGTCGATGCCGGGGGCATCGGCGAGGATCGGCAACAAAGCGAAGGGGAAAAAGCGCCGCCAAGCCTACCCGGCGGACTTTCAAGACGGCCTCTAAGGAAGGGGAGACGGCAAGATAGAACGTGGCCGTGCAAAACCGGATGTCCCGGCGGGCGACGTGACGGGTGAGATTATCGGCTGGCTGAACACCGGCGAGACCGGCCGGGCCGAAGCCCTGCTGGAAGCCCATGGCGGGGCGCTGTTCGCCTTCGTGCACGGTTATGACGCGCTGCACCGCCTGGTGAAATCGGCCGGGGACGATGTGCTCAACAGCAGTCCGATGTTTCTGTCCTGCTATTGTTTTTCCCTGGTGAAATCCGGACGGGCGCGGCGGGCCACCGCCATCCTCGACGGCCGGCGCGATATCTTCCGGTCGGCGTTTTTGCGCACCCTGATGGAACTGGTCGTCTTCGTTCACACCAGCGATCCGGTCACCGACGCGCAGTTCCGGCGCTGGAAGCAGCTCGAGGGCCTGCTGCCGATCGATCAGCCGCTCTATGACGGTCTCTATTACAATTCCATGGCCATCGTACTGGTGCGTTTGAACCGGTTGGCGCAGGCCCGCAATTTCGCCCTGCGGTCGCTTGAAAGCTATCGGCAGGCAAAGCAGCCCGGACTGGAGTTCTTCATCCATCTGCATCTGGCCCATATCGCGGTTCTGGAGGGCCGTATCCACAGCGCCTACCGTGCAACGGATATGGCGCGAGCCATGACACAGAACGATGCGGCGCATATTTCCGGCCCGGTGCTGGTCGAGATCCTGGATTGCGCGATCGCCTGGGAGACGGGGCGGTTCGACACCGTGCCGGGCCGGGTCGTGGAACTGCGCCGCAAATTGCTGTCGGGCGATAGTTGGGCGGAGATCTTCGTCGAGCTTTGCCGGGCTGGCGCGTTTTCGATCTATTTCGCGGAAGGTCTCGAAAGCGCACTGACGTTTCTCGAAGAAAGCCAGATGGACTTCAATCGCCGCCATGGCGAGTTCTCGGAGGCACTGGACGTGATCGGCGCGGCGGTCGAACTGCTTGATGGCCGCCACGAACGGGCCCAGCTCTACGCCACTCTCTCCGCCGATCGCGAAAGGGCGCTGGGCGCAACCGGCACGATGGTGCTGGGCGGCATTGTGGGCAAGCTCGATACCGAAATTGATTGGCTGCCGGCACCGGTGGCCGGCGCATCGCCACGCTATGCGGTGATGAGCGAACTGGGCCGAGCGTCGCAGGCCAAGCTGGAGCGCGACAAGGTGCGCCAGCGCCGGCATGTCCAGAACGCCATGCGGCTAGCGGTGCAGGAGGGGCTGGTCGGCCTGTTTCTGGAACATCGGGAGCTTGTCGTCGGCGTGTCGTCGCAACTGGCGTCGGGCAAATTCGCGCGTGGCCATATCCAGCTCGGCCGCATGGCGCGGCGCATCCACCACCTCGTGCGCCACAGCTATCTGACGCCGGTTTCGCTGTCGCGCCGTGGCGTCTCGGCGCAGCAGATGCGGGTTCTGACGGCGCTCAGGGACGGCGCAAGCAACAAGCAGATCGCCCGTAAACTGGGGCTTTCCGAGGCCGCCATCAAATATCATCTCGGCCGGCTCTTCGTCTCCTTTGACGTCTCAAAAAGGGGGCAATTAATTGAAAAATTTGATGAATTTGTAGATTATTGAAAATACTATACGCGAAAAACCGAATTTATACCCTTTAGGATTCGGGATTCGATTTGCGTTCTGCCAGCATTGCGCGGGGAGTGCGTGATGGCGTTTTACCTGACGAAGCGGGCGCTGTCGCTGTTGATGGTGCTGCTGGGACTGGCGGTGATGATTTTCATCATCGCGAGGATCGTTCCGGGCGATCCGGCGCGCATTGCGCTCGGACCGCTGGCAACGGCCAGCCAGGTCGCCGAACTGCGCCAGGAAATGGGGCTGAACGACCCGTTCTACGTCCAGCTCTGGAACTATCTGTCGGGCCTCGCGCGCGGCGATCTCGGCACGTCGCTGCTGACCAGCAGGCCGGTGATGAGCGACATATTGCAGGCGCTGCCGGCAACGTTCGAACTGGTGCTCGCGACCGTCATCCTGCAGGTCGCCATTTCCATTCCGCTGGGTGTGCTCGCCGCCTATTACCGCGATACCTGGATCGACAACATCACCCGCGTCCTGTCGCTGCTCGGGGTGGTCATCCCCGGCTTCGTCCTCGCCATCATTCTGCAATTGCTGGCGAGCTACTATTTCACCGCGTTTCCGGTGACGGGCCGCCTCGATCCGTCGCTGGATTTCCAGGCGACGACAACCGGGCTTCTGCTGGTCGATTCCCTGCTCGCCGGCCGGCCGGACGTCTTTCTCGACGCCCTTCGATATCTGTTCCTGCCGTCGATCGCGCTGGCCGCCGCCGGCATCGGCCAGGTCATGCGCATCACCCGCTCGGCGATGATCGAAGTGGGGTCTCGCGATTTCATCGAGGCGGCCCGGGCCTATGGAATCCCCGAGCGCGTGGTCACGTTTCGCTACATGCTGCGGGTCGCCAGCGTCGCGCCGCTGACCATTCTCGGACTGGAATTCGCCTCGCTGATCGGCAATGCCTTTGTCGTCGAGTTCGTCTTCAGCTGGCCGGGCATCGCCAGCTACGGGGTACGGACGATCCTGCAGAAGGATCTCAATGCGGTGATCGGCGTCGTGCTTGTCTCCGGCGTGTTCTTCGTGATCGCCAATCTGACGATCGACGTCATTCTCGGCATTATCGACCCGCGCCACCGCATCCGGGGGGCGCAGAAGGCATGAGCAGCAGCCACTCGCAACTCGACGATGCACGGCAGCAGCGCACGCTTACCAGCCGACAGATGGCCTGGTACCGCTTCACCCGGAACCCCTCGGCAATGGTCGGAACCGTCATAGTCATCTCCGTCTTCGTCGGCGCGATTTTCGCGCCCTATCTCGCCACCCATCCGGAATCGGCCGGCGCCCATGTGGATTTCATCAACCGGCATTCGCCGCCGAACTGGGAGTTCTGGTTCGGGACCGACAATGTCGGGCGGGATATTTTCTCCCGGTCGCTCTACGGCTACCGGGTTTCGCTCGGACTGGTGGTCGGGGTGCTCGGCGTGGCGGTGCCCTTCGGCATCGCGCTCGGCCTTGCGGCCGGCTATTTCGGCGGGCGGACCGAGTTCGTCATCATGCGCTTCACCGACATCATGCTGGCGGTGCCGCCGCTCGCCATGGCGCTGGCGATCACCGCGGTGCTGTCGCCGAACCTGATCAACGCCATGATCGCCATTACGCTGTTGTGGTGGACCTGGCACACGCGGCTGATCTTCCGCATCGTCAAGGCGCAGATGGCGGAGGACTATGTCGAGGCGGCGAAGGTCGCCGGCGCCAGCCATTTCCACATCATGTTCCGCGAACTGCTGCCCAACTGCGTGTCGGCGATCTCGGTCAAGGTGTCGCTCGACGCCGGCTTCGTCATCCTGTTCGGCGCTGCCCTTTCCTTTCTCGGCCTCGGCGTGCAGCCGCCGACGCCGGATCTCGGCACGATGGTCAGCACCGGCTCGGAATATCTGCCGGAATTCTGGTGGGAAGCGGTGATGCCGGGCCTGGCGATCCTCTATGCGATCCTCGGTTTCAACCTGCTCGGCGACGGCCTGCGCGACATGATGGATGTCGAGCTATGACGACGGACCCCATTCTCGAGATTTCCGGCCTCGACATCTCGTTTACGAGCTACGGCCAGAAGAGCCGCATCCTGCACGATGTTTCGATGCAGATCGGCAAGGGCGAGCGGGTTTCGCTGATCGGCCAGTCCGGTTCAGGCAAGACCGTCACAATGCGCACCATTATCGGCACCCTGCCGATGCCGCCGGCCTCCATCGACCGCGGCTCGATCCGCTTCGAGGGCACCGAATTGCTGACGCTCGATAAGCGGGCCCGCAACCGGCTGAAGGGCACCGGCATTTCCATCGTGCTGCAGGACCCGATGCTGTCCTTCAACCCGCTGCTGACCATCGCGCGGCAGATGGACGACGTGGTGCGCTTCGCCGACATCAGGCTCGGCATTTCCCGCAATCGCACCGCGCGCCGCGCCCGCATCCACGAGGTGCTGCGCAGCGTCCAGCTCGCCGATCCGGAGCGCATCTGCGAAGCTTATCCGATGATGCTGTCGGGCGGCATGCGCCAGCGGGTGCTGATCGGCATGGCCCTGCTCAACAACCCGCGGCTGCTGATCGCCGATGAGCCGGGCACTGCGCTGGATGTGACGACGCAGCAGGAAATCCTGGTGCTGCTCAACCGGCTTGTCGACGAGACCGGCATGTCGCTGATGCTGATCACCCACAATCTCGGCGTCGTGCGCGAGATGGCCGACCGGGTTTATGTCATGGAACGCGGCCGCATCGTCGAGACCGGAACCCGGGCCGACATTTTTGACAAACCGCAGCACGGCTACACAAAGCGCCTGATGGAGGCGGTGCCGGCACTCTACGGCCCCAATGTAACGGATGTCACCAATCACCGGGCCGCCAATGCGATCATCGAGGTCCGGGACCTCAGCAAGGATTTTCCGCTGCGCAGCGGCCTGTTCAACCGCCAGATGGGCGTCACCCGAGCCGTCAGGGATGTCGCACTGACCATCAATCGCGGCGATGTTTTCGGCATTGCCGGCGAATCGGGCTCCGGAAAGACGACGCTCGCCAAGATGATGCTCGGCCTGTTCGAGACGACCAGCGGCGGCATCACCATGGATACGCTGAATGTCGAGGATGCCGCCGGCAGCCGCGACTTCCGCAAGCTGGTGCAGATCGTCTATCAAAATCCGGGATCATCGCTCAATCCGAAGCGCACCGTCGCCGACCAGCTCTCCGTGCCACTGATCTTCGCCGATTACGACCGGCGGGCAATCGCGAAGAAAATCCGCGATCTGCTCGAACTGGTCGACCTGCCGGCCCGCTATGCGTCGATGTATCCGCATGAGCTCTCCGGCGGCCAGAAGCAGCGGGTGGCCATTGCCCGGGCACTATCGGTCGATCCGAAGATCCTGGTGCTGGACGAACCGACCTCGGCGCTCGATGTGCTGATCCAGAACGTGGTGATCGATCTCCTGCAGCGGCTGCGCGAAGAACTCGATCTGACCTATGTGTTCATCAGCCACGATCTGAGCCTGATGCGCAATTTCTGCAACCGGGTGGCGATCATGTTTCGCGGCGAAATCTGCGAACAGGGACCGACGCCGGAGGTCTTCGCCGATCCGCAACACCCCTATACGCGGGCGCTGCTGAGCGCGATTCCGGTGCTCACCGACGCGGAAGCCGCGCAGAAACCCGTTATCGAGGCCAGCGAGCGCAAGGCTGTCCTGTTGTCAACGACCACGCTGAATTGAGAGGTATCGGATGTACCGGATAGGAATAGATGTCGGCGGAACCAATACGGATGCCGTGATCATGGGCGGCGACACGCTCGTGCTCGGTGTCAAATCGCCGACGACGGAGGACGTGACCGGCGGTATCGTCGCCAGCCTGACCCGGGTCCTTGAGGAAAGCGGCATCGGCGCCGACCAGATCAGCGCCGTGATGATCGGTACGACCCATTTCACCAATGCCGTGGTCGAGCGGCGGCGAATGTCGAAAACGGCTGCGGTGCGGCTGTGCCTTCCGGCCGCCGAATGCCTGCCGCCGATGGTCGACTGGCCCGACGACATTCGCGAGACGGTTGGCGGCCAATACTGGCTGGCCAAGGGCGGCAATGAGTTCGACGGCCGCGAGATCTCGGGGATCGACGAGGACGAATTGCGCGGCATCGCCGACGAAATCGGCAAGCAGGACATCGATACGATTGCGCTGTGCTCGGTTTTCAGCCCGGTCAACAACGAGATGGAGCAGCGGGCGCACACGATCCTGTCGGAACGGCTGCCGCACGCCAATTTCACCCTGTCGAGCGATATCGGCCGGCTCGGGATTCTGGAGCGCGAAAACGCCGCCATCATGAACGCCTCACTGCGCAAGCTCAGCGCCGAGACCGTGGAGGCCTTCGGCAAGGCGCTGGCCTCGGCGGGCCTTAACTGCCCCTGCTACATCACCCAGAACGACGGCACGCTGATGAGCGCCGAATTCGTCCGCGCCTATCCGGTGCTGACATTCGCCAGCGGCCCGACCAATTCGATGCGCGGCGCGTCGTTCCTGACCGGCGAGCAAAACGCCGTCGTCGTCGATATCGGCGGCACGTCGACGGATGTCGGTTCGATCATCAAGGGCTTTCCGCGCCAGGCCAGCACCTCGGTCGATATCGGCGGCGTGCGGACCAATTTCCGCATGCCGGATGTCTATTCCATCGCGCTGGGCGGCGGATCGATCGTCGAAATCGGCGACCCGATCACCGTCGGACCCAAATCCGTGGGATACCGCATCCACACCGACGGCCTGCTGTTCGGCGGCCAGACCACGACGGCGACCGATATCGCCGCCGGTCTCGGCCAAGCGGATTTCGGCGACCCGGCGCCGGCCCGGGCGATCGGCGAAGACCGTCTCAAGGCCGTGTGGTCGGTCATCGACGGGATGATCGTCAACGCCGTGGAACGGATGCGCGTCTCGCCGGAAAGGATTCCGGTGCTGGCGGTCGGCGGCGGCAGCATTTTGATGGGCGACCAGGTCGGGGAACTGCCGGTCATCAAGCCGGAGAATTTTGCGGTTGCCAATGCGGTCGGCGCGGCGATCGGGCAGATCAGCGGCGAGGTCGACCGGATCTTCAGCCTGGAAAAGACCTCGCGCGACGAGGCGCTGGAAAGCGCCCGCAAGGAAGCGACCGACAAGGCCATCGCCGCCGGCGCCAACAGGGACACGATCGAAATCCTCGACCAGGAGGACGTCCCGCTCGCCTATCTGCCCGGCAACGCCACCCGCATCCGTCTCAAAGTGGTGGGTGATCTCGATGGATAGTCTCAGACGCGTCGCCGAACGGGAACTCAATGCCATCGAGGTCGGCTCAGGCATTCTGGGGACCGGCGGCGGCGGAAATCCCTATATCGGCAAGTTGCGCTGCCGGGAGGAACTGCGCAAGGGGCGGCGCATCGACGTGATCCCGTTGCTCGAACTGGCCGACGATGCGCTGGTGGTCTCGCTGGGCGGCATTGGCGCGCCCGTCGTCGGGGTGGAAAAGATCGAACAGGGCGAAGAATGCCTGCGGGCGCTGCGGGCACTGGAAGAGGAGCTCGGCCAGAGGATCGATGCGACGATTTCTTCCGAAATCGGCGGCGCCAATTCCATGGAACCGATGCTGACCGCCGCACAGGCGGGCATTCCGGTCGTCGATGGCGACGGCATGGGCCGGGCCTTCCCGGAAATGCAGATGTGCACCTGGTCGATCTACGGCCACAAATCCTCGCCGTCGGCGATGGCCGACGAGAAGGGCAATGTGGTGGTCTTCCGCCACACCGCCTCCGAGGTCTGGCTCGAGCGACTGGCCCGCGCCTCGGTGGTGGCGATGGGCGCGGCGGCGGGCATCGCGCTGGCGCCGATGCGTGGTGATTTCGTCAAGAAATTCGCCGTTCCCGACACCGTCACCCAGGCCTGGTCGCTCGGCAATGCGGTGTTCGAGGCGCAGGCCCATCACCGCGATCCGGTGGCGACGATCCTCGAACACGAGGATGGCCGGCTGCTGATGACCGCCAAGATCGTCGACCTCAAGCGGCATCTCAAGGGCGGTTTCGCCGTCGGCGAGGTCAAGGTCGAGGGCTTCGGCGCCTATCAGGGTGAAACCGCCGTCATTGATCTGCAGAACGAGTTCCTGGTGTTCCGCCGCAACGGGGTGATGGAAGCCTGCGTGCCGGACCTGATCGTCGTGCTCGATTCGGACACCGGCCTGCCGATCACCACGGAGGTCCTGCGCTACGGACAGCGGGTGGCGATCCTGGCACTGCCGTGCCACGACTTGCTGCGTTCCGACGCCGCGCTGAAGGTCGTGGGTCCGGCGGCCTTTGGCTATGCCGATCTCGTCTATTCACCCCTGCCCCGAAGCAGCAAAGCGGGAGACGTTCAATGACCATCGACCCACTGCGGATCATCAACCGGTCGGATATGGCCGACATCGCGCTCGGCGGCGCATTCCTGGGCACCGGCGGCGGCGGCGATCCCTATATCGGCAAGCTGATGGCCGAACGGGCGATCGACGAAAACGGACCGGTGCCGGTGGTCGATGTCGACGCGCTGGACGACGAGGCGCTGATCATACCGGTGGCGATGATGGGCGCTCCGACCGTGATGCTGGAAAAGCTGCCCAACGGGCGCGAGGCCGGCAATGCGCTGAGGGCGCTGGAAGCCTATCTCGGCAAGACGGCCGACGCGGTTTTCTGTATCGAGGCCGGCGGGCTCAACTCGACCATCCCGATCGCGGTCGCCGCGGCGGCCGGCCTGCCGATCGTCGATGGCGACGGCATGGGCCGGGCCTTTCCGGAACTGCAGATGGTGTCGCTCACCATGCATGATCTGAAGGCGACGCCGATGGTCATGGCCGACGAGAAGGGCAATTCGGTGGTCATCAACGCGGTCGACAATCTGTCGACGGAAAAATTCGCCCGGGTGGCGACGGTCGAGATGGGCGGCGCGGCGCTGATCGCGCTCTATCCGATGCGCGGGCGGGAGGCCAAGAAGGCCATCCTGCGCGGATCGATGTCGCTGATCAAATCGATCGGCCGGATCATCGAATCCGAACAAAAGGCCAATCGCAACCCGGTTCACGCCCTGGCGGCGCAGCTCGACGGTCACCGGCTGTTCGAAGGCCGGGTGCATGATGTCGACCGGCGCACCGAGGGCGGCTTTGCCCGCGGCACCTGCACCCTGGCGGGCCTCGGCCCGGACGAGGGCGGGAGCATCACACTGGAGTTTCAGAACGAATTTCTGATCGCCAGGCGGCCCGACGGCGCGCCGCTGGCCATGACACCCGATCTCATCTGTCTGCTCGACCTGGAAACCGGGCAGCCGATCACGACGGAGCAGATCAGATACGGATTCCGCGTCATCGTCTTCGGTCTTCCCTGCAACGGGCAATGGCGATCGGAGCACGGGCTGGAATTGGTGGGTCCGCGATATTTCGGCTACGCGCTGGACTATCAGCCTATCGAGACCCTCAATGGTCAGGCGGACCGCCCGACCGATAACAAAGGGAGCTACAAGCATGAGTAAGACCAGAAAATCACTTCGCAACGGGCTGCTGGGCGCAGCGCTCGCCCTCGGCGTTTCCGCCGGCGTGACCGGACCGGCCGCGGCCGAGAACGTCGCCACGGTCAATGTGGTACAGATCTTCGGCACGATCGATCCGGCCAAGATCAACGACTACACCGAATATATGGCCGGCGTGAATCTCTACGAGGCGCTGACGACGCTCGATTCGAAGGGCAACATCCTGCCGCTGATTGCGGAAAAATGGGACGTTTCCGACGACACGCTGACCTATACGTTTCACCTGAAAGACGGGGTGACGTTTCAGGACGGCTCGCCGGTTGAAGCCAAGGATGTCGTCTATTCGGTCAAGCGGCTGCTGTCGCTCAATGAGGGACCGGCCTTCCTTTTCGAAGGCGTTCTCGATCCCGATTCCGTATCGGCGATTGACAACAAGACGGTCCAGTTCAAGCTGAATAAGGTCTATTCGCCGTTCCTGACCAACACGCCGATCCTGTTCGTGGTCAATAGCGACCTGGCGGAGGAGAACAACTCGGACTCCGATCCCTGGGCCACCCAATATCTCGCCAACAACAGCGCCGGCGCCGGTGCCTATATGCTCGACAGCTGGAACCGCGGCGCCAATATGACCATCAAGCGCTATGACGGCTACCATCTGGGCTGGACCGACGAGGCCATCGACACGGTGCGGTTCGTGGTGACCAATGAGGAAGCGACGGTCAAGGCGCTGGCCGCCTCCGGTGAGCTGTCGATGTCGAGCGACGCGCAGGCGCAGGAGACCTATGATTCGATCGGCAAGCTGCCCGACTACCGGATCATCGAATATCCGACGGCCACGAATTTCTACCTGAAACTCAATCATCAGGTGGCGCCGACGGATGATGTCAATATCCGCCGGGCGATCGCTGCCGCGACGGATTACGAGACCATCCGCGCCGCGCTGCTGCCGGGCGAGCCGCTTGCCGGCCCGATGCCGGCGGTGTTCGCGGAGGCCTATAACAACGATCTCGCGATGCCGAAATTCGATCTCGAGGCGGCGCGCGCCCATGTGGAGAAAAGCAAATATGCCGGCGGCGATCCGATACCGGTCGAGATCATGTTTGTCGCCGGGCTGGCCTTCGAGGAGGAAATCGCCCTCCTGATGAAGTCCAATCTCGATCAGATCGGCTTCAACACCATCCTGAAACCCGAACCCTGGAATCGGATGACCGAACTCGCCGGCAAGCCGGAGACGACGCCGGCGATCAACGAGGTGTTCTACGGCGCCACCTATCCGTCGCCGGACAGTTTCTTCTACACCCAGTATCATTCCAATGCGAAGGGTACCTGGGCGTCGATGGAATGGGTGCTCGACCCGGAACTCGATGCGATGATCGACGCCGCCCGCGGCACCGCGGACATCGCCAAGCAGAACCAGATCTACAAGGACATTCAGGCGCGCCTTGTCGACCAGCAGTCGGATGTCTTCCTGCTGACCCAGCGCAGCCAGCAGGCCTTCCACAACTGCCTGCAGGGCTTCTCGTGGGTTCCCATGCAGAGCTTCGAGTTCAATTTCTACAATATGAAATGGGTCTGCGACTGATCCTGTGAACCGACCGGAGGCGGCCAGCGCCGCCTCCGGTGCCGCCGCGGCGACATACCATCCGTTCGGTCCTTCTCCCGATCATTGATCTTTCGCAATTTCAGCTTTTCAGATCGGGATCGAGTGAACAATCTATTGAAACATCACAGCAAAGCGCGGCTCACGCACCGCGTGTGACCGTGTTCCGGCTGTCGGCGGGATTGCCGCCATGCTCGCGAATGTAATTGGAGAACAGGGAGGCCGACAACGGCTCGCAGATATAAAAACCCTGAGCATAGCCGCAGCTGGTTCCGGCCAGAAACTCAAGCTGGTCCGCGCTTTCGACGCCTTTGGCAAGGGCCTCCATCTCCAGCGCCTCGCACATGGTCAGAATCGATTTCACCAAGCCGCGTTTGCGCGGCGAGTCCTCCAGTTCAAACAGGAAGGACCGATCGATCTTGATGCGGTCAATGTCCAGTTCGGCGATGCTGCCAAGGCTTGAATAGCCGGTGCCGAAATCGTCGGCGGCGGTACGAACGCCCATGCCGCGGACCGCTGCCAACGCCGTCAGGACCGCCCCCCGATTGTGACTGAAAACCTGCTCGGTCAGATCGAGTTCGAGGATATTGGCGGGCAGGCAGGTCTCCTTCAGCACCCTGGCCAGGAAGGCACTGAAGCCTGGTTCCTCGAACTGGCGCCCGGAGACATTGACGCTGAGCGTAAAACCATCGGCCAGCCGCGGTATCCAGGCGGCTGCCTGCCGGCAGGCCTGGCGCAGAACCAGCCTGTCGAGTTCAAGAATCAGGTCGGACTTTTCGGCGACCGGCAGAAATTCGGGCGGGGAGACAATCTTTCCGGTTTTCGGGTTCTTCCAGCGCAGCAGCGCCTCGACGCCGGTCAGCCGCCCGGTCGAAACCGCCAATTGCGGCTGCCAGACCAGGAAGAACTCTTCGTTCTCAATGCCGCGCCGGATGCTTTCTTCCATTTCGACACGATTGTCGAGATGCACCTTGAGCGCCGGCGAGTAGGTGACGGCCCGCTGCCTGCCATCGGCCTTGGCAGCATAGAGCGCAAGATCGGCATGCCGCAGCAACTCACTGACGGTCCCGCCATGGTCAGGGCAGAAGGACAGGCCGATGCTGGCCGCAAGCATGACCTGGTGCCCGTCGACCTCACGAAACCCGGAAAGCTCCTCACAAAGCGTCTCCCCGAACCGTACCAGATCCTGGCCGCTGCCGGCGGCCTTGATGAAGGCGAATTCATCACCACCCAACCGGATGGCGGCGGCGGAGCGGTGGATGTCGTGGGATTTCAGAATGTCGGCAACCGCCCGCAGGAGATCGTCACCAGCCTGATGTCCGAACGTGTCATTGACCTGCTTGAAATGATCGAGGTCGATCAGATAGATGGCGAGGCGCTGATGCGCCGCCTTGGCGTCCTTGATGAACTTGCCGCTCTTCTCCATCAGCCACGCCCGGTTCTTCAAGCCCGTGACGGCGTCCTGCCAGGCCAGCTTGTGCAGCTTTCTTTCGGCACGCTGCCTCTGCACCAGAAGAATGGCGATGCCGATGAGGAGCGTCGACAGGACAGCCAGGATGGCCAGAACCTGACGATTCAGCGCCCGCAGCGCCGATTGCGCCTGATGAAGACCCTCGCTGGATTCCTCGCCGACGCTGTAATAATACCGGTTCAGTTCGAGCTCCACCGCTTCGAGTTGGGCGGTGACGGCCCTGAGGGTCGTCTGATCGAGCGGCTGCGGCCGGGCCAGCATCTCGTCCAGGGTCTCGATGATGGCAAGCACCGTGTCCCGTAAACCGGAATGGATGTCGAGATCGGCCGCCATCGGTGTGCGGTCGACACTGGCAAATCGTATATGGGCGAGGTCGGCTGCCTCTGCCAGGAGTTCCCGGCCCTCGGCGCTGGCGGGGTCGGCGCGGGCAAGCAGCACCATATCCTTCAGCCGGTCGATATCCCGGATATGGGCGTGCAGTGTCCGGAATGACAGAAAGCCATATTGCGGCAGCGCTTTCTCGACGGAACGGATATTGCTGTAGATCGTCGTGATGATCGCCAGCGACAGGCCGATGGCAACAACCACCGCCAGGGTCTCGCGGGCCATCGCCAGGGCGGCCAGCCGTGCCAATCCGCCGTCCTGCCGGGATGCGCGCGATCCCATCAATCGGCCCGTTGCACCGTCTTGATCAGCCAGACCCACCGGTTCCTGTGGACCGGATTGTCGAGTTCGGGATGATCCAGAACGGGGTAGACCAGTCGCGTCGGCCCCTGGCTGCGCCGGGTCAGGAAGGCACCATCGGCGCGCAGTGCGAGCAAGGTCGGATAATCGACCCAGTCCTTGCGCGGAATCCGCTGGGAGTAATTGTCCAGGGCGTGAATGATGACCGCCTCGGCATCCGACAGTTGCACCAGGGCGAGCACATCACGAAACAGCACGCCTTCGAATTCCTGCCGACCCCTTTCCCACGGGCTGTCGGTCAGCAGCCGGTATTGCGGCAGACGGCTGAGATCGGCAAGGTCGATGACGATCTTGCCGTCACGGTGAACGACGGTGAAGGCCCGGCCCGAGGCGACCGGCTGATCGCGCAGACGCTCGATGGCGCCGGCCGGACCTGCCATCAGGACGGCCAGCAGCCCCGCCCATGCCAGGACGGAACCCATGCGAACCCGGCGGCGTTGTCTGCGGTTGTTCAATTGCGGTTCCCGTTCCTGTCACAGTGGCGGCCATATCCGCGCAAAGCACAGTGCTTTCAAAGCCTTTAGGAAGATTTAACGACCATGGTCGACCAGCCTAGAGCGGCATGGAAAATTTGGCGCGCGCGCCTGTCGCGGATCGCCGGCCAGTGCGCCGAACCCGCCCATTTGCACGCAAATTCAAAGAAAATCATAATGATTTCTTTACCCTGCCACGCAACGGAATCGAAGGGTTCGGGCCATAGGATACCGTCCATTGGGGCTGGGGGCTTCTCATAAGCGTATCAAATCACTTGCCACGCGGCGGGGAGAAGCATGGTTTCTGTCGACCAAAACAACACCCATCCAGCCGGACAGCCGGTCAACAATCCAGCGGAAGCGGCGTTCAATCTGCGATTGACGGATATTATCGAGAGTATTCCGGCCGGTTTCCTGATGTGCGATCCCGACGACCGCGTCATCGCCTGCAATGCGCTCTACAAGGAGTGGTTTTTCCCGGACAATGGCGAGGCGGTGGTCATGGGCATGGCCTATGAGGACCTGCTCAAGGCCTTCGTAACGAGCGGCCTGAGCGCCGACGGCCGCCAGGATCCCGAATGGCTGGAGAAGCGGTTGGCCCGTCACCGCCAGCCGAGCGAACCGTTCAAGCACCATCTGACCAACGGGCGCAGGCTGCGCACTTTCGAAAGCCTCACCCATGACGGCGGTGTGATCTGCATCTACACCGATGTCACCGAACTCTACGAGCAGCAGGCTTCGGCGGCCCGCAAGTCCGAGCAGCTCCAGGCGGTGCTGGAATCCATCGACCAGGGCATCAGCATGGTTGACGGCGATCTCAACGCCGTCGCCTTCAACCAGCGCTTCATGGATCTGCTGGAGTTTCCCGCCGAGCTCGGCAAGGCCGGGACACCGTTCGCGGACTTTGTGCGCCACAATGCCGAACGCGGCGAATATGGCGAGGGCGATATCGATGCGCTGGTGGAAGAGCGCGTGAAACTGGCGAAGAGCTTCCAGGCGCACCGTCTGGAAAGAACCCGTCCGGACGGGACCATTATCGAAGTCGTCGGCAAACCGATCCCCGATGGCGGTATCGTCACGACCTATACCGACGTCACGGAGCGCAAAAAAGCCGAGGCGGCCCTCATCGCCCGCGACCAGGAACTGACGGAGCAGAACCGGCGCTTCAACGCAGCGCTCGACAACATGTCGCAGGGCTTGTCGATGTTCGACAAGGATCACCGGCTGCTGGTCTGCAACAGGCGATATCTGGAGATCTACGACCTGCCGGAGCATTTCGCCCGGCCGGGAACCCGCCATCGCGATATCGTCCGGCTGCTGCTGAACCGGGGCGACTATGCCGGCGTCAATCCGGAAACCAATATGGAAGAACGGTTGGCGATGATCGCCCTCAATGAGCCCGTGACCAGGATCAGAGCCTTTTCCGGCGGCCGTTCGATCGCGGTGGTCCACCAGCCGATGCCCAATGGCGGATGGGTGGCGACACATGACGACGTCACCGAGTTTCAGCGGGTCCAGGCCCTTGTGGCCCATATGGCCCACCATGATGATCTGACCGGGCTGCCCAACAGGACGCTGCTGCGCGAGCGGATGGAGGAGGCGGCGGCGCAGCTTGACGAAAACAAGCCGTTTGCGGTGCTGTGCGTCGATCTCGACCGGTTCAAGAACGTCAATGACACGATCGGCCACCCGATGGGCGACAAATTGCTGCGGGCCGCCGCCAAGCGGCTCACCAGTTGCGTGCGCGAGACCGATACGATCGCGCGGCTCGGCGGCGACGAATTTGCCGTGCTTCAGGTGTCGGACAATCAGCCGGTCGCCGCCACCGCCACGGCGGAGCGGATCTGCGATGTGCTGTCGAGGCCGTTCAATCTCGACGGCCACCAGGTCGTCGTCGGCGCCAGCGTCGGTATCGCGGTCGCGCCCTGGGACGGGACCGATCCGGACCAGTTGCTGAAGAATGCGGATCTGGCGCTGTACCGCGCAAAGGACGATGGACGCGGGATCTTCCGCTCCTTCGAAGCGGAAATGGATATCAGGATCCAGGCGCGCCGCAATCTCGAACGGGATTTGCGCCGGGCCTTCGAACAGGACCAGTTCGAACTGCACTACCAACCGCTCGTCAGCCTGCACAACAATGAGATCACCGGCTTCGAAGCGCTGCTCAGATGGTCGCATCCCGAACAGGGCTATATGTCGCCGGCCGAGTTCATTCCGGTGACGGAGGAGATCGGGCTGATCAGCCGCCTCGGCGAATGGATCATCAATCAGGCCTGCCGGGACGCCGTCACCTGGCCGGCCCATATCCGTGTCGCGGTCAATCTCTCGCCGGTGCAGTTCCACGGCGAGGACCTGGTCCAGATCGTCTTCAATGCGTTGGCCAAATCGCGCCTGAACCCGCGCCGCCTGGAACTGGAAATCACCGAGCGGGTTCTTCTTCACAACAGTGAGACGACCATTTCGACGCTGCATGCGCTGCGCGACATGGGCATTCGCATCGCCATGGATGATTTCGGCACCGGCTATTCGTCGCTCAGCTACCTGCGCAGCTTTCCCTTCGACAAGATCAAGATCGACCGGTCCTTCATCAATGACCTGTCCAGTCAGGAGGAGGCGGCCGTCATCGTCAAGGCGGTCGCCAATCTCAGCCAGAATCTCGGCATGACGGCCACCGCCGAAGGCGTCGAGACCGAAAGCCAGCGCGATCGCGTGCGGGAAGCCGGCTATGCCGAAATGCAGGGCTTTCTGTTCAGCGCGGCGCGACCGGCGGCCGAGATATCGGATCGCTTCTTTGCCGGCAGCGATCGCGAAACCGCCTGATCCTGCCGCGCCGCCGCGGGGTCAGGCCGTCTTTCGAATTTCGACCTGGTGCGGGTAGGGGATCGAGATGCCTTCCTTGTCGAAGGTCTCCTTGACGCCCTTGGTCATGGCGAATTTGAGCTCCCAGTAATCGGCCGAGCGGCACCACAGGCGCACCCCGAGGTCGACGGATGAATCATTCAGATTGACCACCCTTACCCAGGGCTCCGGATCGGCCAGGACGCGGTCATCGGCGCCGGCGCAGCCGAGAATCAAGGCGATCGCCTTGTCGGCGTCATCGCCGTAATCGATGCCGAAGGTCAGGTCCAGGCGGCGGGTGTCGTGGGCCGAATAATTGGTGATGATCGAACCCCAGACCTTGCCGTTGGGAATGACGATCTGGACATTGTCGGGCGTCACCAGTTCGGTGACGAACAGATTGAGCAGCCGAACGGTTCCCGATGTCCCGCCGGTGTCGATATAATCGCCGAGCTTGAAGGGGCGGAACACGACCAGCATGACACCGGCGGCAATGTCGGCCAGCGTGCCCTGCAGGGCGAGGCCGATCGCCAGGGTTGCGGCACCGAGAACGGCGACAAGGCTGGTGGCCTGGAAGCCGAAGACCTGCAGAACGGCGATGACAACCACCGCCAGGATCAGCCATTTGGCGATCGAGGCAAAAAAATTGCCCAGCGTATTGTCCAGATGTTCGCTGGCATTCACGCGCCGCCGGATCGTGCGCTCGACAATGCCGGCGACGATATAGCCGATGATCAGGAAAACAAGCGCCTTGATGGCGCCGTAAATCACTGGAGTGAAGGCGCTTATCTGAGAGACCATGTCATTCATGGGTCATGTCCTCATATCGTCCAAAATTGCGGTGATCCCGATGCAAGCAGAATTCGGCAGAAATTGCCATCCGCTGCGCGCGGATTGATGCGTTGTACACCGTTTCGGGGGCTGCCGCCGCTCGGAACGATTTGTCGTGCGTGAACGCATTCGCCGATGGAACGGATGTGGAAACTGCGTTAGATATGGCGCGCCGGTCGGGCAACATCACATCGGGGGACATTTCATGTCACGCATCGACGCAAGATTGAAGGAATTGGGGCTGGTCTTGCCGGAGCCCTTCACCCTGCCGCCGGGTGTGCGGCTGCCCTTCGCCCTGGTGAATGTGCGCGGCAACCGGGCGTTCATTTCCGGGCATGGCCCGCAAAATGACGATGGCTCCCTCGCCGGACCGTTCGGCCGGCTCGGCGATACGGTGACGGTCGAGGAAGGTTATGCGCTGGCGCGCAAGACCGGCCTGTCGATGCTGGCGAGCCTGAAGCGCGAACTCGGCGATCTCGACCGGATCAGCGGCTGGGCAAAACTGTTCGGCATGGTCAATTCGGCCCCCGATTTCGACCAGCAGCCGATGGTGATCAACGGGTGCTCCGACCTCATCCTCGAGATTTTCGGGTCGGAGACCGGGCGCCATTCCCGCTCGGCCGTCGGCATGGCGGCGCTGCCCTTCGGCGGCATTGCCGTGGAAATCGAGGGCGAGGTGCTGATCGACTGACCATGCACCGGTTCACGGCGGAGGTGCTTTGCCTCCCAGCCGCTCCAGCAGGCGGCAATAGGCCTGCTGACCGCGCTGAAAATTGGCCAGCCGGAAGAATTCATTGGGCGCGTGGAGATTTTCGTCGCCGATGCTGAAGCCGAACATGGTGGTATGAACACCGAGTTCCTTCAAAAACACCGACATGACCGGAATCGAGCCGCCCAGCCGAGTGACGTAGGGCGCCTTGCCATAGATCTCCTCCAGCGTCTCGGCGGCAATCTGGCTGGCATTGTGCCGCCTCGGCATCAAATAGGGATCGGCGCTGCCCTGCAACCGCTCGACGGTGGCGCGCACGCCCGGCGGCAGATGCCGCTCCACATGGTCGCGGATGCATTCGAAAATGCGGTCCGGCTTCTGGTCAGCCACCAGCCGGCAGGTGATCTTGGCGCTGGCCCTTGCCGGCAGCACGGTTTTCGACCCGCCGCCCTGATAGCCCCCGGTGATGCCATTGATCTCCAGAGTCGGCCGCGCCCACAGTCGTTCCCGGGTCGAATAGCCGGCCTCGCCGAAGACATCGGAAACGCCGAGTTCGGCGATATAGGCGTCTTCGTCAAAGGGAACACGGGCGATTTCGGCGCGGTCCTCGTCGCTCAGATCGATGACCGAATCATAAAACCCGTCGACCGCGATGCGGCCCTCAAGATCCTTCATGGAAGCGAGCACATGGCTGAGCGCCTGCAGCGGATTGGCGATGCCGCCGCCATGAAGGCCGGAATGCTGGTCCGATGCCGGGCCGGTGACGATGACCTCCAGGCCGACGAGCCCCTTGAGCCCGACAACCAGATTGGCTTCGTCGACACTCCATTGCAGCCCGTCGGCGGAAAAGATCATGTCGCAGGCGAGCATCGCCCGATGGGCCGCCACGAAGGCCGGCAAATCGGGCGAGCCGATCTCCTCCTGCCCCTCGAACAGGAACTTGACGTTCACCGGCACGCCGGCGTCGCTGTTCATCAGCGCCTCGAAGGCGAGGATCGGGATCAGCATGCCGCCCTTGTCGTCCGACGCGCCGCGTCCGAAGACGCATCCGTCGCGGATCTCGGGCTCGAAGGGCGGGCTTTGCCACAGATCGAAGGGCTCGGCCGGCTGGACATCGAAATGGCCATAGATCAGCACCGTAGGCTTGTCCACGCCGGCATGCAGCCAGTCGCCATAGACCACCGGATGGCCGTCGGTCGGCATGACCGCCACGTTTTCCGCACCGGCCGCCCGCAGCCGCCCGGCGACCCAATCGGCCGCATGGCCGACATCTTCGGCGTAATTCTGCGCCGCGGAAACGGATGGGATGCGCACGAATGCCAGCAATTCATCAACGAATCTGTGCTGGTGTTCGTCCAGATAGGTCTGCCAGGTCATGGGTCGCCCCGCCATTGAATTTGATAGGGATGGCCAACTTAAAGCCCCTTCGGGAATTCGCCAATGCCGGCGCGGCATGGCCGCGCGTTTTGGGAATACCCGTACTGGGTGTACTCTGCGTGCGGGTTGCGGTTCTGTCGCATGGTGCCGGCCGGCATGTCTTCGATGTCCGCAAGGTGTGAGGGAGACACGCATGTTCAGGCTCATCATTTTGTCCATCATGCTCATGGCCGGGATCATTCCGGGCACGGCAGCGGATGCGGTTGTGAAATCGGTTCAAATCCTGCTGCAGGAGCGCGGATGCAACCCGGGAGCAGCGGACGGGATCTGGGGTCAAAAGACCGCCAGCGCACTGGACCTTTTCACCGGCCAAGCCGGTTTGCAGCCGACGGTGCCGCCGACCGAGGCGTTTGTTGCGCAACTCGAAGCGAGCGAGGCCACGTGCCCGGCTCCGTCACTGGCCGGCCTCAGCCCGGTGGCCGCGTCGAAGAAACTCGGCGGGGCCATGCTGGTGGGCTGGTCGGCGGACGAAATGCTGGCCAATGCCGAACGCAATCGCAGATATTGCGAACCGAACAGATGGGATACGCATTGGCTCGGACCGGAATCTGAAATCGCGCTGGAAAGGAACATAAGGATCATCGGCGACGACCTTGCGATGTACCGCTCCAACACCAATGGTTTCGTCACACACCTGCATCGCCTTACCGCCGAAGGCGTGCGAACGGGCAATCGGGACGAAACCAAATCCTGGTTGCTGGATGCTGCCCGGAACGGCCATTTCACGACATTAAAGCCCTATCGGCCAAAGACCTGGGAAGGCCGCAAGACAAGCTGGATCGGCTGGTACGGCAAAAACGTTCCGGAAGCCGAACCCGCTTTCTACGGCTCCATTCTGCTTCTTCAGATTTCCGTGCCCTATGCCTTTGTCAGGGACAGCCTGTCGGCGGAAGAGGACGATGTGGTCCGGAACTGGGCGCATCAGATCTACCGGACGGTGATCGGTGCCAGGAAAACGCTGATGACGACCGCCGCAAAACGAAAGAGCGCACCCGACATACGGGGCGCCTATGCGGCCGCTTTCATTGCCTGGGGCGCCGTCACCCAGGATATCGACATGTTCCGCCACGGGGCGCGCCTCTTCCAGGAGGGCATGGGGCGTATCCGCGCAGACGGAACCGAGATGTTCTTTGCCAACGGAACGAAACCCGGGCTCGAGCTGAAATATCAGAACTTCGCCTATGGCCTACTGGCCGTGGCGGCCCACATCCTCAAACGCAACGGCATTGATGCCTATGACTACAAGGCCAAGGGAAGGGCAAGCCTTGCAGAAACCCTCAATCTGCATCTCGAAGCCACGTTCGACCAATCGAAACGGACGCGAATTCAAAAACAGCAGAAAACACTGTATGCCAGTCAGATCAAATCCCATGGCAACAGCACATTCGCCTATATGGAGCTCGTAGCAGGCGACGGCGTACTGGGCGAAAACAGCCCTCACCTGACTGAGGTCATCAACAGCCGGGATCGCAAATATCCGCCGGGCTTTTACGGCGGGTACCATGGCGGTTACACCACGTGCCTGTTCGCGAAACAGTGACCGCAGGCCAAGCCGGCGGCAACCAATTCCCATCGATCGGCGTTGACAGGGATCTGTGAAACTCCGGCATAAACCGTTGCCCACATCTCATGCACGGCACCGGGCGATCCCAGTGTCCCGATTCGACACTTGCGAATCAGATAAGTGTGTGCTTATGTGTCAACATGATCGAAAATGACATCTTCAAAGCGCTGGGCGATCCGACGCGTCGTGCCATTTTCGAAAAACTGGCAGGCGGCGGCATGAACGCCAGCGCCCTGCGCAAAGGCATGACGATCAGCCAGCCGGCCATGTCCCAGCATCTTTCCGTGCTGCGGGAGGCGCAGCTGGTGCGCGAGCAGCGGCAGGGACGGTTCGTGCGATATGAGGTCGATCCGCAGGGCCTGGTGCATGTCGCCCGGTGGCTGCAGAAATACCGCAATTACTGGCCGGCGCGCGTCGAGGCGCTGAAGGATGTGCTGAAGGATATGGACCCATGAAAGATCGCGTATCGGCGCCGCAGGCCGAAAGGCTGACGTTCAAATATGACCTTGATGCCGATCCCGAAAAGGTCTGGCGGGCGATCAGCCTTGAGGACTACAGGGAGAAATGGCTGCCGACGGACGCCCTGGCGACGGCCGAGGCGGTGTCGACGACACCGGGGCAGGAAGTCCGCTACCGGTTGCGTGATGACGAGCCGCCCTATCTTGAAAGCGTGGTGACCTTCCGGATTTCTCCCAATACGGCCGGCGGGACGCATCTCAGGATCATCCATGAAATTGCCGGTCGCCGGTCCGACGGAGCCGTAAAGGCCGCAAACGGCAACGACCCGCCGCTGATGCGCGCCGCCTGAGGCCCCGCACCCCATTCAATTGCAATTTCGAAAGATTGGAGTTCGCCGATGCGCGAAGCGATGCAACTCGTCCCGATGGTCGTCGAACAGTCGAGCCGCGGCGAGCGCTCTTTTGACATTTATTCCCGGCTTTTGCGCGAGCGGATCATTTTCCTCAATGGCGAGGTGAACGATTCGATGTCGGCGCTTGTCTGTGCCCAATTGCTGTTTCTGGAATCGGAAAATCCCAAAAAGCCCATCAGTCTTTACATCAATTCCCCCGGCGGCATCGTGACCAGCGGCTTCGCCATGTATGACACGATGCGCTTCATTCATGCACCGGTGCACACGCTGTGCCTGGGCACGGCCCGTTCCATGGGATCGTTCCTGCTGATGGCCGGCGCGCCCGGCAAACGGGCGGCGCTGCCGAACGCCAATGTGCTTGTCCACCAGCCGTCCGGCGGTTTCCAGGGCCAGGCGTCGGACATTGCCATCCATGCCGAGGCGATCCTGGAAACCAAGCAGCGGATCACGCGGCTCTATGCGGAGCATTGCGGGCGCACCTATGAGGAGGCCGAGGGCCTGCTCGACCGCGACCGCTTCATGACGGCGGAGGAGGCGCTGGAATGGGGACTGATCGACCGCGTTCTGAGCGAACCGCGGGCAGCATCGGACTCTTTCGATGCCTGAAGCGGGTTGTATCGGGCCGAGGCTCGGCGGAGCGGGTTGCGGACGCAAGCGCCACAACAACAAGAGCGGTTCGTCTACCGCCCGGCCGGCGATGCGAAGCATGGCTGCGGCTGGAGCGAAACAAACCCGTCACGTGGGCAGCGGGGTTCTTTCGTTGGAAGATGAAGCGATCATTGTCGCGTTTCGCAGGCATACGCTGCTGCCGCTTGATGATTGTCTTCATGCTCTGCAGCCGGCCATCCCGCATCTCACCCGTTCCTCGCTGCATCGCTGTTTCCGGCGACACGGCATCTCCCGGCGGCCGGATGTCGGCGGTGGCCAACCGGTACGGAAGACATTCAAGGCCGATCCGATTGGCGCCTTCCATGTCCACATTGCCGAGATGCCAACAGCCAAGGGTGAACTTCACCTATGCGTGGCTTTCGATCGGATCACCAAATTTGCCTTTGTCGAACTGCACGAGAAAGCGACGACAACACTTTCCCGACAGTTTCTGCAGCGCCTGATCGAGGCTGTGCCCCACCGAGCTCACACCGTGCTCACTGACAATGGCGCAGCGTTCCGGACCCGTGCCTTCAAAGATGCCTGTGCCGGAGCCAATATCGATCACCGAACCACACAGCCGGGCCATCCCTGGACCATTGATCAGGTGGAACGAATGAACAGGACCATCAAGGGCGCCAGCAAATGCTTGCGCTACGATGATCATGAACGGCTGAAACGGCGATTGAGTGAATTTATCGCCGCCTATAATTTCGACTGCCGTCTCAGGACCCTGAGGGGCCTGACGCCATACGCGTTCGTCTGCAGGCAATGGACAATCGAGCCGCGAAGATTCAAACGCGGCCCACCTCGTCACCGATTTCCACCAAGCCCAAAATCATCCCGAAAACGATCGACCTGATGCATGCGTTCGTACAGGATTGTCACAATCCCGATATCGCCGTTCGACAGGTGACGCCAATAGACAAAATGGCGCTGATAGCGAAAAAAGAAGCCCTCGACACCAAATTCGGCCGGGATGGGTCTCGACACCACGCCATGGGCAGCGATCTTCTCAAAGGTGGCGAACAGGCCGGCAATGTATTTCTCGGCCTGGTCATCACCCCATCTGTCACGCGTGTACCGATAGATGTCATCAAGGCGATGGGATGCACGTTCCTGGATTCGAACGACGGGCACGCGCTCAGGACCGGTTCCGTGTAATCACCTCGTCTGCAGTCAGCGACTGATACGACTCGTCGGGAGACGCGAAAGCATGGGTCAGTTCGGCCTTCAGTCGGTTGAACGCTTCCGCCTCAGCGCGTTCCTTGTCACGTCGGATCAAATCGCGGATGTATTCGCTGACATTTTCATAGGAGCCGTCATCGCCCACATTTGCGGCCACAAAGTCCCTCAGGGCTCCACCAAGGCGGACAGTCATCGTCGTCGTTCGGGGCATCGCAAAGCGCCTTTCCTCTTTGCTGTATTCAACATAATCAAAAACGCACACATGGCAAGGCCGGCCGCTGCCTCTTCCGGATAATACGGTGACGGTAATTCAGTATAGACCGGTTGAAAATGGCGGAGAGAGACCGACGTACTAATTCAATATCGCTTTGTTATTGTTCAGTTATCCTCGGAATCAAGTATTTTATTCTTACTTCTGCTCTTACTTTCGTTCGTCGTGTCATCACCCAGATAGAGTGTTCTTAGAGAAATTGTGAACGCGAAAACAAATGTCGTTCATAAACTTGACAACAGATGCCGCTGGACCATGTGAGCCGCCGTAGACAAGCTATGACGGCGCGCCACGCCGACCAGCCTATCAGGCATTGCCATGTTGCTGTGTCAACGCGAGCAGGCGTCGGAAGCAGCTACCCCGATCGAAACGTGCTTGCTCACTGATTTCGATGAGTGGTTCTGCCGCTGCGGACGTGAACTCAACATTGAAACACTAATCGATCGGATTGGCGCCGGGCACCAAGTGGTCAAGGATAAGGAATAACCTCCAAGCCGTTGTGTGGTGATTGTGGCCACCAGGGAGGTGTTTTGACATTCCAGACGCAATGCGACGGAGAAATCACTGGTTAGGTTGGGACTATTTCACTGACGATTCGCATTGCAACTTTCGTCATCTCCCTTCCCCAATGAGCAGCCTTGTGCATTTCCTGTATCGGGATTGCATCTAGAGCAAGTTCATTCTCTCCAACCTTTTCGAATACAGCGAACAGGATGAAATCTGCATCGCTTTTCTGAACACCGATGCATTTGGAGTGTGCTATCGGCTTGCGTATTTGAGAGTATTTTTCATAGTCCTTTTTGTGCTTCTTCACCACTCGTGCGGCGTCGGATCCCGCCGGCGCGTCTCGCAGAACTTTGTAAATCTCTCGAAATTTTGCTGATGCCGGGAATTTGCCTACCTTTTCCGCCCCCATTGCCAATGGCAACCCGAGCACGCCTGAAACGAGCATACCAAGTGCTGTGTCTAACGCACCCCACACCAGAATGAGGTCAAGCATTGCATCACGATGCCGCTGCTCAAGGGGCCGGTATACAGTATCGTCCAATCCCTCGATCATGTTGATTTTTCCATTGCGTTTATCCCGGTAAATCAAATTTGCACAATGATGCTGCAAATCCACCTGCTGGCCCGTTGGCAGACGCTCAACCTGACGCTGATGAAGGCGATTCTGTATTGGCGGAATAGAGGATGATCCTGATGCCAATATTACCAGATAGAATGCGAAAGCACACCATCTCTGGCAATGAGAGTCGTAAAGCATTCACGCAGGCCGAGATGATCGCATTGGTGAAATGACTCGTCGAGCGACTCAAAAGGTGTCTAAGCAGCCTGCTTTTTCGCAACAGCCCTCTCAAGCGCCGCAATGCGATCCATCATTTCTCCGGTCTCAATCACCTTGCGCTGCGATTCCACAGTGGACACAAGCCCCTGTGCCTCAGCCGTGGTAATGGTTCCGGATGCCACTGCCTGTGTGATCCTATTCAGGGCGGTCGATATGCCTTCAATTGTGCTGGTATCAGGCAGGTCTATTTCAATCTGGCGGGCCAAAGGCGCCGGCCGTGGGTGAATGAACGGTGCAGCCTTTTCGGCCGCCCAGGCGCGTGCCTTATCGCTCGCGTCTTCGTCGCGCAACACCTTGAGCATGTATTCAACGGGCGTGATGCCATCCGACACTGCCGCCGCAAGCATATCAACATGTCGCTGGCTGACGCTCCCCTTTGGGCGTCCCGCACCCTTTCTTGCACCGCCTGCTTTTGCCACGTTACCATTTCCAATCGGTTGCGTTAGTGATTGAACAGATCTTCGGTTTCGGGTGCGCCGGCCTTCTGCTGCCGTCCAAGTTCACAATCTCAAACCTGATCACATCGACGCTGACATTCGGGTCATCCGGGTTGATGCCATATCGCCTGACTTCGGCATCGTTTTCTTGCCTGCCCGCACCGCTGTAGAGGACAACACGCAAAGCCGGTTGCGCCGTCCCGATCTGCTTTTCAAGATTAGCGATCCTCGTATCTGCCGCACGCATGGATTTTACCTCAGTCCTGGAATTTGATTTTTCCTGATTGTTTTCAAGTCAACTCATTCAGAAGCCAGGGGGTGTCAGACAACTGGACAACGATTTCCGAGCGACACCCACCATTCGCACCAAATATACGTTGTAAAAGCTTTTACAGCAATGATCGTTTCGGAACCGTATCACATATGGCAACCAAACCGTGGGCTATCGGAGAACGATCCGAAGAAGCTGAACGCGGCCGTCAACGAACTTCAGAAATCATCGACAGCCAAAAAGAAGAAACTGGCCAAGCCGGTGCCGGCCGAAACACGGTGGCCGATCAGATCCGCCTGCAGCGCCAAGAGCGCATCGTGACTTTGATCATCGAAGGATTGGGAGAGCGTGAGCCGGAACTGCTCAACATGCTGTCAGAGGGCGATTGGGACGAGGCGGAGCTGTTCCGCAATCTTATGGAGCGGCTGAAAGAGCGGCATGGGCGAACAAGAAAGCCTGGCAGATGATTGACGAAAAGCGCCAATCCGTCACGCTCTACACAAGCTGACGACTCGCAAAAACCGCAAAGCTGCCAGATCAAGCCGCTCGAAGCAAAAATGTCAGGGGATTGCCCTCTCTGTACAGTATGAGGAATATTACCAGCCTGTCAGATCATGAGGAAAACTGAGCAACATCGTAATTCGAAATCTGATTTGCGAGTCCCAGTGGTGAAACACCATGGTTGTTTTTGCAATTTGGATCCGCTCCATATTTCAACAGCAAACCAATCGTTTCACCTTTTCCACGACTACTAAAAACTGCTCGACCTAATGGGGTATTTCCATACTCATCCTTGGCGTCAATCTCTGCGCCCGCGTCCAGCAGTGTCCTTACTATAGTCGAGCGTTGATCCTGCGCTGCAAAGTGCAACGCTGTATATCCCGACTGTTCTCTGGTATCGATCAGCGCTCCCTCGCCAATCAGCAATTCCACAGCTTCATCCCGTCCCTCCAACACAGCCCACATCAGCAAGGTCCGACCGTCACGATCCGGCTGATTTACATCTGATGTGCCCGCAATCTCTGAAGCCAATTTTTTCAAGTTGCCAGATACCACAGCCTCCTGCGCATCAGTAATCATCGATCTGGCTCCTCGAATTTTTGCCTCCATCTCCAGGAAACGAACATTGTAAGGAGATTACTTCCCCGTATACTGTAGCTAATCTAAAATTCCCTTTTCAAATCTTCTGGCAACCAGTTCCAGATTATTTCGTAGTACACTTCTCTGATTTCTTTATAGTTGCTATTCGCAAACTCGCCGACATCCTCGAAATTTTCGGGCTGGTGAAAAAATTCGTTCACTTTCTCCATCAGCAAGAAAACCCGTTTAACCTCATCGGTATCAACGGCAATTTTCTCCGCCATCTCACTTCCTCTTCACAAATCGCGGGTTTCGGCCCGTAAGGTCAACATCTCCCTTGAATACACTCTCGGTAGCACTACCCCGATTATTTTGGATCGATATCCACATTTTCATCGGCCGGCTTTGAGGGTGTGCAAGATTTTGCGCAGGCTCAAGGTGCAGCTTCCGGATCAGAAACGGGAAGGGCCTCACCTGCTGTCTAACCCATGATTATCGGCCCACTGGCTGACGGCACAGCAGCTCGTTAAAAGCGGCAGTATTTTGCCTGTTTTATCGTTGAAGACCAGCCACCTGGTCAGCCAAGCTAAAGATCCTTCAATTATTGTCGCTGAGCGCCATTAGCGGACCTTCAAACATCACTTCAGTTGCACAAATGCTCAAAGCGCTCTACGAGAAAGAATGCCCGTAGGTATTCTGCTGAGTGTAGTTATGGCAACAATTCTCGGCCCGATTGGGGTGGACGAGGTTCGGCTGAAGGCTGAACGAGCGGCTGACGCTGATGTGCTCTCCAGCTTGAACCGAAATGGGGATTGCCCTTCTGCAGTTCGCTCAATCGACTTTCGCTTCGTTGGTTCCAAGTCAGGAATATCAGCGCTTTTCGAAAGGTCTGCAGACCTCGGCTTCACTGTCATCCAGTCTGTACAAATGCCGGACGGCGAAGCTGCTATCGACTTATCGGTGCAGGCGGATGCCTTGCCTTCCACAATCGATCGCCTGACTGTGAATGCGCTGAAAATCGAAACGTATTTCAACTTGCGATATGATGGCTGGGGAACTGTCGCGACGAAGTGCTGATCTAAAGAAAATGTCTTTTGGGACTTATTGTGCCTATGGCCTCAAGAAACCAAATTTGCACACGTGCCGACGGTTGGACCGCGGGCAATGTGTCGAAAGCGGCAAACTTGCCGGTTTCACCGATTGCTCTGAAACATCCCCTATTTTCGCGGCCTAAGAGGCAGAGGGCAAACCGCAAATCGGTGCATGAATGCGGCGTCCAAACTTGAAAGCAAATGGGAAACGGTTTCCCATTTACCACCTACATTAGTGTACGCGATTGCAGCACCATCAAAGCCAGAAACCAACACCACCGCGGCCATCTCCTTTAAGGAATATCTGATCGGCGGCACTGGCCAGTTACGCAAAGATGGCCGGCGATGACGCACTCGAGAAGATGGCGCTGCGAATTCGTTCTCGATCCATTCAGCGGTGCGGGGAACTTCTTGAGCAGTAGGAGCCGGCGAACGGAGCGCGCACAGATTTGCAACCTAGGGAGGGAGACCACCCTAAGTCCAGAAAAGAAGCGGCAAAGAGTGCAGGTCTGTCGCCTCATCAGCAAAAAACGGCGTTGCGTGTCGCCAGCGTTCCCAAGGATCAATTCGAGAAGATGGTTGAAGCCGACAAGCCGGCGACCATCACTGAGCTTGCCGAAGCTGGCACTCAGAAGAAACCACCAAAGAACATCGTCGATCTGCAGGGGCGCGACCCGCGGTGACACAATTCCTCAAGCTCAGTGGCGCGCGTTTGCTGCTTTGCGGTGCCTGACTACTACCGGCAAGCCAAACGCGCGTCCTGGTCCTTGCAGGGGGCTCGGATACAGGACCACGCGTTAGAACATTCATCAGATATCAAATGCAGCCAACGCATGGGCCGATGTACACGGTCCCCAATTGCGTCAATTGGTATTTTGCGCGGAACTATTCCAGTTTCGATCTGTTACCGTCAACAGATAAAGGTCTGCCAGCCTCTTTGCGGAGACCGCATGACCTTGATTGATTTCACCGGACTTCGGCGGGTCAATCAGATGTTCGAAAATCATTTCACGGTGTTCCGAATCGGGAATGATTACCGAATAAACTCTGTGCAAGCTCGACAACACGGTCATTTCGGGCCCCGGCAATTCGGACCGGCTCCAAGTGCATTTTAGAACTCCTTTGTGGCATGAAACTTGGTTCTCAGTTCACTGATACGTCGAAATTCCTGTTCTAGTTGTTGTTTTAGTGCCAATATCTCGTTTTTGGTCTCATTAATCTCGTTTTCCGAGAGTTTGCCCTCGGGTTGGTGCTTTTCACCGATACGATTTCGTAAATACCTTATCTGTGTACCGATAGCTTCCGCCGACGCATTGGTAACTGTTAGATCCGCAGAAAACGAAAGTGCCTCCGCCTGAGACCTTTGCGCTTTTGTGTTTTCGCGTAGCTCTTCCCGCTGCAGTTTGAGTTCTTCTCTTTGCAGAAGAACAGCATAAATTACACCAGCGAACGCCAGTCCAGAAAAGAGGGAATTAACGGCGCCGAACATATCCCCAAATTGGCCCCGTTCCGCCGAATTTGTTAGGAAGGCATCGAGAACGAAAGGATAGATGAGAAAAACAACAACTGCGGCAATACAGACCGCTGCAAATATAACACCCGATTTTGACAAGATATAACCTCCTCAATGTCACTCGCTGTTTAAATGGCCCATGGGCAACCACAAACAGGGAAATTGATGAAGTTACATTTTACTAGTGTTATTGTTTGCGCCAACTAAAATATTGTTTTGTGAGACTAAGAATCTCTAAAAATTGCCAGCCCTCATTCGACTGAGTTCGTCGACGACAAGCTGCATCGGCAACTCAAAGAAACCAAATAACGCGTAGAGAGGCAATAATAGTGGATGGACGATTTCAGCCAGATTCGGGTCGATGGTCTCCGCCTCCACGTGGGTACTAAGAGCGATTGAGTTCTGACGTGCAACCCTGTCCTCTGAAACGTATCGGCTGTTGTTAATACTGACCAATGATCGGCCACTCAAACCTTCATAGACGATGACAAAACGAATCGTCGTCGGCCCCTCAAAAAGGTTTGCAGCTAAGCTTCTTGCGTGAAGAAGCGTCTCCCCTACTCTCCATACCGGGAGGTTAATGTCGAACATTGTTGCCGGCGCAACTGGTGCACCTGCTGCAGTTCTGGAATTAACTCCATCTTCCTGAAAACCCCTAAGTAAAAATGCCAATCCGTTGGGATGTATACGCCAGAAATCAGAATGTGCTGGGTCACGCTCTTCCGTGGGGCTTTGGGTATCTCCTCCCAACCAACACTCGACAGCCCCATCGATAGGATAGGGCTGTATCTCATTTCGCGTTGGGTACCAAAATGGGGGCCAGCCGGTATGCCTAACCACGCTGGTTCGCAATACTTCAGGGAATATTGCGGGTGCTATTTCTCGACGCTCTCCTGTAATCTCATAGGCAAAAGAGTAGTGGCCGTAAGTGAGCCGCGGACCGGCGTCGGGTGGGAGGTGTGCTATGAGCGCTCGCCACCTTTGAAAGCTCTCCGATTTCCACTCTTCGAGCCTTGCTGGCTCTGCTATTTGTTCTACTTGTGGGACCCTGCCGGCGAAAAGGTCTCTTATCTGATCGAACATCTCATTGCGCTGGTTTAGCAAACACCGTTTCAGGAGGTCATCCCAATCCCGCGCGCTATGCGGTGTCTCACTACGAGGCCCCGGTTTTCGAATATAGATTGAGTTGTTTGTCACAATGTTGCCATTTGGTCCCGATCGTTTTGCTCGGATTGGGACCTTATGACCACCGGGAACCACAACCATTGGAAACATTAAACCGGTGGGATTTGCGACAACATGAACCGCGCAATGAAACGGAGGATCGCAATAACTCTCGACGATTCCGTTGATCAAGTCTTGGCTATATCCATCTAGGCTGGCGGGGCGCCCCTCCGCTTCAACAAAACCTCTAGCGGTTTCCGTTAGCCCTAGCGCGATAAAGCCGCCACCATGATTTGAAATCGCAAGTACTGCCTTTGCAAATATCGCCTTACTCTCATTCGACCTTTGAAAGTCGAGCCAATTCTTGAGCTCGAAATTGAGGTCTTCTCTAGGGTCGATCAACAAGTCTGAAAGGCGTTCGCGACTAATCTCAATTGGCATTTCCAGAAGGTAACACCAACCACCGAGACTATCCATCGAGTTTGTTGTTTGGAGGAGAAGTTGCCCGGTTTGATGGAGGGTTAGGTGCTACCAGGTTTTAGCCCTTCATTGGCACTCCCCTCGAAGTTGATTGCGACTTGTAGGCAGCCGCAGAATCGCACCGTCCGAGGGCGTGTCATCCCACAATGAACCCGGAGATCGCTGATGCCGATAAAGCCTGCGAGATAGGTTTTAAGATCCGGGTCCGGTCCCTCGAAGTCGCAATCACCATCCGTCTGGTCAAGCTGATCGATCAGGACGAAAATGACGTTCTCCGCGTCCAGCGTCTGTCTGGTGCGGTGCCATCAGCGCTTCGCCGCTCTGTCCAATTCCGCGGAAGATACCAAAGGTCGCCATGCGCCAAGAATACGCCCGACCACACAATCGTTGAAGTGATCTAGCGGCAATTCGTCCGTCCGGTAGAGCTTGTTTTCAGAAGATAAAAGGATCGAATTGCCCACGCCGGATGCGCGCTTGATGGCGAGGCATCCACCGATCTCGATTACATAGATGCCCTCGCCCTGGTAGCTGTCCAGTGTTTCAATCGTGACGAAATCACGCCGCGATATGATCGGCTCCATGTTGTCGCCACCGTACTGCATGTTTCGCAGCCGGCCTTTAGCGTTGGCCTGAAAGGGAACGATCTCCATATCAGTCTCCCACTTCTATAAGTGATCGCAAGAGCGCGGGAAAGTGATCGGCGTAGCGGTCCGTCCGGGCCGCTTCGATCAGATCCGACAGGAACATGGCCTTGCGCCTCACTTCTTGAGCGGACCGGCAGGGATGAGCCGCAATCCGCGCTTCCAGCTCCCAAACTTCACCAGCCAATTCGGTGCACCGATCTTCGAGTTCCTTGACATGGTTGTCACGCAACCACCAACGACGGGGCGCCTGTGCCCGGCGCAGTGCGTCAATGGCTGCCGCTTTGTGTCTATTCAACTTGTCAATCTTTGCCTGGTGCGCTCGAATCCATTTGGTTCGCTGTGAATAGGCAGGGATTCCGCCGTCCCGGTCCCTCTCAAGATTGGAAATCACGAAATCGACGCGCCGGCGAATCTGGTCTTCACTGCACCAAACACCAGTGTCCGACAGGTTGGGAAATCCGGATTGCGGCTGTATGGCGAATTCATAGACGCCCATATGTGGTGGTTTGGCTGGATCCGCCTCTATCCTGTCCAACTGGCCGTTGATCACGTCCCACTTGGCCTGTATGCGGCCGTGCTGTTCTATGAGGGCCTCTAGCTCACTCGATACTCCGGTTGATGCAGATGCCGGAGCCGTGACTGCCGATGCAATTGCCCCCTTTAAAATCGTCCGCCTTGCGATATGCTTTGTCATAGTCATGCCATCCTGATTGGTTTGTTGTGACGAGGATCGGGGAAGCGGTTCGAGCGCTCCCCTGATCCGCTCTCGTTAAGCTGCCTGTGCGTAGTATTCCTCCATTGCTGTTACGAATGCTTCCTGTGCGCCGTCGTCCCGCTCGATCTGTTCGGCCAGCTTGTTGAACAGCGCGACCATGAACGGTGTAGTCGAACATTGTGCAATCCTTCACTCATATCTATGGCAATAAATATATGCACAAAAATAACTCTGTCAACTGATATGGCAATTATTATTGCAATAATTATTTTCCGGATATAAAATGGGAAAACGCCATATGGAAGAGGAATGTTTATGGGAAGAAAACCGATCAGAGCGGAGTTCAAACGCGACAAACGGCTTGTCGTCATGTTGACCGCCGCGGAAATGAAAATACTGGAGAAAGCGGCAAACAAAGCAAAGGCAGAAAGCCTTAGCGCCTGGGTTCGGGAAACACTCATGGCCGCTGCTCAGTAACTCTCCATCATTAATTTCAGGCAGAGCATCACAATGGACGAACAGATTTATGTTGCCGCATTCACCAGAGGTGTGCGCAAAATTTCGCTGAGCAAATCGCCGGAAAAGAGTCTACGTAAGTTGGCGCCGCAATCGGGCCAGTTGGTAGTCGGTGAATGCATTTTCAGGGTCGACCAATTTGGATACAAAGTTGAAAAGGCCGTTCATGACAGATTAGCCTCAAAACGAATCTATGATGATTTGTTTGAAGTGACCGAACAAGATGCGGTCGAAGCCATCCAGTTTGAGCTCTACTGCCACGGTTACTCCGCTGAAAAACAACCGTTTCCGCCATTGCCGCATGTTGTTACGAAAATGTGCTGCACCACGATGGAAGATGTTCTGGTTGTAAAAGCTGCAAAAGCTCTCTCTGGTTTGACCTGGCCGGAACTTCAAAAGTTGGCAGGTGTCGACCGCGGTGCAGTGAACCGCCTGCAGACCCAAAATCCCGATCACCGGAGCGTTGCACAGGCGGACATAAACAAAATCAAGGCTGCTCTTTCGAGAGCCGGCGTCGAATTCATCCCCGAGAACGGTGGCGGTGCCGGCGTTCGGCTCAGGAAGGGTACGACCGAATAACCACCTCTGAAGAGTTTTGTTGATACATCCACCAGCACTCCGAACTATGGGGGCACGAAGGATACCGACTCATAAGAACATGACAAAAAGCAAGTTTTAAAGAAAACCCAATTCGAACTGGTGTCCAAGCACTATTCGGACGAACTTTGTAGGGCAAAACCGCCAAGATTGTTGCTCAATCCGGCATTGTTAGTGAAGCTAAAACTCTGGGAAACATACTCTGGATCAGGAATCAGTCGTTTTGAGATGAACAAGTTTTCTTACCTCTTCGCGGATGTCACGGTACTCTCGAATCAAGCCTCGAATTTCATTAACCGCCGCGGTTGCCTTCTTTGCTGCTTCGTCAGTTAAATCTATTAATTCCGGCTCAACAAAATCGACCTCCCCACCTAGTTGGTAGAAATCCACCAGTTTTTGAATCGAATTAACTAATGCGGCCCGTTGTTCGCCATCCAACGCAGTAGGAAGCTTAGCCTCAATACTTTCGAGTGTAGTAGATACGCCGCTTTCCTTAATACTCTCTATCTGCTGATTTATTTCTAATTCTATCTTATCGTTTAGTAACTTATCCTTCCGCAACTGCTCCCTCGTTTGTAACAGTTTATTCCAATCAAAAGCTACGCTCATCACCGACTTGACAATACCAACAGCAAGTCTTGTAGCGGCATAAGTCAACGCAAATTCCATGATGATGGATCCACGTGTCGCCCCAACAACTTTAGTCTCTTCAGGAGCGGCCCCGCGGGCCATAGATGCCCCACGAAATATATCGTACCAGTTTGCGGACCAAGCCTTCCAATCTGCTATAGTGCCGATAGAGGCGTTGTTCTTGAATTCAACCCGTAGCAAAATTGTTTCATCCGGTAGTTTTGGTGGGTCCAATGGAAGGGCAATATCGTCGAAGGCTTTGATTAGTGATTGGGCACGTGAAAGGGCACCCGATAGCTTGGCTATTGCGGCTTCCAACTCTTCATGGGCCGTACGGGCGTCAAAGTTGCTAATTGTTACAAGCCCGACAATATAATCGCACCCCGTATTTCCAATTAATCCATCAATGCCAAAAACGTTTAGCAGATGTATTTGCTCATTGGACAAAATCCGATAATCCATATTTTCTAAGAAATCTACCAGGGCATTTACATGTTCTTCTACGGGATAGATTGTCGATTCACTTGCATTGTGCTGCAACACATTTGACAGGTTTTGATATAGCCGCACCGTGTTTCGAGCGTGACCTCTTAGCCATATGGCGAACGTATACAACTCTGATGTATTCAATAAAAATCTCCGGCTCTGCACATTGTTTCATAATTGCTGCAGGAATTCACTAGGCGACGGTGACCACTTAACCTATGTGCCGGTTGTCGAGAAATCAAAGGCCATGGGGTCGGGATAGCAGCCTCGCTAGAAGCTGCTTTTGCTGATCTCAGCGAGCGCGGGTCAGCCGGAAGAAGAAGCCATGAATCAGATCATCGGAGATCGACTGATCTGGTCGCGCGAAGTTGGTTCCGCTGGCAATCACTTTGCTTCCGGCCGCAATCATTGCGCGACTAGATCAGCCCCAATCGGCACCGTCTCGAAATACCAATCGTCTGCCGACAGCCGGCCGGCCGCTTTACTGTCTGCCAACCAGTTGGCCGTCTCCCACACCGCGCCCTGATCTTCCCAGCCGAAGGCGATATCGAGCGCGTCTTGCAGATCCAGGATAAACGCTTCCCGCTCGAGTTCCCTTCGCGCTTTCCTTTCAAATCGCATGCCGCATTCCGCCAATTTGTCCATCGAGGAACACAATACCGGTCAATCCTTCCAGTATTCCAGCCTGAACCGGAAAACGCCGAAGCGAATACTCGCTATCTCTCTGAGGGCCGTAGAGCGCCATGTGCGCGCTGTGGTGCCCCTGACACCCAAAAGGTGGCAAACGCTCGTCCTGGGGCTTGTGTGTGGTGGGAAGGGGCGCGTTTTGTCACTGGCACCACCAGCCGGTGATGAGTGAGAGGCTACGATAGCAATCCTGCGGCAAACACGCGCTGAATCAATTCCTAACCGTCTGAAGTATCCCTGATACAAAAATACAACGCGATGTAGGGCGGCATGTTGTTGTGAGCTGCGCTCCCTCCATAAGCACCCGTAATTCCAACTATATCGTGGCCGTGACTGCCAAAATTCAATGGGTTTCCAGGGTCGAAACCAAAAAGCGGATATGCAGAAGCCGGGAGGCCCAAATCGCTTTTGTTTTTCGTCAACAGAGCCCGTTTGTCCGTCCGATGAATGAACTGGACATCGCTGCTTGTCGACAGCCCTCCAGACGGGTGTTCGTGACTGGGTATCTCTTCTTCTCTTAAGAAGTGCTCCACCTCGCCACCAGTGGTTAGAAATCTTCGGGAGGTGAGGTTTTTGGACTTAGTTACCCCATCAGAATCCTGATAGGTCCATTTTCTGAATTCGTCATGAAATTCAGCACCAGCACCCACAATAAATCTTGCCGTAGCAGGAGAGTAAACGCCCCAATCACTCCCAAGCTTGTTGCATGCTGTCGTCGAAACTACCACAACAGGATCTGGGATACCTTTCCCGACTTTAAAAATGTAACTGTCTATTGTCCCTTTGATTATGATCCACCAACCCGCAATAGCTACCAATATCAATCCTACTGCACCGGCCAGAAACCACTTAACAGCCTGCTGGCGTATTTGCTTACGAATTTCCGATTTGTACTCGCTTGCAAAATCATCAGACATCTAGACTCCCCAACATATTGCGATGGAATTGGTGCCCGATCCCCGGCAGGCAATTTAATCTGTTTTGGCTTCCGCATCAGAAACGCTATCACTCAAAGGGAGGCGATTCTACTATCAGCAAATATTGCACATCCTAGAAATGCGACCAGATAGCGAAAAACCCGATGATCTTCGCGATGACCTTATCAAAAGGTACTTGCGAACCTGCTGGATAATCAAGATCCGAATGATGAGTGCGCGGCGGCAACTTTGGGGCGATTTGGCTTCACTGATTCATCTGGAAAACGCATGCATACAGTTGAGAAAAGTCTGCGAAGGAACAGCCCACTTGGCTTTGATCGCTGGCGAAATAGAATTTGGCGATTTGCCGAAGAAGCTCCGAAAACGGCATAGAGTTGGGGAAATTCTAAAACACTTGGACAGGATTGATCGGCTGAAATTTCCATTTCGTGCCCAAATAGCCCCTAAGGGAAGGAAGGGCGACGCAACGGTGTGGGACCTGAAACTGCTAGATTCTGATATGCGCTCCGATCTTGATCGCGTGGTAGCAATTTGGAACCGCATTGGAAATTTGCTGCATGAGAGGTCCGCATTCAAAGAATGGCACGAACAACGTAATGAAGCAGTTAGATCTCTTTCACGGGATTTGAACGGGGTACGTGCGGACCACCAATTTCTCTGGAACTACCTCTGGCAACATGCCTTGTGTCTGTCTGAATGTGAGGTGTTTTTTCTTAATTTGGGTGATGCACAAAAGCCTTCCTGCCCATTGATAGCAACTATGGAGGGCTTTTTGACACGAGATTTGGCTATTGAGTTCGAACCAGATTACTTCGCGGATTTCGACGGCGAAATTGACTGGACGCTGTTTGATCAGAACGAACAGGCGGACACGCGCAACGAATCCTAAGTTGCCGGAACCGATTGGCGAATTGACTCCGTACAAGCTCACAGATGCGCGTTTACCTGCCTGAGTGCCCGGGCGCTGGAAAAACGCCCTGACGCCCGTCACCGACAACGGGCGGGCGATTACCGTGCGATTCAGAGGGTCAGGGCCGATATTGTCACCGGGTTTGAATTTCCGGCCGGGGAGGGGCATATTTGCGGAATGAGTGACGACGATCCCCAAACCATCGAACATGAACGTTACGAGCAATCGCCCAAAGATCGGCGGTCAGACAAGTGGCCGTTCATTGTCTTTGGAGCACTGACAGTTTTTGTGTGGGGTTCAAGTTGGTATCTTGACGGCTGGCAATTCTTTGACTGGTTTCAGATTGCGCTTGGAGCAATGACCATGGCTGCCATCCTTGGCCCAATCGTTCATTACGTCGACCTCAAAAAGCCGTATCGCGATTGCTTTAAATAGCCCAGCAACGGTTGCAAGCGTTTGCTGCCGTCCGGTGCAAAGGGCACGGTCCCGCCAATGGCCGCGCTTCGTTCCAACGGCTGCATGCGGTGAGCCCAACTCGGCTGGGGCGACTTCATGCCCATCAGCACTTCAGCAATGGTTTGAGCACTCGGTGCCGCATTCGGACCGGCCTGTCCGTTGCGAACCAGGGCATCGACAATCTCACCATACACCCGGTCTTCCCTGGCAAGGTTCGCGGCCGGAGTGTTTCGCGTAACGCCCTGCACTGCGCGTTGACCGGCCCTTATGGGTTCGCCGCGCGCCAAGGAGCGCATCAGCCCACCGGAAACAAGATCGTCAACGGCGCGCGTAGCATCCTGCCGGGCAAAGGTCCGTGAGTTGTTCGCAACACTTGCACGCAGCTCAAGGGCTTTTGTCGCCTGATCGATCTCACGAAGGAGAGCGTTCGCCTGATCCTGCCCCATGATCATGGATAGCTTTTCGCGATTGGCGCGGCTGGACAGTTCGCGTATGGCCCTGGTCGCTTCCCTCGCTGCCATATTGCCATCCGAAACTGCTCGAACGGTGTTCGCCATGGCATCATCGAGTTGCTGCCGGACGCCGGCCATGACCGCCTGACGTTCCGGCCCCGTCATACCGCGGATTGTCTCGGCAACTTCATCGCGCGTGGTGCCCGGCTTAAGCGCCTTGGCACCGAACAACAGGGCTTGCCGCTGTGCAATCGGTTCGGCTGCCGTCTCGAGCGCATCGCCATAGGCTGGCACAAGCGTTCTCACCCGGTCCCGAATCTCACGGGCGAGATTGGCATAGGCTCGACCGGTCGCCGTCTGTCCGCCAAGCAATCCAGCACCGTCATTCGTGTCCGCGACTTCGCGCAAAGCGCGTGTGATGAAGTCCAGTTGACGCACGTCAGGTTTTTGGAAAAAACGCACCGTGCCGTCACTGGCGATGTCCGCAAGGATCTGTTTTGACCGATGCCCTTCAAGCTGCATGAGTTGATTGGCGTTGGTGATGACCTTTTGCGGCACGCGATCCAGCAAGTTCTCCAGTTCGCGTGCCGCTGGGGCCGCATAATCAATCGGATGTTCGTAAGCGAATTCATAGGCCATTCGCCGGGCACCGGCTGATCCTTCACGTATTCCGCGTTGCGTCGATTGGAGTCCTTGGGGCTTGCCGAATGACCGGTCAAAGGCATCGGTCACCCTGCCCTGTGCCGCCGATGCCCGGCCTTCAACAGCCCGCCGCGCAGTCACAGCGCCCCGGCCGGATTTCTGAATGGCAACGTCCAACAAACCTTGGCTTGCCGGTCCGGCATCCGCAAGCATGGCATCAGGTCCCGCCTCCCGGATATTCCGCATCCCGGCCCCGCCAAGATCGTCGGCTTCGGTGGAACGCCGCAGCACTTTCACAGCATCCTTAGAGACATCAAGCTCCTTGGCTGCTGGGCGCACGCTACGAAAGTCCCTGATTTTGTTTGTACCCCACCGCACGACACCGCCAGCCAGTGGTGCGAAGGCGCCAGCGCCAAGGCCGTATATGGCTCCAAAAGGGATAGCGTCGCGTGCGGCTCTCAAGCGATTTTCAATACCACCTTCGCCAGACCCGAACCCATATCCGCCAGCCAGATAGCCGCCTTCAGCACCGGACAAAAATAGAAGTGGAAGGGCACCTTTACCGCTCATGGTAGCATTGGTCGTTGGAGACATTCCGTACCGTGCCAAGGTGGCAGCACTCAACACACCGCCAACGACTTGACCGACCTTGCGGGCCGTGCCGCCCGTTGCATCAATGGCGCGCTGCCTGGCAAGCTCAGTCTCATAATCGACACCAGTCAGCAACGAGTTTGCACGGGCCGCGATTTCGTCTGAGTTGCCGCCCGATGCCGTATCGGCAGCACCCCGCATGAAATCGTCTGCGGTTCGCAAGACGCCTGGAGGGCGCTCGATGTCGGCGGATGCTGGCCTGTCGCGCCGCGATGTCTTGCCTGCCTTGGGCGCCTGATCCGCCAAAAGGTCGCGTGGCTGCCGTTTGTTCTGATACTTCCGCCAAGGACCAGCAAGCAGATCACGGGGTTCGCGTTGTTCCTTGAGGCGCAGTCGCGCCCGCCCGAGTGCAAGAGCCTTTTGCTGATCCAGGGTGAGTTCCTGTGTGGATGTCGGCATGTCCCCGCCCTCAGTTCAGAACCAGCGGGGTGCTGTCTTCCCGCTCGAGTTCAGTTTTGATTTCCTCGCTGGCTTCAACGGTGGCTGTCAGCGCCAAACGGTTGCACAGCATCTCCGCGGCCTCTCGTATGAATTGCGGCAGGGGCACCCCGGCGCCGTCTGCCCATGCCGAGAATTTGGAGGCTTGTTCCGGCATCACATGCACCACCAACACGACTGTGCCGTCTTCCAGCACCATGACACCATCGTCTACCGTCGCCGCGTCGTCTTTGGCGCCTTCTTTCGTCTCTGAGTCGTCGGTCATGTTCAGTATCTCTCTGCTCCGCATCTGTAGGATTAAATTCCTATTCAATAGATAGCATTTTCCGGGGCCATATCCAAGCTTCGAGGCGGTTGAATGCTGATCTCAACAGGGGGATTTCAGCCCTCTATTTCTTCATTGAGGACCAATCTCAGTTCTGGCCAGTCATGTCCTTTCGTTTTTCGGTTTAACTTGCCAAATTACATCGATCGCGGGAGCCGTATTTAGACGAACTGACCGGAAAACAGGTGCTCGCTTAAAAAAGTGAGGAGTTACTTTCTTGAGCCGTAGGCTTGAACAATATTCCCGTGAACCCCGCCACAAACTCACCGCCGAAATGAACCCTGGCAGGAGCGTCATCCTTGCTTTCGGGTAGGTGTTGACTGAAACCGGTCGGATCGCTCTCAGCCGGCCTGTATGGCCGCCAGACACGCCATTCAGCACAAACAAAACCGGGACCGTATAAGGCCCCGGTGTCCGCTTCTCAATTCATTGCGTTGAGTTAGGGTCGGTATTCGCCGGCCATGATGATCTTATCGAACGACAGCACCCGATCATTCAGAAAGAGCGGGATCTTCGCGGGCTCAAATTGGGCTACCTTTGTGGCCCGCGGAGACATAGAGGACATAAGCTAATGGTACGTGTCTCCGCCCGCTGAAACGCCCGCCAAGCCAGAGCACCTTCACCGGACTGTTACGTTTGAAGCCACTGTGAGCAGGAAATCATGTTGATTTTTGTTGTTGCAATATTCCCCATCAGCATAGCCCTTCCGGCTCACCTGATGAGCGAGAATAAGGCAGACAAACTATCAATCAGCTTGGTATTCCTGATCTGGTTGATGGCCTTCCTTGTGATCGTCACCCGATAGCTCCAGATATAATTGCGAGCCGAAACTCTTAACCTGTTTGGCGGGAAAAGCCAGATGATCAGGGGTTGAGACGTCAAGGACGGATAATCTCGCACTACCACCCCTAAGAACGGCGACAGTGTTGGTGTCAAGCTGCGTAAGGCTTGTGGCGGAAACAGGGCGGCCTTCATGTACACTCTGATCGAAACAGCCAAGCTGAACGGTGTCGATCCGTAGGCATGGCTCACCGACACCCTCGCTCGCATCCCGGACCACAAGATCAACCGGATCGACGATCTCGCGCCCTGGAACTTCCGGCAGAACAAATCACAATAACCGAAAGCTCAACTGGCCAAGAGGTTAGGGGTCGCCGGACGCTTACCAAAGGTGTAGACAATTACCCGATCTTTCAGAATGACCCCGGGACCGGTCGCACCAAAAGAGACTTACGTGTCCTGTTCCTCCGATTCGAACTTTTGCTTTTCGAAAAGTGTATAAATAAAGCTCGCGATGTAAGCCGCAAACGCGGCCTCCAGCAAGGTCAACATCCCCTTAAACTGCTCGAAGTTCGCAAAGCTCCTGCCGTAAGCGAATAGCAAAATCGAGACGGATATCGCAAAGGCGAACAGGAGCGGGAACGCGAGGCTCAGCAGCGAAAAAAGCGTAGTAACCCTCTCGGACGTGTCATTCGAGACGTAACGGTTGCGCGAAAAATGTATGACGATTGCAACAGTGTACCCCGAGAACATCGGCATAATGATAGCAACGGATGTCGTGAACTCGTCGAACCGGAAGCCACTTAAAAGGTACAGTGTGAAGAGCAATCCGAGTATCCCAAAATGAAGCACGATTAGGACGATCCCGATCAGGCGTCGCAGTGCGTTTTCCGTCATTTCACCGTCGCTCGCTCAAGAATTTATCCAGAGTGGAACGAGCATGATTGGACAGGGCCAGCGCGTGTTCCGGCTCCATGCTGTAGGTAAACTTCGACTCCGGCGGCGGGTCTGGACCGATACCCGATGCCAGCATACCGTCGACAAAAATCCGTATTGTCCTCCTCTCACTGCCGAGCAGCGCGAACGAAATCTGCACCCGTTCCCATTCCTGCCCGCCGTCGATCACCCATCCGCGAACGCCACCAACAATCGCCTCGATATAGGTCTCTCCGCGCTCAAGATAGCTGATCCGCCCGCCGAGCGAGATCATCTCCGCGTCGAGGAACGACTCGACCGATTTGCTGAAGATGATCGGGTCTTCGATCTCGTCGTTTGTAGCTGGCGACGCTACGTGGTCGGTAATCCAGTCGGGCGCGGGTTGGGCCGCGCTAGCGGAAATGCACTCTTGGCCGTAGCGGTCGACGAAACCCGGCACTATCTGCTTGATGGATCTGCTGCCGCACCAGACGTCCACGATCGCAAAAATCCGCCGAGTCGGGACTCCGGTGAATAGGCTGATCTTCTGGAACGCCTTGTCCCAGAAGGTAACGCCGTGAGTGTTGCGGAATTTGTCCTCTAGGCTACTCATTTTCCACCGGGACAGAGTGGTGTCAAATACGATGAAGAGGACATCGTCGAAGAACTTCTGGTTACGTAATCTCTCCAACCGTTCTTCCAAGTTGAATCTCCGGTATTCGAAATCTGGTTGCCGCTCAGCTTCCATTCTCGCGATGTCCTGATCCACGTCTTGGAGATAGCTGCCGTAGCGATCGAACTTGGGGCCCTCAATCGCGCCAGCGATCCAGAGTTCCTCCTGCAGATCAATGCTTGAGAGCCATTTATTGAAGTGTGCGACCCACGGTAGTTCCTGAATGGTGTGCTGTTTCGACAGCTGCAGACTCAGCGAGTATGTTTGACCTTGGGACACACTCTCCGATGCTTGGCCGTTGATCCCTGCTTCGATTATGAAGTTGTAGGTCCCAGGCGATATGATATATGCGCTCTGAAGAGACCGCTCGTCGTCCCTAGAATTACGGTCCATGAAAACCAAAAGAGGTGGTGTACCACTGCCGATTGGGGTCATCACCAGTTTCGGCTCGAGCACAAAGCCGAACGGCAAGTCCAAGTCTTTGTAGATATCCCCAGTAATCCTGATAGCGATTATCGCGGGTTCGTCGACCATCAATGTCGCTGCAGCTGACTGGTACAACTCAAAAAGACCGGAAGACACCTCAGGCCCCTCGGAAAAGTCGAAATACACGTCCGATAGCGACACTTCATGAGTTTCCGGCTCAGCAACTGACGGGCTTGCGGACATGAGGCTGATACATAATACTAGTACATATTTGACGAAGTGTTTGCGAGTTACAATAAACATTGAGTGCATATTCACTCCTATTCACGACGGGGTCGAAGTAGAATACAGTTGGCCAGCAAAATGCGCAAGCTGAATATTCGAAACAAGCTAGCAACGACTTTTGGGTTTTGACTCAATATTCTCACGAGTGTGTAATCATACATCCCAACAGTCTTTTCGGCCTTGCCTATCATCTTGAGAAACTGGGCAAGGACCGTGATCCTCTTGAGGGATTCGATGCAACTTATCGACACCTCCATGGTGCGAGCCCCAATCGGCCCAACACCGAAGACGAAAGGACGGTGATCAAGGCTGGCCAATCGTCCCAACGAGGCAGGTTCAAAGTCGACCAATACACAATATAGGCACATTGCTGACGGCCTGCCCGTCTCGATTCCGGGATCGCGGCCGACACTAAGCTCCAAATTTCTCACAACGCCATAACCGACGCCCGATCTTGCTCAACTTAACCGATCAAAATTAGTGCTGGCAGGAGCGCCTTTTCCTCTTTCAGGTAGGGTGGTCGAAAACTCTCCCGATCGCTCTCTCCCACGGTGTATGGGCCGCTATGGCGATGTTTTCGGCCGGTCGATCTTGAGTTAGCGCGGCCGCGGCTTCCAAAGGGAGGCCATCGCGACTTTCAGGATGGTGGCGGATGTGCTCAGACTTGCTGGCTTGGTGCTGACGACTGTGTGCGACGATTGCAGCAAAGCGGAGACCCTGCTGTAACCGAAGGCGCTCATATTCACTTCCAACGCGCCCCACACTGATCGTTCACCGTGGTTGACCGCACGCAGACAAAACGAAATCAGATCGATCAGTGCACAGTCTTTTTTTGCGCACCAGTACGGATGTAATTATCCGTGATAGATTGGAAGCTGATAGAGCCACTGATTGACTATTGGCAGTTGTGATCCGAAATCCAATTCAGAAACGTGTACTATCCGCAACCCCTAGCCTGCGTTCCTTTGGCTTTTGAAATCGCTGAGCTCCTTTGGTAAACGTTGAAGTTGTAATTGTGAGCCCACCGTTGGCTTCTTTCGTATTGTCTACACCCAACAGTTTTCGGCCGACTACGACTCCAACTTGATCACCAAAAACGTCTGAGGATTCAGGAATAGAAAATGGCAGAAACTAAACTCACCTATCTTGAGGGGCAAATTAGGAACCGCATGCGGTCGGTCATGTCAGCGCGGTACACGTATTCGTGGATACATCGCTATTTTGCCATCGGTCTTGCTATATTTGCGGCACTCAACACGTTCCTTGTTGCTATGAGCCAACATGGCAGCACACCGCATCCATGGTGGGGAATCGGCGCATTGTTTATAAGCGCTCTCATCACTGTCGGTAGTTCCGCCGAAGGTATCATCAAACCTCGAGACAAGTACGTTCAAAATGCTGAGGCACTTAACGCCGTATTCGATATTAAGGAAAGACTGAACTGGCGGAAACGCAACACAGATGAGCCTATAACTGACGAAGAAATCAACGCTTTTTTTACCGAGTTTCGCAATCTAGAAAAGAGCTTTTTTCAGGGGATCCTAAAAATTCAGATTGAGGACAGCGGCAAACCGGGTGGGTAACCATTCGACCAATACCTGACTGTGTACGTAGAGCATGGCGCGCTCGACCACCTGCCGAATTCATCGGACAGTAGCGGCGCCACCGCAAGCCTAGACGGGCAATCCGGAAGTTCGCATTGAGCGTATGTCGATAATTTGAAGAATGCCGATCACCGCCTCCTTTATCGGCAGTCAAAAACGGTTCCCCATTGTGATAGTGCTCGAATGGCAGCAGTGGCCCAAACTTTGGCATTGTCGCTGTGTTCTCAGTATCCACCAAGCGGCGCTCGCGAGAAGTCTCAAAGTCATCTTTCGCTTCAATGCATCCGGGTAACCACCTCGGCTTTTCCTCGGCTCTCGATCAGTGCAACAGCAGTTGATGACCATCTGTGAGCGTAGCATCGGCCACCGCCTGCTCATGCCGGGCGATCGCCAGATCCTGCGCCAGTTGAGTGCAGGAAACATCCGTGCACTCTCTCATGAACCGATCCAGCGGCACACCGAGATGATTGGCCCAGGCCTGGAACTTGGCCAGCTGCTCCGGCATCAGACGGATGACCAGCGCGTAGGAGCCATCCTCCGCCTGGATGCAGCAATCATCGGGCTGGATCGTGTCGAGTTCTGGAAGCTTGTCACTCATCGCCGGGGCCTCTCTGATTGCCCGCATAGGAAATTATTCATAGCACTTTCGGAAGCTCAATCAAAACTCCGACAGGAAATACTACTCACCGGAATTCCTTGTTCATCATCGACTGAGCCAACGCGTTGAATAACTGCGAATGGCCCGTCCGCAGAGCTCTTTTGTAGTCGTTTCGCGTATAGACCAGCCAGTTCTGTCCTGCCGTGTGTGTTCGGCTGACTCCATTGTCCCTGGCGGTGTCCCGATGAATGTGAGCGATACGAGCATAGTTATGGGATTTTCTTATCGCGGCACGCGCAGATGCCTCCATCTCTCGATCGGACAATTGTCTGCGTGTCGCGTTATACCCAAGAACAGTCGTGACGGTGACGCCGTCTCTGAATTCAAAACTCACAGGCACACCGGGCCGGCCGCCCAGAACCTTCTCGGATTCGATGACGATACCCGCGACTGCAAACTGAGCGTTGTTTCCAGTCCATGAGTTTTTCGATAGAGCAAGAGCACACTTTTCCTGCTGTCGGGCGCCTACTTTGATACAGGCATTTGCGATCCACTCGGCAATGTCTGTTGGGCCAGCACTCAGGACATAGACAATTCCTCGATGTCCGAGATTTCTGTATTCGCAGCGGCGAACATCCAACCCGCGATAGTTCGGCCAATCTCGAATTGTCCCACCGCATTGCTGCAACATGTATTGTCCCGGTCCCGGAACGCGTCCATCAAAGTACCGAAGTGCCGTTTCGTAGGCGACGCTTTTTGAAACATCGCCCTTCTCCTTTTTTGTTTTGCTGAAATCACCACACGAAACCAAAAGCACGGAGGCAATAATCGATATCGCGATCCTGAGCATCTACTGTTCCTCGTGATTAACTCTGAGAAATTACCAGAAAGATTTTTCTGTTGAACGAGAGAATAATACGCCATGTATTGTTGAAGCAATTCAGGTGGCGAACAAATGAAAAACCGGCAACAAGTCTCCTTGGGAAATGACTGAAATCAATCCAGCGCCCTGCCCTTTCCCTTATGCGATGTCCGGCTCATCGAGTTCATATCCGCAGCAGATACGCCGGTTGATTTCGTTCTGGACTGCCATGATGAAGCCGCCGACTTGCTCATCGATCTGGTCTTCGGAGAGCTCAGAGGCGTTCACGCCAGCAGTCAGCCCTTTGACGGTTTTCCTTAAATACCGATCCCGCTGTCGGCCGCGGCGATGTGACAGGCCGTCGGCACAGCGCTCTATGTGGCCCTTCATGGCTTCGAGTGGAAACGGGACAATCCTTACCATCTTCTCTGTTATCAACGATCACCAAATCTCGCCCTTTCTGCGAGTCCGCTATTTCGGAACAATATAAAGATAAGCCCCTCTCTCGCTCTCGCTCTGCTCTTTCTTAAGGAAAGGGTGCTCTTACGAGCTGATAGTCATGGTGGTCCTTCACACGTCGGGCAAACCGAACAACCCGTATCAGGCCACAGTCAACCAGGGTGTCCTTACAAGCGTATATCTTGGAGCGGCCCCAGCATGATAATGCGCCTTCTTCAGCCATTGATTCTCCATCGATGGCAAATGTTTTACCAACTTGGGCAGAATGCATGCGGCGAAGTTCGACTAACAGACGCAAAGCGGCCGCGCCATTTCTGTGTCGATCCAACAACTCCAGTTCATGTGGGAGTACGTGAATCGGCGCGTTCGCTCCTCTCCAATGGCTGTTAGTGGTTCTTTTTTCCCAATTCCACTTCGCCACGTCATGAAATTTTCGCTCGGGAAAAGAGTCGAAATTTTCGAACGCGCCCTTTGCATAATTACGAAGATCCTCAAGTAAGGACGCTTCGCTGTCGGCATGCTGCGCGAAGCGCCGTGCCACCAATTTGAGATGATCAAATCGTTCGCCGGCAGGCACGCCCTTGCCATCCAGACCAACTACCGACGGTGCCGAGACTTTTTGGTCGACTTGGCTGTCATTGGCCGGACGAGATGCCTTGATCTTATCGGCGGGAGGTGTGGATCGGTCGCCAAAATCACGAAACACCGGCAATTCATGGATTGGGGGAAGCGGCTCACCGTCCATTCGGTATTCGTCGCCGGTGTCGGGCCGAACACTGCCGGGCCCAACCACAAACATGTTTTTGCCGTGTTTGATATCGATCCGCATTGTATCGGTGACGATGTTGCCAGGCGGCTTGTCGCCCGAGCGGTAGTAACGATGTTCGCCCTTCCGAGTTTTGACAGTGAAGGGAGACGGAGGGAACCGCTGTTCGCAGTAGGCCATGGTCTCGCCGGTCTTCGTGTCAACATCGATCACGACCAGCCCTGCACACCGCACTCCGAACACTGATGATTGGTTCTTCCTCATGATGTCGCTGATCACGTTGAGCGGCATGGCCTTTCTATCCTTGAATTTTGCAAACGGAGACTTGCCAGCCTTGCCGTCTCCAAGCGGGAGCATCCAGTACCCGTTGATATCAAGCGCCAGCATGTGCTCCTCTATCGAGCTCGCTGCATCTTGCTGTGAGTTGATGACCTTAAGCACTGGAGACATGACCATCTCCACGCGCCGCTGGGATGCCAATGTCCCTTTGACTAAATCCCCTCGAATCTGTATGATTTCGGCTATCGAATGGCCTGCTAAAACCTTCGAAAATACCGGCCCGGTCGGCGCGCCAACGCCGCACCGGGTCTTTCATTTTTTGCTCAGTCATCTCGTGATTCACACATCCTCTCTCAAATGAGATATCCAAGTCAGGGAATCACTTCCCCGGCTCGTCTCCCTGTTTCTGTTCACTGGCCAGGTTCACGGCCTCGATTGCCTGCAGAGCCGACAATCCGAATTTCTTTCGAAGGGTCGGGATAACCGCTCTCCGCCGTTCATGGCCGCGATCGGCATACCAGCGGGCAGCAATCCCGATCTTGCTGTTGGGTTCGACTGTGGTTTGCTCACGCATCAAGCCTCACCCCCTTGCGCCCACGCGGCGGTGTCGGCTTCGTTCTCGAATGACAACTCGGCGATGTCTGATCCGGCCTTGTGATGAATAAACAACCAGACACCGCGCTCCGCGACGGGGCGTTTCGTTCGGTCCATGGTTTCAAGGTCATCGGCAACAAAAGCCAAATGGAAATAGCCCGGGTATTCGCTAGCTGGGGTCACCGCCGCCATGATCTCGTTGCGCAGATACACAAACAGCACGCGGCCGGGATCCGGTGTTTTGTGCATGGTAAGAAAAGAGGCGGCGGCATTGATCCCGCCCAAATCCGCAATCGTTGCGGGTTTGATGCCAAACCGGGCTATCCGCATGTAGAGTTGTGCGGTCCGCTCGGATATCCGGCAATGCTCCTTTAACCAGGGCAGCCATTCGCCGTTTTTGACCAGCGTCTTGACTTCAATCAAAGCATGGCCGACGTTAATAGCGCCCTGTGCGGCCACTTGTTCCGCTTCCTGTACTCCGGCGTGAGCCTTCCTGATTTCCGCGGCAAGAACTGGCAGGCGATTACTGTTCCTGGGGCTTCGGTGGGACGTATTCATTCTACAACTCCTATCCGTTCCGGGAGCGCATCGAGGATGGCCAACTTATTGGGGTCTATTTCGCCCATATGGCGTTGCAGCGAGCCGATCAGCGCGTTTTTGGTCCTGCACGACTGAGAGCGCCATCGCGCTCCTGCCAGAACTTTTCCCGGACCGATCTGAATGATCCATTGAATGCCATTTCGACACTCGATCACACGCCATGAAAAGCCGCTCTGAACCACGACGTTCGGATAGTTGTCTGCCTGTTCGGAGATCGCGCGCCTTGCTTTGATGTTTTGAATATTCACGGCTGGAGCCCTCCCACATGTGAGGGAAGGGACTGGAGAGCCGTCTTGGCCGATTCATCGAGCATCCGATACTCAGCCATGAATGACACCATGTCATCGCGAAGCCGAAATGAGCGGGCGACTTTCGACAACCTCCCAGTCGGGTCCTTTGGCGACGACAGTTCCGCGTACCTTGCCAACGTGTGTCGGGTTCGCGGGTCGGCTAACAGCGGAGACAGCAACCGCTGGACCTGGCTTCCCATGTGAGCTAGCGTCGTCGGTATCGAAATGCTGTCCTAAGCCTTCGACAACTCCGGCCCGGCCCGCGCTCACCCGCGGTGCCGGGTCTTTCGTTTCCAGCAATGTCATCGGAAACACTCATGCGGCCGTCGGCAGGTTGTCGAGCCAGCGCTCAGCATCGGCTCGCTTCACGAGTGTCTTTTTCCCAAGCTTGCAGATCGGGATGTTTCCCGCCGCAACCTCTTCATAAAACTTGGTGCGGGAGATGCGCGCCCAAGCCAGAAATTCCTTGACTGTGAGTGCGCCTGATTGAGTATTTTCCATGTGAACCGTCCTCGAAAATTGGTGACGGTTCCCCATTGTGTGCATAAGTATGCCTCACACAAGGTGGAGTTTTCGCGATTTTTCAACAGCCCAAAACTCCACCCCCCAAATTGACGGTCAAATTAGGCAGACCTTCGCTTAGTTGCGACAGGGAAAGGGTCAGTGTGGCCGCTGACGATCTGGGGGTGCGAACTCTTCTTTGACTTGGGGGGCAAAAGGATCTGTTTTGCATGGTCATCAATGAAAGTGTGAATGGTTTTTACTTCTAGATGACCGTCAGCCAATATTGCGTTCAAAGCCAAATCTACAAACCGCAATAGGGGATTGGTCTTGCTCTCACCACGGGTGGGTAGCTGCAATTCTGGGTCTACGAACATCTGCCAGAGCCTGCAGAGATCAAACATAAATCGTTGTATCGGACCTGGTTGCCTTGACCTGGATTTTTCGGGAAAGTCGCTCGCATCATAATAGCTCCAATGATCATCCCAGGCATGTTCCTCAAACCCCAGCCAGCCAGAATACTGATCTTCAGCATGGTCGATTGCGTGCATCAAACTTTTCTCAAACCAATCGTTGCGATAATCTAGGCAATCCCTGATTGTTCCCCAATCTGATTTTAGCCAAGCAATCACGTCATCAACGGAATAGGGGTCACCATCGAAACCAAGGTACTCGCTCATTTCATCAATATCCCAATGAGCGACAACATGCAGCGCCAGTGCCCTATACAGGGTATTTAGTATCTTGAACTTTCGCTCTATCATCGGACCGAACCTATCGTCCTGTTCGGATTGGAAACGCTTAATTGAGTCTCGCAGCCGGCTACGAAATCTGCGAACGTCGTCCCTGTCGAGTTTGCGTTTAGTCGTTTCCCTCTTCTCGTCTGCGATCGACAGCAGTTGTTCGATTATTCCCTGCTTAACTTTCATGGCATCCTCTTTTATCCGTCAGCTTGGGATCGGAAAATTCACTACCCAATCACCATTCAGGGCGATTTTAGATATCTGCATTGCGCTGAAATCACCGTCCAACGGCTCTACGTTCCCTGTTGCTAGGTGCAGCACACGCTTACCCATGAGCGAGCTTCACAACGTTGTTTGCAGGATTTGACGTGCAGTAATCCGCCCACGCCTCCAGAAGCCGGCGCCGCTTCTCAAGCGCATCACCACGCCGATATGGCCTTTCAACAGCGGATCCGACTTTGTGAGCCAGGCAACCCTCAGCTACCTCACGCGGGAAGCTAGTTTCATCGCCGGCCCAGTCTCTGAACGAAGATCGAAATCCATGTGGCGTGGCATCGGTGATCTTCATTCGGCGCATCAACATTTCTAACGTCATGTCTGACAGCGGCTTCTTGTGTTTTTGACCAGGAAACACGAACTCGCTATGGCGATCCTTCCGGAGTCCGGTGAGTATTTCTATCGCCCGCGGCACCAGCGGCACCCGATGTTCAACTCTGGCCTTCATCCTTTCAGGAGGGATCACCCAAAGAGCAGCCTCAATGTCTAGTTCCTCCCATCGCGCCTTCAGTACCTCTCCAGATCGACAAGCCGTCAGGATGAGGAGCTCCATGGCTCGACTCGAGTTACCTGGATTGCCGGAGATACGTTCTATGAACGCCGGTACATCCTGATACCGCATCGCTGCATGATGCTTGCGTGTGTGCTTCTGACGGGCCGGAAGGATGTTCTGCAGGTGCCCCTTCCATCGGGCCGGGTTTTCACCATCGCGCCAGTGCCTGGCCTTGGCATAGTCCAGAACTCTCTCGAGACGCATGCGAGTACGCGAGGCTGTCTCAGGCGTCGCCTGCCAGATCGGCTGAAGCACTTTGAGAATGTCCGCTGTCTCGATATCGGCAATCGGCCGCTCTCGAATGGCCTGAGCGGTGTTGGTCAGCGTCCGCTGCCACTGATGCCGGCTCTTTTCGTTCGACCACGTGCTTTGCATTGCCTTGAAGAATGCATCGGCGGCCTCACCGAAGGTCTTGCCTGACTGCCGGTCACGTTCGATTTTGGGGTCCAGTCCATCGGCCACCTGGCGCCGGCAGACTTCCGCCTTTTCACGAGCTTTGGAAAGAGAAATCGTGGGGTATGAGCCAAGGCCCATCTCCCTGGGTTTGCCTCCATTGGGCGTCCATCTAAAAACCCATGACTTGGAATCCGTATGCGAGATATTCAGCCAAAGGCCAGATCCGTCGGCAAGGCGACCACGCCCCTTTCGTTTCTCAACCGCAGTCGCAGTAAGCCTGTTTCGTCCGCCAGCCATTCGTTCTTACTTTGGTTCTTACTTTGTCTGCCGGATTGTAGCGAACAGATATGAACAAAGAAAGACCCAAATAGCGGTGAAGCCATTGGGTTACGGGTGTTTTCTGAATAATGGCGAACAATGAAGAATGTGGGACTGGCGGAGAGAGAGGGATTCGAACCCTCGAGACGGTATCACCGCCTACACACTTTCCAGGCGTGCGCCTTCGACCACTCGGCCACCTCTCCGTCGGCATCCGGGTGCTGCGGTGCGGCCCGGACCGGCGGCACTATAGTCAAGACGGGTGCCGGATCAACCTGAATCTGGCGGATTGAAAACAAAGCCCGCAGCCGGCGTGTGTCGCGCATGGGAATTCCCCGGCGGGGCCATTTGCGCTATGTAGAAGGCCTGCCGTCCCACGGGGACGAGCGCGGCGGGGCAGCGAAGACGATTGTGCGGAGCTGGAGTATGGGGGCACCATGAGATTTCTGTTGCGGGCGATCAGCCTTGTCGCGCTTGCCATTGCGGTGATCGCCGGTGTCATCGACGCGATAAAATCGGTCGCGGCCTCTGAGGTGGTGATCTCGCCGCTCGGCGCGGTGTGGTACGGGCTGAGCCCGGACACGCTGAACCTGACGCAGGCCGTCATCCAGCGCAATGTGCATCCCTATCTGTGGGATCCGGTGGTGCAGTGGATCTTGCTGCAGCCGGCCTGGGCAGTGTTCCTCGTCCTGTCGCTGTTTTTCTATCTGATCGCCTGGCGCCGGCCGAAACCGGCGGGGCGCTTCGCGACGCGATAGGCGGCCGGATATTCTCAAGGCGGTGTGGCCGCCCTATCTAGGTGACAGGCCGGACGAATCCGGCCGGGCCAAGGGAGATGAGCCGTGTTCAACCTCGACAGATTCACCAGTAAATCGCGGATGCCGACCGCTGACGAGGCGCTTCCCGGCCGCGGCGAACCGCTGATGACGGCAAGCCATCATTTCGTCAATGGCAACCCGCTGAAGGGCCCCTATCCCGAGGGATATGCCAAGGCGCTGTTCGCCATGGGCTGTTTCTGGGGTGTCGAAAGGCTGTTCTGGCAGCGGGACGGCGTCTGGGTCACGGCGGTCGGCTATGCCGGCGGGCTGACGCCCAACCCGACCTATGAGGAGACGGTGACCGGGCGTACCGGCCATGCAGAGGCGGTGCTGGTCGTCTATGATCCGAAGGTCGTTTCCTACGGCGATCTGCTGGCGATCTTCTGGGAAGGCCACGACCCGACCCAGGGCATGCGCCAGGGCAATGATGTCGGCACCACCTACCGCTCGGCGATCTATGCGTTCGACGATGTGCAGCTTGCCGAGGCGAAGGAGAGCCGCAAAGCCTATCAGGCGGCGCTCGACCGGGCCGGGTTCGGCCACACCATCACCACTGAAATCGAGGCCGCGCCGACATTCTATTTCGCCGAGGATTACCATCAGCAATATCTCGCCAGGAACCCGAATGGCTATTGTGGAATCAAGGGCACCGGCGTCGCCTGCGCGCTTCCCTAGGGCATTGCGATCTTGAGCCTTGCCGTAAAGCGAGTTCATTTTATGCGTGATCTTTGCAAATAGCCGTGCAAGGATGGGACCAAGCCTTGCCGAATACCGGTCAAAAGGCTTTCAGAGCGCCGCCAATACTTGCGGCGTGAAGGACAAGAACGAAACGAACACAGGGTTGTGAATATGAAGCGTACACTCCTCAGCATTCTTGCGATGGCCGCCATGACGGCAACCGCGCTCGCCGCGGACATCAAACCGGCCATCATCTACGACCTTGGCGGAAAATTCGACAAGTCGTTTAATGAATCCGCCTATAACGGCGCCGAGAAATTCAAGGCCGAGACCGGGATCGAATATCGCGACTTCGAAATCCAGAACGATGCCCAGCGTGAACAGGCCCTTCGCAAATTCGCCCGCGACGGCAACAACCCGATCGTCATGGCCGGGTTCTCCTGGGCTGCGGCGCTCGAAAAGGTCGCGCCTGAACATCCGGACACGAAATTCGCCATTATCGACATGGTCGTCGACCTGCCGAATGTGCGTTCCGTCGTCTACAAGGAACAGGAAGGCTCGTTCCTGGTCGGGGCGATGGCCGCCAAGGCCTCGAAAACCGGCACCGTCAGCTTTATCGGCGGCATGGACATTCCGCTGATCCGCAAATTCGCCTGCGGCTATGCCGGCGGCGTCAAGGCGGCCAATCCGGATGCCACCGTGCTGGAAGCGATGACGGGCACAACGCCCGATGCCTGGAACGATCCGGTGAAAGGCGGCGAAATCGCCAAATCACAGATCGCCCAGGGCTCTGACGTTGTCTATGCGGCGGCCGGCGGCACAGGCATTGGCGTGATCAATGCCGCGGCCGATGAAGGCAAGCTCGCCATCGGCGTCGATTCGAACCAGAACGGCATCAAGCCAGGTTCGGTGCTGACCTCGATGCTCAAGCGGGTGGATGTCGCCGTCTTTAACGCGTTCAACGATGCCAAGGACGACAAGTTCACCTTCGGCTTTAGTTCGCTCGGGCTTGCCGAAAACGGTGTCGACTATGCCATGGACGAAAACAATGCCGCGCTGGTCAACCAGGATATGCGCGACACGGTCGAGCAGATGAAGGCCGACATCATTGCCGGCAAGATCGTTGTCCACGACTATATGTCCGACGAAAACTGCCCCTACTGATCACACCGGTCAGTCACCATCAGAACCGCCGGATGCTGCATCCGGCGGTTTTTTGATTCCGTCAGAAGGCATCGGGAAAGTGCTTCGGCCAGCGCCAGGGCGTCACCGCGACGATATCATGGCGGATGGACAGGTTTGTCCGATCCCTTTGCCGGGAGAGCCAGATATCGCCGGCGGCCGTGATGCGCCTGGCGGCGGTTGCCGTGACCGCGTCGACGGCGGCCGCTTCGGTGCGGCGCGCCTTGACTTCGACAAGGGCCACGAGGTCGCCCTTGCGGGCGATGAGATCGATTTCGCCGGCTTTCGTGCGGAAACGCCGGCCGACGATCCGATAGCCTTTCAGCATCAGGGCCGCCGCCGCCCGCCACTCGGCGATGTGGCCAAGGCGCTGGGCGCGCCGGCGCGCTACGCGGTCGCTCACCCCTCACCCGCCTTCATGGCCAGAAGCCGTTGGTAAAGCGCCTTTCGCGACAGCCCGGTCCGCTTGGCCGCCTCGGTTGCCGCCTTGGCGGGCGGCAGGTCGCACGCCAGCGCCCGCAACAGGTGTTCGGCCTCTTCCGCTGTCGCAGCGACGGCCCCGGCCGGCGGCCCGACCACCAGCACCACCTCGCCCTTGACATCGTCCCGCCCGGCAAAATGCTCCGCCAGTTCAGCCAGCGTGCCGCGCCGGACCTCTTCGAACCTCTTGGTCATTTCCCGGCACACCGCGGCCGGGCGGTCCGGCCCGAGCTGCACGCAGCAGGCCCGCAGGGTCTTTTTCAGGCGGCGCGGTGATTCAAAGAACAGCAGCGTTGCCGGCACATCACGCAGGCGGGCCAGGCGATCGCCCCGCGCCTTGTCCTTTTGGGGCAGGAAGCCGGCAAAGAAAAAGCTGTCGCTGGGAAGTCCGGAGGCGACAAGCGCCGCCAGCGGCGCCGATGCACCGGGGATCGGGATGACCCGGATGCCCGCCGCCACGGCCTGTTCGACCAGTCGAAATCCGGGGTCCGAGATGAGCGGCGTTCCTGCATCGCTGACAAGGGCAACGCTGCGGCCGTCGGCAAGCGCCGCCAGCAGCACCGGGCCGGCACGCTCCGCATTGTGTTCGTGATAGGCAACCGGACGCGAGGCAATGCCGTATCGCGACAGCAGCACCCGGGTGACGCGGGTGTCCTCGCAGGCGACGATATCGGCGGCGGCCAGCGTTTCCAGGCCGCGCAGGGTTATGTCAGCCAGATTGCCGATCGGCGTCGCGACCAGGTAAAGCGCCGGATCAAGCGGTCGGGCATCGAACGGTTTCGCACCGATCTGATAGGTGTTGGGCATGGCTGTCCGGGTGGCCTGATTGCACGTGGACGTCGTGATGGACGGATATTGTATTGCATTGGCCGGCAAGGTCCATCCTGGAAAATCCGCCCGGGATCAACGCCGGTCCCACCCTTTACCTGCGGCAGTTTTGGCAATATGAACGCCGGTGATGAGATTCGGCAGGCCCCCGGGGTTGAAAATGGCAGGTGTCCGGCACGGTCCCGACAGGGGATGGGACTGAGTATGCGTTTTTTCTGCCGCATGGGCCGGCGCGCGACAGCGGTGACGACAGGGCTGACCGGGCTGTTGCTGCTGTCGGCCTGCCAGGCGGTCAATTACGGGCTTCCAAGCCGGGGAACCGACGTGGCGATCCAGCCGGCGCCGACCAGCCTTCCGGTGAAGACCGGGCCGGCCGCCGGCGAGATCCTGGGCACCGGGCAAACCCGCGTCGCGCTGCTCCTGCCGCTGACGGCGCCCGGCAATGGCAGCACGATTGCCGCCGAATATCGCAATGCGGCCGAACTGGCGATGGAAATGCGCGGCGCCAACGCCATGGAACTTGTCATCAAGGACACCGGCGGCACGGCGGCCGGAGCGATCGCCCGAGCGGAGGAAGCGGTGCGCGAGGGGTCGGCCGTCATTCTCGGCCCGGTATTCTCGGGCAGCGTGACTTCGGCCGCATCGGTCGCCCGGCCGAACAACCGTTCGATCATCGCGTTTTCATCGGATCAGTCGGCCGCCTCCGACGGCGTCTTCCTGATGTCGTTCCTGCCGGACCAGGTTGTCGAACGGACCATATCCTATGCGACCGGCATCGGGCTGACATCGTTTTCCGCAATCCTGCCGCAGGGCGCCTATGGCGCGCTGGTCGAGCGCCAGCTCCGGCAGACGCTGGAGGCGCGCGGCGGCACCCTGCTCGGCGTTTCCCGCTATCAATATTCCAATGATTCGGTGGTGGCGGCGGTCCAGGAAATCCTGCCAGCCATCCAGGAATCCGATGCGATCTTCATTCCCGACGGCGGCACCGCGCCGACCGCGATCGCACGGGTCATGCAGGCCGAGGGCATCCAATTGCGCGACAAGCGCCTGATCGGCACCGGTCAATGGCGCTCGTCGAAACTCTCGTCAGCCTATCTGCAGGGGGCGCTGTTCGCCGATATGGACCAGACCCGGTTCGAGACGTTCAAATCCCTCTACAAGGGGCGCTTCAACGCCGAACCGACGGTCAATGGCGGGCTCGGCTTCGACGCCGTCAACATGACCGCCGAATTGCTGGCCAGCGGCAATCCAGCCGCCTTTACCAAGACAAACCTTGAGAATCCGACCGGATATCAGGGCGTGACCGGCCGCTACCGGTTCATGCCCGACGGCAAGACGCAACGCAGCCTCGCTGTCTATCAGATCCAGGAGGGCGAGGCGCTCATCGTCGATCCGGCGCCGCAGTATTTCGGCCCGGTTTCCAACGCCCGCTTCTGAAACTTACGACGATTATCTTTTTCGAACCGCGGCCAGCGCGCCGGAAAAGGCCCGGGCGAAGCTCTCGCGATCATCGGGATTCAGGAACCCGCCAATGTCGGTCGACCGGCCGCCACCCGAGACATTCATCCGCGTGATGCCGATTTCATCATGACGCGATACCTGAAACCGCGCCCAGAAGGGGTTGAAGCGGTAATCCCGTGTCCGGCCGGACGGCGCGACTTTGGAGATCGACAGGTCCGTGCGGGACACGCGAACGATTTCGCGCGCCCGCGCGGCGCGATAGTTGAGGCCGAGCGCACCGCACAGCAAAAGCAGATCGAGGCCAAAGAAACCGGCGACCGGCCAGGCGCCGGCCAGGGCGAACAGGACGGCGTGGACGATCGTCACCACCGTCACAATGCTGATCAGCACGACCAATCCCCGGCGTCCGAGCGAACGGTGCGGTGTCAACAGCGCCTCGAAAACCGGCGTCTCGCCGGTCATCGCCTCGCGGCCGGCTGACGACGTCATGGCATTGCCTTGCTTCATGCTCACGGAATATAGAGGGGTTATGCAAAAGGCCCAATCAAAATCCGCAAAACCATCCTCAACCACCGTGGCGGCCAAGCGCCGGGCAAAGAAACCCAAACGCCTGCCGAAGAGCGCCTACACGCCCGATGAACTCAATGAGATCTTCCGCCGTTTCTCTGTCGTCCGGGCCGAGCCGAAGGGCGAGCTGGAACATGTCAATGCCTATACGCTGCTGGTGGCCGTGGTGCTTTCGGCGCAAGCGACCGATGCCGGCGTCAACAAGGCGACGCGGGCGCTGTTTGCCGAGGTGGACACGCCGCAGAAAATGCTGGATCTCGGCGAGGATCGGCTTCGCGATGCGATCCGAACCATCGGTCTCTACCGCAACAAGGCGAAGAACGTCATCCTGCTGTCGCGGGCGCTGCTGGAAGAGCATGGCGGCGAGGTGCCCGGGGACCGCGATGCGCTGGTGGCGCTTCCGGGCGTCGGGCGAAAGACGGCCAATGTGGTGCTCAATATGGCCTTCGGGCAACCGACCATGGCCGTCGATACGCATATTTTCCGCATCGCCAACCGGATGCGGCTCGCGCCTGGCAAAACGGTCGACGATGTCGAGGCCAATCTGCTGCGGACCATTCCGGAGACCTATCTGTTCCACGCCCATCACTGGCTGATCCTGCATGGCCGCTATGTGTGCAAGGCCCGGAAGCCCGACTGTCCGGCCTGCGTGCTGGCCGATCTGTGCAAATCGCCGGAAAAGACCTGTGACATCCCCGCGGCGCTAACGCCGCTCTAAGCCGCCTGTTTGAGCGGCAGGGCGAATTCCGCGTCGTTCTCCGACAGCATCTTGTGGAGATGCACCATCAGGCCGGCGGCAAAGAGCGGGGTCACAAGATTGACAATGGGGATCGACAGGAAGGCGGCGATCAGCAGGCCGGCCATGAAGATCCGGCCGCTATATTTGGAGCGCATCTGCCTGACATCGTCGTCGCTGCGATAGCGCATGGCGGCGAATTCGAAGAACTCACGTCCGAAAAGATAGCCGTTGACCAGCAGAAAGGCGGCGATGTTGATGCCCGGCACCAGGAGGAGCAGCAAAGCGAAGATGTTGCCGACGATGACCACGCCGAGAAATTTGGCGGTGTAGACGATGGCCCGGCCCATCGGAACGGCCGTTCCCACCGGATCGTGCGGATAGTCCCGCTTCTCGATGATCTCGGCGACGCCATCGAGAAAGAAGCCGGCGATGACGGCGGTGACCGGCGCCACCAGCAAAGCGAGCCCGAGCGCCAGCCCGAGGCTGGCAATCATGCCGAAGACAAAGCCAAGCCAGCCGGCCCAGTCGGGAACGCCCGGGACCAGCGCATCCAGCCAGGGCAGCGCCAGGGCAATGAACAGATTGCGCACAAGAACCCAGGCGCCGATCAGCAAAAGAACGGTGATGCCGAGGATTTTCCAGAAGGCCGAGCGGGTTTCGGGCGCAAACAGATTGCGGCCGGCCAAGCGTGCGGCTTCAACAATCATCGCATTTTTCCCCATAAGCCATGGAGTGGAGATAGGGATCGTGGTCGCCGATTCAACGCGCCGCGCGCATTTGCGGGGATGTTTGCGCCGCGGATCGGCGGCAGCCGGCACCGTAACCACGCAATTTTGCCTTGATCGTCCGCCTTTCAGCTTTTCAAAGCGCGCAAAGGCCTTTACCACCGGTGACCGGGATCAAACATGCAACCCGGAGCCTGCAATTTCATGGATGAACTGGATGTTCTTTGCGTCGGCAACGCCATCGTCGACATCATCGCGCGATGCGAGGACGATTTCCTTGTCGAAAATGCCATCAAGAAAGGCGCAATGAACCTGATCGACGCGGAACGGGCCGAATTGCTCTATGGTCGCATGGGGCCGGCGATCGAAGCATCCGGCGGGAGCGCCGGCAACACGGCGGCCGGCATTGCGAGCTTCGGCGGACGTGCGGCGTTTTTCGGCAAGGTCGCGCGCGACCAGCTCGGCACGATCTACGACCACGACATCCGGGCACAAGGGGTGGTCTTCAAAACACAGCCCCTCGACGGTCCGCCGCCGACGGCGCGGTCGATGATCTTCGTGACGCCGGACGGCGAGCGTTCGATGAACACCTTTCTGGGCGCCTGCGTCGAACTCGGCCCCGAAGATGTCGACGCGCAAATCGTCGCCGCCTCCAAGGTCACCTATTTCGAAGGCTATCTGTGGGACCCGCCGCGCGCCAAGGAAGCCATTCGCAACTGTGCGCGGATCGCGCATGAAAACAAACGCGAGGTGTCGATGACCCTGTCCGACCCGTTCTGCGTCGACCGCTATCGCGACGAGTTTCTCGACCTGATGCGCAGTGGCACGGTGGACATCGTCTTCGCCAATGAGCATGAGGCGATGTCACTGTACCAGACCTCCTCGCTGGAAGCCGCCGTCGACGCGCTGGAGGCCGATTGCCGCCTGGCGATCATCACACGCGGCGAAAACGGCTCGATCGTGGCGCGCAGCGGCGAAACACGAGTCTCCGTCCCGGCCATCGACATCACCGAACTGGTGGACACCACCGGAGCGGGTGACCTCTACGCCGCCGGTTTCCTGCATGGCTATACGCGGAACAGGTCCATGGAGGACTGCGCCCGTCTCGGCAGCCTCGCCGCGGGCCTTGTCATCCAGCAAATCGGCCCAAGACCGCACGACTCGCTTCGCCAGGCGGCGATCGACGGCGGTCTGGCTTGAGGCCAAGTCGGCGTGATGTGCCGATCGTGAATCAGGACATCATTGCGGCGGTCGCGAGGCGGGGATCGGGAGCGCCTGATTCGGTCGCGGGACCGGATTCGAGGTGATCGCGGAAGGGCTCGCCTGCTCCGTCGTCGCCGTTGCCGTTGCCGGTGTTTCTTCCGGCTCCGAGGCGTCATCCGCGACCTCCGCCTGCCGCGGCGGCGGGTTGTCGACCGTGCCCTCAATCCGCTGCAGATCCTGGGCCAGGCGACTGCTCTTGCCCTGCAGCGACGTGATTTCACGGTCGATGCGGGACACGTTGTTGTTCAACCGTTCGACGGAAGCGGTCAGATTGCCGTCAACGCGCTCGACCGTGGCGTTCAGGGTCTGCACATTGCTCGACAGCCGGGTAATGGCGGTCTGGACACTGGCCATATAGCGGTTCATGGCGAATACGGTCACGCCAAACAGGACGATGGCCGCCACCACCGATGTGATAATCAGTTTGACAAAAAAAGCGGCCCAGCCCGCTGCACCCGATGTACTCATAAACAAGCCCTAGACCAGACGAACCGCGAACCGGTTCATTCAGTGTCCCCTACTGCCAACCCTACAGCAAAAAGCAGTAAAGCGACAATTGTATCCGGGGTCAACCGAACGTCTTATTGAGCCTGGTCGGGTTGAATACGGATCGGGCTCATGGCTCCGAGCGTGCGGCTGTCTGACTGGCGCTAGCCATCGGTGTCTTCGGCGGCGGGCTGCTGCTCGGCCGGCTGTTTCGGGCCGCCCTTGGCAACACCAACCATGGCCGGCCGCAGCACACGATCGCCGATCACGAAACCGTCCTGAACCACCTCGACCACCGTGTTGTTCGGAACATCGGTGTTCGGCACTTCGAACATGGCCTGATGGAAATTCGGATCGAATTTCTGTCCGGCCGGCGACAATTTCTTAACGCCATGGCGCTCCAGCGCCGACAGCATGGACCGCTCGGTCATTTCGACACCTTCGCACAGGGCCTTCAGGCCGGCGTCGCCGGCCTCGCGGGCCTCGGCGGGTATGGCATCCAGCGCACGACGCAGATTGTCGGATACGGCCAGCATGTCGCGGGCAAAATTCGACACTGAATAGGCCCGCGCATCGCGCACGTCGCGGGCCGTGCGGCGGCGAAGATTGTCCATTTCGGCGGCCAGCCGCAAATATTTGTCCTTCAGATCGTCCCGCTCGGCTGTCAGCAGTTCGAACGGGTCCGGTGCATTCTTGTCGACATCGCCCGCTTCGTCGGCATCGGGCGCCGCCGGGGCGGCCTGCTCTGCCTCGGCCGACTTTGCGGCGTTGTGTTCGTCAATACCGTTTTTCTTCGGTTCATCGGTCATGACGCGACATATCCTTCAGTGCATTGGTGAATAATCGAACCGCATATCGAGGTTTCGAACGGAAAAATCAAGAGAAAGCCGGTGCTTTTACCGGATCATGCGGGACACCATCTGGGCGGTGTAGTCGACCATCGGAACGATCCGCGCATAGTTCAACCGGGTCGGACCGATGACGCCGACGGCGCCGATGATTCGCTCCTCGCTGTCGCGATAGGGCGCAACGATGAGGGAGGAGCCGGAAAGCGAAAACAGCTTGTTCTCAGAGCCGATGAAGATACGCACGCCCGAGCCCGATTCGGCCAGTTCCAGCAATTCGATCAGTCCGTCCTTTTTCTCCAGATCATCGAACAGCAGCCGCAGCCGTTCGATCTCGTCGAGATCGGACAGGGTCTCGAGCAGATTGGCGCGACCGCGCACGATCAGTTGGGTCGGCTGCCCGTCGGCGGTACCGGACCAGATCGCAAGACCGCGCTTGACCAGGGTCTGCGACAGGCTGTCGAGCTCCTGCCGGATTTCGTTTTTCAGCGCCTTGAGCTCGCCGCGCAGTTCGGCCAGGGTGCGGCCGGCAATATGCGCGTTGAGGAAATTGGCCGCTTCCGAAAGCTGCGAGGCCGTCACACCGGCGGGCAGATCGATGATGCGGTTTTCCACCTGATCGTTTTCTCCAACCAGAACCACGAGGGCCCGTTTCGGCTCCAGCCTGACGAACTCGATATGCTTGACGACGGCATCGTTCTTATGAGTGATCACCAGGCCGGCGCCGCGGGACAGGCCGGAGAGGAGCTGGCTTGCCTCGGTCAGGACCGATTCGATCGACTGATTGTGTTCGACGCCGCTGACCTGGCGGTCGATCATGTCGCGCTCCTCGGCCGAAAGATCGCCCGATTCCATGAAGGCGTCGACAAAAAACCGCAATCCCTGCTGGGTCGGAAGCCTGCCGGCGCTGATATGCGGCGCATAGATCAGGCCGAGCTCTTCCAGATCGCTCATCACATTGCGCACCGAGGCCGGCGACAGCGCCATCGGCAGGATGCGCGACAGATTGCGTGAACCGACCGGGTCACCGGATTCCAGATAGGATTCGACGATGCTCTTGAATATCTCCCGGGTTCGCTCATCGAGCGCAATGGCGGCTGACTCTTCCAGTCGTGCTGTGTCACTCATACCGGGTTACTCGGAGTTGACGTCCATATTGCAAACATAGTGGCCTTGCAGACCGCTGAAAAGATGTTTGCATCTGCAGATCTACCGGTACCGGCCGATTTCCCTTTGCATGCGCCGGTCAGGAGGGTTAGAACGCCGCGAAATCAACTGGAGTATTCTGATGCGCCCATCAGGCAGACAGACCGACCAAATGAGAGCCGTCTCGTTTGAACGGGGGTTTTCGAAACATGCGGAAGGGTCATGCCTCGTCAAGTTCGGCGACACCCATGTGCTGTGCACGGCAAGCCTCGAGGAGCGCGTGCCGCCCTGGCTACGCAATGCCGGCAAGGGCTGGGTAACAGCCGAATACGGCATGCTGCCGCGCGCCACCGGCGAGCGGATGCGGCGCGAGGCGTCGGCCGGCAAGCAGAGCGGACGCACCCAGGAAATCCAGCGGCTGATCGGCCGGTCGCTGCGCGCCATCGTCGATCTGGAAGCGCTCGGTGAACGGCAGATATCGGTCGATTGCGATGTCATCCAGGCCGATGGCGGCACCCGTACCGCAGCGATCACCGGTGCCTGGATTGCCCTGCATGACTGCCTGAAATGGATGGATGAACGGCAGATGGTCAAGGCCGACCGCGTCATCAAGGACCATGTCGCCGCCGTCTCCTGCGGCATCTTCGCCGGCCAGCCGGTGCTGGATCTGGACTATCTGGAGGATTCGGCGGCCGAGACCGACGCCAATTTCGTCATCACCGGATCCGGCGGGATCGTCGAAATCCAGGGCACGGCCGAGGGCGAACCGTTTTCCGAAGATCAATTCACAACACTGCTCGGCCTGGCCAAGGCCGGTATCGGCGATCTGATCGCAATGCAGAAACAGGCAACGGGGTAAAAACCATGCGGGCGCCGCGACGCGTGCTGGAGACGGCGCTTTATGCCGATGACCTCGATGCGGCCGAGGGGTTCTTCGGCGGCATCCTGCATCTGGAAAAAATCACGCGCGTCGGCAATCGGCACGTGTTCTTTCGCTGCGGCGAGGGCGTCCTGCTGATTTTCAACCCGGAGGAAACCGTCAATCCGGCCTCCAATCCCGACATGCCGGTTCCGCCGCATGGAAGCCGCGGCGCCGGGCATGTGTGTTTCGGCGCCTCGGCGGCCGAACTCGACGACATCCGCCGGTCGATGATCGCGGCAGGTATCGCAATCGAAGCCGATTTTCACTGGCCGGGCGGTGCCCGTTCGATCTATGTGCGCGATCCGGCCGGAAACAGTATCGAGTTCGCCGAGCCCGCCCTGTGGGGGTTCGACGATGCGTCGGAGGACGAGCGGTGAGAAAACTGACGGAAACGCGGCTTGTCATTGCCAGCCACAATCAAGGCAAGATCGACGAATTGCGCGATCTGCTTGAACCGCTCGGCCATGAACTCTTTACCGCCGGCGATCTCGACCTTCCCGAACCGGATGAAACCGGCCTGACCTTCGAGGCCAATGCCGAACTCAAGGCGCTGGCCGCGGCGAAAGGCGCCGGCATGCCGGCGCTGGCGGATGATTCGGGCCTTGCGGTCGACGGGCTCGACGGCGCGCCGGGTATCTATTCGGCGCGCTGGGCGGGGCCCGACAGGGATTTCGATCTGGCGATGGAGCTGGTCGAAAAGGCGCTGCAAAAACAGGCTGATGGAAACCGGACGGCGCGGTTCTTATCGGTGATCTGCCTGGCCTGGCCGGATGGCGAGACGGCGTTTTTTCGCGGCGAAGTCACCGGCACGATCGTCCACCCGCCGCGCGGCGGGCAGGGCTTCGGCTATGATCCGATTTTCCAGCCGGATGGCTATGACAGAACCTTCGGCGAGATGCCGGCGGACGAAAAGCACGGCTGGGGCCATGGCGAAGCCCTTTCCCACCGGGCACGGGCATTCAAGCTTTTTGCCGACCAGTGCCTGGCCCGGCGCCAGGGTGACCCGGTGCCATGACCCGGCCCGCCGATCCGGGCTTCGGGGTCTATGTCCACTGGCCGTTCTGCGCCGCCAAGTGCCCCTATTGCGATTTCAACAGCCATGTGCGCCACGAGGCGATCGATCAGCCGCGTTTCGTCGCGGCGTTTCGCCGAGAAATCGCCTTCATGCGCACCAGGACCGGGCCGCGGAAAGTCACCAGCGTGTTTTTCGGCGGTGGAACGCCGTCGCTGATGCAGCCGGCGACGGTCGAGGCCATCCTGGCGGCGATCGGCGAGGCCTGGACCGTGACGAACGACGTCGAGATCACGCTGGAAGCCAATCCGGGCAGTGTCGATGCCGGCCGGTTCCGCGGCTATCGCGCGGCAGGCGTCAACCGGGTGTCGCTCGGCGTGCAGGCGCTCAAGGATCGCGATCTGCAACGGCTCGGCCGTCTGCATTCGGTGAGCGAGGCGCTGCGGGCGATCGACCTCGCCCGGGAGATCTTTCCGCGGCTTTCCTTTGACCTGATCTATGCGCGCCCCGACCAGAGTGTCGCCGCCTGGGAACGGGAACTCGGCGAAGCCATCGGCCATGCCGCCGATCACCTGTCGCTCTATCAACTGACCATCGAGCCCGGGACGCCATTCTTCGATCTTCACCGCAGCGGCAAGCTGGCGGTTCCGGATGGCGAGCTCGCCGCCGATCTCTACGAAGTCACGCAAGCCGTGACGGCACGACACGGCCTGCCCGCCTATGAAGTGTCAAACCACGCCGCCCCGGGCGCCGAAAGCCGCCACAATCTGACTTATTGGCGCTATGGCGACTATGTCGGGCTCGGCGCCGGCGCCCATGGGCGGATCAGCGACGACCGCGGAAAGACCGGAACCGCCAACCACCGCGCGCCCGAGACCTGGCTCAGCCGCGTCGAAGCGGTCGGCCATGGCATCGAAGCCGAAGAATCGCTGACGCGCGATGCGCAGGCCGACGAATTGATGCTGATGGGCCTGCGGCTTAGGGAGGGCTTCGATCTTTCCCGCTGGGAGACCCTGTCGGGCCGACAGGTGGCGCCGGAGAAGGAAGCGTTTCTTGCCGGACACGGGCTGATCGAGCGGCTGGATACCGGGCATCTGCGCTGCACGCCATCGGGCATGATGGTGCTCGACGCGGTGGTCGCCGACCTCGCGGCCTGACAACCGTCAGCCCGGAATATCGATCTCCAGCAACGGCAACCGGCGTCCGGGAATGGCGTCGGAGGGTGCTGTCCCGATCAGGCGGGCGCCCATTTTCCGATAGAATCCCTCGGCATTCGGGTCCGACAGCACTTTCAGCAGGCCGATACCCTGTTCTTTCGCGCGCGCCAGCATGGCCCGGAACAGGGCGCCGCCGACGCCTTTTCCCATCTGCGCCGGCTCGATAAAGAAAACCGCCACTTCGAAATCCGGACCGTCGCGGGCGATCGCCGCGACACCCGCCGGAACGCAGCCCAGCTCGGCCATGATCACCCGGTCCGATGCGATCCACTCGGCGCGAACCTGAAGGGCCTCGTCGCATTGCGCCATGAAGCGCTCGTCATAGCCCCAATGGGCCTTCGAGCGGCGGCACAATTCGGTCAGGCTCCCGGCCTCCGCCAATTCGGGCGAGCGGATGGTTATCCCCATGGTTCAATGGGCCTTCGACATGTCTCCAAGGACCTCCTTGGACGCGACGGTGGAATCGGCGTTCAATTTATAGACCATCGGCACGCCGGTCGCGAGATTGAGGCCGGTGATTTCGGTTTCCGTCATCCGGTCCAGCACCATGACCAGCGATCGCAGGGAATTGCCATGGGCGGCGACCAGCACATTCTGACCGGCCAGGACACGCGGCAGGATCTCCATCATGTAATAGGGCCAGACACGGGCGCCGGTGTCTTTCAGGCTTTCGCCGCCGGGCGGCGGCGTGTCGTAGGACCGGCGCCAGATATGGACCTGCTCCTCGCCCCATTTGGCGCGGGCGTCATCCTTGTTCAGACCGGCGAGATCGCCATAATCGCGCTCGTTGAGCGCCTGGCCGTGGATCGTTTCGAGGTCGCTCTGTCCGATCCCGTCGAGAATGATCTGGCAGGTGCGTTCGGCGCGCACCAGGACCGATGTGAACGCAATGTCGAACCGGATGCCGTAATCCTTGAGCGCGGCTGCGCCCTGCTCGGCCTCGGCAAGGCCCTGTTCGGTGAGATCGGGATCCTTCCAGCCGGTGAACAGGTTTTTCAGGTTCCATTCGCTTTGGCCGTGGCGCACGAGCACGAGTGTCCCGGACATGGTCGCTCCTTTGTCTGATATCAGGTGAGCCCGAGTACATCGAGCATGGAATAGAGGCCGGGCGGGCGGCCCCTGGCCCACAGCGCCGCCTTGACGGCGCCGCGGGCGAAAATCGACCGGTCGAGCGCCCGGTGCATGAGTTCGATCGATTCGCCCTCTCCGGCGATGACGACCGAGTGTTCGCCGACGACCGAACCGCCACGCAGAGTGGCAAAGCCGATCGCGCCCGATGGACGCGGACCGGTCTGTCCGTCGCGCACCCTGACGCTTTCGGTTTCAAGATCGATGCCGCGCCCGCGGGCGGCGGCTTCGCCGAGCAGATAGGCGGTTCCCGACGGCGCATCGACCTTGTGCTTGTGGTGCATTTCCAGCACTTCGATATCCCAGTCGGCGGCCTCCAGCGCCCGGGCGGCCTGTTCGACCAGGACGCCGAGCAGATTGACCCCGAGGCTCATATTGCCGGATTTGACGATGGCGCAACGGTCGGCTGCGGCGGCAATCTGCCGCTCCTGTTCCGGCGTGCAACCGGTGGTGCCGACGATATGGACAATACCGGCCTCGGCCGCCCGTTCGGCAAATTCAACGGAAGCCGCCGGGGCGGTGAAATCCAGAACCCCGTCAGCGCCGGCGAAGGCCGCTTCGGCATCGTCGGCAATCGGCACACCAAGCGCACCCAGCCCGGCCAGTTCGCCGGCGTCGCGACCGATTTCCGGCGCGCCTGCGCGTTCGACGGCGCCGGCAAGCGCCGCCCCGTCCACCGCGGTGATCGCCCGAATCAGTGCCTGCCCCATGCGGCCGGCCGCTCCGACCACGACAAGTTTCATATCGGCCATTATCCGTCTCCCTCACCGGCCCGCACGGTGTCCAGTTCAATCGCCGCATCGCCGTCCAGCCCGAGCGCCTGCATCTTCAGGAACCGTGCATAGATCCCGTCTTTTCGTCCCGCCAGTTCGCCATGTTCGCCCACCTCGGCGACCCGGCCGTGCAGCATGACGACGATTTTCTGCGCCCGGGCGATAGTCGACAGGCGGTGGGCAATGACCAGCACGGTACGGCCGTCCATCGCCTTGTCGAGCGCCTTCTGGACCAGCACTTCGGATTCCGTGTCGAGCGCCGAGGTCGCCTCATCCAGCAGCAAAATGGGCGCCTTGCGGATCAGGGCGCGGGCAATCGAAAGGCGCTGCCGCTGGCCGCCGGACAGGGACGAGCCGCCATCGGCGACCGGTGTGTCGTAGCCGTCCGGCTGATCAAGAATGAATTCGTGGGCATAGGCAAGTCTGGCCGCCGCCTCCACCTCGGCGTCGGAGGCATCGGGACGGCCATAGCGGATATTGTCGCGGATCGATCCCTCGAACAGATAGGGATGCTGGGACACATAGGCGATGGCGTGGCGCAGGGAGTTTTTGGTCACTCCGGCAATATCCTGACCGTCGATCAGGATGCGGCCGCCGCTCGGATCGTAGAACCGCGGAAGCAGGCTGACGATCGTCGTCTTGCCGGCGCCGGACGGGCCGACGAGCGCCGTCGTCTTGCCGCCCTCGGCGACGAAGCTGACATCATGCAGCACCGGGCTCGTGTCGCCATAGCCGAAACTGAGATTTTCGAAGGTGATCTGCGCCTCGGTCACCTTCAGATCGACGGCGCCCTCGGCATCGGGCTGGTGGGGCACCACGTCGAGGATCTCGTAGATCATGCGGGCATTGACGACGGCCCGCTCCAGATTGACCTGCAGCCGTGCCAGCCGGCGGGCCGGATCATAGGCCAGAAGCAGCGCGGTAATGAAGGAAATGAGCGCTCCGGGCAGCACATTGTTGTAGACCGTCTGGAAGGCGGCATAGGCCAGGATGCCGGCAATGGCGATACCGGCGAGCGTGTCGGTCAGCGGGCTGGTGCGCTCGGTCAGTCGCGCAATGCGGTTGGACCGCTGCTCGGCCTCGGTGACCAGATGGTCGATCTTTTGACGCAGCTGATCTTCCATCGTGAACGCCTTGACGATGGAAATGCCCTGCAGGGTCTCCTGCATGACGCCATAGACCCGGCTGTTGACATTGACCACTTCACGGGTCACGGCACGCAGCCGCCTGGAAATATAGCGCAGGGCGAAAAGCACCGGCGGTCCGGCGAGAAGGGCCAGCAGGGTTAGCATCGGATCGTGATAGACCATGACGCCGACCAGGGCGATCAGGGTTAGCGTGTCGCGCGCCAGCGAAGTGATGGTCAGGTTGAGAACATCGCGAATGCCGGTGGTGTTCTGACTGATCTGGGCCGCCAGATGGGCCGAACGGGTCTCACCGAGAAAGCCGACACCGAGTTCCATCAGATGGCTGAACAGACGACGCTGATAGCGCGCCACCACATTGTTGCTGATCTTGGCCAGCGCCACGGCCTGCCCATAGGTTGCCAGCCCGCGCAGGAAAAACGCCAGGAAGATCGCTCCGGCAATCGACCAGATCACTTCGCCGCGCTGCTTGGCAAGGGCCTCGTCGACCACGTCGCGCATGATCCAGGCCATGAAGGCTGTCGTCAGGGCGACGATGACGAGGCAGAAGATGGCAATGGCGTAGCTGCCGATATAATCCCGGCCGTTTTCGGACAGAATGCGCCGCAGCACGGCCCATATCGCGCCGGAATTGATCCCCTGTTCGTCGGAATTCGCCACGACAAGCCTGTTCTGTTCGATCGTCAGCGGCTCTATATACGCTTCGCTGCGCTTTGCCTATGCCCTCCAGCGCCGCCCGTCGGTGGAAACACCGAAACGGACCGGCGTGCGGGCGTAGGACGCCAGGCCGACCAGCGCCGCCAGGGGATGGGTCATCACACAGGTCGGGATGGTTGCCAGAAGCGCGCTGTGCGGCGCCTTGTCTTCGAAGGCGGTGCGGAAATGCGGCCGTTCCAGCACCGGGACGATCTTCTGGGCGATGCCGCCGGACAGGAACACGCCGCCCCGCGCCATGAAGACCAGCGCCAGGTCACCGGCGACACGGCCGAGATAGGTCGAAAACAGGTCCAGCGTCTCGACCGAGGAGACGTCGGTTTCGTCGAGACCGGCCGTGGTAATCTCCTTGGGCGTCGAAAAGGCCGGGTCCAGGCCGTCGGCCAGGCAGATGGCCCGGTAGAGATTGACCATGCCCCGGCCGCACAGGATCTGCTCGGCGGAAATGCGTCCCTCGATCCGCTCCAGATGCGGAAAAATCGCCAAATCCCGCTCGGTTCGCGGTCCAAGATCGACATGGCCGCCCTCGCCGGGCACTGGAATCCAGTTGTGATTGGAATAGACGAGACCGGACACGCCGAGACCGGTTCCCGGGCCCAGCACCACGCGCGAGGCGTGATGCTCGATCTCGCCGCCGCCGATCAGATAGCGGTTTTCCGGTTCGACAGAGGCCGCCGCCAGGGCCTGCGCCTCGAAATCGTTCAAAACGATGACGTCGTCGAGGACGAAATCGGCCATCATCTTTTTGGGACGCACCACCCAGGGGCAGTTGGTCAACTCGATCTCATCGCCGTCGACCGGCCCGGCGATGGCGAATATGGCGGAACGGGGCTGGACCGACGTCTTGTCCAGGACGTTGGTCTGGATGGCCTCGTCCAGGGTCTCGAAATCGGCCGTTGCCAGAATCGGAAACTCCTTGGGCTGCGCATAGGCGTCCATCAGAATGGCAAAACGGGCATTGGTGCCGCCAATATCACCGATCAGGATCGGAAAATGGATGATGGCTTCCTGGTCCATAATATTTGGCATGTCGGGTCTGTCTCCGATGTCCGGCCGTGCTGCAAACGTCGCCGGCCGCGACAGTATAGATGCATTCAATCGATTTGATTGCATCCTATAGAAAATCCCGGCGGCAAAGGAAAGCAGGCCTGTCTCAATTGCCCCGGATATCAGCTTAGAAGCCGTTTGTTGCAGCCTTATTGCAGCGCCCTACCGAACTACCGGCCTCTGCTTCGGCACGGGAATGAGCGCCGGCAGGGAGTACGGCGACCGGATGGGTTCAACCGGTGCGAAGGCTGTTACCGTGCTGTCGCTCACCTTGAAGGTCGCCGCCGCTTCCGATGCCGGTGACGGGGCATTCAAAACGACCGCGCAGGCCGATGGCAGGTCGCCGAGCATGATATGGCGCGGCTTTTTCGGTTTCTTCGGCTTGGCTGTCTTTTTCGGTTTGGCCGGTTTTTTCGGCTTGAGCGCCACATCGAACCACCAGTCCAGCGCCTTGCCGCAGCCCTCGTCGGCGGGAACGGCATTCTGTGCCTTGCATTTCGGCGAGTCCTTCGGGCAGCGCAGCCTGATATGCATATGGTAGTGATGGCCGTAATAGGGCCGGACCTTGTTGAGCGTCGAGCGGTCACCCGGCCAGCTTTCGCACAGTTTCTTCTTGATGCCGGGATGGACCAGGATGCGCTGAACCTCCGGATATCCGGCGGCGCGCATGATCAGGCGGCCATGGGCGGCGGTCCAGATATTGGGATCGGTGACCACCGATTTGGCCTTGAGCACCGAAATCGCGCTGGTGCTTTCGCGCTCAGCCGCGGTGAAGCGGCGATCCGGCATCGGGGTCAGCCAGATATCGGCATCGAGCCCGCTCTGGTGCGATGCGTGGCCGGTCAGCATCGGCCCGCCACGCGGCTGGGACAGGTCGCCGACAAGGAGGCCCGGCCAGCCATCCAGTTCGGCCGCGTCCCGCGACAGTTTCTCGATCGTCTCGATGAGCTGCGGGTGGCCCCAGCGGCGGTTGCGCGACAACCGCATGGCCTGCCAGTGCGGCCCGTCGATCGGGATGGCGATGCCGCCGGAGAGGCATCCCTTGGAATAGAAGCCGTGCACTTCGGCCGGCAGTTGCGCGGGCAGTCTCTTGCCGCCGAAAAGCTGTTTGGCGGGCGCCGCGTCGGAGGCCGCGACCTGGCCGATAGCGGCCAGCACACAAAGCGCCGCGACGAGCCCGTCTCTAGCAATTTTGCTGATCACTGTCGCCATGGTGATCGCTCCGATTTGATGCCGGCGAAACGACAATCTACACGTCCAGACTATGGCAGGACACGGAACAGTTCAACCGGACCCGTGCCGGCGACCGGCTGCAGATAGGCCGGCGACCGGCCCGCCATCAGCGCCGCATAAAGGCTTTCCGGATAGCTGCGCGCCAGGCTGATCGCCTCCGGATCGGTCCGGCAGAACGCCACCAGGGTGACGCCGGCGCCGCGCAGAAAGGCCTCGGCCTCCGCTTCGCCGGCGGTGGCGATGTGAAGCTGGGTCAACATGCCGCCCTGGTTGCGATGATAGGGCGCCGCCAAAACCCGGTGCGGCGTGAAACGCAGGATATCGGAACCGATATTGGTGACGGCGGACACCACCCCCGCGGGTTCGGCGGCGAGCTTGGCCAGCCCGGCGGGCGAGGCGCAACGCTCCTCCGGCGGCGCGGCGTTGGAGAGGACGGTGTTCGCCGATGCAACGCCGTTGAAAAGCATTAGCCCGGCCAGCGACCAGACGATCTGGACCGAAACGAGCACCAGGACGACAAATTGCAGGGCAGGCCCAAAGCCCGGCCCTTTCGCTGCGTGAAGATTGGCCCTTTTTTCGCCAATCAGGGCCGCGAAGGGAATAATCGCCATGAGGTTGGCGAATATCGAGCCGCGTATCTGCACCAGGGAAACGCCAAAGGCGAGTGCAATCAGCGCCATGAGGGCCAGATATTGCGGCCTCCTGTCGGACCGCATGGCCTGCCAGGCGCAGACGATCAGGGCGAGGGCCGGTACGGCGAAATGGCCGCCAATCGATTCCGGTCTCGTCCGCATCTGGCTGAGGATCGACTGGGCTTCGGTCACCTTGTCGAGCCACATGGTTTTAAGCAGCGGATCGAGATCGGCCAACGGGCTCTGCAGGCAATGGGGCGCCGTCAGCGCCGCGGCCAGGGCGATCACCGCGCCGCTGCCGCCCAAAAGGGCGAAGCGGACCGGGCGGCTGCGGCCGCTGTACGATGCGGCCAGAAGAAACAGGACGCCGCCGCCCAGGGTTCCGAGAAAATAGAAGCCGGCGGAAAAGCTGTCGCAGGCTACCTGCCGGTAGGCGGCCGGCGGGACGAGACCGTAGAAACAGGCGGTCAGCACCGCGGCGAAGGCCAGTCCGAAGGCGCGTGCGCCGCGATCGGCCGGCGGTCCGAGGGCCGCCCACATCACCGCCACTGCGGCGCAGGCGACGGCAATGACCGGCACAGTCTCGGCGCCGATGGCGACGGCAAGTGCTGCCGATACGCCGGCAACCGCGAACCAGAGCCGGCTCATGCGCGGATCGGTCAAACCGGCAAGCACCAGCGCCAGCAGCGCCAGTTGCACATTGTGGTGATCGATGGCGCCCGGCCGGAACCGCTGCTGGGTGATGGCAAACAGCGCCGTCAGCAGAAGCGCCACCAGCATGGCGTGGCGACCACCCAGATGATTGGCGGCACAGGCGGTGCCGGCAAACAGCGGCAGCAGCAAAAGCAGCGGCCAGACGAAAAGCGCCGCCGCCTCGGCCTGCCGGGCATCCACGAACAGCGAGAAGAAGCCGATGAGATTGGCGATCGGAACGTCGATCAGGCGCGACCAGTGCATGGCCGTTCCGCCATCCAGGCCCAGCCTGTACTGCTGGAGGTCGAACCAGCCCTGGCCGGCGATCAGGTCGCGGATCTGAACGAGGCGCATGACATCGTCATTGTCGCGCCCCACATAGTCCGTCCCGTTGATCAGATGCAGGGCGGCAAGCACCAGGGCCGTTGCCAGGGCCGTCAGGACGACCGGCATCAGAATTTCGTTTTTGCGGCCTTGCCCGGTCAACCCGTCATTCAGGGTACGCGACACACTCAACGCACAACTCCAGTCCAACAATTCACGCCAAAGCAACCTAGCCTTAACCTTCCCAAGAAATAGTAAAGGCGCCCGAAACGGGCGAAAACCTGCGTCAATCGCGAGGCCGCCATGCCAGATCCATTGTTCGAAGAACTCGAAACCGCAGTGCTTCTGCCCTGCTATAATGAGGAAGCGACGATCGCCGATGTGGTCATCGGCTTCCGGCGCGAATTGCCGCAGGCGCGCATCTTCGTTTACGACAACAACTCGACCGACCGGACCGCCATTGTCGCGGCCCGCGCCGGCGCCACCGTCATTCGCGAGCCGCGGCAGGGCAAGGGACATGTGGTGCGCCGCATGTTCGCCGATATCGAGGCCGATATCTATGTGATGGCCGATGGCGACGGGACCTATGCGCCGGAGGATGCGCCGGACCTCATCCGCACGCTGGTCACCGAGCGCAGCGACATGGTCGTTGGGACGCGCCGCGGGGTGACGGACGATGCCGGCCGGGCCGGCCATGCCTTCGGCAACCGGCTGTTCAATCGGCTTTACAAATCCCTGTTCGGCAATGACTTCACCGATATTTTTTCCGGATACCGGGTCTTCAACCGGCGCTTCATCAAGAGCTTCCCGGCGCTGTCGGGCGGTTTCGAGATCGAAACCGAAATGTCGGTCCACGCCTCGATGCTGCGCATGCCGGTCAGCGAACTGACGCTCGATTACGGCCGCCGGCCGGAGGGCTCGAGCAGCAAGCTGTCGACCTTCCGGGACGGTGCCAAAATCCTGTGGACACTGCTGCTTTTGATGAAGGAGACGCGTCCGTTTTCCTTCTTTTCCGTGATCAGCGCGGCGCTGCTGATCGCCAGTCTCGGATTCATGGCGCCGGTGCTTGTGGAATATTTCGAAACCGGCCTTGTCGACCGCATGCCCACCTGGATCCTGTCGGTCGCCCTGCTGATGATCTCCATGCTGTTTTTCGTATCGGGCGTTATCCTTGATTCTTTGGCGCGAAGCCGTGCAGAACACAAAAGGATGCTGTATATGGGACTCCCGGCCACGCGCGGTACCCGCACAACGACCCGCGATTCCGGTGATGACCAGGGCCGCCCCGGCGGCAAGGCAAGGAAACCGATTGCTGCATGAAAAAACGTCTGTTGAGTTTCGTCATCGTCGGCGGAATAGGGTTTCTTGCCGATGCCGGCGTATTGCTCGGACTGCTGCGATGGACCGATATCGACCCCTTTACGGCCAGGCTGCTGGCCATCGCGACCGCATTGCAGCTCACATGGCTGCTGAACCGCAATTTCACATTCGGTAAAAGCGAGCGACACGCCGCCGTCGAGGGCATGCGCTATGGCGGCGTTGGCATCGCGTCGGCCGTTTTGAACTATCTGGTCTATTCGGGACTGCTTCTGTTCGTCACATCCATGCCGATCGTCGCCCTGACGGTCGGCTCGGCCACCGCGACCGTCTTTTCCTATACGGGATATGCGAAACTCGTCTTCGGGCGCTGAGGGCATTGCCGGCGTGCCGGGCAGCGGCCGGTTCACAAAGTCTTGCCGTCACGCGTCTGTTGCCGGCTGAAGCAAAAGCTCGTACAGCACCAGAGCATGGGCCGGGCCGGGCGCGGTGCCCATCACCTGGAAGCCAGACCGCTCCATCAGCCGATGCGACTGCGCGTTCGGCTCGTCGACAGCGGCAACAAGATGCGAAAGGCCCAGCGTCGAGCGGGCATGGGCGATGATGGCGGTCATGGCCTCGCTTGCGAGACCGCGCCCATGAACCGTCGGGGCGAGCGCGATGGTCGGTTCAATGCCGCCGGCCATATCAGGCGACACGGATGCCTCCGCCGAGACCGGCGCGAGACCCACAATGCCGGCAAGACCGTTCCGTTCGCCCTCGATCACCCAGAGCCCCTGGCCGTCGGCATCCAGCCTCGCGCTCTCGGCCAGCATATCCTCGACCTCGGCGCGGGCGACGATCCTGTCGTCACACAGGAAGCGACGCACTTCCTTGTCCCGCAACAGGCTGACAATCCCGTCGCAATCCTCCGGCAATGCCGGGCGCAGCTGGCCGGACGGAATGGTCAAGGTCGTCTTCATATTCCTGTCCTCGGGTGAACGCGCCCGGTTCCCCGGGCGCGCTCGTCTCAGGAGGTTGCCTTTGGCAGAGCCGGGTCGCTACCCCACTCGGCCCAGGACCGATGGTAGACCCGAACCCGGGGGAAGCCCAGAAGCCGCAGCGTCACATAGCTGTGCGACGAGGCGAGTCCGGACTGGCAATGCATGATCACATTGCGATCGGGCGTCACGCCATGGCTCTTGAAATGCGCCAGCAGATCGGCGGCGGGCCGGAAGCGGCCGTCCTCGCCGAGATTCTTCGCCCAGGGAATGTTGACCGCCCAGGGAATGTGGCCTTCCTCATACATTTTCGGCGGGCGCACATCGATCAGAACGGCATCGGGATCGCTGCGATGCGCCAGGACATCGTCGGCCGTCGCATGGCGGCGCGGGCTCAGCGCGGCCTGAAACACCGTCGTCTCATACGCCGGAGCCGGCTTCGCCGCGGCGCCGCCGGCCTCACGCCAGCCCGACCAGCCGCCGTTCAGGACCGCGACATTGCGATGCCCCATATACTCCATGAGCCAGAGCATCCGCGCGGCGTGGAATCCGCCCCGGTCGTCATAGAAGACAATCCGGCGATCGGCGGCAATGCCCATGGCACCGAGCAGCGCTTCGATGTCGCCGATGCCGAGAAGCGTCCCGTCAACGGGGCTTTGCCTTGCGACGACCGCGTTCGGATCAAGATGGCGGGCGCCCGGAATGTGGCCCGCATCATATTCGTCACGCGGGCGGACATCGATCAGCACGATGCCCTCCGGCATCGCGGCGCCGGCGCCGATCAGATCGCCGGGCTCGGCCAGAAGCTGCGGATTGGCAAAGCCGGCCGAATGGGCCGATTGGGCGAAACCGAGGCGCGGAAGGCCGGCCGATGCCGCCGCCCCGAGGGTCAGAAGGCCGAAGGATCGGCGCGAAAGCTTGAATGTCATATGATCTCTCCTTGATATGAAGTCAGGATGGCGCGCCGACGAGGCGCAGATAGGGGACCGGTGCCTTCCAGCCATCGGGGAAGCGTTTGCGGGCCTCTTCATCCGAAACCGCGGGCACGATGACGACATCCTCGCCCTGCGACCAGTTCGCCGGCGTGGCAAGCTGCTGGCGCGCGGTCAGTTGCAGACTGTCGATGACCCGCAGGATTTCGTCGAATTGACGCCCGGTGGTCATCGGATAGGAGATCGTCAGCTTGATCTTCTTGTCCGGCCCGATGACGAACAGCGTGCGCGCGGTGGCATTATCCATTGCGGTCCGGCCCTTCGCCGTTTCGCCGGCATCCGCCGGCAGCATGTCGTAGAGCTTGGCGATTTTCAGATCGGTATCGCCGATCAGCGGGTAATTGGGTGCATTGCCCGTGGCGGTCCGGATATCATCGGACCAGCGGGTATGATCCTCGACCGGGTCGATGGACAGGCCGATGATCTTCACGCCGCGACGCTCGAATTCGGGCTTCATGCGCGCCATGACGCCCAGTTCCGTCGTGCAGACCGGCGTGAAATCCTTGGGATGCGAAAACAGCACGCACCAGCTGTCACCGATCCAGTCGTGGAAGTGGATGGGACCTTCGGTGGAAGGTGCGGTGAAATCCGGCGCATCGGCATTGATGGCAAGAGGCATCTTCTTTCTTTCCTTTCTTTGAAACAACAAACGCTGACCGGCCTCGGGCCGTGGCTCAAATCGTCACCACGGCGCAGAACGAGTTGTGTCCGGCATGGCCGCCATCTAAGCGCAGTTGCACCGCGCATCCTGAAAGAGTGCTGAAGGTTTTCTGAAGAAATCCTGAAACCGGATTAGGCAGCGACAATATCCGCTTGCAGCCGCTGAAGCCGCTGGTCGGAGCGCAGCGGCCGAAAGCCGTCATCCTTGTCCAGAATGCAGCCATGCCGCCAGCCGCGAAGCGCCAGGAAATCCAGTCGCTCGAGTGCCGCCGACATGTCTCCGATCTGGGCAAAGCCGATGGCCCGATAATATTCCAGCGGACTGTCGTGATGGGTAATCCCTTCCAGCGCGGACCGGGCGGCGCGATGGTCGCCAAGCTGGGCGAGGAGGGGTCCGAGGGCGTAAAGCGCGCGCATGGAATGCGGGTCAATCGAAAGCTCCGCCCGGACCTTGTGAAGCGCCCGTTCGGCATGGGCGCGCCCGCGGGCGGGATCGGTGTACTGGAAGATGCGAGCCGCCAGCAGGTCCGCATCGAAGGCCCTCGGCGCCAGCATGGCCGACCGGATCGCCAGCGCCGCGGCTGCCTCCCGCCTGCCCATGGACAGGACCAGGATCGCGGCTTCCAGATGCAGGCCCGCATCATCGGGCGCCAGCCAGAGCGCTCTTTCCAGCGACCGGATGCCGGCATCGGCCAGGCCGATCAACGCCTGGGCGGCGGCGGCGGTCAGATAGGCGCTTGCCAGGTCCGGTTTGAGCCGTATCGCCGCCTCGCACTCGGCCAGCACATCGTCCAGGAGCATCGCCCCTTCGGACCAGAAAACGTGTCGTTTCAGGAGAGCCAGCGCATGCAGCGATCGCGCTTCCGCGAAGTCGGGCGCAAGGGCGGCCGCCTGTGCGGCCAGGCTGACAAATGCGCGTTGCGATCCTTCGCCACCGCGTTTGAAACAGTCCTGTGCCTCGATGCAGAGCGCGTAGGCATCCAGCGTGAACGGAACGTCCGTTGCCGCCGGCCGGTCCATCTGCGCACCGACATCGCGCAGGACGGGCGCCGTCAGGCGATATCCGCCGCGCGCCACGGTCGCGATGAGTTCGCGATTGGCCAGCTTGCGGCGAATTTCGGATACGACCTGCGTCAGGCTTTCGTCCCCGACGATCACATTCGGCCAGACCCGGTCGAGAAGATCGGCCCGCGAGACCACCGCGCAATCGGCCTCGACCAAAACCTGCAGAAGCCGGACAGCGCGCGGCGAAAGCTGCTCCGTTCTGTTACTCCGTTTCGCCGTTCTGGCCGCGACGTCGATCCGCCATCCGTCAATTGCCAGTTGCATTCTGTTACCACGCTGCCCAATCCTGAATGCGGCGTATATATAGATGGGCATCGGCGACGAAAACCACCGTCGGCGGCCGCGCACGAAAATGTGAAGACCGAGGTGGTTTGGCTCCGGCATTTTACGGGCAGGGTTCCGTTGGACCTATTTTTTCTTTGTTATTCAGCCTCTTAGAGAGAATTCACGCGGACGCTCGGCGGCAAGAATCCGTCCCGAAACGCGTTTTGTTGAACCGGATCATGTAATGCGGGCATTGCGTTCGCGCAGCCTCACGGCCTTTCCGGTCCGGCCAGGATCAGCCCTCCGCCGGAAATCTCAAGGGTCGTTTCATGCCCCTTCGACAGGCGGATCAGGCGCTCCGCGATGCGTTTGAAATCATCGACCATGGCGGGTGCAAGCGGTTCGCTCGCCTCACCAGACCTCCACGGTCAGTTCCGGCCAGGCGTCTCTCACCTTTTGCGCCTTTCGCGCATAGCCGATGCGGTTATCGAGCGTGCGATTGGGCACGATGCGGAAGGAAAATATGGCGTCGAGCCCGAAGGGCGCACACAGATCCAGCCCACCGTCCCGCTCCAGTCTCAGCCCGACCGCATGGGTTTGCGACACGAATCGGCCAAGCGATTCGTCGGTCGTCTTCAAGGGTGGGTAGGGCACGCCGAATTTTTCGGGAAACCAGAGATGAACACGTGCCTGATTGCGGATCTCGACGGGGACTGCCGAGCCGGTGAATTCGATCCGGCTTCGGCGAATGATCGCGTCCTCGGCCTCCCATGACAGGTCATCGCCGTCAAAATAAAACAGGTCGATATCATTGACGCCATGCGTAACAGGCCGCTCCGTCAAGACGTTCCAGACCGTATTGTAGATGACGCCCGACACGACCCGCCACTGCGGCAGGCCAAGGGCGCGGGCGCCGGTCAGCACATCCATGATCAGCGGCTCTGCGCGGACGATCTCGAACAGGATGTCGCGCTGGCGCTCGAAGGGCAATCCGGCATAGCGCAGATGATCCAAAACCGGCTAAACCGCCTCCCAGCCATCATGATCGCCGGCCCGGTAGATCGCGTCGATGACCTTCTGATTGGCCTTTGAATTTTCCAGGGAGAACAATTCCTTGTCGGAACCGTTGGCGACATCGGCAAAGGTCTCCAACTGGGCGCGATATTGCCGCACGCCGGGGAACCGGAAGATTTGCGCACCGTCATGGGCCTGATTGTGCAGCGACAGGGAAGCGTGGTCGTAGTCGCCGGCGTTGAACGGCGCATGCACCTCGATGAAACCTTCATCGCCGTGAAAGACCATCTGCTGACGCTGGGCCATCTGGGTCGAAACATGGAAGTTGAGATTGAAATCGCCGAAATCGGCCAGGACATTGGCGTAGCAATCGGTTCCAAAACGCGCGTCACGGTCAATCTGCGCCCGGACACGCACCGGTTCCCGGCCGGTGGCGATCCGGGTGGTCACGGTCGGATAGACGCCGATATCCGGCAGCGCGCCGCCGCCCAGCGCAAGCTGGTTGCGCATATTGTCCGGGTCGAGATTGTGATAGCAGAAGACGCCCTGAACCTGACGCAGCCGCCCGATGGCGCCGTTTTCGATCAGGTCACGGACCTTGATCCATTGCGGATGGTACTGGACCATGAAAGCCTCGGAGATCACGACGCCATGGGCGTCGCGGGCAGCGATCAGGTCGTCGATATCCTCGGCCTTGAGGGCAATGGGTTTTTCACACAGCACATGTTTGCCGGCCTCGGCGGCCTTCAGGCTCCACTCGACATGCTGGCTCGTCGGCAGCGGGATATAGGCGCCATCGACGACGTCCGACTCGAGCAGCGCCTCATAGGAGCCGAAGGCATGCGGCGCGCCGAACCGATCGGCCAGGTCGCGGGCCCGGTTGAGGTCGCGGCTGGCGATCGCCGACGCGACGCCGTTTTCCGCATCCTGCATGGCCGGAAGCAATTGCAGGCGGGCGATCTTCGCCGTCGAGAGCACACCCCATCGAAACATCGTCATTGTCCTTTCCCCGCCGCGCGCTCGCGGATCTGTGAAAGCGTCCAGTCCTCCAGCAAGTCGCCGTTTTCCCAGACCGGCCGCAGCAGGTTCTCGCGATCGCCGATATCCTTGAGCGGCACACCGACGGGTTTGCCGCCCTCCAGCACGACCGCCTGGCGGAAGCGTTTGGAAGCCTTGCCGGGATCGGTCTTGGGATCCTTGTTGACACCGGTCCATGTGCCAGTGGTGTCCTGCCGCGCATTGGCCTTCATGGCAAAGCGCAGCGTGTCGCGGTTGACCTTCTGCAGCAGGCCGGCGCCCATGCCGAAGGCGATGTTCTCGGCCGACCACCCGCGCTCCGTCAGACGGTCGAGGATGATGCCGATCGTGTCGGGCGTGACGCCGTCGCCCTGGATGACCCGCACCGCCGGATTGAGGACCTTGTAGCCCTTGTCGTTGACCGTGTGGCCGAAAATCCCGCCCAGCATCTCGACGGTATCGACCGGTACCACGGTCGGATCGCCCGAATCGGGGCGCACGACCAGCGTGCCGCCCATGGATTCGACCTTTTCGCGCAGATCCCTGCCCCAGATCTCCGAAACCGCCCGGTAGAGGTCGTAACTGTCAGACACGACGGCCACCATCTTGCCGTCGCCGCCAAAGGCCTCGATCATGTTGTTGTAGGCCTCGGTTTCCCGCTCCTCGCCCCAGCTCGTCATGGTCGAATGTTCGGCCGCCGGAATGGAGAACCCGGCCATCGGTTCGTGGTAGTATTTGCGGGCGGCGACAAGGCCGGCAACCGTATCGGTCCCCATGAAATTGACGAGATGGGCAACGCCGCCGAGACCGGCCTGCTCCAGCGAAGTGGCGCCGCGGGCGCCGAAATCATGCAGCCGGAACGGCAAAACATCCGAATAATCGTCGCATGACTTTTCCAGCGCGGCGGTGATGATCTGCCGCACATTGTAGGACACGGTCGCCACCGTCGCCGGATACCAGACGGCGCGCAGCAGTGCGGTCTCGATAAAGGTCGGCAGCCAGAAGAAATCGGGATCGGTGTTGCGCAGTTGCAGCAATGGCGTGCCGGCCGGCACGACCATGCCTTCCGGCAGCGCTTCGATCAGCAGCGGAAAACGGCCGTCATGGCGCGTGACCAGCGTTTCCCATCCGCTGCGGTTGAACGGCAGGCCATGGGCGGTGACCAGTTCATCGGCCTCATCGACATCGGCCATGGTAACGCGGCGCGTCAGATATTCCTTGAGGAACATCTGCAGGCCGAAAAACAGCACCGCGTCGTGGCGGCCGCCCGGGCGGCTCTCGATATAGGCCGAGATCGCCGCCGTGTCGGGCGGATATTGCGCGTAATGGGAATATTTGTAGCTGTCCGTATTGAGGATCATGTTCATGTTCAATCCACCTGTTCCCGCCTACGGCAGCCATGTCGTCCCCGATATCATCCGCGCAGCACTCCGCCGGTTTTCCGGGCGACATTGTCGACGATGCGCCCGGCGATGGCTTCCAGATCGGCATCGGTCAGGGTCCGCTCGACGGGCTGTATCTCGACCTCCACCGCAACGGACTTTTTCCCCTCGCCGAGAGACGGACCTTCAAACAGATCGAAGACATTGACGCCGACGATCAGGTTTTTGTCGGCGGCCTGCACGGCCTGTATGATGTCCGCCGCCGGCAGCGTGTTGTCAACGACAAATGCGAAATCGCGCTCGACCGCCTGGAAACGCGACAGCTCCAGCGGTGTCTTGGTGCGGGTCGCCTTGCGCTTCGGCTCGGGAATCGCGTCGATATGGATCTCGAAGCCGCAGATCGGCCCGGATACGGACATGGCATCCAGCGTCCGGGGATGGAATTCGCCGAACGTGCCGAGCACCAG
>JANQMU010000164.1 GCA_028279875.1 Rhizobiaceae bacterium
GGCCAGTTTCGGTGCTTTTTGCCGAAAGGCCGCCTGACAGGCAGGCAGCCTGCGGCGTCGTCCTTTCGGCAAAAATCCCTCAAAACTGGCTGCGCCAAACCAGTCGTTAATTCCCGAATGGGCTTTTAGTCCGCCCCCGACTGGAGGAATAACAGATTATGCGAGCTATCGCTTCCACAATCCTTTGTCTGGTCTTCGTATTGACTGTGGTCAAAGATGCGCGTGCAGGGGAAGTCCATTTTCCTTGCTCAAGCGCCAAATGCAACGAGCGCGATGCGATTCTACATGGCCAGAACAAAACTTATAAGTTCTTCTGCGATTCGACAGGTGCGGGCACATATCCATACGTGGACTGGTCTTCCACATCCTGCACTTACTCTCCGCTTTTTGTGAGTGGCAAGTGTACTTGCTCGCCAGAATCGCCGGCAAAACAGCATCCAACACCGACAATCAAATGCGGGAATTACAGCCACTTGTCAGTTCAAATAGAATTCGTTCATCAGTGCTCGGGGTCGTAGCTTGAACGGAGCTGCGAGATCCAGTTGGTCAATCCAAAGTGAGATCGATTCAGGCCGTTTCAAGTATGCGTTCGGCGTACCCGCTCCGAGCTGAGTGCCGGACCAAGCAAGGGCCTCGTTTGTCGTCTGGCCACACGCGAGAGGCGCGTTGATCGTCGCCGGGACCCAAGGCGCCCTTCCGCCGTACCGGGCATAATGAAGTCCAGGTTGACACTGATTGAGGCCATTCCGCTACATGTCGTTCCGAACCTCATGAAACGCACAGCGAAGACCAATCTGGTGTTCCCCGATGTCTGCCAGGACAACCCGCTGGCGCGCAATCTGGCACGCAGAATGGGCACGCGTTCGACGGCGACAGGACATGGCCAGGCAAGAAGGACGACAAGTCGCGCGCTATCCTGTCCACGCTCCCTCCTGGGCTGAACGGCACGATGATGGTGATCGGCTCAGGCGGCAGTCGGCCTGTGCTCCGGCGTTCCCGCCGCCACTGCCGGCATCCGGTCGTGAACAGGATGCACCAGCGGGTTGGCAGATATGACATTGATGGTTGTCGAGAGAAGTTCCGCGCCGGCAACTCTCCGCCCGGCAAGGTCTATTCTGACGGTGGTTTGACGCAATTTTCTTTCATGTGAACAACAACGGTATGGCTCTTATTGTTCGGGTTATGGCATCCACAATTGTTGTTACCGTCCCGCTGGCAAGTTACATTCGATACCGGACTCGTGCAGTCATAGTGGAAATAGAAGCCCGAAATGCCGGCATAATCATCTGCGTCCAAATTGTAGCAAGTCGGCATGATGTCAGTTTTTCCATGCTGGACGATAACATCTTTCTCACCGTCGCCTTCAAAGTCCACGGTTATTGAATCGGCTCGAGCCTGTTCGACCCCACCGAAAACCGGCTGAAGCAGAAGCGCTGCTGACAGCACTGACATGGCAAAAAGATACTTGAGCATAACAATGACCTTCCATCTGCAGATGATCGTCACACTCCAATGGTAAACTCGGCAATCCTCGGCTGCAACGTGCCTGTCGCATCCTCGATCCCGTCGGCTTCGAGGAACCCATTGTCAAGCGACATCCAGTTTCATCGGTTAAGAGCCCGTTCAGGAATTAACGGCTGGTTTGGCGCAGTCAGTTTTGAGGGATTTTTGCCGAAAGGACGACCCTGTCAGGCGGCCTTTCGGTAAATTCCTGAAGGGGCTCTTAATGATCAGTCTGAGCAATAAACATCGATTGATGTGCTATGTTCTTTGGTGGTCCAATTGCCGCACTGGCAGGTCCACTTCTTGTCTATGTATTCTGCCTTCGTGCATGTTATGCCCTTCGCCTTGTGACAAACCATATTCTCAGCCGCCTTGTTTTGTGGGCCACAAATTCCTTCGTACGTCTGTTCATAAAAAGGCTTGAGCGTTACCTTGAATTGGCACTCTGACTGACCGCAGGCCAGTTTATCATCGCCATAGGCAAAATCCGCGCCTGCCAACACGGACAGGATGCCAGCGAGCACTAAAACACTGACCGGAAATTTCATAACCGCCTCCGGTTTCTATCCGGCTTTTTCGGATAGGACCGCCAACAATAAAAGCCGATACTTCCGTCCGTTTTCACATTCAATTTGAACAATAAAGATCAATCGTCACGTATTTTCTTCCCGTCGGGTCCCAATTCGTGCAAGTGCAAGCGTAATAAGTGTCTGACTGGTGTGCCCCCGTGCACGTCGTATCCTTCACGGCATGACAAGCCATAGAATAATCATTTGTGTTCATGCCGACGCATTGCCCGCGATAGACCTTGGTCTGCGATGGCCCGATCTCTTCCGAATAGGCGCATTTCGGATCACTGCATTGCAGATGCTCATATGCCTGGGCCGCACTTGTCCACCAAGACAAGGCGCCGCAGAGTATGAGAGCCTTCACCACGCTTTTCATAGCTTCCTACTCCTCGCTTCTGTTCTCAAAGAAGTAGTCACCGACAACAAAAGCGACCTTCCTGTCCACTTCCCCACGCATTTTTTGGCGGCAAGACACCAAAGGCCAATCGGTATGTATTATCTTGTCGTCGCGTTCCAGTTCGCCTACAAGCAACTGCACTATTGCGGTCCCGGCTCTGCGTTTACGCATGTCATACCATTCACGGTGTGAAAATCCCTGGAATAATCAGTCGGATTTTATCCGCGACACTATTCCTCACTTATCGTGGTCTGCGCTGCCCGGTATGAGAACTCTGATCAGATGCTTCACTGATCACTCCACCTTATATTCATGTTGATGGCAACGATCGTCAATACGCCGAGACGCTCGCGCACCCCCTTCGGCGCAGTGATGTCCTTTTGGGCTCTTATACATCTTCGAATCCGGTACGCGCCCTCATCGCGAACGGCGACGCGACAACGAACGCTGGCCGCCGGTAAAATTCCCGTGTGTTCGGAAGGCCTTGAGTTCACCCGCTGGAATGGTGAGATGATCCTGGAGGCGGTAGAGAAACACTTCGGTACAGCAGGAGCCAGAAGCCCGGATAGAAGACAGGAGTCAGGTTTGAAAGGTCTGATCGGAACTCTCATCCTGTGCAACGCAGGCCGCGACACTCAAGGGATGGTGTGACAAAGTAAAACCGGCTGATTGTGCTATGAAATGTCATCCCGTGACGGGCATGACATGCGCAGCAGCAGCGCCAGGACCGCGACGTTGGAGTTGCTTGTGCACAAATTGGAAGGCGAAGAAACAAAATATCGCGATTGGTCTTTTATGCAGGAACCGGGTATGGAACCAGGCGGAAACATTCGCCTTTATTGTCGACGATTGTCTTCGAGAACACGAACAGAAAACGGGAGAAAGCCATGAAAGGTCTGGTTCGGGCATTGTTACTCGGCATCGCCCTGTCTTCTTGGACAAGTGCGGCCCAGGCATTTGTGCATCTGCAATGCAGTGCTCCGAAATGCACCTATTCGGAAGAGATCGGGCCATCGCAGAGCAAGACATATACCGGAAAGTGCGTCAACAAGAACATATTTGAATACTCTATGGTTTGTCATGCCGTGAAGGGTACGACATGCACGAATGCTGTGCAGGACGAAAACGAGGATTATTGGACCTGCGTTTGCACGAACTGGGACCCGACGTCAAGAAAGTACCTGGGCGTTGATCTTTATTGTTCAAGTTGAATGCGAAAACGGACGGGAATATCGGCGTTTATTCCTGGCCATTGCTCCCACGGACCCGGATCAAAAGTCGGGGCAGCTGCGAAACGTCTCGTAAAAACTCTCATATGTCTTCTTAATCTTGCTCCGGCGCATGGCCCCGCGCCGGCCGGCGCGGGCGGCCGCATGGACCGTTCGGTGATGCCCGACACGGCGCCTCTCCCGGCGTCCGCCGCGCGCCGCGCGCCGGGATCTGCCTTGCAGTGTTGGCCGCGATACGCTAAGCAAAATTGATAGTTGTCGCCGACAATAGGGAAAAGAAACAGGAGACGACCATGAAAAACCTGGCAAAAACCGTGATGCTCGTCAGCGCCCTGTCGCTATGCACCGGTGCGGCCTTTGGCAAGGCAACCCAACAATTGCACTGCAGCACAACGAGCTGCAACTATACCGAGCAGCTGCACAAGTCGGGAACCACGTCGTTTCAAGGCTATTGCGACGGGACACAACAAATATTCCAGGATAATTCGGGCATGAAGTGTAAACCGGTGAAGGGCATGACATGTACGATTGCATTCATCGTAATATCACCGACGGGCCATGATTATTGGAGCTGTACGTGCACGAACTGGAGCGCGACGAAAAAACAAAATGCAACGATCCATATCGCCTGTCCCCCGCCGAACCAGGAGCAGAACTGAGGCCAGAACAGCCCACGCAATCGCGCCCGGGCCCGTCCTCCAGGCCGAGGCGATGATAGGCTGCATGGGGTTAGGCTGTGGTGACCATGCAAAACCTGGCAAAAACCGTGATGCTCGTCGGTGCCCTGTCGCTATGCACCGGTGCGGCCTTTGGCAAGGCAACCCAACAATTGCACTGCAGCACAACGCACTGCACCTATACCGAACAGTTGCACAAGTCGGGAACCACGTCGTTTCAGGGCTATTGCGACGGGACACAACAAATATTCGAAAATAATTCGAGCATGAAGTGTCATCCGGCGAAGGGCATGACATGTACGTTTGCATACATCGTAGGATCACCGACAGGCCATACTTTTTGGAGCTGTACGTGCACGAACTGGAGCGCGACGAAAAAACAAAACGCAACGATCGATATCAACTGCCCCACGCCGAACCAGGAGCAGAATTGACGCCAGAACAGCCCACGCGATCGCGCCCGGTCCTGTCCTACAGGCCGGGGCCATGATACACGACATGGGGTTAGGCTGTGGTGACGGGAATAGCGGAAGGAAACAGGAGGCGACCGTGAAAAACCTGGCAAAAACCGTGATACTCGCCAGCGCGCTGTGGCTATCGGCGGGCACGGCCTTTGGCAAAGCAATCCAACAATTGCACTGCAGCACAACGCACTGCACCTATACCGAACAGCTGCATAAGTCGGGAACCACGTCGTTTCAGGGCTATTGCGACGGAGTGCATAACATTACCCAAGATAATTCGAGCATGGCGTGTCACCCCGTGAAGGGCATGACTTGCACCTTTTCGAAATTAATAGAAGGCCCTGTAAAGCCCTATTACTGGGGCTGCACGTGTACGAATTGGTCGGCGACGAAAAGACAAAACGCATCGATTGACCTTCACTGCCCCGCGCAGAGCCAGGAGTAGAATAAAGCCGGAACAGCCCGCGCGTCGCCCCAGGCCTTTATCTTCTAGGCCAGGCCAGGCCGGGACGCGCCGAACGGGGTTGAGATTTGCCGCTACGAACAAAGCAAAGAAAATGGAGACTGCTGTGAAACGCCCGGCTAAAACTCTCATACTCGTCAGCGCACTCTCACTATGGGCCGGAACGGCCTTTGGCAAGGCAACCCAAGAATTGCACTGCGGCACAACGCACTGCACCTATACCGAACAGTTGCACAAGTCGGGAACCACGTCGTTTGAAGGCTATTGCGACGGAACGAATTTAGTTACCGCAAAGAACTCGAGCATGAAGTGTCACCCTGTGAAGGGCATGACTTGTACCGTAGCATTAATAATAGTTTCCGACCCGTCTCACAGTTTTTGGAGTTGCACGTGTACGAATTGGTCGGCGACAAAAAAACAAAACGCATCGATTGATGTTCACTGCCCCGCGCCGAGCCAAGAGTAGAAACAACAGCCCGCGCGGTCGCGCAGGGCCCTCGTCCTCCGGGCCGGGCCGGTGTGCGCCGAACGGATTGAGAGTTGCCGCTACGAACAAAGCAAGGAAAATGGAGACTGCTATGAAACACTTGGCTAAAACCCTGATACTCGTCAGCGCGCTGTCGCTATCGGCCGGCTCGGCCTTCGCCAAAATTGTAGAACTGCACTGCAGTACAACGAAGTGCGTCTATACCGAACACCTTGGAGGTTTGGCGACCAAGACGCTTCAAAGCTATTGCGACGGGACACAAGGCCTTGACCAAAAAAACTCGAGCATGATCTGTCATCCCGTCAAGGGCATGACCTGCACGGCTGCGGTCTGGGTGGACTCCGAACCATCGCATCCTTACTGGCTCTGCAGCTGTACGAATTGGGACACAAAAGCACAGGACGCAACGATCGATGTGACGTGCCCTTTGCCGTGAGCCCGGAAACAGCCGCCGAATCGGCTTGAGAGCGAGTTGTCTGCAACACACGCCAGGCACGCACGCGTGAAGTCATCGACGACGCACATGTCGCGACGCCAAGCCTCGGCGCGCTCTGCGTCCATCTCGGCGATCTTCAGGCCGAAGACCTTGCCGTGACACGCGCTGTCGATTCCGGAAATGCCCACAGCGTCGAGCCCGCGGGGTACAAGGGCGGCCACCGATTGGCCGCAATCTCGATTTTTATGGTGCGTTAAGAAAATGAAGTCCAGGTTGTGTTCGATTGAGGACATTCCGCCATGAAAGGCCAACCTGTGGATGTTAACGCAATGACTAAAAAGAGGATACCAATGAGAGATCTGATCACGATTTTGGTACTGGGCAGCGCCCTGTCGCTATCGGCCGGCACGGCCTTTGGCAAGGCAACCCAACAATTGCACTGCAGTGAGCGCAGTTGCTCCTACACCGAAGAGATCGGGCCGTCCGGGACGAAGACGTATCAAGGATATTGCGACGGGACAGGCAAGACCACGGTCGACAACAAAAACTCAGACATGGTTTGTCATAAGGCGAAGGGCCTGACGTGCACCGTGGGATGGTTCACGCCGATAAGCGATCACCCGTATTGGAGTTGCACCTGCACCAATTGGAACGCTATCCATGAGGCGCACCCGGACATCGATCTTTCCTGTCCCGCCCCGAGTTGAGTGCCAGAGCATCGGGCGCTGATTGAGGCAGTTCGCCATGACGGCCATCCTGTGTATATTGACGCAGGATTAAACGGAGGACAGCCATGAGAAATCTGGTGATGATCCTGGTCGTGGGCGCCTGCGCATTGTTATGGGCAGGCGCGGAGGGTGCCAATGCATCAAATGTATCATTGAGCTGCGGTGCAACGAGTTGCGAATACAACGAAGAGTTCAAAGCGTCCCAGACGAAGACGTTTCATGGACATTGTGACGCAAACACCAAGATGACCGCCTCCAACTCAAATATGACTTGTCATAAGGCGAGCGGCTTGACGTGCACGCCGGGACTTCTCGAGAACCCGGGCAAATCGGACACGTTCTGGAGATGCACCTGCACGAATTGGAACACGAAGAAACATAGCACAACAATCGACATGACGTGTCCTGCTCCGAGCTGAGTGCTGGGACAAAGGGATCGGTTTGTCGTCTGACCCATGCGACAGGACGCGGGCTTGCACGGGAAGAAGCAGGTCCTGGCACGATGATCTCGTTTGCCGCGTTGAGCGCGAGAAGTTGGAAACCCGCACATCCGCGCCGTCACCAGGCAGGTGGCCCGCTCAGAATGATCGCCGCCCGCTAGAGCATCGGGCGACAATATTGAACCCTTTGACCGGCTTATCAGGTCTGCTGGCGAGGCGCGGTCGCTGCCGTGGTCCGGGTCGACCACAAGGCGATCGCAACGACGTCCAGAAGGCCTGATAAGCCGGTCAAAGGGTTCAATATTGTCGCCCGATGCTCTAAAGAGCCAGTTCCGCTGCCGCATCATCCAGAATGGCTTGAACCTCCGGATTTCGGCAAACGAAGTGATCACGGATGCCGAGCGCTACCAGTCCGGGGGCCAGTTCGCGGATCATCGTCAAGGCTGCCGCCTTCTCCGCTTCGGTGCCGTGCCCCAAGATTTCCATATTGCGCATCGCTGCAAAGATCGTGCCCTTGCGGACACGCACACCCCGAATGATCTTGAAATCTTCGTCGTCCGGAAGAACGTCCTCCGGCCTGAAAGGTTGCTCTGCCATTGCGGTTTACTCCGACATGCCCCGAATAAAGCTCGAAATCGACCTGAATGGTAGCCGAACGGGCGACATCCGTGAAGCACAAGCGGTAGTGTCAGGGGATTACCCTCTCTGTACAGTTCGCCTAGCCGAGCGAACTGATTTGGATCATCAAATGGTTCAATATTGTCGCCCGATGCTCTAACTCGGGGCGGGACACCCGACATCAATTGTTGTGGTTTGTTGCTTCGTGTTCCAATTCGTGCAAGTGCAGCTCCAGTAAGGGACCTTTCCCCATACGAAATCCGTCCAATTTGCCCCCGTGCATGTCAGGCCCTTCGCCTTGTGACAAGTCATGCTCGAGTTGTCATCGGTAACCTTGGTGTTGCCCGTCCCGTCGCAATATCCTGTAAACGTCTGGGAATGCGATCCCTTCAACGTCTCGGTGTAATGACACTTCGTTTGACTGCAATGCAATTGAGCCGCAAGGGCTGTGCCTGCCAACACGGAAAGAACGCTGCCGACTATGAGAGTTCTGACCAGCTCTTTCACAGCTTTCTCCCGTCCTGCACGTGTTCTCGCAGACAATCGTCGATAATGAAAGCGAATGTTTCCGCCTGCTTCTGCACGCACTTCGTGCAGATAAGATCAATCGCGGCACAAAACGTCAATTGACACGTTTTTCCTCTCCGTCGGGTCCCAGTTCGTGCAACTGCAACTCCAATATGGGTTGATGGCGACGGGTACCGTGCATGTCGTATACTTCACGGGATGACAACGCATCGAATATTGCTGCCAGACTTCTCCGTCGCAATGGGCGTGATATGTCTTGGTCTGCAGCGGCCCGAGCTCTTCGGTGTACTGGCATGTCCCCTCTTGGCAGTGCAAATCCACCGTTCCCTTGGCCATCGCCGCACCTGCCAATAGGGACACGGTGCCGCAGAGAATGAACATACTGATAGGAACTTTCATGGCTGTCTCCAGTTTCTATCCGTGTTGACGGTTCAATGTCAGAAATAAATCCCGCCACGTCTGCCTGTTTCCAAATTCACTGATTCGGGCCTATGCAATAAACATCGATCGTCGCGGGTTGTTTTTTGGTCGCCCAATTCGTGCACGTGCACTGCCAGTGCTGACCGAACTTTGAAGGATCGCAAACCATGCCCGTTGCGGCATGGCAGACCATTCCCGAATTAGTAGCGTTGTTGGGATAGCCGTCACAATATCCGCTAAATGTCTTGGTCTGTGACGGCTCCAACTCTCCGTCAAAGACACATTTCGCTTGCTTGCAGTGCAGGTCCTCTGTTTGATTGGCGATTGCCCCGCCCGCCAAGACGGACAGGGCGCCGCCGATTAACAGTGTTCTAAGCAGATCTTTCATCCCTTTCTCCCGTTTTCTGCCCGGTTCCGCACGCACTTCTTGCTGGAACAAGCAAGATCAATCGTCGCACAAAATATCAATCGTCACGTATTTTCTTTGCGTCGGGTCCCAGTTCGTGCAGGTGCAGCTCCAGTAACTGGAAGCAACACTAACGCCTTTCGTGCATGTCGTACCCTTCACGGCATGACAAACCATCTTATACTCAGACACTTTTTCACCGGCACAATATCCATGAAATATCCTGGTCTGCGACGGTCCCAACTCTTCGTCAAAGGCACATTCCGATTGCTGGCAGTGCAATTCTTCCACTTGATTGGCGATTGCCCCGCCTGCCAAGACCGACAAGGCGCCGCCGAGCAACAATGTTCTGACCAGGTCTTTCATCGCATTCTCCCCTTAATCTGCCCGGGTTCACCGAAATACCCGTCGGCAATAAGAGCCGATATCGATGCCCGGTTCTGCACGCACTTCTCGCTGGAACAAACAAGATCAATCGCCGCACAAAAGATCAATTGACACGTTTTGTTTTTTTGTCGCGTTCCAGTTCGTGCACATGCAGCTCCAGTATTGAGAGCCGGGGAAAGGTGGTGTGCATGTCATGCCTTTCACGGGATGACAAGCCATCTTGAACTCAGACGAGTTTTCTTCGGCACAAAATCCTCTGTACTCATGGGTCTGCAACGGCCCCATCTCTTCGCTGAACTTGCATTCCCCCTTCGCACAGTTCAAGGACACCACTTTCCCGGCCAACGCCGGGCCTGCCAATACAGACAGCGCGCCGCAGAGAATGAACGTACTGATAAGAACTTTCACAGCTGTCTTCCGTTTTCTGTCCGTGTTGACGGTTCAATGTCAGAAATAAATCGCGATACCTCTGCCCGTTTCCACATTCACTGATTCGGGCCCTCACAATAGACATCGATCGTCGTGTGTTGTTCTTTGATGTCCCAATTCGTGCACGTGCACCGCCAATTCTCACTGATCACTGCAATCGTACAAGTCAGGCCCTTCGCGGCATGACAAATCATATTCGAATTGTCACGGTCATTGGAATAGCCGTCACAATACCCGTTAAATGTCTTGGTCTGCGACGGCCCGAACTCTTCGCCAAAGGCACATTTCGCTTGCTTGCAGTGCAAATCCTCGACTTGCTTGGCGATTGCCCCGCCTGCCAAGACCGACAGGGCGCCGCAGAGTAACAATGTTCTGACCAGATCTTTCATCGCTCTCTCCTGTTTTTGTCCGGGTTCACCGAGATACCCGTCGCCAATAAGAGTCGATATGAGAGCATCGGGCGACTATGTCCGGTTCCGCACGCACGTTTTGCTGGAACAAACAAGATCAATCGTCACACAAAAGATCAATCGTCACGTTTTTTCTTTGCGTCGGGTCCCAGTTCGTGCAGGTGCAGCTCAAATAAAGAACGGCATTAACGGTCGCTGTGCATGTCGTACCCTTCACGGCATGGCAAACCATCTCATACTGCTTCGGGTTTTTTTGCGCACAATTTCCTCTGTACTCATGGGTTTGATCCGGCCCCAGCTCTTCGCTGTATTGGCATTCCCCCTTTGGGCACTTCAAGGACACCACTCTCTCGGCCACCGCCGGGCCTGCCAATGCAGACAGGGCGCCGTAGAGAATCAACGTACTGACAAGAACTTTCACAGCTGTCTTCCTTTTGTCCGGGTTCACTGAAATACCCGTCGGCAATAAGAGCCGATATGTATGCCCGGTTCCGCACGCACTTCTTGCCGGAACAAACAAGATCAATCCTCGCACTCAAGATCAATCGTCACACTTTTTCTTTGCGTCGGGTCCCAGTTCGTGCAACTGCAGCTCCGGTAATTGGAGACGGGGAAAGGCGCTGTGCATGTCGTACCCTTCACGGCATGACAATCCATATCAAAATCGTTCGGCTTTTCCCCGGCGCAAAATCCTCTGTACTCGTGGGTCTGATCCGGCGCCAACTCTTCGCTGAACTTGCATTCACCCTCTGCGCAGTTCAAAGACACCACTTCGCTGGCCACCGCCTCGCCTGCCAATACGGACAGGGCGCCACAGAGAATGAACGTACCGATAAGTGTTTTCATGGCTGTCTCCAGTTTTCTGCCCATGTTGACGGGCTCAACGGCCAGAAATAAATCCCGATACTTCCGCCCGTTTCCACATTCACTGATTCGGGTCCTTGCAATAAACGTCAATCGTCGTGTGTCGTTCTTTGGTCTCCCAATTCGTGCATATGCAAGACCAGTGATTATCGAACTGCGCATTCGTGCAAGTCATGCCTTTCACGGCATGGCAAACCATAGTCGAATTGCTGGGGGCGTTGGAATAGCCGTCACAATATCCGATAAATGTCTTGGTCTGCGACGGCCCCAACTCTTCGTCAAAGGCACAGTTTGATGTATTGCAGTGCAAATCTTCTCCTTGCTTGGCGATTGCTCCGCCTGCCAATACGAACAGGGCGCCGCCCAGTAACAATGTACTGACAAGATCTTTCATGGCTTTCTTCCGTTTTCCATCCCAATTGATGGAACGCACCGCCAACAGCAAAAGCCGACGCCTCCACCGGTTTCCTCGTTTGCTCCACGTCAATGATCAGTTTTCGCAATTTATCTGTCCGGGTTCACTGAAATACCCATCGGCAAAAACCGATATTAGAGTATCCGTTTTGATCAAGCTGTTTTTGCTGGAACAAACACGATCAATCGTTGCACAAAATATCAATCGTCACGTTTTTTCTTTCCGTCGGGCTCCAGTTCGTGCAGGTGCAACTGTAGTAGTAACCAAAAGGAGACCAAAGGGGCCCTGTGCATGTCGTACTCTTCACGGGATGACAAGCCATACTGTAATCATCCTTGCTTTTTTCCCCGGAACAAGTTCCTCTGTACTCATGGGTCTGATCCGGCCCCAGCTCTTCGCTGAATTGGCATTCCCCCTTTTCGCAGTTCAAATGCACCACTTCCCCGGCCACGGCCTCGCCTGCCAATACGGACAGGGTGCTGCAGAGAATGAAAGTACTGATAAAAACTTTCATAGCTGTCTTCCTTTTTCTTTCCGTGTTGACGGGTTCAATGGTCAGAAGTAAATCCCGATACGTCTGCCCGTTTCCACATTCACTTATTGCAGGTCCTTACAATAAACATCGATCGTCGTGTGTCGTTCTTTGGTCTCCCAATTCGTGCACATGCACTGCCAATGCTTATTTTCGAAAATTACTTCCATGCACGTCATGCCCTTCACGGCATGACAAATCATGAAGTAATCCTATGAATCCTCGTTAGCACACCGCCCGTAATATGTCTTGGTCCGCGATCAGGGCGCCGAACTCGGGTTAACAAGCGACTAACGGGTGTTGGCTCCATGCTCAGTGCAATGCGTTTACCTGCCGAAGAAACCGCTCCTCACCAGCTCCCGCGAGTCTTCAGTCGTCAGAGCATCGGGCGAGGCTAAATCAGCGCACCGCGCTCGACCCCGGGCCCAGAATGATCGCCGGGCTGGTCGGAATCGCGTCCTGGCCCGTGTTGAGCGCCTGGAAGTCCTTGACGATGGTCAGCGCGCGATAGCTGAAATCACTCTCTCGAGCCCCCAGCTTCTGTCGGGGTATCCAGAAGCTCTCACCATCCACTTCTGCAGAAACGGCCGAGCGCCCTCCGCCGAAGCCCCTTTTAACCCTGAAAATCGGAACGTTTCTGCCGTCTCGCATGGTCAGCGCAGGCGTCCATGCACCCTCTCGCCTGAACTGGTCCCTGACAATCTCCCCGAGATAGTGGACAATGCCGTTCGGCGAGCGCAGGGTAATGCCGGTCCCCTGATCCTTGAAGAGACTGCGCGGTCCGGACCCGGTCCGACTGAACGTGACATCGAGCTTGCCGTCCTTGTTGATTTCCACCGTTCCACCGTTGAGCATGACGGCCTCGGAGAACATTCTGAACTGGGTAAAGGCACACCGGTTCGTGGGGTGATTCCGGAGCGTTATGATCGTATCTCCGGAAGCCGACCGTTCCCGGGCGAAGTCGCATGTAACGTCCGAAAGCACAGCTTCGAAATTCCGGCAAATCCCCTTTTCAGCGCTGGAAAGTGTCGCAAAGCGCCGCTCACACACATCGCGTGCGCCAAGAACAATGGCGTTATAGTCCTTGAGTTTCACGCGGTTCGTCTTGACCAGCATGGCCAATACAAGATGCAGATGAGCGCCGTCGCGGCTGTCGACGAGAAACAACAGCAGTTGCGGCGTGACCAGTGTGTGCATCGCCCGCGTAAAATCTCTCGTTTCCAGCGAGGAGACGTTGGCATTCTTGTCACGACCCGCGCTTCCCGACATGCCGAGGTCGAAGGACACCGGCTGCCCATGTCTTGGAACCTGCAAACTGCCGCTGACACTGGGCGAAATACTGGAAGATGTTGATCCCGAGTAGTCGCCAATGAGTGAATAATAGTTGGGATATCCCTTGGCGGAACGAATGACGTTGGCGAGCAGCAGATTGTTCGTTGCCTCGGCGAGGCCGACATTATAGTAGATGCCACTATTGGCCACCATGTTCTGGCAGCCGACCAGCATCAATGACGCAAGTACAAGGCCAATCGCTCTTGCTATGACCATACATAAACCCTCATGTCTTCACGCCCCGTCTCGGCGACCTACGAACTGCTGACGGGCAATCTTTGATAGCAGAAGCCTCTCTTTTGAGCCAGAGCATCTTTAGAGCCCATTCGGAAATTAAGGCAGTTTGTATATTAACCTCCGTTGCCGCTGAAAACGCCTGCGAAACAGGAAGGCGGCTCAAATCCGTTGCAGCCGGCCCGTCATATTGCCCTAATCCGCAAGTGCAGGCATTATTACATCGACGACGCTGACCGTTGCGTGGTTGTCGGTTGAGTCCGGCGTGGTCCGCCCCGCGAACTGGAGGAATGACAGATTATGCGAGTTATCGTTTCCACGATCCTTTGTCTGGTCTTCGTATCGACTGTGGTCAAAGATGCGCGTTCGGAACCGATCCTTTTTGTTTGCCCGGACGCCCAATGCGACGAAGGCGATCGGGTTGACGCTGGCCGGAACGAAAGTTTCAAGTTCATATGCGAGGTGACAGGTGGAAGTGGATATCCATACGTGGACTGGTCTTCCTCATCCTGCGTTTACAACCAGGGTCGTCTTGCCAACAAGTGTGCTTGCTGGCCGGAATCGCCGGCAAAACAGAACCCAGCACCGATAATCGAATGCGAGAACGACACCCAGGACGAGGCTTTCCTGCAATTCGTTCACCGTTGCTCGGGATCGTAGCTTGAAAGGCGCTGCAAGATCCAGTTGGTCGATCTGAATGTTCTGAGATCGTACTGACCTGACATTTGGCTTCTGTTCGGCTTTTTCGGATAGAGCCGCCAACTATAAAACCCGATACTTCCGTCCGTTTTCGCATTCAGTTTGAACAATAAAGATCAATCGTCACGTATTTTCTTCCCGTCGGGTCCCAGTTCGTGCAAGTGCAGTTCCAAGGCGAACCGCCTTCGCCTGGACGAGCCTTCGTGCATGTCGTACCCTTCACGGCATGGCAAACCATGGAGTACTCAGATACTGTCTCGTTACCGCACTTCCCGAAATATGATTTGGTCTGCGATGGCCCGATCTCTTCCGAATAGGCGCATTTCGGAGCACTGCATTGCAGATGCACATATGCCTGGGTCGCACTTGTCCATAAAGACAGGGCGCCGCAGAGTATGAGAGCCTTCACAAGACTTTTCATAACTTCCCTCACCTCTCTTCTGTTTTCAAAGGAATAACCGCCAACAATTAAGAGGCGATACTTCTGTCCGTTTTCGCATTCAATTTGAATATTGACAAAAAAGGTCAATGTCTAAGTGTTTTCTTCCCGTCGGGTCCCAGTTCGTGCAAGTACACTTCCAACCAGCCGACGAACAAGTCGTACCCTTCACGGCATGGCAAACCAAGGTGTGTTCAGATACTTTCTGGTTAACGCACTCTCCGCTATATGTTTTGGTCTGCGATGGCCCGATCTCTTCCGAATAGGCGCATTTCTGATCATTGCATTGCAGCACCACATCTGCCCGGGCCGCGCTTGTCCATAAAGACAGGGCGCCGCAGAGTATGAGAGCCTTCACCAGACTTTTCATAACTTCCTTCACCTCTCTTCTGCTTTCAAAGGAATAGCCGCCAACAATAAAAGCCGATATTCCTGTCCGCTTTCGCATTCAGTTTGAACAATAAAGATCAATCGTCACGTGTTTTCGTCCCGCCGGGTCCCAGTTCGTGCACATGCAGCTCCAAGCTGTATCCTCCCCGTCCGAACCAGCCTTCGTGCATGTCGTACCCTTCACGGCATGGCAAACCATGGAGTACTCAGATACTGTCTCGTTAACGCACTGTCCGATATATGATTTGGTCTGCGATGGCCCGATCTCTTCCGAATAGGCGCATTTCGGAGCACTGCATTGCAGATGCACATTTGCCTGGGCCGCGCTTGTCCATAACGACAGGGCGCCGCAGAGTATGAGAGTCTTCACAAGACTTTTCATAACTCCCTTCACCTCTCTTCTGTTTTCGAAGGAATAGCCGCCAACAGTAAAACCGATATTCCTGTCCGTTTTCGCATTCAATCTGAACACAAAAGATCAATCGTCACGTATTTTCTTCCCGTCGGGTCCCAGTTCGTGCAACTGCAGCTCCAAGTGGTACGGTCCGTGTCCGAACCAGCCTTCAAGCATGTCGTACCCTTCACGGCATGGCAAACCATGGAGTACTCAAATGCTTTCTTGTTAACGCATTGTCCGATAAATCTCTTGGTCTGCGATGGCCCGATCTCTTCCGAATAGGCGCATTTCGGAGCACTGCATTGCATATGCACATCTGCCTGGGCCACACTTGTCCACAAAGACAGGGCGCCGCAGAGTATGAGAGCCTTCACCAGACTTTTCATAACTTCCTTCACCTCTCTTCTGTTTTTCGAAGGAATAGTCGCCAACAACAAAAGCGGCTTTCCTGTCCATTTCCGCACGCATTTATTTGTCGGCAAGCAACTCCGATATTGCGGTCCTGGCGCTGCGTCTGCGCATATCACAGCATGAAAATTCTTGGAATAACCAGTCGGCTTTTCTCTGTGACGCCATCCCTCAATCATCTTCTTAAGCTTCTTTCCGTGCCATATTGCATTGAAAGGAGGAAGCCATGATCAAGATCATGACCCGAAGGCTCGCAAGACTCGTTGATTCGTAGATGAACCCTGAAACAACCGTCGGCAACCAAAGCGGATGTTTCCGCCTGGTTCCGCACTCGCTCCATGTCAATGATCAATTTGCGCAATAAACATCGATTGATGCGCTACGTTTCTTTGTGCTCCAATTCGTGCACGAGCAAGACCACTGATCGGCTATGTATTCTGCCGGAACGCACGTTATGCCCTTCGACTTGTGACAAATCATATTCTGAGCCGTCCCATTTGGGTTTGAGGCACACCTTCCGTCGAAGACTCGTGTTTGGAGAGTCTTGATCGATTCCTTGAATTGGCACTCTGGTTGATCGCAGAGCAGTGTATTATCACCGTAGGCAAAATCCGCACTCGCCAACGCGGACAGGGCACTGCCGAGTACGAAAGTTTTCACCAGGCCTTTCATAACGTCCTCCGCCTTTCTTCTGTGTTCACAGGAATAGTCGCCAACAATAAAAGCCGATTGTCCTGTCCGTTTCCACATTCATTTTTTCCCAGCGGACACCAAAGACCAATCGATGTGAATTTTTTGTTGCGTTCCAGTTCGGGCGCGCCCGACTCTTCCGCGCCCTAGAGCGTTCTGTGTTTACCCTGACGCATTTGATGGCGGAAAATCGGTTCACTCGGCAAGGCGCGTCGCTTAGCGCGATGTGGTGCATCGGGCAAGCGGCGCAACACAGCCGATGGGCCGATTTGCCGCCACCCTTCGGGCCGGGCGCTTTTGGCCCCTGGACGTCGTTGGCTTGCACTTGTGGTGGGCTACACCACGGCGTGCAATCCGCCTAGCCAGAGACCAAAAGCACCTCGGTCAAATGCATCAGGGTAATCACAGAACGCTCTAAGAGCCCAACTGTCAGGTGATGACAATCTCAGAACAAAATACGTCCGCTATCCAGACGGACCATTTTCAGGCCTGGGGGACCATGAACGGAAATGGCGTTTCGGCCTCGGGTTCCACGACCCTGCCAAGCGGCACTATGCCAGCATCCACGCAGATGTTCCCCAAAAGTGGCCCGCAATGCCAGCAGCTAGTTCAGCTTGTAGTTCAGGCCGACCCGGAAGATGTGTGCGTCGAAGCCGAAATCTATGTCCTGATTGAGGCTTGTATCGTAGACAATGTTCTTGTCGGCGATGACGAGGTAGAGATATTCCGACTTGAACGACCAGCGGTCTGACAACTGCGCCTCGACGCCGGCGCCAACCACAAGGCCCGGCTGCGTGCCGCTCCAGGCGATGTTCCTGTCATTGTCGATAGAACACGGCGCATCGCGATTAGCGCAATGTTCGACCCCAGCCAGCGCCAGGCCGCCGGTCACATAGGCCATGGCCCGGCCATGGGCAAGGCCCAGGCGCGCGCGTATTGTCGCCAGCCAATCCATATTCGCCTTCACATAGTAACCGCCAGAGTTATATGTTTTTTCTTCTCTGAAACCGGTCCAGTTTCCATCCGCTTCAAGGCCGAAGACAAAACCACCCAGTTGATGGTTGTAACCGATCTGCAGACCAGCCAGGCCGGCAAAGCCATGAAGGTCATTGTCGCCGCTAGGGGCGATAAAAGCATTCCAAGACCAGTCCATGGCCCGCCCGTTAAAGGCGCCGATGCCACCGCTAACACCCGCATAGAGGCCGTGCCACGGTCCGCCGGAGGGGATGTCTGAACCACCGCCCACCGGCAACCCGCCCAGGTGATAATTCAGCCCGACCCGGAAGATATGCGCATCGAAGCCGAAATCGATGTCATCGTTTTCGGTCGTGTTGTAAACGATGTTCTTGTCGGCGGTGACGAGGTAGAGATATTCCGACTTGAAGGACCAGCGGTCCGAAAGCCGCGCCTCGACGCCCGCGCCGGCCACAAGGCCCGGCCGCGTGCCACTCCAGGCGATGTCATTAACATCGTCGATCGAGCACGGGAACTCATAATCAGCATTTGCGCAGTGCTCGACACCGGCCAGCGCAAGGCCACCGGTCACATAAGCCACGGCCCGTTCGTTGGCAACGCCCAAACGCCCGCGCGCCGTTGCCAGCCAGTCCATGTTTGCCTTGACATAGGTGTCGAGGCGATCACCGTCCAGAAACACCCTGCCTTCGCTGAAACCAGTCCAGCTCACATCGGCCTCAAACCCGTAAACCACGCCACCAACCTGGTGATTATAGCCGGCTTGCGCGCCGAAAACCCCTGCAAATCCGCGGACGTCAATGTTTCCATCAGGGTCGTCAAGGGCATTGCGATGCCAGTCCAGCGCCCGTCCGTTGAAGGAACCGATGCCGCCGCTTATGCCGCCATAGAGGCCCTGCCAGGTCCCACCCGCGGAAAGGCCGGAATCGTCACCAGCCGGCAGCCCGCCCAGATGATAGTTCAGCCCGACCCGGAAGATATGTGCGTCGAAGCCAAAGTCGACATCATGATTGTTGTTTGTACCGTAGACAATGTTCTTGTCGGCGGTGACGAGGTAGAGATATTCCGACTTGAACGACCAGCGGCTCGAGAGCCGCGCCTCGACGCCGGCGCCGGCCACGAGGCCTGGCTGCGTGCCGCTCCAGGCGATATTCTCATCGTTATCGTTTGAGCACGGCACTTCGTCATTAGCGCAATGCTCGACACCGGCCAGTGCCAGGCCGCCGGTCACATAAGCCATGGCCCGGTCATTGGCGACGCCCAAACGGCCGCGTACCGTTGCCAGCCAGTCCATATTCGCTTTCACATAGTGGTCACCGCCATCAGTTGGTTTTTGTTCGCTGAATCCAGTCCAGCTTGCATCGCCTTCAACACCGATGACAATCCCGCCGAGTTGATAATTGTAACCGGCCTGCGCGCCGAAGACGCCCGCAAAGCCGCGCTGAATGAGGTCGCCATCGGGCTGATCGATGAGATTTGTAGACCAATCGATGGTCCGGCCGTTAAAGGAGCCGATCCCGCCGCTTGCACCGCCGTAAAGGCCCTGCCATGGTTCACTTGCCAGTACCTGCCCGCCGTACAGGCTGACCGTCAACAGTGCGGCACTGGTTACCAGCGCGTGCTTGAAACTTTGCATCGACGACGTCCCCGTATTCGAAAGACACAAATACTGCGCAAGCCGGCCTGCCCTTCGCTGCCCCCAAAACAAAGAGCCCCCGAATCGCGCCAATTCAAGGTTCGACTATCCTTCGCCCGGTTTTCGCGGAATGCCCATTGGCAATTGTGCCAAATGAATGCGCGCCGTGGGCAAATGTGCCCAACCCATGGCTCGCGATTCCCCGCCGTATCGGGCGCACCAGAGGCGGGCTGAGCACCAGGCCTGCACGCGGTACGTGATCGCGACGGCAAGCCGCCCGCCATGACGGCCTGTGCCGCTACCGGCGACAGGACTCGGCGAGCGCCTCGGCCTTGCTCATCGCGCCAACCGGTGAATGGACTGAGGTGAGGTTTCGACGCGGTCCGTCAGCGGACTCTCGTGAGCGACGAGAACGCTCAGGGTAACAACGAACGCAAGTGCGAAAATCGTGGTGGCCGCACCCTGTGCCCTGGAATTGTCAAGATGAATCACGGCGATCGCCACCTGGGTAAGAAGACCAAGAAGTAGGGAAAGACAGGCAGGCGGCCCCCGGGCAACCTCCCACACTTCAACGTCCGTTTTAGGGTCTGTTGGTATTCAGGATTGCGGTATCGGCACATCTGGCGGTTGTGCCCCTTCCGCCAATCGGCGGAGCAGTTGATGCCAGGCCGGTCCACCTGCATGTCGCGGCCACCGTCGTTGCAAAGCAACCACCCAGGGCCCACCTCAATCGCCATCCATTCCTGCCGGAAACAGCACCGCCCTGCCCGCGTCAAAGCTCAGGCCGACCGTTTCGCCCGGCGCCACCTGTTCGCTTTCATCGATGATCGCAATGACATTGCTGCCGTCAGCGAGGGTGACATCGATGAGCGTTTCGCTTCCAAGCCGCTCCACGATCGTTATTCTGCCGGACAGGAGCGCGTCAGTATCGTCCTTGGCCAGACGCAGATATTGCGGTCGAATGCCAAGCTTGCCACCGGCCTCCGCACCTTGGTGGTCGGATGGCCCGGGCATGGCAAGCGGCGCCAGCATGTCGCTGCGAACGGTTACCGTATCGCCATCATTGCGTGCGATCTGCACATCAAGGAAGTTCATCGGCGGCGAGCCGATGAAACCGGCGACGAACATATTGGCCGGATGGCGAAACAGCTCCATCGGCGCGCCGATTTGCTGAACGGTGCCGTCGCGCAAGACGACCACCTTGTCGGCCAAAGTCATCGCCTCGACCTGATCGTGTGTGACATAGACCATTGTGGCGCCCAGTTGCCTGTGCAGCTTGCTCAGTTCCATGCGCATGTCGAGGCGCAGGGCGGCGTCGAGATTGGACAGTGGCTCGTCGAACAGAAAGACCGCCGGATCGCGGACAATGGCGCGTCCGATCGCCACCCGCTGGCGCTGACCGCCGGAAAGCTGGCTGGGCCGGCGGTCGAGCAGATGTTCCATCTGCAGGGTTCTGGCGGCCTCCTCGACCTTGCGGCTCTTTTCCCTTTTCGGCGTGCCAGCGATCGTCAACCCGAAACCGATATTCTCGCGCACGGTCATGTGCGGGAAGATGGCATAGTTCTGAAACACCATCGCCACACCCCGCTCTCGCGGCGGCAGTTCGTTGACCACCCGGCCATCAAGTTCCATGACGCCCTCGGTGATGTCCTCAAGACCGGCGATCATGCGCAGCAGAGTGGATTTGCCACAGCCCGATGGCCCGACGAAAACGACGAATTCGCCGTCCTCGATCTCGATGTCGACATTCTTGATGACGTCGACGTCACCAAATCTCTTGCACAGGTTCTTCAGCCGAATAGGCGCCATGCTCACACCGCCCTGAGCGGTTGCCGGTCGACGACGCAGAGCAATCCATCCGCGTCGATGATGACCGGCTGTGGATCCATCAGGTGGCCGAGAAAATTGTCGCGGCCGCCATCGGCAAATCCCATGATCATCAGGCCCTCATCGGTCTCGACAATGCGCGCCGCGTAGCGCCGGCACGGCATTGCGCCGTCGAAAAAGCGTCCCGGGGCCATTTTCCACGGCCCCCGCGGATCGTCGGCCATCAGATAGTGCGTTCCCGATACACGCGGCTGTGCCACCGAACCGGCATAGGCGTCGGACCAGTAGCGCGCCTCGGTGCAGAACAGACAATACCAGCACCCGTCATGCTGAAACACCTGCGGCACTTCCAGTTGGCCGAAGTCGCCCGAAAAAACCGGCTCCAGCAGCGTCCACGTCTTGAGATCAGAGGATTGCGCCAACCCGATTGCGCCGGCCTCACGGGTATCGTCAGTCGTGCGCACGCGCGCGGTGAAATACATCAGCCATCCGGAGCCGGCGGGATCACGCATCACCCACGGGTCGCGCATCGAGCGATCATGCCAGCGTGCCGGATCATGGGTAACTTCGTAGGCGTCCGCATGCGGTCCCGACAAATCAAGCACCGGTCGATCACCGACCCGTCGCCACTCGAACAGGTCGGTGCTGACCGCATGGCCAATGCGCTGATAAAGCCCGTTCTCGGCCTTCGCGCCGCCGGTGTAGAAAAGGTGCCACATGCCATCGTCATCGCGCACGACCGAGCCGGTCCAGATCAGCATGTCGTCAAAGGCCGGCCCCTCTGACGGCCTCAGAAACGTTCCGTGATAGGTCCAGGAGACAAGGTCCGGGCTGGTGGCATGGCCCTGGGAGACGTGATAGTGACGCAAATCCGGATCGCCGATCGCCTTGTCGGCCTGCAGGAAGAAGACGTGCCAGATCCCGCCGTCATGCACATACCAGCTGTCCCATATCCATTTGTCTTCAAACGCAAGCACATTCGTTCCTTTCGCAGACGGCGTCATCCCTTGATCCCGGTCGAGGCGACCGAGGCAATGAAGGCTCTTTGCAGCACCAGATAGAAGGCGAGCACCGGAATGGTGATCATGGACAGATAGGCCATGATCTCTCCCCATGCCGGATTGCGCAGGAAGAAATATTGCAGGCCGACCATGACCGGACGGTAGCCTTCCTCCTGGGCGACCATCAGCGGCCACAGATACTGGTTGTACATGACGAGGAATTTCAGGATGGCGGCCGTCGCCAGGACAGGCCCAGACAGCGGCAGCACCACGCGCCAGTAGACCTGCCACCACGTGGCGCCCTCGGCCCGGGCCGCCTCGATCAGCTCTTTGGGCAAATCCTTGAAATATTGCACGAAAAGGAAGATCGACAGCCCGTCGGCGATGAACGGTGCGACCTGGATGCGATAGCTGTTGAGCCATCCCTGCGTGACGCCGTCGAAACCGATCCAGGGCAGCTTGGTGGCAATCATCAGGAGTGGAATGGCAATCGACTCGAACGGCAGGATGAACGTGGCGAGGATCACGGAGAGCAGGACGTCCCGCCCACGCCAGTTCAGAAAGGTAAAGGCGAAACCGGCCAGCGAGCAGACGGCAAGGGTCAGCAGCACCGTGATCCCGGTCACCAGCACCGAATTGAAGATGAACAGCTCGACCGGCGCGCGCTCAAAGGCCGCGAAATAGTTGTTGAGACTGACGTCACCAACCGGAAGGAAGGCCTGAAGGGAGCCGGAATCCGACAGCAATTGCCTGTCCGGCTTCAGCGAGGAGATCAGCATGAACACGAGCGGGAACAGAAAGATGAGGGCGATCAGCCCGAGCACCGTGTAACGCGCCAGCAGCCGTGCTGGCCGGTTGTCTGCGATCGCGGCGTTCATTCGTGGCGTGACCTTGTCAGGTAGCGCTGGGTCAGCGAAATCGACAGCACCAGAATGAAACCGATGACGGAAATGGCCGAGCCGGTCGCGATGTCCTGCGTGCGAAAGCCGCGTTCGACGGCCTGGAACACGATCGTCTGGGTGCTGTCGAGCGGCCCGCCCTTGGTCATCAGGTCGATCTTGGCGAAGAGCTCGAATGCCTGCATCGTGATGACGATAAGAACGAGCACGGCCGTGTTGCGCAGCCCCGGCCATGTCACATATCGGAATGTCTGCCACTTGCTGGCGCCTTCAATCGCTGCCGCCTCGTAGAGCGAAGGCGGGATGGTCTGCAGCCCGGCCAGCCAGATCACCATGTGAAAGCCGACGGAGTGCCAGACCGACACGCCAATGATGGCGCCGAGCGCCGTGTCCGGGTCGCCGAGCCAGTCGACCGGCGGAATCACACCAAAACTGACAAAGCCGAGCAGACTGTTCAAAAGGCCGCTGTCCCCGTCATAGATGAGGCGCCAGAGGATGGAGACGACAACGACGGAAATGACCACCGGCATGAAGTAGATGCCGCGGAAAAAGGTGATGGCCGGCAGCCGCTGATTGATCAACAGGGCAAGCACCAGCGCCAGGCCGCCCTGCACGGGCACGATGACGGCGACAAAGATGATGGTGTTGACGAGCGCCTTCATGAACACCACGTCGCTGGCCAGCAGCACCACGCGATTTTCGCCCGACGACCAGGACATCCACTGGCGCATGCCTTCCAGATGCGGATAATCCGGATTGCGGCGCGTAAAGGAGCGAACTCGCGGATACTGGAATTCGCCGGCCTCGTCACGGACGGCTGCACCCGTCGCATCCCGTTCCGGTTCGATTGTCAGCACCGCAAGGCCCAAGAGACTGCGGTAGTTTTCCAGGCCGACAAACTGCGGCGGGTTCGGTGAGATGAGCCGCTGATTGGTCAGCGACAGGCCGATGCCGACGAAGAACGGCAGGATGATGAACACGGCGACCAGCGCCAGAGCCGGCAGTGCGAAACCCCAGCCCGAAAGGTTTGATTGCGTCAGTTTCGGGCGTGCGCGCATCATCATCATCATCTATCCGGTGAATGAAGACGCGGGCGCGTCAAAGGCGCCCGCCCCCCAAAAGGCCGCAGTGACCGTCAGTGGCCGTAGCCCTGATTGCGCTTGATGTCAGCATCGATGCTGTCGACGGCGGCATCAAGCGTATCGGCAACATCGGCGCCGTTGGCAATGTTGGCCAGGGCCTCCCGGAACACCTTTCCGGCGACCAGATAGCCCGGTGTCACCGGACGCAGCTTGGCCTGTGCCTCGCTGAGGCCGAAAAAGACGTTCATGGGGCCGTCTTCCGCGTAGTTTTCAGTCATGGCCGCCGCCGTCCGCGTGGCCGGTATCAGGCCGATGCCTTCGGAAAAGGCGGCGACATAATCATCCTTGAGCATGAATTCCACAAAGGCCATAGCCCCCTCGGGATGCTTCGAATTGGAGGTGACGGCATATTGCCAGCTCGCCGCCCCGATCGTCGGCCCCTGACCAAAGTCCGGCGCCGGCAGGAACATGATATCATCGCCGAATTCGGCGATTGCGCCCAGCGCCTTCCAACTGCCGTTCCAGGACAACGCATATTTGCCTTCGAGGAAGCCGGTCTCGCGGTCGGCCGGATCCTGGCTTGGTCCGGGTGCAAGGCCGCGCGTGAAGAGCGATTGCCACCATTCGCCGAATTCAAGCGCCGCTTCACCATTGAGCGCATCTTCGGCCGTCAGATAGGTGCTGCGGTCGACGATGTCTCCACCGAAACTCTGCAAAAACGGGGACAGCGCGTAAGGGTACCATTCCCCCTGGATCGCAAGTCCGAGATCGACGGGATATTCATACTCTCCGCTTGCCTTGATTGTTTCCAGCGCCGCATCGAATTCTTCAAGCGACCAGGGTTCGGCAAGAGTGGGGATGCGGATGTCGAAACGCTCGAGCGTCGAGCGGCGGGCAAACATCGCCACCGCGGCATCCCACAGGCCGATCGCATAGAGCTCGCCATCCCAATGGCCCTTGGTGCCGGGCAGGAAGGATGCGATCTTGCCTTCGTCGATATCGAGCGGAACGAGATAGCCGGACCAGGCCCAGTTCGGCATGATGGGACCGTCGACCGCCAGAATGTCCGGCAGGTTGCCGGCCAGCGCCGCCGCGACAATGGTTTCGTTATAGGTCGATTGCGGGAACGCCTGTGCCACCACCTCGTAATCGGACTGGCTGGCATTGAAATCGTTAACGATGCGCTCGACGACCGACGTTTCAGCCGGGTTGCCAGCATTGTTGAACCAAAGGTCGATCTGCTCTTGGGCAAGACCTGGTGTCGCCATCAAAGCGGCAAGGGCCGCTGATGACAGGGCCAGCATGATTGTTCTCATGATTTTCTCCTCCTGATGATATTGAGTTTGGCGACCGCCGGCTTGCGTGTCGCAATCGAGGTGCGCCAGTGCAGCGAGCCTCCGACCAGGGCCGGCGGCCCTGCGCGCAGGGGCTCACCTCCCAAATGGCTGATCAGCAACTCGGCAGCCCTGATCCCGATCGCGGTATAGGGCAGTTCCATCGTGGACAGCGGTGGCGAGAGCGTTTCGGCGATGATCCGGTAGTTGTCGTATCCGGCCACCGAAATGTCGTCGGGTATGGCGATGTCGCGGGATCGCAGGATATCGTAGACACGCAGCGCCATGCGGTCGTTTCCGCAGCATATGGCGGTTGGCGGCAGGTCGAGTTGCAGCAAGCGGTCAACCGCATCCCAGAGCAGTTGCCGGTCATCGCCCGCCGTATCCAGATAGGCGGCCGCCACCAGATCAGGATCATAATCGATACCAGCCGCGTCGAGCGCATCGCGATATCCCCTCTCACGCAGCGCGGTCGCTTCCAGCAACGGCGACAGTGTCAGATAGGCAATCCGCCTGTGTCCCTCGGCCACAATGCGCTCAACCAGGGTGCGCTGTCCGCGCCGGTCGTCGGGAAGCACCGCGGCCGTGTCCTGGTCGTCATAACAATTGGCCAGCACCAGCGGTCGCCGCCGCGCCATGTCGGGCAGCGTGACCTTCTGGTGATAGTCGGCGACATAGATCATGCCGTCGACACGATGACGTTGAAACGTGCTGATCAGGTCCGGCACGCGCTCGGACAGCCCCCCGGTATCGGCGATCATCAGCGTCATGTCGGAATGGGTGAACGCCTTCTGTATGCCCTGAAGGATGTAAAGGTCGGGAAGACCGCTCTGCTCGGCCGGTTCAGGTGTGTGTGAAATGGCTCCGGTAATGACGCCGACGACCTGCGATCTGTTGGTGCGCATCGCACGCGCGGCGTTGGACGGCACATATCCCAGTTCGGCGATCGCCTTTTCGACCGCTTCCCGCGTCGCCGGCGCCACATAGGCATCGCCATTGACCACGCGCGACACGGTTTTTCCCGAAACGCCCACGCGCCTTGCAACGTCGTAGATGGTCGCCATGGCTTCCTCCCAAATCCCTCTGTCGCAAGTGGCGACGATTGTATGTCATCGATGACATAACCGACAAAACAATGGCGGGTCAAGCGAATATGTCATCGATGACATATAAATCTGAAAATCCGCCGGTGAGCTAGGGTCAGGACCCCTCGCCTACGGCTTTCCACACGCCGAAACGTGCATTTTTCAGGAAGGCGGTCGCATGTCCCGCAATTGCGGATGCGCGTGCCAGTAATCCAGTATCGCGTCGCCCCACTGGCGCGCTGTCTCCACGGTCCGGCGATCGCTCAGCTTCCGCGTCCTTCGATCTGCTTCGATCCGGCGCGCGGCTGCCCGCAGATCGGCCAACACATTGCCGTGGCGGGCATCATAGGCCAGGTTGACTGTTTCGCCCGGATCGGCCGTCAAATCATACAGTTCTTCAAGCCCCGTCTCGTGCGTGGCATGGCGCGGCGGCACGGCATCGCTGTCGTCTCCGTTGGGCACATATTCGTAGACATATTTCCACCGAAGGCCGACCAGCGCGCGGGACCAGTAGTTGCATTCCATATAAACCATGTCGCGCGCCGGCGCGTCGGCTTCGACAAGCGCCGGCACGATCGAACGGCCCGGCAGACCGGAGGGCGCATCGACATCCAGCAGCGCGCAGAAGGTCGGCATCATGTCGGCTCCCGAAACGAGATATGTGTCATTGCTCCTTCCCTTCGCGCCGAAAGGCCACGAACCAAGCGAAGCGACGATCAGCGGAACCCTGACGCTCTCCTCATAGAGCGTGAATTTCTGGAACATCCGGTGGTGACCATTGGATTCCCCATGATCGGAACTGAAGACGATGGTCGTGTCGTCCGCGAGGCCACTATGGGCAAGCGCCTCCAGCAACAGGCCGATTTCGGCATCCACACGCTCGATGAAACGGTGATAGTGCCAGGTCATGGCACGCCATCGGGTGGTGTTCCAATGCTGCAGCCGCGCTTCGATGGGTCCGTGGATCAGGGCCGCGCCGCCCCGGCGCATCACACGCTGGGAGACGATTTCACGCGCATCGAAATCAAAATTGTCCGGCAGCGCCGGGAGCCGGCTTTCCTCCAGCAGACCCAATGCCGTCAACTCCGGCGGCGGGTTGTCCTCGAAACTGTGCTGGAACTCGCATATGTCATGCGGGTTGACGTAGGAAGCGTGCAGGAAAAAAGGTGCGCTGCCGGCGGCCTCATTCAGCAGGAAGTCCATCGCCGCATGCGTGGTCGAGACATCGTAGAACTCTCCCGCGCCCGCCTCGATCTGGCGTTTTCCATAGAACAGCACGTCGAAACTGTCGCGGACATCGCGTCCCTCGACATGCCATTTGCCGGCGTGAACCGGCCGGCATCCCGCCGCCCGAAGGACGCCGCCCAAATCCGCTGTCTCCGGAAAGATCGGCGCGCCATTGAACACGGTGCCGATCTCCGATGGAAAGAAGCCGGTCATCCAGGTCGATCGCGCCGGCGCGCAGGCCGGATCGCTGCAATAGGCGCGACCAAAACGGATGCCGTTCGCCGCAAGACGATCGATATGCGGCGTGGCGGGCCTGTCCCTGCCACCGGCAATCGTCGCGGCGGTAAGCTGGTCAACGCTGATGAAGAGCACATTGCGGCTCACGGCACGGCTTCCTCTTTTGCATCGGCAGAGCCGGCCCCTGCCAGCACATAGGTCTGGAATGTCGTCGAGACGACAAGCAGCCGGCCATTATCTGCGAACCACCAATAGACCGGCGGCAATCCCTGGCCGGACAGCATGAAACCCTGCATGGCGATCTGAAGCCCGCTGGCCGGCAGATCCTGGGTCCACTGCCCCACCCGGCGGAACGAAACGCCCCGGCGCAGCCGCGACATGTTCTCCAGCACCGCCACGTGATCAAACCCGTCCGCATCCATGATCTCGCCGGCGCCACTGACACCCCAATCGCTGATCGCCCAGAACGGAACGATCCCGTCGGCAGGGTCCGACCGGCCGATTTCGATCGTCCGGTTCGACATTGTCAGCAAGACGCGACCGCCGCTGATGAGGCCCTTCGCCTCAAGACCATCAAAGGTACCCGAGCCCGATTGATCACTGCGAAAAGCCCAACCTCCGTCGACGCTTCGCAAGGGATCGTCGCGGGTTCGAAACCGGTAACGGGCGGTCTCGCCGCTGGTCGAATTTGTGCGGCGTATCTCGTAGTTCCAGCAATTGTCCGCATCACGGGTCCTGCGAAGATCCAGGTCGCCGATGGCGATCCCGCCATCGGCCTCGATCTCGGCAGCGCTTTTATAGCCGCTCCAGAAATTCGGCAGGATCGCATAGCACTGCCGGCCATCGTTCTCTCGATGCGCCGGCGAAAGCGCGCGCGCCAGGAGGCGCTCCACATGCCGGCCGAACAGCGGTGCCTGTGCGCCGCTGTCATAGTCATAACTCCAGTGCAGCACGATCGGCCTGTCCATCGTTCCACTTCGGGTCGGGTCTTCGATTCACAGCGAACGGATTCGCTCAAGGGTACCGGAAAGTTTGGTTATGTCATCGATGACATACAATTCGCTGTTGGCGATGTCAAAGCAGGTGACGAGCCTTAAAGGCGGTACGGGTTTGATCTGATCATTTAATGGCGGAACACCCACCCACACAGCATGGCGCGCCGCAACGCGCGATGCTGTGCGCGGTCACCGACACATCCGTTCAGCGCCAGAGCATGCCGCTGGCGATTTTCGCGCCTTCGCACAGGGCCTTGAACTTCGCCCACACGACACGCTCCTCGACCTCGGTCTTGTACATGGCCTGCGAGGAGAAACCGCAATCGGCGCTCGCGATGACATTCTCCCGGCCGACGCGCTCGGCGAAACGCACGATCCGTTCGGCGATATATTCGGGATGCTCGACCACGCTGGATGCGTGGGTAATGACGCCGGGGATGACCAGCTTGCCCTCCGGCAGCTTGACGGTCTCCCACATATGGTACTCATGTTCGTGCCGCGGATTGCCGGCTTCGAAGGAATAGGCACCGGCATTGACGCGCAGGACCTGGTCGATCATATCCGGCAGGTCCGGCTCATAGATGCGCGGCCCCTGATTGATCCCGTAGCAGGTGTGGAAACGCACCTTGTCTTCCGGAATCCCCTTCAGGCTGTGGTTGATGGCGTCCACATACATCGCCACCTTGGCGATCCGCTCCTTCTCGTCGAGGGATTTGTCCATATAGATATTCGGCAGGAAGGGGTCGTCCACCTGCAGCAGGAATCCGGCATCGATGATGGCGTTGTATTCCTCCGCCAGCGCTTCCCCCAGCGCGTAGGCATAGGCTTCCTCGGTGTCATAATATTCGTTGGACCCGACGCCAGTGACGGCGGCAACAGGCATGAATGCCTCGGCGCACCCGTATTTGTCGACAGCGGCCTGCAGGTTCTCAAGGTCGGTCTTCAGGGCCTCATGCCCGACATAGCGAATGGGACCGACACAGCACAGCGGGGCCGAAGGCGCGATGGCGCCGCCCAGCATGGCGCGTTTGAAATAGTCCTCGTAATATTCCGGAAACGCCTCACGCTCCTCGGCGTAGACCGTCATGCCGGTGTCCGGCCTGGTTTCGTAACCCTCCAGACGGTCATTGATGTAAACCGCATGGCCGGGCTTGGACATTTCACCGTCCGCGACGATGTCGAGCCCGACCTCGACCTGCTTGCCGACCATCTGCTCCACGGACTGATGCAGCTTGTCCGCAAACAGCTTTTCGTCGACCGCCTGGCCGTCCAGCCGCTGCTTGAGGATGTCCAGCAGGTCATGCGGTCGCGGCAGGCTGCCGACATGGGTCGTCAAAATTCGGTCGGTGCTGTGTCTCATCCGATTGTGTCCCTCTTTATCGCTGTCGCCGTGAGAGTAGACCGGAGTCTGCCCCGATGCCAACCTTTCACATCGCCATCGCCGGGCTGTGCGGGGTTTTCTGTCACCGAACCTGACTTGGGCGCCCGATCAGTGTTTCCGAAAAGAGATGAAACAGGCAATCGCCGATATGGGCCCGCGACTGAGCACGCCGGCAGGCGACGGCGCCGGACGAGCCGAATGACACCACCCGGGGTGCGCTGTCCGGCGCTTCGAGCGTATAGATGTGGGCGGCGGCCTGGCCTTTTTCGACCTTCTGGCCGACCGTTACCAGAGGTTCATAGATGCCGCTGGACGGGGCATAGACGTAATCCGCCGGTCCGCGAACACGCATGAAACGCATATCAGGCGCAGCGGCCATGGTCGCTTTTTTCACAATCCCGCGCATATTCAACACACGAAGCACTCCGTCACGTGCCATGGCGACGCCGGTTTCATTCACCCGCTCCCCGCCGCCCAATTCGGTCATGATCGCGGGAATGCCGTGGGCCTGCGCTGCGGCGGCCAGGGTGGTGTTTGCACCACCGCCCTTTCCGTCCGTGAGATAACTGACAGGTGCACCGAATTGCCTCAGAAGGTCGAGATTATCCCGCTCGATCCGGCTTGAACCGTCACCGTATCGGGCCAATGCACAAGGCATGAACTCAAGCGAACGCCCACCGGAATGGAGATCGATGACAAAATCGACATGGGGGATGAGCCGGTGCGTCAGAAAGTGCGCCAGCATCTCGGTCGGCGTACCATCCGCCCTGCCTGGAAAACACCGGTTGAGATTGCCTCCGTCGATCGGCGAAACCCGCTGCCCGGCTTCGACCGCCGGATAATTGAGCGCCGGCAGGATCAGCATATGACCGCTGACATCATCGGCGCTCAGCGAACGGGCAAGATTGCGCAAGGCGATCTGCCCCTCATATTCATCGCCATGACTGCCGGCGACGAGCAGCGCGCAGGGTCCCTGCCCGTTCTTGATGCTGACGAACGGGACCGGCAGCCACCCATAGGCGGAGGTGTTGGATGAATGGGGAATACGCAGGAAATCGGTTGTTTTTCCGTTCGCCCAAAGGTCATGGCTTGACCAGACGCGGGTTTCCTCCGCCGTCATGAGACTACCTCGCTTTCCCGCACGGCCTCAAGGGCCGCAAGCAGGTCACGCGACGGGCGCGTTTCCAGCTCAGCGACCGCATCAATCAGGGCACCGCATTGCGCATCCGCAAGCCAGTCGGAGGTCAGATGCCGCAGCTTTGTGCCGACCATCGCAAAATCCATCGGATTTGCCGGATCGCCGAGCGGCTCGTGAACAACCGCCTGAAAGACGCCCTGGCGCGTCCGGATGATCACCCGGGCCGGCGTGCCGTTCGGAAAGCAGCCGGCGAATTCCGGAGAATAGTGAATATCGATGGTCTTCGACAGCGATCTGACCCGTTCGTCCCGCAAATGACCAGGCTGCATGGGAAGCAGGGCTTCCACACCGTGGATCAACGCCAGCGCCGCCGTGAACGGAATGCTGAATTGCGCGCCCTCGACCGTCGACGGGTGGACGTCGTTGGTGAGTTTTCGCGCTTCGGGAAAAATGGCAATCTCGACATCCTGGATACCCGCCGATGAGAATTCGCCACACCCTTGAATTTCGGCGATCGCATCGAGAACGGGATGAGTATAGCGGCAGGACGCATAGGGTTTGAAATAGAGGTTCTCGATTTCAAAGGCCTGCCCCAGACCCTGTCTGATCCGGTCCCCGTCATAGGCATGTGCGCGATCCAGCAGGTCGACCGGGCCGGTGGCGCCCGATCCCGCCCGTTCAACGGCGGCATAGGCGGTGAGCGACGCCCAGGGGCTGCTGCCCTTGACCGTGCTGCTGGTCTTCGAATCCCCCTGCGGCAGGTTCATCGGCGCTTCGGCGCCGGCAATGGCAATCGCATGGGCAGTTTCCCTTGGCCCAAGGCCCTGCAGGCGCGCCAGCGCGGCAGCAACGCCGTAGCCGACCCAACGCCCGCTGGCATAGCTGACCCGGGGGCCGCCAATTCTCGCGGACCCGACGCGAAGCGCCACATCGTATCCGACGAGAATGGCCTCCAGAAGCCTTCGGCCGGGGAAGTCCCTCGTCTGGGCAAAGGTCAGAACCGCCGGCACGATTGCGGCGCCCGCATGACCGCTTGCTCCGCGATGTCCATCATCGACGTCGAGAGCGCTGGCCGCGGTGCAGTTCGCGAAGATGGCGCCGGCAAGACTCGTCTTCCCCGGCTGCGTCCAGACTGAATAGGATCCCGGGCCGAAGATCCGTGCACCGGCGGCACGACCGGCAGCGAAACTCTCTGATCGCGTGCCGGCAAGACCGGCGGCTATCGTATCGAGAATCGCCGTCTTCAGGCATGCGCGCGCCGGCTCCGAAAGCCGTTCCAGCTCGAAATCGCCGGTGAATTCGGCCAGAAGCCCGCAGATGGTCCTGTGGTCTTGCCTACCCGCCGGCATGAACATCCTCCCGCGCGGCCTGAATGACCGGAATGGCTTCCGGGGAAAGCGCGCTGATGAATTGCGCGCCGTCATCGGTGAGATGAACCACCTCCTCGAACTGGAAAACGGCGCCGTCCAGTTCAAGCTTCGGCTCGAAATGCAGGATCATGCCGGCCTCGAGTCGTTCGTCTCCACCGCGCGACACGGATGGCGGTTCAGTGACATCCAGCCCGCCGCCATGCCCGATCCGGCTGAGATATTTGTAGGTATCGGGAAGCCCGCAATCCGCCCACATCTCCAGACAGCGGGAAAAGACCTCGCCCGTCGTTTCGCCGGGTCTGACGCTTTTTGCCAGTTCAACCGTGACGGACCTGACCTGGCGATAGGCCTCGCGCTCCCAGCGCGCCGGTTCGCCGGCCCGTGCGATGCGGTTTCGATCCGCCGGATAGCCGCCGAACGTCGCGCGGAAATCGGTCCAAATATAGTCGCCGTCCCGCAACTTTCTTGTGCCCGGTGGCCGGTTATAGACAAACTCTCCGCGCCCGAATGTCATGGCAATCGGACTGGCGGTCTCCGCGCCCTGTTCAAAAAAGGCGGCCTGAAGCCGGTTGTGCAATTCGCGCTCGGTGATCCCGATCTGCGCGTCTGAGACGACGCTGTCGAAGGCCCGGTTGACGATCGAGAACGCGGTTTTCTTTTGCTCGACCTCGAACCGGCTCTTGATTTTGCGCACAGCCCAGATCGCATCGCCGGCAGGCAGGAGTGCTGCAGAAGCGGACAGATCGGTCAGCGCGTCAACGAGCTCCAGACTGCCGCGTCCAAAGAAATCCTGGCCGTAATCGATGGCGATGCGTGGTCGCGCCACACTGTGCGCCGCAATCACGCCGGCCGCTGCCTTGCAGGCATCGGCCAGGTAACCTGCATAATAGACCGCCTGGAAGTCGCGCTGAGCCTGTCCGACGTTCCGTATTTCGGCCTGCGAGGCGATCAGGGTCTGGCCGTGCAACGAGACAACCGCAAAAAGCGGTCTTGCCTTATAGGCCCAGGTCAGCGTGTGATAGCCGAGGAAATATTCGATATTCGCCTGGTCGGTCAGGACGACGATATCGATCCCGCCCCTCTCCATTTCCCGATGCAGACGATGGATGCGACGGGCATTCTCTCCGGGCGGGGCCTCGGGTCTCGGCAGACTGAAACCCATGTCAGGATTCCATGGTGATGGTGCAGGACAGCTTGTCGAATGGCGATTCGACCTGGCCGAAGAACAGCAGGCCCTCGCGATCCGTCTCGTAGCGGTAGCGCCGCAACAGGCAGGGATAGCCGCTCGACACGCCGCAGACAGCCTGCGTTTCCGGAGAAGCCGGCGTCGCATCGATAATGAGTTCGGTCTTCCTGATTTTCACACCGATTTTGGTGAGTGCATCGTAGATCAGGTGCTTTCCGACCAGTTGAAGAAACGCGTCTCCAAGGTCGGCGCTGACGAAGGACACGTCATACATGATGGGGACGTCATCGGCATAAATCGCCTTTTTCACGCAATGCATCGGGTCCCGCGGAAGGTCCGGCACCCCGGCCAGAATATCGGCCGGCGCCTCCATGGTGATCGACAGCAGATCGATCCTCGGCTCGAAGCCGAGACGCTGGGCATCATCCATGGAATTGAGCGACATATTGTAGTCCCGGACGAATTTCTTCGGCCGTTTGACAAAGGTGCCGAGACCGGCGCGCGACGTCAGCAGCCCCTCATTCTGCAGGTCCTTCAGGGCCCGCTTGACGGTGATCATGCTGACACCGAATTCCCTTGCCAGTGCCGAGGCCGACGGAAGCGGTGCATCCGTCGGGTAAACGGCGCTGTCGATGCGCCGGGTCAACTCCGCCCTCACCTCCGCATGCAGGGGACGCCCGCCATGCATGGCGTCAACAAAAGAGCCTGTATCTCTGGACACGTCATTTTCTCCAATCGAACCGTTCGCCGTCGCCGCGCTGCCGGGCACATCGTTTTGCCGACATCCATCAATAGCCTGAATCAATGCCGTTGACAGCAGAGATATAATAGGTATACCAGGTATGTCAATTGAGGAGAGCATCATGAAAATGAATTTCATAAAAACCGCGCTGCGAAACGGCAGAAATGCCCTCATCGCGGCCACCCTGGTGGCAACACCAAGCGCATCGGCCCTCGCCGAATCGACCAGCGAACGTGTCCTGAAAACCGGAAAAATCGTCGTCGGGGTCCACAACAAGGCGCCCTGGGGCTATCGCGACGCCGAAGGAAACGCCGCCGGATTTCATCCCGAACTGGTCGTCGCGGCACTGAAGCCGCTCGGCGTCTTCGACGTGGAATTGATCATCGCGGATTTCGGCGCCCTCATTCCCGGCTTGCAGGCCGGCCGATTCGATGCCATCGCCTCCGGCCTCTACATCACGCCGAAGCGCTGCGAACTGGTCGCCTTCGCCAATCCGGACCTGCGCCTGACCGATGCGGTTCTCGTCGCCGAGGGCAATCCGCTGGGCATCGATTCCTATGAAACGATCGCCAAGAACCCCAAACTGCGTTTTGGCGGTACACGCGGCAGTGTCCAGTCAAAAAACGCCGCCGCAGCGGGCATCCCGGACAATCAAATCTCATTGTTTCAAAACACCGAAGCAACCATCTCGGCACTCACCGCCGGGCGTGTCGACGCGATTGCCTTCTCGGCCGCCACGGCCAACAAGGTTGCCAATGATCCAAACGTCAAGGGGATCGAGCGCGCCATCCCCTTCACAGGGCTCATTCTGGAAAGCGGCAAGGAAAAAGCCGGCTATGCGGCCGTCGCGTTCAGGCAGGAGGATGGCGACCTTCGCGATATGTTCAACAAGGAACTCCTTGCGCTGCGGGAGGCCGGCACGTTCGATGCGATCATGGCCAATAACGACTTTTCCCCTCAGGAGAAGGCGGCCGTCAGTATAACCTATGACCAGATTTGTTCCGGCAAACTGAAATAGGCCGCATTGCCCCGGGGGATGACACGCGTATGAGTTTCTTCGACATCCTGCTGGGCATATTCCAGGGGTTCCGCATAACATTCCTGGTGGTCGTGGTCGGCCTCCTTTATGCGGCACCCTTCGCTTTCATCTTCGGCATTCTGCAGTTCTTTGCACGCGGGTCTTTCTATCTGCTCGTGACCGCAATCATCGAATTCTGGCGCTCCTCGCCCGTCGTCATTCTGCTGTTCGTGTTCTATTACTCCCTCCCCGCATTCGGCCTCACACTGTCGGCTTTCACCGTCGGATCGATGGTGCTGGGGCTGAATGTCGGCGGATATGCCAGCCAGGCCGTCCGGGCCGCCCTGCAGAGTGTGCCGCCCGGCCAGGTCGAAGCGGGCACGGCGCTCGGCCTGTCGCGGCTGAGCGTGTTGCTGAACATCGAATTGCCGCAGGCCGTGATCTCCATGGTTCCGACCTTCATCAACCTGTGGATCCAGCTGATCAAGGGCACCGCTTTGGTTTCCCTCATCACGCTCGTCGACATGACGGCACGTGCCAAGGAAATCGCCCAGATCGAATACAATCCGGTCGGCATTTATTCCGGCCTGCTGCTCGCCTATTTCATCATCTGCTATCCAATCACCATTTTCGGCCGCTGGGTCGAGGGGCGGCTTTCCCAGCCGCAGAGTGTGTAGAGGTGGGCTTCAGCTTCTCCTACGCGCTCGAAACCGTGCCCTACATTCTGGGTGCGCTCGGAACCACGCTCTATGTCACCGTTTTGAGCTGCATCGGCGCATCGGCGCTCGCCTTCGCCATGGAAGTGACCCGCCGCTCGGGCCGGATCACCGGTTATGCAATGCGGTTTCTGATTGATTTCATCCGCTCGACGCCGGTGCTCGCCCAGCTTTATTTCCTGTTCTTCGTCCTGCCCTTCTACGGTATCACCTTGCCGCCGCTCGTCGTCGGAGTCGGCGGCCTCAGCATCTATTTCAGCGGCTATCTGGCGGAGGTCTTCAAGGCCGGCATCGATGCGATACCGCGCGGCCAGTGGGACGCGGCCCGAGCGCTCCACATATCGACCGGCAACACGCTGATTTTCATCATTGCGCCGCAAATGCTCCGGAACATCGCCGCCCCCATGGGCAATTATTTCGTCTCCATTCTCAAGGCCACGCCCTATCTGGCGGTCATCGCCGTCCCCGAGATGCTCGGCGAAGCGTTCGACCTGGCCGCCGACACATTCCGCTATGCCGAGCCCATCCTGGTGGTCGGGATCCTGTTCCTGGCACTGGCCCTGACCATCGCGCAGCTTGTCCACCGCCTGGAAAAACACATGCAGAAATCTCTCAAACGTTAGATGAAGAACAGCCATGCCCACCTCCAGTGACGTTACTGATCAGCCCACGCCAGCCGTCTCGCTGGCCGGGGTGGAAAAGAAATTCGGGCCCTTCACCGCCCTGCGCGACATCGATCTGGATGTCGCGCCCGGAGAGCGCGTGGTCATATGCGGACCGTCCGGATCCGGAAAGTCCACCCTAATCCGCTGCATTAACGGGCTTGAGGTGTTTCAGGACGGTGAATTGTTCATTTTCGGCGAGCGGGTGAACCCCGAAAAGCGCACGGCATCCGATCCGCGCCGAAAGACGGGCATGGTGTTTCAAAGCTTCAACCTGTTCCCGCACATGACGATTTTGCAGAACTGTACGCTCGCGCCGCGCAAGCTGAAGCGCGGCAGCAAGAGCGAACTGGATGCGCGTGCCCTCGCCTTTCTCGACAAGGTCAAGATCGGGGATCAGGCGCACAAATATTCAAGCCAGCTTTCCGGCGGCCAGCAGCAGCGGGCCGCCATTGCGCGGGCCCTGTGCATGGAACCCGAAATCCTGCTGTTTGACGAACCGACATCCGCGCTCGATCCGGAAATGATCAATGAGGTCCTCGATGTCATGGTCAATGTCGCCAATGAGGGAAACACGATGATCTGCGTCACCCATGAGATGGGGTTTGCGAAAAAGGTTGCCGACCGCATCGTGTTCATGGATTCCGGTGAAATCGTCGAAATCGCCAAACCGGAGCGCTTTTTCTCCAGCCCGAAAACCGAACGCGCGCAAAAATTTCTGAGCCAGGTGCTGTCATGACCGAGGACACCTTCCGGAGCCTGTCCGTTCCAACCTATCGCGGCTCGACGATCATCTATTCCGACTATGAGAGCTTCGTGAACCGCTCAAAGCTGGGCCGCAAGGCCTATACATACGGGCTGAACGGAACGCCGACATCCCGGGCCCTGGCTTCCCGGCTGACGACGCTCGAAAACGGCGTCGACACCTTTCTCGCTCCGTCCGGCCTGATGGCCATCACGACGACGCTGCTTGCCGTCGCGGCGCAGGGCGACGTCATCCTGTTTCCCGACAGCGTCTATGCCCCGGTGCGTCGGTTCGCGGCCACCACACTCCACAAGCTGGGCATTCGTGCCGAATATTATGATTCGCTGGCGCCCGAGACGATCGATTTCGGCAGACCGGATCTGCGCCTCGTCTGGATCGAATCGCCGGGCTCGATCACCATGGAGTTCCAGGACATTGCGATGATTGCCCGACAGGCGCACGCCCATGGCGTGCTCGTCGGCTGCGACAATTCCTGGGCCTCTCCCCTTTATTGCAGGCCGCTGGACCTTGGTGCCGACATCGTCGTCGAAGCTGTCACCAAATACCTTTCCGGCCATTCGGACCTGCTGCTCGGCTCAATCAGCGTCGCAAGCGAAACGCTTGCGGAACAGATTCACGACACGATCAGATCGATCGGCGTCGGCGTCTCTCCCGATGACTGTTTTCTGGCGCTGCGCGGCCTCGACAGTGCCGGCGTGCGACTGGCGCATGTCGAAAAAACCGCCGTCAGGCTGGCTGAAATGATCCGCGGTGCCGGGACCGTCTCGGCGGTTCTCCATCCCGCCCTCGACGGATTTCCCACGCAGGCGCTCTGGAAACGGCAATATGCCGGATCGACCGGCCTCTTCAGTTTCGTGATGCGGGACGAACCGGACGATGCCCACGGCGCGCGCTTCGAGCGGCTGGCGACGCTGCGGATCGGTGCCTCCTGGGGCGGCACCCACAGCCTGATTGCGCCCTCGCCCGTCGACCACGCCGTCAGGACGGTCAACACAGCCTTCATCGGCAAGCGGCTGGTTCGCCTGAGCGTCGGGCTTGAGGATGTGGGTGAACTCGAAAGGGATTTGAACGCCTTTTTGGGTTAGGGTCGGGCCCCTATTGCCTTTCACCAGTAACCCGCGAGGCGACGGCCATGCCCACACGCGACGGTGCGATTGAACGAACCGAAACCTATTTTGACAGCGGCACATTCCTCGCTGATATCAGCCGGCTTGTGGCGGTCGAGACCGAGAGCCAGAATCCCGACCAGCGGCCGGAACTCTACCGCTATCTGCGCGAGGCCATGCAGCCGATCCTGTCGGGGATCGGGTTCGAGTGCGCCATTTTCGACAATCCAGTCGCCGCCGGCGGTCCCTTTCTCGTCGGCTCGCGGATCGAGAATGCGGATTTGCCGACCATCCTGACCTACGGCCACGGCGATGTGATCCGCGCACAGACCGACCAATGGCGAGCGGGCCTGCACCCGTTCAAGGTGGCCGTTGACGGCGACAGGATTTACGGGCGCGGAACGGCCGACAACAAATCCCAGCATCTGATCAACCTGATGGCACTGTCGGCGGTGCTCGCCGAACGCGGGAAATTGGGCTTCAACGTCAAGATCGTCATCGAGACCTCCGAGGAAACCGGTTCCGCCGGGCTGGCGGAATTCTTCACCGACCACAAGGCATTGCTGGAGGCCGATGTTCTGATCGCATCCGACGGGCCGCGGCTGCAGCCGGACATCCCGACGGTGTTCATGGGCACGCGCGGCGGGTTCAACTTCGACATGGAGGTCGATCTGCGCGACGGCGCCAACCACTCCGGCAACTGGGGCGGGCTCCTGGCCGATCCCG
>JANQMU010000030.1 GCA_028279875.1 Rhizobiaceae bacterium
CGTCGAGGATTCCGGTCCCGATCGCGGTTCGTGCACGAGGGAATGCCAGTTTCCGTCCGGCAGCTGATAGCCGAGCATGGTGCGGGCGAGCGCCAGGGCCTCGGCCTCGACCTCAGCGCATCCCTCGACCGCGCCGTCAAGGCACGCGGCGACATCCAGCAGGCCGAGCAGCGCCCATCCCTGGCCGCGGCCCCAACCGTCCGTATAGGCGCGGCCCGCCTTTTCCAGCCAAAAGTGCCGGTAAAGACCGGTCGTTTCGTCAAACAGAAGATCCTTGTATCCGAGGATCTCGGTGATCGCCGCGCGGTCCCAGCCGCCCTCAGGATCGATGCGGGACAGATGGGCAAAAAACGGCGGATCGAAATGCATGCAGTCGAGATAGATGCCCGGCCCGGGATCTTTCATCTGCTGCTGCTGGTCGGGCGACAATTCGACATCGCCATAGGGCTGCATCAGCGAGCGCAGCGTGTCTTCGAAAGTGATGCTGACCCCGTTCACCTTGCGGCGGGCGCGCAGATGTTCGGCAAGATCGAGCACCGCCTCCCGCAGGACCGCATCGCCGGTGCGCTCGATGATCGCGCACATCACGTGACCGGGCGCGGTGTTGTCATCGGGCCTGAAGGGGTGGCGACGGGTGCCCCAGGCACGAAAGAACCCGTGCGAAAAATGGACCCACTGCGGATCGTCCAGCAGATCGGCAGCGGCGATCAGGCCCTCGAAACCGATGGAGTCCCCGTAAAACCAGCCCTGAAACTCATGGGCCGCAAGGCGTGCGGCGACGGCCTTGACCACCGGCCCCGCCAGTGCGGAATCGTTGTTTTGCATGTTCGATTACTCTTCCAAAAGTCTGAAACCATCCTGGGCGTCGGCGATCGCCCGGGCGATGAGATTGCGCATGGCGATTTCGGCCGCCTCGGCATCGCGGCGTGCGAAGGCCTCATAGACGGCCTCGTGCAGTTCGTGGCTTTCCTCCATACCGATCATTTTGGTGGTATAGCCGCGGCCTTTCATCTGCAGATCGAGCAGCAGCGCCAGCGCCGCCTCGATGACCGAGAACAGCTGGTTCAGTAATTCCGACTGGACGGCGTGCAGAAGGGCGCGGTGAAACTCGAGATCGGTTTCGATGAATTTCTGCCGGCGCACCATATGCGACAAATCCGGGTCTTCCATCACCGCCGTCTTGGCGACCCAGGCAGCATCGACCTTGGCATGGGCCTCGTCATCGGCTTCCCGGGTCGCGGCATAGACCATGCCCGGTTCCAGCACCAGACGCACCTTCAAAAGGTCGCGCAGCAGGCTTTCCGTATCGCCGGCCTTGATGCGCCAGTCCATCACGTCGGGATCGAGCAAGCGCCATTCAGAACGCGGCTGCACCCGCGTCCCGTCCGATGTGCGGCTGCGAATCAGACCCTTGGCGCCGAGAATGCGGAAGGATTCGCGGATTACCGACCGGCTGACGCCAAGTTCCTCGACCAGATCAGCTTCCTTTTTGACCGCGTCGCCCTCGGCCCATTCCCCGCCGACAATGCGCGTTCCCAGATTGTTGACCGCGGACCCGAGAATGCCGCGCAATTCGATTACGCCGGCCAATCCCGAGGTCTGGCTCAGCGGGCTCCGCCTGTTCATCAGCGCCTCTCCAGAACTCCATCTTTATATGATAATATGATTTACTTTATTTTGGATGTGATGGCAATCGGGTCGCGATCGGACCATCAAATCGGCCTTATTACCATCAAAATAGCCGATAAATGCCCGGTGCTCCAATCCGCTCCGCCATGGTGGCGTCACGATGCTGGCAGGCCAGCTATCCATGCCTGCAGCCAGACGTTGAAACGGCCGAAACGCCCGGAAAACAAGCCGTTGTCGATGCCGGCTTGCGCCGGAAGCCATCCCCGTCGGACCGTATGATCCCCGAAATTCCAAAAGCGACATGTTCAAAGGCGGCCTGAACGGGACTGTTCAGCGCAATTCGCGCCCCCGATGTCGCATTTTGACAAGCGCCCATCCTGTCGTGCGGTCCAACTATCCATATAACAATGTATGCCGAGATATCGGAAACGGCATCACCGATTTGCCAGTTCCCCTAGATTTTTCACGGGAGATGGCTACTTTGTTGGCTTGGCGAACAAGACAACGAACAACTTCAACGGGAGACACTATGAGCAATCGAGACACAGACGCCATTCTTGCGGCCATTACCGAAGCGGCAAGGAAACGGCGCATCAATCGCCGCGGCTTCATGGAGGGCGCCCTGGCAACCGGCGCGACCACCGCCATGGCCTCGACCCTGTGGTCGACACAGGTCGCGGCCCAAACGCCGAAGCGCGGCGGCACGTTCCGCGTCGGTGTGCATGACGGCAATACGGCCGACAGCCTCGACCCGGGGACGACGGAAAGCGTCTACATGATCCAGCTGTCGCATGCCTGCCGCAGCTATCTGACGCTGATCACCAACACCAACGAGCTGGGTGGCGATATCGCGACCAGCTGGAGCGCCTCGGACGATGCTTCGGAATGGACCTTCAAGCTCGCATCAGGCGTGACCTTCCACAGCGGCAAGGCCATGACCGCACAGGATGTGGTCGACTCGCTGAACTTCCATCGCGGTGACAAGACGACCTCCGCGGCAAAGGCCCTGTTGACCGACGTGACCGACATCAAGGCTGAAGGCGACGACACGGTTGTCATCACCCTTACATCCGGCAATGCCGACCTGCCGTTCCTGGTCTCGGACTACCACCTGGTGATCCTGCCTTCCGACGGCAATGGCGGCGTGGACTGGCAGAGCGGTGACGGCACGGGTCCGTACAAGATCGTGAACCACGAGCCGGGTGTGCGTACCGAGCTTACCAAGCACGCCGGCTGGCACCGTGAAGGCGCCTATTTCGATGAAGTGCACATGATTGCGCTCAACGACCCCAATGCACGTCAGACGGCGCTGATCACCGGTGATATCGATGCGATCACAACCGTGGACCTGAAGACCATCAGTCTTTTGCGGCGCGCGCCGGGCATCGCTTTTGATGACGTCCCGAGCGGCTCGCATGTGACGCTGCCGATGTTCTGCGACGTTGCGCCTTTCGATAATCTCGATGTCAGGCTGGCGCTCAAATATTCCATCAACCGGGAGGAAATCATTGAGAAGATCCTCTTCGGCCACGGCAGCATCGGCAACGACCACCCGATCGCGCCGTCCCTGCCCTATTGGGCGGATCTGGAGCAACGTCGCTATGACCCGGACAAGGCCAAGTTCCATATGGAAAAATCCGGCCTCGGATCGATCAATGTCGACCTTTCCGCCGCCGACAGCGTGATGAGCGGTGCGGTGGATATGTGCGTGCTCTTTGCCGAACACGCCAAGGCCGCCGGCATCAACATCAATGTGATACGCGAGCCGAATGACGGCTACTGGTCCAATGTCTGGCTGGTCAAGCCATTCGTCTTCGTGCAGTGGGGCGCCCGTCCGACGCCGGACGTCATGTTCTCGCTGGCCTATAAGGACGACGCCGCCTGGAACGAAAGCCACTGGCAGAACAAGCGGTTCAACGAATTGCTGCTGGCCGCCAAGGCGGAACTCGATCAGAACAAGCGCGCGGATATGTACAAGGAAATGCAGCTCCTATGCAAAGACGATGGCGGCACCATCGTTCCCTTCTTCATCAACCGCACCATGGCCCGCCGCGACAACGTCATGCATGGCGATTTCATCGCGTCCAACTGGGAGTTGGACGGCGCCCGCGCCTACGAGCGCTGGTGGTTCGGCTAAGAAAAGGGCTCCGGACCCGTCGGGTCCGGAGCCGTATCAGCGTGATGACCTGGCGGTTGCGCGAAAAGCGAGCCGTCAGGTTTTTTTCTGGTGGGCCGCCTCTCCGACATTGTCGACACCGCGTTCTTCCAGCAGATTGGTCAGCCAGTCCGGGTCCATCTCCGGCACGGAGGACAGAAGCAGGTCCGTATATTCGTGATGCGGCGGCTTGAACATCTGGTCCTTCGGGCCCATTTCGACAACCTTGCCTTCCTTCATGACCACCACGACATCGGCGATGGATCGCACCGTCGCCAGGTCGTGGGTGATGAACATATAGGCGAGGTTAAGTTCCTTCTGCAGCCTGTCGAGCAGCCGCAGTATGCCTTCCGCGACAAGCTGGTCCAGCGCGCTGGTCACCTCGTCGCAGATGATGAAGCTGGGTTCGGCGGCGAGCGCCCGGGCGATGCCGACTCTTTGCTTCTGACCACCCGACAGTTCGGAGGGCAGCCGGTGATAGTAGAGTGATGGCTCCAGCTCGATCTGGTCGAGCAACTGGTCGACCGCCTTTTTCAGGTCGGCGCCGCGCAGATTGCCGTAGAACTGCAGGGGCCGTCCGATGATTTCGCCGATGCTCTTTTTGGGATTGAGCGCCGTATCGGCCATCTGGTAGATCATCTGCGCCTGCCGCAACTGGTCCTTGCTGCGATCCTGGTAGCGCGGCGGCATGACCGTACCGTCATAGAGGATTTCACCCTGGGTCGGCGGCAGCAATCCGGTGATGCATCGCGCGGTGGTCGATTTGCCGGACCCGGATTCACCGACCACGGCGACGGTCTGGCCGCGGTAGATGTCGAAGGTCACACCGTCGAGCACCTTGACCGGGCCGTAGGAGGCCGACACGTTCCTGACCGAGATCAGGGGCGTTTCATCGGCGGGCGGCGGCGGTTTCTGCTCGCGCTGAAAACTGCGCACGGCCCACAGGGACTTGGTGTAGTCCTCCGACGGGTCGGCGAGCATCTTGCGTGTGTCGGCTTCCTCCACCTCATCACCCCTGAGCAGCACCTTGATGCGGTCAGCCATCTGGGCGACGACCGCAAGGTCGTGGGTGATGTAAAGCGCGGCAGTATCGAACTGATCGACAATGTCTCGAATGGCGGCGAGCACTTCGATCTGCGTCGTCACGTCCAGCGCCGTGGTCGGCTCATCGAAAATGATCAGATCGGGCCGGCAACTCATCGCCATGGCCGTCATGGCACGCTGCAACTGGCCGCCGGAAACCTGATGGGGATAGCGGAACCCGATCTCTTCCGGATTGGGCAGCCGCAGGCGTCTGTAGAGCTCGATTGCATCGGCCTCGCTGTCGGCCTTGCTGTTGACCTTGTGCAGAAGCGAGGACTCGGTGTGCTGGTCGATCAGCTTGTGGGCCGGGTTGAAGGACGCGGCGGCCGATTGCGCCACATAGGCGATGCGCGAGCCGCGCAGCGCACGGCGCTCGCCGCGCGTCGCGGTGGTCAGGTCCATGCCGTCAAACAGCACCGTGCCGTCGGAAATCCGGCAGCCGTCGCGGGTAAACCCCATGGCGGCCAGCCCGATGGTCGATTTGCCGGCACCCGACTCGCCGATCAGGCCCATTACCTCGCCCCGGTGCAGGGTCAGATCGATGCCATGGACGATCTCGATCCAGTGTTCGTCCGAATAGCCCTCGATCTTGAGGTTCTTGATTTCAAGCAGGACGCTCTTTTCCTTGGCCATGATCTACTCCTTCAGTCCCGATGAAATGTGCAACATCCAGTCGACAACGAAGTTGACCGCAACGGTCAGCAGCGCAATGGCCGCGGCCGGTATCAGCGGCGTGATTTCGCCGAACGAGATCAGGGTTGCGTTTTCACGCACCATCGATCCCCAGTCGGCCGTCGGCGGCTGAATGCCCAGCCCCAGGAACGACAGCGCCGAAATCGCCAGGAAGACGAAGCAGAACCGCAGGCCGAACTCGGCCGCGAGCGGCGCGGTGATGTTGGGCAGGACCTCCCTGGTTATCAGGTACCAGGTGGATTCGCCGCGCAGCCGGGCCGCCTCGATATAGTCCATGACGACGATGTTGCCGGCGACGGCGCGCGCCAGGCGGAAGATCAGCGGCGAATAGAGCAAGGCGATCACCAGCGTCAGATTGAGCACGCTGGTGCCGACAATGGTCAGCAGCAGCAGCGCGAAGATGAGCTGCGGGATCGCCATCAGCGTATCGACGATCCGGCCGAGCACCTGATCGACCCAGCCGCCCATCGATGCGGCGATCAGCCCCGCCAGCGTGCCGACGACGAAAGCGATCGCCGTGGTCATGACCGCGATGCCGACCGTGTTGCGGGCACCGTAGATGAGGCGGGAGAAGAGATCGCGCCCAAGCTGGTCGCCGCCGAGCAGCATCACATCGTCGGGCGGCGCGAAGGAGCTGCCGACGACTTCCGCCTCGCCGAAGGGGGCGATCACCGGCGCAAAGACGGCGGCGATGACATAGGCGATGATCACCAGAAGGCCGAAGGCGGCCGTCAGCGGCGCCGTGCGCATGAGTTTGGCGCCCTCCGGCGGCAGCACCTGGACCATGGCTTCGCGGAAGCTGTAGGAGAGACCGGCCGCCGCAGCCAGCAGGGCGACGGCAATCGTGATATTGACCAGTACCGAGGCGCCGCCCAGGAGGCCGGAAATCAGCGATACGCACAACAGCGTGAACAGCAGCAGCAAAGCCGTGCGGTGTTTGTAATAGGCGGCCGCACAGCACACCACGATGAGAAAGACATAGTAGATAATGACGAATGAAAGCATCTATCCGATCCTCACTTCGGGTGCCGCAAGCGCGGGTTCGACAATATCGCACCGACATCCGCGATCAGATTGAACAGGATGAACGTGGCCGCGAAGATCAGACAGCAGGCCTGCACGACCGGAAAATCCCGCTTGGTGACGCTGTCGACCAGCAATTGCCCGACGCCCGGATAGACGAAGACGACCTCGACAAGCACCACGCCGGTAATCAGATAGGCAAGGTTGAGCGCAACGACATTGATGATCGGCGCCAGCGCGTTGGGCAGTGCGTGACGGGTGATGACCCGGGAATTCGGCACGCCCTTGAGCCGCGCCATCTCGATATAGGGCGACGCCAGCAGGTTGATGATCGCGGCCCGCGTCATGCGCATCATATAGGCGGTCACCACCATCGCCATGGTGATGGCCGGAAGCATGGTCCGATAGAGCCGTTCCGTCAGATCGGTATCGGGCGTGACATTGGCGATTGCCGGGAAAATCGGGTTCTGGATCGCCAGGAAGACAATCAGAATATAGCCGAGGAAAAATTCCGGCGAGGAAATGGACACCAGGCTGACGGCGTTGGCGACCCGGTCGAAAACCGAATTGCGGTAGAGAGCGGCCAGGACGCCAAGTCCGATGGCCAGCGGAACCGAGATCAGGGCGGCGAGACCGGCCAGAAACAGCGTATTGGCGAAACGCGGCCCCAATTGCTCGGCAACGGAGCGCTTATTGGCCAGCGAAACACCGAAATCCCCCTGGACGGCGCCGCCCAACCACTCGAAGTAGCGGACATAGGACGGCCGGTTGAGCCCCATTTCCTCCCTGAGGGCCGCGACGGTTTCTTCCGTTGCGGATTGGCCAAGCACCTGCTGGGCGATGTCGCCCGGCAGCAGTTCGACGGCCCCGAATATGATGATCGAAACGACGAGCAGCGTCCCGAGACCAAGTAGCAGCCGCTTGCCAATCAGTGGCAGCACACCTCCCATGATCCCCTCTCCCTATTTGCGACCTCTCCACATCCGGAATGGTCTTTTGATTATCCTTGGCGCAATGTTCGCAATTGCCGCACCGCCAAGTCAACCGAAAACAATCCGTTGGTGGATAAGTCAAATTTCGGCAGCCGGTGCGCCCCTCCCGCGCCACAACCGCCTTCATCCTTTCATCCGGTGCCGCGCACCGATGTTCAAAATGCGACATGGCCACATGATTTTCGGACTTTGAAATACCCGAAGAGCCAAGCCGGCGATCGTGCCGCAGGTGGGATCAGCGGTTCGTCAGGCGCTGTCGCGGCGACACGCCGAAGGCCGCACGGTAGTCCCGCGCAAACCGGCCGAGATGGGTAAAGCCCCAATGGTAGGCGATGTCCGCGACCGTGGCGCCGGGCCCGGCTTTCATCAAGTCATAATGGGCGCCGTAGAGGCGTTCGCAGCGCACATATTGCAGCGGGGTCATGCCGCAGGCCTTGCGAAATCCGAGCTGCAGGCTGCGCGGCGTGGTGCCGGCGGCGGCCGCGATCATGCCGATGGTGATGGCGGAACAGAGATTGTCGTGAATATAGCGCTGCGCCCGTTTGACATGGGCCGGCGCGATGCCAGCCGGCTCGGTGTCCAGATAATGGCTGACATTGCTCGGCTGGTTGACGAAGAACGCCTCGATCAGTTCCTCCTCGACCAGCCTTTGGGACAGCCCTTCCCGGCTTGAAAACAGCCGGCCGTCCTCGATCGCCTGCACGACGGCCTGAACCCGCTGCCACCAGCACCGCATGGCGGGCCGTGTGAAATCGATCCGCGGATCAAACACCACTGAGCCCGGCAGCCGGCGGCCGACCAGCCTTTCGGCCGTGTGCTGCAGGTTCCGGCGGTCAATCTGCAGGAGCAGCTTCTCGCATCCGGCATACCAGCGCATGGTGGTATGACGGTCGGGGTTGAGGACACTGGGACTGGCGAGGCTGGCGTCCACCTCATCATGACCGTTCCTGATCCAGGCCTGCCCGGTGATCGGGATCTGGATCAGGTAGAACGAGCCCAGTTCACCGGGCTCGATTTCGACGTCGGCACCATAACGGATGTAGTTGACCGACATGCCGACACCGGCGGCGTGATGGTGGCAGGCATCGAAACTGTCGCGCCGGTTCTTCCGCTCCAGCCTGTGGCGGCAGAATTTGCTGGCCACGAAATCGCGCGCCTCGTCCAGCTCGGCGCTGCGAAACAACCGATGGCGGCGAAGCGGCGCCGCCGGCTCTGGCTGCGCGACAGTTTCCATCCGGTCAGTATCGTTCAGCGCCGGTCATGAAGCAAATCGCGGCGATCCCATCCGCCGCCGGTCTGCGGTTTATTTCGTTTTTTGGATAAAGGACGGGCCAAAAACGCGCCTATCTTGCTCCCACTTTCGCAAATTGGGAGGAGCAAATGGCAAATACACCCGGCATTACGGCCGCATCCGAGGGCCTGGACGGCACATCGTGGAACGTTGTCGGCCACACCTACACACCGAAACTGCATTGCGAAAACGCCTTCATCTGGCATGCGGTGATCCCGGACAGCACCTTCGTGCCACCGCATATCCATCCAACCCAGGATGAGTGGATCACGATGCTCGACGGGACACTTGAAGTCGAGTTCGGCGCCGATATTCATCGCGCCGGAGCGGGGGATACGATCCGCATGCCGATGGGCGTGGCACACGGCATTTTCAATCGTTCCGGCGCAGTGGCGACCTGCGTCTTCGGCGTCGCGCCGGCGCGCAAGCTCTTCGACCTGTTCGGGGCGCTGGACGGCGTGACCGATCCACAGGAGCTTGTCAGGCTTTCCGCCCTGCATGAGGTCGACTTCCTGCCGCCGCCCGAAGGCGCATAGGACGACATCTTCCGGGAGGAACAGTCATGGTTACGAAAAAGAGGGTCGCCATTATCGGCGGCGGCGTGAGCGGCCTTGCCGCGACAAAGGCATTCAAGGAACGGGGCCATGCGGTGCACGGCATCGAGCGCAGCCACGATTTCGGCGGCGTGTGGGAGCTGTCACGCTCCTATCCGGGGGTTCAGACGCAATCGCCGAAGGACCTTTACTGCTTTACCGACCACCCCATGCCGGCGGACTATCCGGAATGGCCGAAAGGCCCGCAGGTCCATGCTTATCTGCATTCCTATGCCGACAAGCACGGCCTGAAGCAATGCTACCGGCTCAATACCAATGTCGCGGCGATGAAGCGGCGGGCCGACGGGCGCCCCGGCTGGACCCTGACCCTGGAAGCCGATAGCGGCTCGACGACCGAGGATTTCGACTTCGTTTCGATCTGCACCGGGCAGTTTTCGGAAAAGAACATCATCAGCCACCCGGGGCAGGACGCTTTCACCGAGGCCGGCGGCATGGTCATTCATTCTTCGGAATATACCGATCCGTCGATGGTCAAGGGCAAGCGCGTCGTCGTTCTGGGCGGCTCGAAATCAGCCACCGACATCGCGGTGAACGCCGCCGCCAGCGGCGCTGCATCGGTGACGATGGTCTATCGCGAACCGGTCTGGCGCCTGCCCTATTTCATCGGCGGCATCAATTTCAAGCGCCTGCTTTACATGCGGGCGCAGGAACAGCAGTTCAACTGCTGGGGCCGCACCGGCGTCCGGCGCCTCGCCGCCAGCCTGTTCAAACCGCTCATCTGGGCCAATTTCCGGGGGTTGGAAACGCTTCTGAAGCTGCAACTCGGACTGAGGAAATGGGACATGGTTCCCGACGTGCCGATCGAAAAGGACGTCTCCTGCTCGATCCCGATCGTCACGCCCGGCCTGTTCGAGGCTTTCAGGGACGGCTCGGTGAAACCCGTCCGGGGATCGTTCAAGCGCTATGAGGGCGATCAGGTCGTGCTGACCAATGGCGAGACAGTCGGCTGCGACCTCTCGATCCTTGCCGTCGGCTGGACGCTCGGGGTGCCCTATCTGGACGAAGACCATCAGGCGAAACTGATCGATCCGGACGGCCAGTACCGGGTCTACCGCCTGGCCGTGAACCCCGACCTTCCGGAACTGGGCTTCGTCGGCTTCAACTCCAGCTTCTGTTCGGTGTTGTCATCGGAGATGATCGCCAACTGGCTGGTGCGCTATGCCGACGGCCAGTTGGCCAACCAGCCGAGCGACCGGGCGATGCGCGACAATATCGACATGATGATGGATTGGAGGCGCACCGAGCGGCCGGCCGCGCAGATCTATGGCGGCCTGTGCTCCGCGCCGTTCCATTTCAAGCATTTCGACGAGATCCTGGCGGATATCGGCGCCACGAAACGCAAGCGGGCCAACCCGCTTGCCGAGCAGTTTTCCTACCCCAATGCGGGGGCCTACGGAACCTATCTTGCTTCGGCGCCGCAATACCAGGCCGGATAGGATGGGCGGGACCACCAGCCGCGCGGCCGCCACGGTCACGCGGGTTGGATCCTGTAGACCCTCTCCGCGTTTTCGCCGGCAATCCGGCCGGCCTCGTCTAGCGACAATCCGTCAAGGATCCGTTGTGTTACGGCGAGCCAGTCCGGCAGGCCATTGGCGAGATTGACGACCGGCCAGTCGCTGCCCCAGACGATGCGGTTCGGCCCGAACACCTCGAGCACGTGATCGACATAGGGCTTGATGGTCTCCAGGCTCGCTTCGCCGGGGGCGCAATAGGCCAGCAGGCCGGAGAGCTTGCAGGTGACATGCGGCAGCGCCGCGATCTCCCGCATATGATCACGCCAGGGATCGAGCGCGCCGCCGGCAATGTCCGGCACACCGCAATGGTCGAGAACCAGTCGGGTATTGTCGCAGGCGGAGGCCAGTTCCATGGCGATCGGCAATTGGCGGGCCAGGAAACACATGTCGAAGACAAGATCGCGCCGGCCGATCTCGCGGACATTGCGGCGGAAGGTCTCGGATTTCGACAGGTCGTCGGGCACGACGTGAAGAATGCGCCGTAACCCGACCACATTCATCGACCCGCATTCATCCAGCCACGCTTCGAAACCGTCATCGGTTTCCGGGCGGCAGGACACGATCATGCCGGCGATGCGGCTCTCCGGGTTTTTGGCGAGTTCGGACACAAAGCGTGCCTCGGCCTGATAGTCGGCATCATCGACACCGGTCTCCATGAACAGCGTCCGGCCGACAGCCCCGGCAAGACCCTGATAGGTCTCCAGGGAAAAGCTCTGATTGGCCAGCGCCGGAATACCGTCGGTCCAGCCATAGCCGGCGACGTCCGGATAGACCAGATGCTGGTGGGTGTCGATTAGCGATGTCATGACGGATCTCCCTTAAAAACGTGTCCGGCCGCTGCCGGTATCTTCATGTATTGGCCCATCCGCCATCGATGACGTGCGCAACACCCGTCGTGTAGGCGGATTCATCGGAGGCGAGATAGACAACCAGCGCGGCGATTTCCTCGGCGGTACCGACGCGTCCCATCGGCTGGCGGCTGACAAAAGCGGCGCGGGCTTTCTCATAGTCGCCGGAGGCTCGTATACGTTCCTCCAGCGAGGGCGACTCAACCGTTCCCGGGCAGATGGCATTACAGCGGATGCCCTGCCCGATGAAATCGGCGGCGACGGATTTGGTGAGGCCAATGACGGCCGCCTTCGTCGCACCGTAGACGAACCGGTTCGGTGCGGCGATCACCGAGGATGCCACCGAGGCCATGTTGATGATCGAGCCGCCGCCATTTTGCACCATGGACGGCAGAAACCGGCGGGTCATGCGGTACATCGAGGTGACGTTGAGATTGAACGAGAATTCCCATTGGGCCTCATCACAGTCCAGAATGGTGCCGTCGGCAACAAAACCGGCGCAGTTGAACAGCACGTCCGGCGCTCCGACACGATCGGCCGCCGCTGCGATCGAAGCCGGATCCAGCACATCCAGCCTGAACGTTTCGAGCCCGGCGCGGGCAAGGTCCGACAGCGCATCGGCATTGACATCGGTCGCAAACACCTCGGCGCCTTCGCGCTTCATCGCCAGCGCCGAGGCGCGGCCGATGCCCTGTCCCGCCGCCGTCACCAGTGCCGTCTTTCCCCGCAATCTATCCATGATCTTCCTTGTGATGCGCCGCCTGTCTCAAGCGGGTAAGCAGGCCGGCCCCAGCGGTTCGAATGTCTTATAGGTCAAAATGAACTCCGTGTGGCCGAGTTCTTCCGATTTGGTCTGTTTTCCGGCCGCAACGGCCACGAGCAGATCGAATATCTCACCGCCCACCTCGTCCAGCGTCGCCTCGCCGGTGATGATCCGGCCGGCATTGACATCCATGTCCTCGCTGAGACGCTCATACATGGTCGGATTCGCCGCGATCTTGATGACCGGCGCGAGCGCCGAGCCGACCACCGAGCCGCGCCCGGTGACGAACAGCGTCATATGCGCGCCCGAAGCCATCATCTCGACGATCTCCGCGTTATCGGAGATGTTCGGAAAGCCGAAACGCACCTCGCCGTCCGGTACGACGTCCATCAGATAGAGCCCGCCTTTCGGCGGAATGTCGCCGGGCTTGATCAGGCCGGAGATCGGCGAGGACCCGGATTTGGCGTAGGCACCCATCGATTTCTCCTCGATCGTCGACAGGCCGCCATCGGCATTGCCGGCGGCAAAACTGCCATAGCCGAGTTCGGCATAGTAGCGGGCCGCCTTGTGCACCGAGGCGCGCAGTTCCCGACCGAGTTCCGGCGTCGCCGCACGCGCCGCCATGATCTCCTCGCAGCCGATCAGTTCACCGGTTTCCTCGAATATGCAGGTCGCCCCACTGGCGACCAGCCGGTCGAAGGCGCGGCCAACGGCGGGATTGCCTGAAATGCCGCTGGTGCCGTCCGACCCGCCGCACACGGTAGCAACGACAAGGTCGGAAAGCTGCATTGGCGCCCGTTCGCAAGCCTGCAGATTTTCGATCGCCTGTCCGACCCATTCCTGGCCTGATTTTATGGATGAGCGCGTCCCCCCTTCCCTTTGAATAACAATCGTTTTCACCGGGCGACCGCTGTCGGAAATCACCTTTTCCAACTGGTAGCGATTGAAGCTTTCGCAGCCAAGCGAGACGAGCAGGACCGCGCCGACATTGGGGTGCGTGCACAGGCGCTCCATCATGTTTTGCGCATAGTCATTGGGAAAGCAGCCAGGAAAGCCGATCACATGGGCGTCACTGCGATGGGGATGGACGATTTCACGGGCGACATGGTGCGCACATTCGACCAGATAGGCCACGGCAACGACGTTGCGGATGCCCTTGCGTCCGTCCCGGCGCAGAAAGCCTTCAAAACGCATCCGACCCTCCCTTGTTGGGCTCATGGTGTTTGCGGGCCGCATCCAGCGAATGGGATTGCGTGTAGTCGCTCTTGATATTGTGCAGATGCACGTGATCGCCGGTGGCGATGGCGCGCGTTGTCGATCCGATCGGCGCGCCATATTTCAGGATCTTGTCACCGGTGGCGATATCGCATCGGGCAAGCTTGTGACCGGCACCGAGATAGGCGGTGACAGTGATTTCGAGGCCGCTGACTATCAGTGTTTCTCCAGCCGGTATCGCCTCGCGAAGGACGGCGACATTGTCCTCAGGCGCAAGCACGAGAAGCCGATTGTCCGTTTCTCCTTCGATCCCTTCTCCGGCCCATGTTTTCATCGCCATGCTCATAGGGTTGCAATCGTCGCGTTGTCGATGAGGTCCCAGTCGAGCTCGGCGCCCAGGCCGGGACTTTCGGGCATGCGGGCGACACCGTTTTCGATCGGCAGCGGTGTCGTCAGGCCGAATTCGAAAAGCGAGACCGGCCAGAGCAGTTCAAAATAGCTGCTGTTGGCGACCGCTCCGTTGAGATGCAGATTGACCAGTTCCAGCGGGTGGAAGATCGTTGTGTGCAATTCGCATTTCATGTGGAACGCATCGGCCAGATGGGCCGTCTTCAGCGCACCGGATATCCCGCCGGTCCAGGAGACATCGGCCCGCACCGCATCGACCACCCGCGTGGCGGCGCATTCGGCAACCGAATAGGGATGCTTGGCCAGAACCTCTGTTCCGACGACAGGAATGTCGAGAATACGCGTCAATTCGCGCAGAGCAGCGAAATTCTCGTCCGGCAATGGCTCCTCCAGCCAAAGATAATCCAGTTCCTCCAGGCAGCGCCCGAGCCGCACGGCCTCTTCCAGCGAATGGGCGGCGACCGGGTCCGACATCAGGGCAAAGTCTGGTCCGACCGCCCGGCGCACCGCCCGGTGGATCTCCATATCCTCCTCAAGCGAGCGCCCGGGCGGATGGATCTTGTAGGCCTTCAGACCGGCATCGCGCACGTCGCAGGCTTCCTTCGCATAGGCGTCGGCGTCGGGCAGCACCAGCGACGACGCATAGACAGGAACCTGATCCCGGGCCCCGCCCATATAGCGCCAGAGTGGCTGTCCGGCCGCTTCGGCGCCCAGAAGCCAGAGGCAGCAATCCATCGGCCCGTAGAGATAGATCGGCAGGTGATGCCACCAGCGGTCGGCGACGCGCCAGTCCTGCCAGATCTTCTCGCGATCGAGCGCGTTGCGGCCGATGAGGAACGGCCGCAGCGAGGCGGCGGCAAGGTGCCCGGCGCCGAGCGCCGAGCGGCCGGCGAAACTGAACATCGAGGCGGACAATCCGTTCTCGACCCGCACCGTGTAGACCAGGAACTCCATGCCGTCCTGGGTGATCCCGTCGCGCATCGCATCGCCGGCGATGGCAACCCGGTCGAGCCGGCAGCAGCGTATGTCGAGCCCGGTGATCTTCATGGGCTAGAACTTCCCGTATTTAAGATAGGCCTCCTGCGGATCGACGCCCTCCAGAATCGCCTTGCGCACCTTGCTTTCGGTCTGCATCGCCGTCTCGGATTTTTCGATGACATCGTCCAGGCTCTGTTGCGGTATGCGGACCATGCCATCGCGGTCGCCATGCAGCCAGTCGCCGGGACGGATCAGGACATCGCCGATCATGATATCGATATCGACCCCGGTCGGCAGCCACATGCCGACAATGTCGCGTGGCGTGTGGTGGGTTCGCCAGCAGGCAAAGCCGAGATCGAGGATGAAGCCGGTATCGCGCAGCGCGCCATCGAGCACGCAGCCCAGAACACCCTTGCGATGCAGGGTTTCGGCCGACAGTTCGCCCATTTGCGCAATTACGTGATTGTGCGGCTGGGCGGTCCAGATATGTCCCGGCGGGCATTTCGACAGCAGACCGGTCCAGGCCAGCAATGTGTCGTGCGGCTCCGCGGTCTCGTCGAGACGGCCTTCGATGGTAAAGACGGGACCGCACAGCGTCCTGTCCGGCTGCAGCGGGGTGATGCGCGGCGGCAGGGTGAAATTGCGCAGCCCCTCTTCGCGCAGGACATCGTGAATGACGCTGGTGTAGCAATTCGCCAGCCGGGCAATGCGCGGATCAGTCATGATGGAAGACCTCCTCCATCATCGCCCACCACTCACCCTCTTTACGGGTCTCGAGCGGAATCTGGCAGGGCATGCAGATATCCCACCATTGCCGGGTCTTCGGATCGGCGGCCATCAGCGCTGCGTCGGCCTCGAAATCCGTGCCCACATATTCCCAGTAGCCGAACAGCAGATTTTCGGGCTCCTTGAGGAAAATCGAATAGTTGGTGATGTTGCACTCGCTGATCTTGTCGAGAATCTCAGGCCAGACCGCCGCGTGCAGGCGTTTGTATTCGGCCACCCGATCGGCCTCCAGGCCGATGAGCATTCCCATTCTTTGCATCCTCATATTCCTTCCGTGATCGCCTCCGGTTCCGCCGACGCAGCGCGGATGGCTGTCCAGTCCCAGTCGATGCCGAGGCCAGGCGTCTCCGGCGGATGCGCCCTGCCCTTCCTGATATCGATTCGCGACGTGGTGATTGCGTCGAGCTGTGGAATATATTCCAGCATCGGCGCGTTGGGTACCGCGCAGACCAGGCTGACATGCAGTTCCATCAGGAAATGCGGGCAAACGCTCATGTTGAACGCCTCGGCCATATGCGCAACCTTGAGCCAAGGCGTGATGCCGCCGATGCGAGCCACATCGACCTGAACGATCGAACAGCCACCCTGCTGCATATAGTCCTTGAACTGGCTGATGGAATAAAGGCTTTCGCCGACGGCGACCGGTACCCGGGACCGTCGGCTCAAGGCCGCATGCGCGCCGACATCGTCGGCGCGCATCGGCTCCTCGAACCAGCCGATATCCAGTTCGGCCAGCATGTCGGCCCGCCGCATCGCCTCCGACAACGAAAAGCACTGATTGGCATCGACAAGGATCTGGTATTCATCGCCCACCGCTTCACGGACGGCGGCCAGCCGCTGCCGGTCCTGCGCAACGGTCGGCTTGCCGATCTTGATCTTGGACCCGGCATAGTCGGCCGCCTTCATCGCCAGCGCATCGGCGACAAGATCATCGGCGGCAATCTGCAGCCACCCGCCTTCGGTGGAATAGAGCGGAACCCATGATTGCGCGCCTCCGGCAAGCCGCCACAGCGGCAATCCCGCCTTGCGGCAGCGCAGATCCCACAGGGCCGTATCGATGGCGGCGAGCGCCAGAGAGGTGATCGCGCCCACCGCGGTCGCATGGGTCGAAAACAGCAGATCGCGCCAGATGGCTTCGACCTGTTCGGCCTCGCGGCCGATCAGGCGCGGCGCCAGGGTTTCGCGAAGCAGGCTCATAATCGCGCCGCCGCCGGTGCCGATGGTATAGCAATAGCCGGTGCCGACCGCCCCGTCGGCGTCGGTGAGGCGGACGATCGGCGTTTCCTGACTGGCGAAACTCTGGATCGCGTCGACCCGCTCGACCTTCGGCACCAGATCGACCATGAACAGTTCGACGCGTTCGATAATGGCCATCAGCCCAGCCTCACGGATTTCCGGGTTTCGGCGTCGAAAAGGTGAACCTTGTCGAGCGAAATATTGAAGGTCATGGATTCACCGGGCATCACTTCACGCGGGTCGAACATCTTCCCAAGCACCTCCTGGCCGCTGATCTGTGTGTAAAGAATGGTCTCGGTTCCCAGCAGTTCCGCCAGGTCCACCGTCAATCGCACCGATGCGGTCTGGCCGCTTTCGACAATGCCGTGGCCTTCCGGGGTCAGGTCGTCGGGCCGCATGCCCAGAATCACCTTCTGGCCATCGGTCACATGGCCTGCAAGGCGGGTCGGGACCGGCAGCCGGGTGGAACCTCCGAGGACGACCTCGCCGCCATCGACGGTCGCCGGAAGGAGATTCATCGGCGGCGAGCCGATGAAACTGGCAACAAAGGTGTTGACCGGGTGATTGAACACTTCCATCGGCGTGCCGACCTGTTCGATCCAGCCATCCTTCATGACGACGATCCGATCGGCCAGCGTCATCGCCTCGACCTGGTCATGGGTGACATAGACAACGGTCGTCTTGACCTTGTTGTGCAGCTTCTTGATCTCGGTGCGCATCTGCACGCGCAGCTTGGCGTCGAGATTGGACAGCGGCTCGTCGAACAGGAAGGCTTCCGGGTGACGCACGATCGCCCGTCCCATGGCGACCCGCTGGCGCTGCCCGCCGGAGAGTTCCGCCGGCGTCCGGTCCATCAGGTCCTCAAGGCCTAGAATTTCGGCGGCCTCCGTGACCCGCTCCCGGACCACGGCATCGGACTGTTTGGCGATCTTGAGGCCGAAGCCGAGATTGTCGCGCACGCTCATATGCGGATACAGCGCATAGTTCTGGAAGACCATCGAGATATTGCGCTTGCGCGGCGGCAGGTCGTTGACCACCTGCTGCCCGATCGAGATCGTGCCGTCGGTAATCTCCTCCAGCCCGGCGATCATCCGCAGCGTGGTGGATTTTCCGCAGCCGGACGGACCGACAAGAACGACGAATTCATTGTGCGCGATATTCAGATCGATGCCGTGCACGACTTCCAGTCTGCCATAGTTCTTGACGACGCTTTCCAGCTTGATTTCAGCCATGAACTACCCCTTTACGCCGCCGAAGGTCAGGCCGCTGATCAAATGTTTCTGGACGATGAAGGTCAGGATCAGCGCCGGGATGATGATGATCACCGCCATCGCTGACATGCCGGCCCAGTCGATGGTGAACTGGGCGGTGAAATCCATCAGCCCAACCGGCAGGGTCTTGCTATCCGTCGACCGGGTGAGCTGGCTGGCCAGCGCATATTCGTTCCAGGAGGTCAGGAAGGCGAAGATCCCGGCCGAGGCGATACCGGATTTGGCCAGCGGAAACTCGATCTTCCAGAAGGCCTGCCAGCGCGTGCAGCCATCGACCTGCGCGGCCTCCGACATTTCCTTGGGGATCTGGCGGAAAAACCCGTCGATCAGCCAGACCGTGAAGGGCACGTTCAGCGCCACATAGACAATGATCAGGCCGGGCTTGGTGTCGATCAGGCCGATACGGCTCCAGATCATGAAAACCGGCAGCGACAGGGCGATGCCCGGAACCGTGCGCGACAGCATCAGCCCAAGGAACAATGTGTCCTTGTATTTGAAGCGGAAACGGGCAAAGGCATAGCCGCCCGACATGCCGATCAGCAGCGCGATCACGGTGCTGGTCAGCGCGATGACCAGCGAATTGGTGAAATAGGCGGGTACCGGGATGGCGACCTGCTCGGCGCCGAAGCCGAATATCTGGGCGAAATTGTTGAGGGTCAGATCCTCGGGGATCCAGATGGCGGGCTTGGCCAGCACCTCGCGGTTGGGACGGAACCCGGTCAGGACGACCCACAGGCCGGGAACGCAGATCACCATCATGAGCAGGAAGGTCAGGAACCAGGACACGACCTTGCCGATTTGCCTTTTGAGCCTGGTGTTCATCAGTCGGCGCCCCCCATATATTTGCGGGCGGCGATCAGCTTGCGGAAGAAATAATAGGTGAAGGCGATCGACAAGAGGATCGACACATAGGCCATGGCGTTGGCCTGCCCCATGCGCGAATTGTCGTAGCCGACCCGGGCGATCAGGGTCCACAGAAGTTCGGTGCGGCCAGCGGGTCCGCCGCCGGTCATCACATCGACGATGTCATAGGCGCGCGCGACATCGAGCGACCGGATGGTCATGGCGATAAAGGCGAAGGGCATCAGGAACGGCAGCGTGATGTGACGGAACACCTGCCACGGGTTACAGCCATCGACCTTGGCGGCCTCCAGCGGATCGCGCGGCATGGCGAACAGGCCGGCAAGAAGCAGGATGGCGAAGATCGACGTGCTCATCCAGACCTCGGCAAAGATGATGGAGAACATGGCCAGCTGCCTGTCGACCAGCCAGGGAATGGCGCCGTCGCTCAGGCCAAGCGCCTGCAGCGCATTGTTCAGGACGCCGATATTGTCGTTGAAGATGAATTTGAACTGGTATCCGACGAGGATCGGCGAAAACATCATCGGAAACATCATGATGGTCCGCAGGGTCCGCTGGCCCCAGGTGATCCTGTTGATCAACAGGGCGATGCCCAGTCCGAACAGGAATTCCAGATTGAGCGCGATCGTCAGGAACAGGACGGTGCGTCCGAAGGCGTACCAGAAATTGGCATTGGTGAAGATGCGCTCGTAGTTCCTGAAACCGACCCAGTTATAGAGACTTTCGGGACGGATCAGGCGGTAGCCGGTGAAACTCGTGTAGAGCGAAAACAGCAACGGCAGCAGGACGACGAGCAAAATGGTCAAAATGGCCGGCATCAGCAAAAGGAACGGCGTGAACTGCTCACGCCGCCAAAACGGTACCGATGTTTTTACTCTGGCCATGAACTGCCCGATGCTCGATCGAAGCGCGGCGGCCGGATGGCCACCGCGCCGGATGTATCCGGCTTAAAGATAACCGGCATCTTCCATCACTTCACGCGCCGAATCGGCGGCCTCGTCCAAGGCCTCCTGCGGCGTCATTTCACCGAGAATGGCGGACTGCAGCCGCGGCCACAGCTCGTTGGAGACCTCGATCCACTGCGGGATCAGGGGCGGCGTGAACGCGTCTTCCGACATCGACTTCGAATAGGTCTCGAACACCTCGACCATGAAATCATTGTCGGCCGTTCCGAACTCGGAAATCGCCTCCTCCCAGACCTTGCCGCGGGTCGGCAGCAGGCCCTTGCGGGCCTCGATCATCTGACGCTCATGGGACGTCAGGAAGCTGACGAATGATGCAGCCGCCTCCTTGTTGTCGCAGGTGTCGGTGATCGAGAATGTATGGCTGCCGGACCAGCCGGTGCGCTTGCCGCTGGACCCCTTGGGGGCGCGGACAAGGCCGATATCGCCGGCGACCTTGGAATTGGCCGGATCGTTGAAGAACGACGCCCAGCCGGCCCAGTCCAGATTCAGCGCCACCGTTCCGGACGCAAATCCGAGACCGGTGTCATCCCACAGATAGTTCAGCACACCCGCCGGAACGGCCTTGGCGTCATAGAGGTCCTTGAACCATTGCACGGCGCGCACGCCGGCTTCGGAATTGAAGGTCGGGTTCCAGTTCTCGTCGAACAGCGCACCGCCCTCAGCGACCAGGATTTCGTAGAACCGTCCGGTGATCGCCTCGTCCTTGCCGACATATTGCGTGCCGTAGAATTCCGGCGGATTGGCAAAGAAAATGGCCTGCTCCTTGAACTGCTCCCAGGTTTCCGGCGGCGCCAGATCATAGCCGTATTTCTCCTTGAACCTGTCCTTGTTGCCCTGGTCCTCATAGAGCGACTTCTTATAGAAAAGGTTGGAGATGTCCGAGTGGCGAGGCAATTGCACAAGCCGGCCATCGACCGTCGAGTTGGCGAGAGCAAGCTCCTGGAATTCGGCCAGCGTTTCGGCCGGAATGACACCGTTGAGATCGATATAGATCGTCCCGTATTGCGGGGCGAAACTGGTGTGGTTGGAGCCGACGCACCAGTCGAGCGTGCCGGCGGCGATGTCCTGCTTGATTTCCCGGTCCAGCTCGAAATGGTTCTTGCGGGACAGAACGTCGACCTTGGCTCCGGTCATTTTCTCCCAGTTCTCGATCTCGGCATAAAGCGGCTCATATTGCGCGCCGCCGATCAGCTTGACGCGCAGCGTGTAGCCGTCGAAATTGCCGTAATCGATCTCCTCGGCAAATGACGCCCCGGTCAGCAGCAACGGCAAGGCCGTTGCGGCAACCAGTATTTTCAAATGTGTGTGTTTCATCCTTTCCTCCTTCAGTTAGCCGGTCATATCGGTTGGTTTTTCTGCCTGGCGGGCTCTTGATGGCCGCCCTTGTTCTCCTCCGCAGACCCCGATCCGGAGGGCAGATTCCCAAATACCGCTTCGGTGTGCTGCCCGAGGCCGGGCGCGGCGACCGATGATTTCAAGGTCGCGCCATCGATGCGGATCGGGGCGCGTATCGCGGTCAGTTCGAGGCTGGCATTGCGGCGGATCGTCTGCTCGAAATCGAGTGACCGATAGGCTTCGCTCGCGAGCATTGCGTCCCAGTCAAGAACCTCGGAGCACCAGATATCGGCCGGCTGCAGAACCGCCAGCCAGTCGGCCGTACTCCGGGTCCGGATATGCGCTGCCAGGATCGCCTTGATGTGATCGCGGCTGGCCATCAATGCGCCCTTGTCGTCGTAATAGGCTTCGAGACCGTCGACACCCAGCAACTCGGCAAGAACCTTCAGCGACGGGGTCATCGCCAGGGCGAGATAGCCGTCGGCCGTCTCGTAAACGCCATAGGGCGCGCCGAGATAGGCGTGCGCGCCGGCAACGCCGCTGCGCACCGGCGGCCGGTTGCCATCATTGAGATGGGTGGTCAGAACCTCGAACTGGAAATCGATCATCGCCTCGAACAGGCTGGTTTCTACCTTGGCGCCGCGTCCGTGGATCCCGCGGCCGACCAGCGCAGCCAATATGCCCTGGACCAGGGCGTTGCCGGCCATCATGTCGGCGACCGCCAGCCCCATCGGCATCGGTGGATCGTCGAGACTGCCGGTCAGCCACAACAGACCGGAGCGCGCCTGGGCCAAGAGGTCCTGGCCCGGCAGATCCTTCCACGGGCCGTCCTCGCCATAGCCGGAAATGGAACCGTAGACGATGCGGGGATTGATCTCGCGCACCGCCTCGTAGCTGAAACCGTGCCGCTCGATGATACCGGGGCGGAAATTCTGGACAAGCACATCGGCGGTCGACAGGAGATCGTTGAGCTTGCTGCGGTCGGCCGGGTCCTTGAGATCGGCGGTGACGCTTTCCTTGTTGCGGTTGATGGCGTGAAACAGCGAGTTGTCGCCATCGATGTCGACATCCGTCAGATAGAGATGACGGCACAGATCGCCGACACCGGGCCGCTCGACCTTGATGACGCGGGCACCGAGATCGGCGAGTTTCAGGGTGCAGACCGGCCCGGACAGAAACTGGCTGAAATCGACCACGGTCAGGCCGTCAAGCGGCCGTTCGGCTTGCGGCAGGACATTCATGACCGGCTCTCCAGATAGGCTTGTTGCAGGCGGTCGAGCGCCGTTTCGATGTCGATCTCGTTTCCAAGGCACCGATGGATGATGTCGCCGGCACGGTCTTGGAGCGCCATGTAGCCGTCATAGCGGGGCCGCAGCCACGCGGTCTCCATGGTTTGACGGGTGTTGCGGAAGAAATTACGGCTCGCCGCGTTGCATGCGTCATCGTCCCAGGCAACCGCGTTGCCCGGCTGGCCGCCGGCGGTGAAGAACAGGCCCGACTGACAATCGGCGCCGGCGATCCAGAACGCATATTCCGCTGCGATGTCGCGATGCCGGGAGGCGCTGGAGACGGCAATACCGGTTCCGCCGATGACCGTGCCGCCCGGTCCGTTGTCGCCGAAGCTCGGGGCGTCGGCGAATGTCAGCGGAAACCGGCAATAGCCGTCACGGCTGTAGTTGGTGTAACCATATCCGAAGGGCGAATAGGCCGGTCCGTCCGCGGTCCTGCCCATCCAGTCGAGTACGCCGATCGGATCGAGCGACAGGCACATCGGGGCCACGAGCGCGACCAGCTCGCGCATCAGTTCGAGCACATGGCGCCCCTCGTCGCGCGCGATCAGCGTGTCCGGCCGTTCGGCGACGGCGAAATCCATATTGCGCGCAAAGCCGAAAAAATTGGTCAGGCAATTCACCGGAACCAGTGCGATGGCGACCTGGCCCGCCCGGGCCAGTGCCAGCACATCGCCCCAGGACTTCGGCGCCTCATCGATCCTGTCGGCCCGAAAGGCGGCGACCGGCGTCGCGGCATCGATGGCGAGCGCCCACTGGCGACCCTCAAATTCGTAGGATCGATGCGACACGCCGACGGATTGCGAGGCAAGGGTCGCCAGTTCGTCATCGCGTCCCAACCCGTCAAAGGCCAGCAGGTACCCGGTGCGGGCCGCCTCGCCGACATGCGGATGATCAATCACCAGCAGATCGTAAGTGTCGGCCATGTCTTCGATCGGACGGTCCGCGAAGGCTTGCAGCGAACGTTTTTCCCACTGGATCGATACATCGGGATGCCGTTCGCCAAAGGCTTGGGAGGTCGCGACCATCGGATCGAAGCCACGGCTGTGGTCCCAGGTCATGCCGCGCAATTGCACCTGATCAGCCATTTTCCGCGGCAGCCTTTCCGGCCGCGACCTCGTCGGCAAACAGGGCCGGGTCGCGGTAGAGCGCGGTCATCAGGTGCTCGCAATAAAGCACGATCTCGCCATCGTCTTTGTAGACCGAATAGCTGACCCGCACCTTGCCCATCTCCTCGGTCTTGACTTCCTTGGAGAGGTTTTCGCGAATGGTGTAGATCGTGTCGCCAATGAAGACAGGCGCGATGAACCGCAGGCGGTCATATCCGTAGGAAAAGGAATTCAGGCAGTTGGTGGCGGCCAGCCCCAGCCCATAGGAGAAGACCTGCGCACCGGCCACCAGCCTTTTTCCGAAGACACCTTCCTTTTCGGCAAATCCCTGATCGGCCACATAGGGGTGCAGATCCATGACGAGCGAATTGAACAGCATCGCCTCGCCTTCGGAAATCGTGCGGCGAATCGACCTGATTTTGTCGCCGACCTGGAAATCCTCGAAATACCAGTTTTCGGCGTTCCAAACCGGAATCTGCGCATGTTCGTCCGGCAAACCCGGCAAGGTCCGGGCGTGGACACCAATCTCAGCCATTTATCTTCCCCATGATCCAATCGCTCCTACCATCGACAATTTCTTTTCATTAGTCAAATAGTTTTGTATATATGAAAGAGACCTGTGCACAAAGTGGCCGACATCGCCGGATATCGCCAACATCTCCTGCAGTCGGAAAGGAAGGGAACCGATCATGCGCTTTGACCTCAACCAGTCCTGGCCGGCGCCGGCCGCGCCGAAACCCGTGGTGATCATCGGCGCCGGCGGCATCATCCGCGATGCCCACCTGCCGGCCTATCAGAAGGCCGATATTCTCGTGCAGGGCGTGACGGACCTCGATCAGTCACGGGCCGAAAGCCTTGCGGCCGATCATGCCATTCCCGCCGTCCATGCCGAGTTGAACGATGCCGTCGCGGCGCACGGCACACAGGTGGTGTACGATATCGCGACGCCGCCGCAGGTGATCACTGAAATCCTGCCCGACCTTCCGGACGGCGCAGCGGTTCTCATTCAAAAACCAATGGGCGCCGATCAGGACCAGGCCCGGGCCATCCGGCAGATTTGCCGGGACAAGAAGCTGAAAGCGGCAGTCAATTTCCAGCTGCGGTTCTCGCCGATGATGATGGCCGCCAAGGACGCCATCGAAAAGGGGCTGATCGGCGAGCTGCTGGAGATCGAAGTCCATCTCAACATTTTCACGCCCTGGACGCTGTTCCCCTTCCTGATCCCGATGGAACGGGTCGAGATTGCGGTGCACTCGATCCATTATCTCGACACGATCCGGGCGTTGGCCGGCAATCCCGACGGCGTGTTCGCCCGCAGCATGGGCGACCCAAGGGCCAAGGATTTCGCCCAGACACGGACCTCCGTCATTCTCGATTACGGCGACCGCATGCGTGGTCTCATGTCGATCAATCACAACCACCAGTGCGGCCGCAAATTCCAGTCCGCCTGGTTCCGCATCGAGGGCACGGAAGGGGCGATGATGGTCAAGCTCGGCGTCTGTTTCGACTACCCCAATGGCGAGGCCGATGAGTTGTGGCTGTGCCCGAATGGCGGCGAATGGGAACAGATCCCGCTGGAGGGGAGCTGGTTTATCGATGCCTTCATGGGCACCATGCGCAATGTCCAGCGTTATGATGCCGGCGAGGACGACCGGCTTTATGCCTCAGTCGAAGACGCCTATGAGACGATGGCGCTGGTGGAGGCCTGTTTCCAATCGATGAAAACGCCGGCGACGGCACTGAAGATCGACTGACGGGAACCGACTCTTCGCAGCGATATACACGGGCCCGCATTCCCGATAGGCTGACGCGCGAACACGCGGGAGGCATGGGCAATGGCGGAAACGGTCGCCGTTCCGTTCTGGCTGGTGGTGATCTTGGCGGTCCTGGCGTCGATCGCCATTGTCGATCGTATATTCGCGCCCGGTGTGCGGTGGTATTTCCGCCGGCGCGTCAATGATGCGATCGATGAGTTGAACACCCGCCTCGACCTGCGGATACAACCCTTCAAGCTGGCCCGGAGACAGGGGCTGATCGATCAGTTGCTCTACGACGCCGATGTCATCAGCGCCGTCGATCTCGAACACCGGACAACCGGCAAACCGCGCGCGGTCATCATGAAGGAGGCAAAGCGATACGCCGCCGAGATCGTCCCCTCCTTTTCGCCGATCACCTATTTCGGCATTGGAACACGCGCCGCAAAATGGCTTTCCGAGTTCACCTATCGCGTGCATCTCGGCTATGCCGACGACCATGCTTTCAAGGAGATACCCGAAAACGCGTCGGTGGTGTTCGTCATGAACCACCGTTCCAATATGGACTATGTCCTGGTCACCTATCTCGCCTCCCGCCGGGCCTCGCTCTCCTATGCCGTCGGTGAATGGGCGCAGGTCATCTTCCTGCACTCGCTGCTGCGATCGATGGGCGCCTATTTCATCCGCCGCAATTCGAAAAACCAGCTCTACCGCCGCGTGCTCGCCGCCTATGTGCGCAAGGCGACGAAGGAGGGTGTCACCCAGGCGGTCTTTCCCGAAGGCGGGTTGTCGCCCGACGGCACGCTGCGGGAGCCGAAACTGGGTCTGCTGTCCTATATGGTTTCCGGTTTCAAGGCGGACGGCGAAAAGGACATCGTATTCATTCCCGTCGGGATCAATTATGACCGCGTTCTGGAAGACCGTATCCTGACCGCAAAGCGGGAAAAGGAAATCAGCGGCCGTGATTTCCGCGTCAGAATGTCCTCGGTTTTCGGGTTCCTTCTCCACCTTGTCAAATTGCGGTTCCAGGGTCGGCTGCACCGCTATGGTCATGCCTGCGTTTCCTTCGGCAAGCCGATGTCGCTGACCGAATTCGCCAGAGCCAACGGAATCGATTTCTCGACCCATGTGGAGACCGGCGATCCGGTGGAGCGCAAGGCACGCGAGGCGCGTTTTGCAGGCGTTCAAAAACTGGGTGAGCGGCTGCTCGATGAAATCGGCGGCGTCATCCCGGTCCTCCCGGTTGCTCTGGTCTCGACGGTCCTGCTGCAAAACGAAGATCACTGGATGGGCGATCTGGAACTGAAATCAAAGGTCTTCGACCTGATGCAGCGGATGGAGCGGGCCGGCTACCATGTTCATATCCCTCGCGGGGACCGGGACTACACGCTGGAAACGGGTATGCGTATGCTGAAGCTACGCCATATCATGGAAGCCAGCGAAGAGGGCCTGTTTCGCGCCAATCCGCGGGAGCAATTGCTGCTGGAATATTACGCCAACTCAATTGCGCATATCGTGGCCGCCGTTGAAAAGGCCGGACGGCCCGATGAAGTGTCGTCCGAGATGTCCTGACCCTAATCGCGTTGCGGCTCGAAGGCCCCGCCTCCCAGGCTCCGTGTCAGTTCCCAGGCCGTGGCGATGAGTTCCTTGCGGCAGTCCTCGAAGGTGACAGGGTCGCGGTATTTTTCGATATGCGGTATCGTCAGGGCGGCGACGGCGCGTCCGGAATGGTCGATGACCGGCACCGACACGTTGACCACACCGCGCACAACGAAGCTGTCGCGCACCTCGTGACCCTTGTCGCGGATCAGTTGCAGATCCTTGCGCACCGTTTCCTCGCTCATGCCGGCCGGCAGCGGCACGTTGGCGAAATAGGAGTCCACCTCCTCCTCCGGAAGATTGGCGAGGATGACCCGTCCGGACGACGCCGACCACAGATCGATCTTGGCCCCGAGCCGCACGGCCATGGTGTTGTTGCCGGGCGAATCCACCTGGCCGACCACCAGAATACTGTCAGCATTGAGGATCGCCAGATGGGATGACTGGTTGATCGACTTGACCAAAGCCCGCATCAGCGGACCGGCAAAGGCAGTGAGCCGGCGGATTTTCGGAATGCGATGCGAAATCTCGAACAGAAAGGTTGTTAGCACATAGCGGTCGCTCAGCGGTTCCAGCGCCACATAGCCGCGCTCCATCAGCACCACAAGCATGCGGAAAATCTCGCCGACCGATCGGCCGAGCGCGCGGGCGATCTCCGACTGGCTCATTCCGGTTTCCTGTGTCGACAGCAATTCGATGATATCAAGACCTTTTTCGAGAGCCGGCGCCGAATAGGTCTGTTTCTTGACGGGTTTCTTCATTTTGCCAAAGGTAGAGCATGATCGGCAAACGGTTCAAGGGGACTGTGCAGCGGCACGGATCGCTTCAAGGCGGGGCTTGGGACCGTCATCGCCGACCGATTTTGCCCATGTCAGAAAACCGCCGATCCGCCGTTCGACCTTTTGCGCGTGATTTTGGGCAATATCCGCCAGCTTGTGTTCGAGAAAGGGATTTTGAAACCGTTCCATGGTGGTTTCGACATAGGCGCGCGCCTGGGCATCCCGCCCCGCCGCCGCAAAGGCCGGCAGAACCTCGCCCTCATAAAGCTCCGTCAACTGTGCCCGCATGGCGGCCAGCGACAGAAGATCGCGCACCGTCTGCGGCGGATCGGGCAATTGCCGCCAGAACGAGACAAGGCAGGAATGGCCGAGATTGAGAATGAACAGTTTCAGGGATTCGGCTTCCTCCAGGTCCTCCACCATCCGGACGCAGGGATGACGGCATGGCGGCACGAGCCCGGGCGCTTTCTCAATCGCCCAGAGCGCATAGGGTTCGGCGACGGCGCCGGCCGGTTCAAGGGCTGTCGAGACAATGCGGTCGACCAGCGAATCAGCCCAGATCACCTCATTCGCCAGCCAACCGGTGAACGCGTCATCGTCATGGTGCGACAGGGCCAGGACACGGGTCTTGAGGACCTGTCCGTTATGCCGGATCAACTCCGTCGGCAGCACGGTGAGCGGCTTGGCATCGTGCTCAAACCGGGCACGCAGCAGCAGGCGCAGTTTTGCCGGAAAGGACATGGCCTGATCAAACCCGTCCCCGGCATCGGCTGCCTGTTCGGCATAACCGCGATCCCCGGTGTTCGAAATGACGTAGTCCGCTTGGGCGGCAAGCAGGCGGACGAGGTCCGGCCAGTCCGTCGCCGTCGACAGGGTTCGCCGGACACTCATCACCCGCTGCTCGCGGTCGACTGTCCGGCCCTGATCAAGGCCGCGGATGCGGACCGGAAACCCGCCGGGCGCAGACAGGGCTTTCAGACGACCGGCTCGCGAGACGTCACCGGAACTCTGCACGACGGTGATCGGGCCGGCGGCGGCGTCCCGCGCCATCGCCTCGTCGATGAACAGATCCGCATGGGCCTGCAGGAAGCGGCTGGTTCCAAACTGAAAGATCGGTGTGACCGGTTCATCCGACATGGCAGTCGCTCCATTTCCTGCAATATGTCTTTTATGCAAAAAAAACTATTGACAGCAAGTGCGATTGTTTTTTATGCCTGAAAAACAGGGATGCTGCCCGAACGGCATCCACTGGACTGGAAGGATCAGGACAATATGGGTGGTTCGGCCGAGGGTCAGTATGTCCTGGAGGCCCGTGGCGTGACCAAGCGTTTCGGGGGCATCACGGCCTTGGATTCGGTCGATCTCGAACTGCGCGAAGGCGAGGTTCTGGCGCTGGTCGGCGACAATGGCGCAGGCAAATCCACACTGGTCAAGACCATCACCGGCGCCCTCAGCCGCGATGCGGGGCAGATCTTCTTCGACGGGCGGCCGGTACAGATCGAAACACCCTCCGAAGCCCGCAATATCGGCATCGAAACGGTCTATCAGGACCTGGCGCTGGTCAACGAGCTGAGCATCACGAAGAATATCTTTCTCGGTCGCGAGATCATCAGGGACAACATTCTCGGCCGCCTGGTCGGGGCGCTCGATTTCAAAAAGATGGAGGCGAGTGTCCGCGACCTGTTCAGCCGGCTGGACATCCGCATCAGCGACATCTACCGCGAAGCGCAGAGCTTCTCGGGCGGCCAGAGACAGGCGGTGGCACTCAGCAAGACCGTCATGTTCGGCAAACGGGTGGCGATGCTCGACGAGCCGACGGCAGCGCTCGGCGTGCGCGAATCCAAGATGGCGATGGACTTGGTGACGTCGCTGAAGGATCACGGCCTGTCGGTGATCATGATCACCCACAATATGCAGCACGTCCTCAACCACTGCGACCGGGTGATGGTCATGCGGCTCGGCAAACGGGCGGCTGTCCGCGACGTGTCCGATGTCGACGGCGATACGCTTGTCGGATTGATCACCGGCGCCATTGCTGCGGGGTCCGGCTGACATGTCGATGATGCAAAACGCACCCGATACACCAAACCAAGTCGCCGCCCGGCAGGCATCCCCCTGGGATTCCCTGGTGCATCAGGTTCGACAGACCGCCCAGGTCCTGATCGCCCTGCTGCTGATCTATGTGGTGTTTTTCGTGCTGTCGCCGCCGTTTCGAAACCTCGACACGCTGTTTTCGATCATGACCCAGGCGTCCATCCTGGCGATCCTGGCCTGCGGAACCACCGTGGTGCTGATCTCCGGCGGTCTCGACCTTTCAGTGGGATCGATCTTTGCCGTGGTCGGCGTCGTCGTCGGCATTCTGCTGGCCGAATATCAGGCGCCGGTGTGGCTGGCGATCGCCGCCGGACTGGCCGCCGGCGCGGTTTGCGGCGCCCTCAACGGCATCGTGCAGGTGACGACCGGCGTGCCAGCCTTCATCGTCACGCTCGGCGGCCTCACCGCCTATAAGGGCATTGCCGAGCTTCTGGCCAGCGGGCGCGATCTGTCGCGTTTTCCCGAAAGCTACCAGATGCTCGGTTCCGGCTACGTCATGCCGATCTCGA
>JANQMU010000051.1 GCA_028279875.1 Rhizobiaceae bacterium
ATTGAATCTGCGTGAAGTTCTTTGGCGTAGCTCTTAGGGTACGGCTCCAAAAATACAACACGATCGATCCCCGCCGCCACTATATGTTTTGCGCATATATGGCAAGGAAATGTGGTTGAAAAAAGTGTCGCGCCTTTGACCGGCACACCTAGACGCGCAGCATCCGAAATAGCCGACATCTCGGCGTGGATAACACGACCAAACTCAAGAAGGTCCATTAGCTTTGAGTCTTTCACACCGGACGGCTCTTCCATCAACTTGGTCATTACCTCTTTTGGTGTGCCGAGCTTGAGAAACTCATCAGCCAGCCCTCTGCGCTCGAATAGTATTGCAATTAACTGATATAATATCTCTTGTTTTATGCGCTCATTTGGGTCTTCACCTATCGCAAAATCCCGACCGTCCGGATGATCACTGCACCAATACGTCCCACCTCCATATTTTGGAACTTCGTTGCACCCCATTGAAATTACTTCACCAGATTGGCGAAATATAGCTGCACCAACCTGGCGGGACAAATCACCCGAGCGCAAGGACGCTGACTCGGCAAGGAACATTCCGTATTCATCGTGGTAAGGCGTTATTGAGTTGTCGCCAAAGATCAAGTCCACAAATCGTCTAATCATTTCCTCGCAATTCGCTCGATTAACACCATCGACAAATACGTCGCCTAAAGGGAATGTTTCTCGGATTTTTTGCCCGAAATCCTTGTCCGACTCAGAATAATCGACAGCCATAAGTTGGATGGCTTGGCATCGCGCGTCCGTTTCTTGTAGAGTTCCGTAGTGGGACTCTCGAATTTTCTTGCGAAGTAATGATTCTCGATCATCTGGTGAGCTATAAGCCGAGATTTGAAAAAAGAGCTTGCCATATACTTGGCGCATCAGCGTTGTTTCGCCCGGTCTCTTGAACTGACGAATTATATATGCGTGCCCGGATATTGGCTCTTGAAGCTCATCACGGTTCAAGGTGCGGCCCTCTAAGCGGGCGCGGTCGTTATTTAATCTTTCTCGCTCGGACTGAATTGCGCCGATTGCGATCGCCGCAAGTGCGTCCTGTCGCTTCAATTGGTCACAAATATCATCTGCGTACTTGATTCGAGACATAATGCTGTCGCGGTAGGGATCAGAAATTATTTTTTCGCTTGAGGGAACATCTTGCATAATTGAAGTAATCTTGATGAGACTAGAATCGTAATTCTGACGTTTAAGAGCTGTAGAGAGTGCCTCTATGATCATGTCAAGATCAACGCCTACGGGAGCCACAAGCGAGAAGAACAGCTCAGGTCTTTGAATTCTTTGTACAGACACGATGGTTCTCCCCAGGCAATACTTCCTATCTTCTTTTCATTTGATATTTAGGACGAATTGGCGTCTAATCCTAAAGCGAGGCGCGCTCTCTGGTAAACGATTTTCTAATATACAACTAAAATCGTTATTGGAGGATAGATATGGCGCGATTGGTAAATCTAAAAACAGGTTGGCTCGCACGCCAACTCGATTCGGCAGAGGAACGGGCAAGTCAATACCCGGCTTGGCTCACTAGTCCGCACAGTAGAACCCATATCTACACTGATCATGCGGAAAGTGGCCAAACTGAAAAAGAGGGTTTAACCTCCGAAAAAAAAGAAGTCTAAACTACCTCGGCTGGCGCGTTTAGGCATCGAAACGCTGCTTTCGATTTGTCGTACGCTTCTTCACCGATGCCGGGCCGCATTGCGAATGCGTGACCCGGCAATTCAATCTGCAAATCTGATCATCCGACGGCCCAGCATGAACCACCGACGAGCGGTGACGAGTATGAGATTGCCGCGGGCTACTCCTCATTAACTCGCCACCTCCGAGCGGTGGAGGAGACCGGCCGTCTTCATCTCGTCATGCAAGGCGATCGGGTCCCAGTCATAGCCGTTCGGCCATGTCAGGGCACCATCCTCGATGAACACGCGGGCGAAATAGGCTGAGTCCTTCAGCGGCTCGATCATCGCGCCCGATCGTTCCGCAATTCCGGCGAAATCGCGGATGCCGCCGGTTCGGTCGGAGAACGCGATTTCAAATCTGTGCGGTCTAACAACGCGTACGCCAATTACATCAATCATCGTCGAGGCCTCCTATCCGCTCCAGCGGATTGTCGGAACGCGCAGCCTGCCAATTTCGTTCGAGCGCTGCGGGGGCCAACCGCGGAAACTCGGGCTGCATGCCCGCACCCGCTCCAGAGCTCAGAGCACGGCGATGATGACGATGAACCCGCCGAAGAACACGATCAGGAAGGCGATGGTCCAGAAGACGAGGCGCTTCTCGATCTCATTGCGCACCTGCTCCCCGTAGCGGTTGAGCAGAAAGGCGGTGAGGAAGAACCGCGCCCCGCGCGTCAACAGCGAAAACAAGACGAACAGGAAGAAATTATAGCCGGCAAAGCCCGACGTGATGGTGGCGATCTTGTAGGGGATGGGCGTGAACCCGTTGATCAGGACGACCCAGGTTCCCCACTCGGCATAGGCCTGGCGAAAGGCTTCGACCTTGTCGCCGTAGCCGTAAAGGCTGATCAGCCACAGGCCGACCGAGTCATAGAGAAACGCGCCGATGATATAGCCGAAAATCCCGCCGGCGACCGAGGTCAGGGTGCAGATCGTCGCGTAGTAATAGGCCCGGTCCGGGCGCGCGAGCGCCATCGGCGCCAGCATGACGTCGGGCGGCACCGGAAAGAACGAGCTTTCGGTGAACGAGACCGTGCCGAGCGCCCAGGTCGCATAGGGCTTCCCGGCCGCTTCGATGCACGCATTGTAAAGCCGTCGCAGCATCGGGCCTGTTACCGGGATCGTTCTGTCATGTCTATGCGTAGAGCCCGCGACGCCGAGGGAGCATCATTCATCATCCGCGCTTGCGCATGCGCGGTGCCGCGGGCGGCGGCAGCTTGCGCCGCGACTTCGGCAGCGCGTGTTGTTTGGCAAGCTTCTC
>JANQMU010000063.1 GCA_028279875.1 Rhizobiaceae bacterium
CCGGTTTCGCTCGTGCCGTGCCAGATAGGAGAAGGCTTCGACGGCCCGCTCCGGCGTGTGGAAATCGGGTATCCCGCTGGCACTCAGCAGATAGCGCGCCTCATCCACGGAACTTTCGCCCATCCAGCAGGCCAGAACCGGTTTCCGGTTACCATCCGGGATCGCCTTGATCACGGCCTCGGCGGCCGCGCGCGCATCGGTCATGGCCTGCGGCGTCAGCATCACCAGAACCCCGTCAAACTGCGGATCGTCGAGGCAGGTGGCGAGTGCCGTGCCGAAATGCTCCGGCGGCGCGTCGCCGAGAATGTCGACCGGATTGCCCTTGGACCAGTAGGCGGGAAGCACGGCGTCGAGCGCGGCAAGCGTGGCTGGGGACGGATCGGGCAGATCAAGATGCATATCGCCGGTCCGGTCGGCAGCCAGAACGCCGGCGCCGCCGCCATTGGTGATGATGCCGAGCCGGTTGCCGGCGGCCCGTTTGTTGGACGACAGGATTTCCGCCGCCGCAAAAAGCTGGCCGAATGTATCGACCCTGACCGCGCCGGCCCGCTCCAGCGCCGCGTCGAACACCGCGTCGGAGCCGATCAGCGCGCCGGTATGGGTGTTGGCCGCCATGGAGCTCTTGTCATGCCGCCCGGCTTTCAGCACCAGCACCGGTTTGACCCGCGCGGCGAGCCGCAGGGCGCTGATGAAGGATCGGGCGTTGCGGATGCCCTCGATGTAAAGCAGGATCGATTTCGTTTCGGGGTCGGTGGCCAGAAACCGCAGCACGTCGCCAAAACCGATATCGGTGGCATTGCCAAGGGAAAACAGGGTGGAAAATCCAAGGTGATGCGGCTCGGCATAGTCGGAGATTGCCGAACACAGCGCACCGGACTGGGAAACCAGCGCAAGGCCGCCCTTCGGTGTCGACGATTTCAGGAATGTCGCATTCAGCGACAGCCAGGGCCGGACCAGCCCGACGCAATTCGGCCCCATGAAACGGATATTGGCCTGCCCGGCGGCTTCGATCAGCTCGGCCTCAAGCGATTTGCCGTTTCCGCGCGCCTCGCCGAAGCCCGCGGAAAGTACGATTGCATTGCGAATCCCGGCCTCGCCGCATTGCCGCACAATGCCGGCAACCGTCGTCGCTGGCGTCGCGATGACGGCGAGGTCAATTGGTTCGGCAAGCTCCGTAACCGTTGAAAAACAGCGCTTTCCGCCAACTTCCTGATATTTTGGATTGATGGGAATGATGGGACCTTCAAATCCGCCGGCCAGCAAATTCGCAAAAACCCTGGAACCGACCGACCGGCCGGAATCGCTCGCTCCGAAGACGGCGATCGAACGCGGGTTGAAAAGATGTTCGAGCTTGCTGGGACCCATGAAAATCCATCCTGATGTTCAAAACCGGCGGCGGCTGCACTGATGTTCCACCCGGCCGCCGGGCGCATTGATCAGCGTCAATCACCAAGTGTCCGACTCGAAACTCACCAAGATATTGCAATTCGCCTTGTCAGGAACATGACGGATGCAGCGTAGAGAAATGTCGTAGGGAATCCGATGGTGGCCTCGAAGTCCTTGGTCAGCCCTGCGATTGGATTGATCGCTTCAATAACCCATCTCATTGCGGCTATCTTGCCGCCGGGTGGTCGGTATTCACATGAGGTTCTTCAAACTGCTTCGACAACCGTTTGGAATCACATCTAAACCCGACCATCCACCTTTAATTCGACTTTCAAGACCGGCTCCATGAGTCGGTTTCGAAACTCATGAGGCTTTGGCGATTCGGTGCACGAGGGGCATGATTGATGCGGCGGAGAACCGACCGCGCCCCATTAACAAAGACCGTGTGGGCTCAGAACCCCGCGTCACAAGGAAAGACCGGATGAATCTATTGGCTGCACTTCTCCATATTGATATGCACGGTATGAGCCTTCGGCGTGTCGTTTCCACAATGACAAGCACTGGATCCCCAGTCAAAAGAACAGGTGACTCCGACCTCAGGTGATGAGCAGACTGCGTAGAACCCGCTGTGATCGGGGTTTGCCTGCTTTCCGTAGCAAGTCACGTAGAGATTGGTTTTCCCTTTGTCGACTGTCGTGTCTTTCTTGCAACTTGAGCAGTCGAAGCTGAAGTGCTGGTCTGGGTTATGATGTTCGGCCATCGCCGCACCGGATATTCCCAATCCGACCACGACGGTCATCGTGCCTGCTATTGCCAAAATCGCTGGAAACATTTCAATTGCACTCCTCAGTTTAAGCCCGCATGATCGGTTGCTCCTCCAGTCGGGCTTAGAGCATCTTTCGACAGGCAGCGGACCAGTGAACGTCCGCCAAACCGGTAACGGGTCGACCCCGGACTCTGCTGGCAGCGAAGAACCCCGCGTCGCAAGGAAGGACCGGAAGAAGACCCCTCTATTGGCTGCACTCATTTATTTCGACATGCACAGTATGCGCTTTTGGCGTGTCGCTTGAACAACTACAGGCACTGGCTTCCTTAGACCAATTGCAGCCGATTCCGATCTCAGGTGATGAGCAGGCTGCCCAAAATGGGTTGGGGTCATCGGGGTCTACCGTCTTTCCATAGCAAGTCACGACAAGATTGGTTTTCCCTTGGTCGACTGTCGTGTTCTGGGTACAATTCGAGCATTCGAAATTGAGGTGCTGGTCCGGGTTATGATGTTCGGCCATCGCCGCACCGGACATTCCCAATCCGACCACGACGGTCATCGTACCTGCTACTGCCAAAATCGCTTGAAACATTTCAATTGTACTCCTCAGTTTGAGCCCGCGTGACCGGTTACTCCTCCAGTCGGGCCTGGATTGCCTACATTCCTCGATTAGCGAGACAATACGAAGCTGGGATACCGACGAGGCTCCGACAGCCAGCTTTCATATAAGCACCGAATGGACCTCAATGGAAGGTTGAGCTGGCAGGAACTCTCGCGGCACAGCGGCTGGACCAGAGCGAGTTGTTATTAGCTTGGAGTGTATTGGCGGATGATGTTACGGGATCAAGACAGCGGCACCGGTCAACACACCTGACCTCAGATCGGCGAGCGCCCGATTGGCCTCGGCAAGCGGATAGCGGTGGATTTCGGTCTCGATTGGTGCGTGCGCCGCAAGCTCCAGGAATTCGCGGCCATCCTGCCGTGTCAGGTTGGCGACCGACTGTATCGTTCGCTCCTCCCACAGCAATGCATAGGGGAAACGCGGAATATCGCTCATATGGATGCCGGCGCAGACGACCGTGCCGCCCTTTCTGACCGCCCGGAGTGCCGTCGGCACCAGGCTGCCGACGGGCGCGAAAATGATCGCGGCATCCAGGGGTTCCGGCGGGCTTTCGTCCGACCCGCCTGCCCACACGGCGCCGAGATGGCGGGCGAAGTCTTGCGCCGTGGTGTCGCCCGGACGGGTGAAGGCATGGATTTTGCGGCCTTGATGCCGCGCCAGTTGCGCCAGGATATGGGCAGCCGCGCCGAAACCGTAGAGGCCGAGCCGCCGGCTGTCTCCGGCCATCTTGTAGGACCGGTAGCCGATCAGACCGGCGCACATGAGCGGCGCCTGCCGCGCCGCATCGCCTTCCGCGGGCAGCGGAAAGCAATATTGCGCGTCGGCGACCGTATATTGAGCATAGCCGCCGTCGATCTGATAGCCGGTGAAGCCGGGATCATCGCACAGGTTTTCGCGCTGGGTCCGGCAGTAGGGACAGGTGCCGCAGCTATGGCCGAGCCACGGCACGCCGACCCGCTGGCCAACCGTCAGTCCGGTGGTGCCGGGCCCCAGGGCGGCGACGGTTCCGACGATCTCGTGGCCGGGTATGATCGGCAGCTTCGGCTGTTGCAGATCGCCGTCGACGACATGAAGATCGGTCCTGCAGACACCACAGGCGATGACGTGGACCAGCGCCTGGCCGGGTCCGGGTTCCGGAATCGGAAGCGAGCGCGGCACCAACGCTGTCCCCGGCCGGTCGAGGACCATGGCGTTCATATGTCCGTTGTGCGCCATGGTCGGATTACTCAACCTCCATCCTCAACCGGCCAGCGTGCCGGTCACCAGAAGAAGCGCGCAGGCCACAATCCCACAATAGGGAATCCAGACGGGCGCGATAAACGTTCCCGCCGGCGCCGGCGTGCCCGATTTCTTGATCTGGATCAGGGCTGCGCAGACCATGATGAACACACACAGTGTAATGGCCGATGTCCATTCGGCAAGGCGGGTTATCGGAAAAGCCAGCGCCAGGACCAGCACGATCGCCGTGGCAATGCCGGTTGCCACCACCGGCGTTTGGGTCCTGTCGCTGACATGCGCCAGAATGGCCGGCAGGACGCCGCGATTGGCAAGGCCATAGATCACCCGCCCAGCCATGATGATCTGAACGATGATTCCGTTCACCGTGGCAATAATCGCAATGAGGGTGATGGTCAGCGGTGAAAATCCCGTCGTCTGTGAGAAAACCAGAGCGAGGGGCGCCTCGGTGCCTGCAATGTCAGCGACCGGCACCGCGGCCAGGGCCGCCACGACCACAAGGATGTAGATCACTACGCTGACGATCAGCGTGATGAATATGCCGCGCGCCAGAGTCTTTTGCGGATTGACGGTTTCCTCGGCGATGGAATCGATGTCCTCAAATCCGATAAAGGCGAAAAAAGCCAGCAGCGAAGAAGCGGCAATTCCGGCCCAGACACCCGGCGACAAAGACAGAGGCACCATATCGACCGCCTGGCCGGTCAAATCCGATCCCGAAAGCGCCGCACCGCCGACGATGGCCATCAGCCCGCCGATCTCGATTACCGTCAACAGCGCCGCAAAGGCGATGGATTCCCGGATGCCAAATCCGGATATGATTCCGGTTATCAATATGACGGCCACAAGCAGATAGGCCGGCGCGATATCGATCAGTTGCGAAAGATACCCGACTGCGCCGTGTGCAATCGCCGCGGAGGAAATGATGCCGACTACGGCCACCGCAAGCCCGACAATGAGAAACAGCCGTTTGGAATGGAATCCCGCTTCGACGAAATGCGCCTCCGCCGCGGCATAGGGCAGCCGTCCGGTGAGTTCGGCGAATGCGGCTGCCGGAAACATCATCACGAAACCGGCGATGAGAAAGGACAGCGGTGCGTATGGGCCGGCCCGCGATATCACCTCGCCGATCAGCACATAGATGCCGGCTCCGACCGTCACGCCGAGGCCATAGAACACGACAAAAGGCAGGGTCAATGTGCGCTTTAATCTTGGGATGTGTTCCCGGCCCGGTGCCGTGGAGCTGGTCATGTGTCCCTATCCGGCCCGCCGGATCAGCATCAGCGGCGCCCGGCCGGCGTTCAGCAGCAATTCGATCATCGCATCGGTCAATGACCCGGCGGAGGGCTGCAGAACCACAAAGGATGGGTGCAGATCCGCCAGCGTGGCGGCAATTGCCGACATGTGATCGCCCGGCAGGTTTCGAAAATCGGCCCGCGCTCCAAAGACCTCCTGCGCCACGGCCCGGGCCTTCGACGGTCCGGCGGGGTCATCGCCGCCGAGCAGCACAATCGTCCTGCTGCCCATGGTTCTGGCGATTCGTTCGGCCAGTTCGAACACCGACCGTTCGCCATCGGGCTCCGTCGCCACCAGTACGATCGGTCCGCCGGCGCGTTTGTGATGACGTTCCGGCAAGATGACCGTTCCGGCCGCCTCCCGGAGCCCATGCAGCAGCAGCGAGACTGCGTCCTGCCGGTGTTGAGGCAGATTGGCGGGGTTCATAACCACGATATCGGTCGTTGCGGTCTCACGGGCGATTTCAGCAGAGTAGCCACCGCGCATGGTCTTGAAGGAACATCGCACACGGGCGCCCCTCGCCCGGGCCTCAAGCATTGTTTCCCAGTTGGAGGCGGCCCGCGAAATCTGCCGCTGCATCTGTTCATGCTCGATCTCCTCGACTGACCGGTCCGCCGGCCTGACGGCTCTGGCGAAGGGCAATGCGGCCAGATTGAGAAGGTCGATATCCTCGACAAAACATCCGGCGATTTCAGCTTCGAGCGCCTGCGCCAGGGCCATTGCCGTATCGATCGTCGCAGCTTCGTCGGCAATCGCGCCGAAGCCGGCGAGCACCCGGAACGGCGTCGGGATGTCCCCGTCGGGGGGCGTTTTACCGCTGCGGTCATCCATCTTTCCTGCCACCTTCGTCGCGATCGGAAAAGGCCCGCCTTGCCTCGGCAAAAGCCCGCAGCCGTGCGTCCACAAGGCCGTTGATACTGTCTGCCGGAAACTGGCCGGCGGTGTCGCGCTCGCCCGCCGTGCGCCCGGTCAGAACGGCAATGCCCTCATCGATCGTCTGAACGGCATAGATGCTGAACTGACCGGCTTCAGCGGCGGCCAGCACGTCCTGCCTGAGCATCAGATGCTTGATGTTGGATTTGGGGATCATGACTCCCTGCTCTCCTGTCAGGCCGCGCATTCTGCAGATGTCGAAAAAGCCCTCGATCTTCTCGTTGACGCCGCCGATCGCCTGGACATGGCCGAGCTGATTCACCGAACCGGTGACCGCCACGGACTGCCTTATCGGCACCTCCGATAGCGCGGACAGAAGGGCATAGAGTTCGGCGGATGACGCGCTGTCGCCGTCGACGCCGCCATAGGACTGTTCGAAGACCAGGCTGGCCCACAGGGACACCGGGCTGTCGAGCGCGTAATTGGCGTTGAGAAAACTCGCCAGGATCATAACGCCCTTGGAATGGAGCGGACCGCCAAGCTCGACCTCCCGTTCGATGTCGATGAGCTTGCCGGATCCCATCCGCACGCGCGCCGTAATGCGCGACGGCTTTCCGAACATGAAACCGCCGATTCCGGTGACCGAAAGGCCGTTGACCTGGCCGACGGACGCCCCGTCGGTATCGATCAGAACGGTCTCCCGGTCGATGGCCTCATAGACCCGCTCGCGGATGCGGTCCTTGCGCCGGATGCGCTCGGTGATGGCGCGCTCGATCTGCGCGGCGCTGATCGTCTGCGCCTTCGCCTCGCCTGTCCAGAAATCGGCTTCCTGCAGCAGGTCGGTCAGATATCCGATCTGCAGCGACAGCCGCTCCGCATCATCGGCATAACGCGCCGCTTCTTCGATCAGGAGCGCCGCGCCCGCCGCATCCAGCGGCCGCAGCCCCTCGCTTTCGATGATTGTCGAAAACAGGTGGGCAATCTGTTTTTCGGAGTCGCCGGTGCGGGCCCACCGGTCCTCGAAATCGGCCTCGACCTTGAACAGGGTGCTGAAATCCGGGTCCAGATACACCAGCAGGTCATAGAGATAGCGTTCACCGACCAGGACGACCTTGACATCGAGCGGGATGGGTTCCGGATCGAGCGTCACGGTCGTTGCGATGCCGATCTGCTCGGCGGCCGATTCGATGCGGATGGTGTTGGCCTGCAACGTGCGTTTCAGCGCTTCCCAGGCAAAAGCCTCGGATAGGATCTTGCGGGCGTCGAGGACGATATAGCCGCCATTGGCCCGGTGCAGCGCGCCCGGCTTGATCAGCATGAAATCGGTGACCAGCGTTCCCATTTCCGACAGGTGCTCGACGCGCCCGAGAAGATTGCCGAGGGTCGGATGGTCTTCGACGACGACCGGCGCGCCCTCCTTCTCACCATCCGACAAAAGCACGTTCACGCCGTAGCGCCGAAACCTCGGATCGCGCGAATCCGGCCCCGCCGGCGCCATGATGGCCGACATGCCTTCCTGTGTGCCGTCCTGGAGAAACAGGCCGACATTTTGAACCAGATCGGCCTGGGCTTCCTTCAGATGATCGAGGATCGGCTGGAAATCCCTGAACTCGTCCGCAGTCGCAGCAACCGAGGCGCTGATCGTGGCCGATGCCAGCTTGGTGTTCATGTCGCGGATCCGGTCGCGCCGTGTCTTCTCGATCGCCGGGACCTTGCGCAGGACCTCTTCCAATTCGCCCTGCAGGCCGGCGATGACGCCCTCGACATGCTTCTTTTCCGCTTCGTCAAGGGCGTTGAACTCCTCCGGCTGGATGACGTTTCCATCCTTGACCGGCGCCAGCGCGAAGCCCATGGGCGTGCGCATGATGGCAATATTCTCCGCCTCGGCGCTCTTGCGCAACGCCTCGAAGGCCTGATCCTGCTGTTCCTTCGCGTCGCCCTCGATGCTGCGCAGGCGATTTCGATAGTCTTCCGTTTCAAACAGGCCGGGCAGCGCCGATTTCAGGTCGTCGATCAGTTCTTCCATGGCCCGGCGAAACCGCATCGCGGTTCCGGGCGGCAATCTGATGGCCTTTGGTTTGCGGCTGACCTTGAAATTGTTGACATAGACCCATTCGTCGGGCGGCGATCTTTGGCCGGCGATGTCGCCGAGAAATTGGGGGACCGAGACATGATGGCCGGATTCGCGCGGCGCGATGACGAAGAGATTGTAACCGGCGCGTTCGATCGACGTCGCAAAGCGCATGGCGTCGGCCGCGCGCTCCTGCCCCAACAGCCGGTCGGCCGGCGCAAGGTCCGCGGTTGTCTTGAAATCCAGTGTCTGCGGGTCGCAGCGCTGCCGCAGGACCGCCGGGACCAGAGGTTCGATATTTGACACGTGCGCCATCCCCCGAATGTCGATGGATCATTGTTTGCAGGTCTGACGGCAAACAGTATTGAGAGAAATCAAACCGGCGCAAGATGAAACTTCATTCGGGAGTTGCGGCGGCCGGCCAAAGTGCAAGGCTTTATCCCTGCCGCCAGGCGGCGGTGGACTTGCACTTCTTGCAGATACGGTTTCCGGGGCCGAAACTGTCGAACATGCGCCGGCACATCAGGCATCGGCGGCGCTTCTGCCCCACCGGCTCGCGGACCTTGGCGTTTTCCGTTCGTTTGCGAGACTCCATCATCATGGCAGTACATATAGTGAACAAGGGAAGTTTTTTCAATTTTTGCAATATGTTGTGGCGTAATCTGCTTACCCGCCGACACCCGGACATCAAAAACCTGCTAATTCGTTTGGGGGACGAACTGGCACACTCCGAATGCGATAACGCGTATGAGACCATCGGATGATCGGGAGAAACCCATGAAACGTCTGGACGGCAAGGTCGCGGTCATTACCGGGGCGACGAGCGGCATCGGCGCCGTGACGGCGCGGCTTTTCGCGCGTGAAGGCGCGCGGGTTGTTACCGCGGCGCGCAGCACCGGCAGGGGTGAGGCACTTGCCGGAGAAATCGTCGCCGACGGCGGTGAGTCCGTGTTTGTGCAAACCGATGTCAGCGAGCCGGAAAGTGTCGATGCTGCGTTCGAGACAGTCTTTAAGCGTTATGGCCGTCTCGATGTGCTGTTCAACAATGCCGGCGGCTCTTCATCGGCCGATGGTCCGCTGACATCGGCACCGCTGGAGGAGTTCTGGCGGTGTCTCAAGCTCGATCTGTTCGGCACCTGGCTGTGCAGCCGTGCGGCGATCCCGCTCATGCAGCAATCCGGCGGCGGTTCCATCGTCAACAGCGCCTCGATCGTCGCCGAAATGGGCATTCCCAATCGCGACGCCTATACGGCGGCAAAGGGCGGTATCGTCGCCCTCACCCGCTCCATGGCGGTTGAATTCGCCAAGGATCGTATTCGCGTCAATGTAGTGGTCCCGGGCGCCGTGGCCACCGAACGCGTGCTCGGTTTCTTCGAACGCGAACCGCATCTGAAGAAGCAGTGGGATGCCTATCTCCTGGGCATTGCCGAACCGATCGACGTGGCGCGGGCGGCGCTGTTTCTGGCGAGCGACGAATCCTGCCGCACCACCGGACAGAAACTGCCCGTCGACAGCGGAATCCTGATATCCTGAGGTGCCGGAACGTTAGTCTTTTCAGACGATGCCTGGCAGGAGCAGGTCTCCATTGATACGCCACGCATCGCAGCGACCTGCCTGAGGACATCCATGGAAACACTGAGCCAAATGCTCGCCCGCAACAGCCGGATCATCCCGGACCGCGACTTCATCGTCACGGACGCCGAGACGATCACCTATCGGGATTTTCATGAACGGACGGGACGGCTCGCCCATGTGCTCACTGACCATGGCGTCTGCAAGGGCGACCGGGTCGGCCTCTATCTGCCGTCGACGCCGATGATGGCGGTCGGCTTCTGGGCCTGCCAGCGTCTCGGCGCCATCCCGGCGCCGGTCAGCGCGATGTTCCGCCACGCCGAACTGAAGCACACCGTCGAACAGACCGGCATGACGGCGATGATCGCCGATGCGTCCACCTACCCTTATCTTGCCGAAGTCAGGTCGGATTTCGACACCCTGGCCCATTGTTTCGTAGCCGGTGGCAAGGCTTCGGGCGATGGCGATCTCGACGCGTTGATGAACGCCGCCTCGCCGCATTTCGAGGATATCGAGTGCGGTCTCCATGACACCGCCGCCCTGTTCTTCACCTCCGGTACGACGGGCGCGCCCAAGGGCACGGCGCAGACGCATTTCAACCAGTGCTCGACGCTGCGCGACATGATGACCGCGCACCGAACGCGCTTTGCCAGCGAGATCTATCTGTGCGCGGTGCCGCTGTTCACCAATTTCGGCCTGACCGTGACCCTCAATCTGTGCCTTTACACCGGTGGCACCATCATCCTGCACGAGCGCTGGGACACGCAAAAGGTGCTGGCCGATATCGGCCGCCATGGCGCGACCTATTTCGGCGGCACGCCAACGATGTATGTCTATCTGGTCAATGATTATGACGCCGCCCGCCATGACCTTTCGTCGCTGCGCCTGTGCATCACCGGCGGCGCGCCGGTGCCGCAACCGGTGATACGGCGGTTCGAGGATTATTCCGGCGTTCGCGTCGCGCAAGTCTACGGGTCGACGGAAACCTGCGGCCAAAATGTGATCGAGCCGGTGATCGGCGTGCGAAAGCCGGGAGCGGCCGGTGTTGCGGTCGGTTCATCGCGCATCACGATTGTCGGCGAGGATGGCACGGAAAGGCCTGTGGGCGAGATCGGTGAAGTCATCATCGGCGGTGACTGCGTGGCGCAGGGCTATTACGCCAATGACGCCGCAACGGCCAAAGTTTTCACCGAGCAAGGCTGGAAATCGGGCGATCTCGGCTATCTCGACGAAGACGGTTTCCTGTTCATCGTCGACCGCAAGAAGGACGTCATCATCGCCGGCGGGCACAATATCTACCCGCTGGAGGTCGAAAGCGTGCTCTACCGCCACCCGTCTGTCGCGATGTGCGCCATCGTTGGCGTGCCAGACCCGGTCAAGGGGGAAATCCCCGTCGCCGTCGTTGTTCCGAGCGACGGCGCCAAACTTACCGAGGACGATATCCGGCTGTGGTGCCGCGAGCATCTGGCCGCCTACAAGGCGCCGCGCCGCGTCGAGTTCATCGACAACATGCCGGTGGAAGCCGCCAAAATCCGTAAGCGCGAATTGGTGGAGGCGCTCACGCAGGGTCGCCTGGACCGGTTCCGAAAGCCGTGAATCAGCCCTCGCCCGTCCGGATCTTCACGACATCGCCCGCCGCGCCGTAGGCGCTCCAGCCGCCATCCACAGGCATCACCACACCGGTGACATAGGACGCCCAGTCCGAGAGCAGAAAGGCTGTTGCCCGGGCCATTTCCAGTGGCGTGGCCAGCCGGCCCACCGGCGTGCGCCGCTCGATCAGCGTCGGATCGAAAATCTTGCGCTCAAGCAGGTCTTCGACCATCGGCGTTGTTGTATAGGCCGGCGCGATGCCATTGACGCGCACGCCGGACGGCCCCCACTCGCAGGCCAGGGTCTTCGTCAGGTGAATGACGCCGGCCTTGGCGACGCCATAGGCCGAACGCCCGGGAAAGGCATCCAGCCCGACGATCGAGGATATATTGACAATGGCGCCGCGGCGCTGTTCCAGCATGATGCGGCCGGCCGCGCGACAAATGAGGTAGGTTCCGCGAAGATTGACGTCGACCACACGCTGCCAGCGGTCCGGATCCTGTTCGTGGACCGGCACCAGATCGTCGCCGATGCCTGCCGAATTGACCACCAGGTCGAGGCCGCCCAGCGCTTCGGCGGCATCCGCCACCATGCTTTCCGCCTGCCCGGCGTCGGCGACATCGCCTGCTGTATGGGCCTTGGCACCGGTTCGCCGCAGCGCCGGGCCGAGCCTGTCGCTGTCGAGATCGGCGATCGCCACCTCCGCGCCAAGCTCCGCCAGCAGCCCGGCCGTGGTTTCGCCGATGCCGCTGGCACCGCCGGTCACCAGCGCCCGGCGCCCTGAGAAATCAATCGGTTGATCGGTCATGCGTCCGGGTCTCCTCTGTCGCCGGCCTCGGCCTTGAAGTGAAAATCCGGATGCCAGTCGGCCCGCGGCCGGCCATGCAATTGCCAATAGGCCTCGGCGACGCGGTCATGATCGTAGGCCGTGCCCTTGGCCATGGTGCCGTGAATCGCCACGGTGACCACCTGAACCCCGTGCGGTTCGAGTTCCTTGAAAAGGGAGTGACCGAGGCTGCGCAGCGCCGCTTTGCCGAGCGACACGGCCCCCCATTCGATCCACGGGCCGAAGGCCAGTACGCCGCCGGTCAGCAGGATCGTGCCCTTTCCGCGGCTGATCATGGCCGGTGCCACCTGTTGGGCGGCATGCAGCGCACCGGCGACATTGGTTCGAAAACTGTCGACCAGATAATCGAAATCGACCGGCGCCCCATGCGCCTTCCAGCCAGGGGCGTCCGCATAGCGCGCCTCCTCGATGCCGGATGGCGTCGCGAAACGGGACGGCTCGATGATGGCGGCGTTGTAGACCAGCACCTGCGGATCGCCGTGGTCGGCACGCACCCGGTCGAACACATCGGTGATCGAAGGCGGATCGGCGGCGTCGGCGACATATCCCGTGGCCGGAAGCCCCTCACCGTCAAGAAGCGCCTGATAATCATCGACGGCTCCACGCCGGCGGGCGACATAGGCGACCTGCAGGCCGCCGGACGCAAAACGGCGCACCAGCGCCAGGCCAAGGCCGGGTCCGGCGCCGATGACCACCGCGCAGCCCCGGCTCATGACGATGGCTCCGTAGGCTCGGCAAGAGCCTTGGCGGTCGCGATCCCGTCTGGGGGTCGGGCCGCCTGTTTCCTGCGTTCCTCACGCGTCGCCAGATAATCCTCGAGCGTGCCGACGACACCCTTGCGCAGGAACAGCACGCACAGCACGAAGGCCGCGCCCTGCACGACGATCACCCAGGCGCCGAGCGTCGCCAGTTCCTTTTGCATGGTCACCACGATCACGGCACCGACGACCGGTCCGAGCAGCGTTCCGACGCCGCCGATGAGGGTCATCAGCAGGGCATCGGCCGAGGTCATGAAAAACAGGTCGGACAGCGAGGCGATCTGGAAGACGAACGCCTTGGTTCCGCCGGCCAGTCCGGCGAGCATGGCCGAGAGGGTGAAGGCGATCAGTTTGAAGCGGTCCGTCGAATAGCCCAGCGAAATCGCCCGCTGCTCGTTCTCGCGGATCGATTTCAAGACCTGCCCGTAGGGCGAGCGGATGATCCGGTAGATCAATGCGAAGCCGACAAGGAAAATGGCCAGCACGAAATAGTACATGTTGAACGTGTTGTTGAGATCGATGACGCCGAACAGCGTACCGCGCGGCACCGACTGGATACCGTCCTCGCCATGGGTCCAGGACGCCTGCACCGCGTAGAAATAGACGATCTGGGCAAGCGCCAGCGTGATCATCGCAAAATACAGCCCCTGCCGGCGGATCGCCAGCCAGCCGAACACCGCGCCGAGCACCGTCGCCGCGGCGACGCCGCACAGGATCGCAAGTTCGGTCGGATACCCCCACACCGCCGCTGTGTGGGCGGCCACATAGGCCGACGCGCCGAAGAAGGCGGCATGGCCGAAGGCCAGAAGGCCGACATAGCCAAAAATGAGGTTGTAGGCGCAGGCAAACAGCGCCAGGCACAGGATCTTCATGGCGAAGACCGGATAGACGAGAAACGGCAGAACCAGGCCGCTGGCGGCGAACACGGCAAGCCACAGCCTGCCGTTTTCAAGGAAACTGCCGGGCCGGCCGGCCGAAATATCGGCGGAATGGTGCCCCACCGTTTCCTTGCCGAACAGGCCGGCCGGCCTAAAGACGAGCACGATGGCCATGATGACGAAGATGACGGTGGTCGAGGCCTCTGGGTAGAAGACCTTGGTCAGGCCCTCGATCATGCCGAGCATCAGCCCGGTGAAAATGGCGCCGAAGATCGATCCCATGCCGCCGATCACCACGACGGCGAAAATCGTGATGATGATCGACTGGCCCATCTGCGGGCTGACCTGATAGATCGGCGCGGCCATGACGCCGGCGAGCCCCGCAAGGCCGACGCCGAAGGCGTAGGTCAGCATCAGCATGCGCGGCACGTTGATGCCGAAGGCGCGCACCAGTTCCGGATTCTCCGTCGCCGCGCGCAGGAAAGAGCCGAGCTTGGTGCGCTCGATCACATACCAGGTGGCGATGCACACGGCGAGCGCGGCGACGATGACCCACAGCCGGTAGAGCGGCATGAACATGAAGCCGAGATTGACGCCGCCGCGCAGTGCCTCCGGCACGCCATATTGCTGGCCGGCGGCGCCGTAAAAGACATTGAAAATGCCCTCGATGACCATCGCAAGGCCGACCGTCAGCAGCAACCCGTAGGCGTGTTCGAGATTGTAGACCCGGCGGATGAAGACGCGCTCCGTCGCCGCGCCGATCAGACCGACACCGAGCGGCACGATGATCAGCGCCCACCAGTAGTTGAGGGACGGCAGCCCGAGGCCCGGAAACAGGTCCGGCAGGTGAAGGAGGTACCAGGCGCCAAACGCACCCAGCATATATTGCGCGCCATGGACAAAATTGCCGATCCGCAGCATGCCGAAGATGATCGCCACGCCGAGACTCATCATGGCGTAGAATACGCCATTGATCAGGCCGATGAGAAGCTGCCCGAACAGCAGCGTGGGCGAGATACCGATCAACTCCGTCACGCCGCCCTCCTACACTTTGAGATAGTTCTGGATCCGGTCGATGTTCTCGGCGACATCCGTCGCCTCGACCGTATCGATGACTTGACCATGCTCGACCACGTAGTGGCGATCGGCGAGTTTCGAGGCGAAGCGGAAATTCTGTTCGACCAGGAGCATGGTGAAACCGCTTTGCTTGAGTTTCCCGATGACCGTTCCGATCTGCTGGATCAGCACCGGCGCGAGGCCCTCGGTCGGCTCGTCAAGCAGCAGCAGCGTTGCGCCGGTGCGCAGGATTCGGGCGATCGCCAGCATCTGCTGCTCGCCGCCCGACAGTCGCGTCCCGGGGCTTTTGCGGCGTTCCTGCAGGTTCGGAAACAGCGCATAGATATCGTCGACCGACATGCCGCCATCGGCGATTACCGGCGGCAGCAGCAGGTTTTCCTCGACAGTCAGGCTGGCGAAAATGCTGCGCTCTTCGGGACAGTAGGCGATGCCGCGCCGGGCGATATATTCGGGCAGCCGGTCGGTGATCTCCTCATCGCCATAGCGGATCTCGCCTGTTTTGCGGCGCAACAGGCCCATCACCGCACGCAGCGTCGTCGTCTTGCCGGCGCCGTTGCGCCCCAGAAGGGTCACCACCTCGCCGCGGCCAACGCGAAACTGCATGCCGTGCAGCGCCTTGCTCTCGCCGTACCAGCCGTGCAGATCGTTGACCGTCAGCGCGGCGCTATTCATCGTCCGTTCCCCCGATATAGGCTTCCACCACCTGAGGGTTGGCTGAAATCTCGGCATAGCTGCCCTCGGCCAGCACCCTGCCGCGCGCCAGCACGGTGATCGTGTCCGCCAGTTCCGCGACGACCTGCAGATTGTGTTCGACCATGAGGATCGTCCGGTCTGCCGAAACCTGGCGGATCAATCCGGAAATCCGGTCGACATCCTCGGAGCCCAGGCCCGAGGTCGGCTCGTCGAGGAGCATCAGTTCGGGTTCCAGCGCCAGGGTGGTGGCAAATTCCAGCGCCCGCTTGCGGCCATAGGGCAGTCCGGCCGCGGACTGGTCGCGCTGATCCGCCAGCCCGACAGCCTCGAGCAATGCATCGACCCGCTCGGCAAGCACCGCCAGCGTCTTTTCGCTTCGCCAGAAATGATAGGATGTGCCGAGCGGCCGCTGCAGCGCGATGCGGACATTTTCCGCAACCGTCATGCGCGGGAATATCGCCGATATCTGGAAGGAGCGAACCAGCCCGCGCCGCGCGACCCTGGACGGGCTCTCCCCGGTGATGTCGCGACCGTTATAGACGATCCTGCCCTCGGTCGGTGGCAGGGTCTTGGTGATCAGGTTGAATGTCGTGGTCTTGCCGGCGCCGTTTGGTCCGATCAGCGCGTGGATCGAGCCGCGACGCACGGTCAGGTCGACATCGCTGACCGCCGCGAAATCGAAAAACCGTTTTGTCAGGCCGGTCGCCTCGATGATGTTGTCGCCGCATTCCCGACCGCTGGTCATGCCGGCTCGGCCTCCGCTGCCGGTGCGCCTTTGACCAGAATGCCTCGGCCGCGGGATGCCTTCTGCCGCAATTCGAGGAGATCGCGATAGGCGTCGGAATAGTAGAAATCCCGCGCCGCTTCATAGGTCGGAAACTCGACAACCGAAATGGATGCCGGCTCCCAGCCGCCCTCCAGCGGCTCGATTGATTCGCTGCGCAGCAAAAACCGGCCGCCTGCCGCCGTCATCACCGGCCCGGCGACGCGCCTGTATTCAGCCCAGGCCGCCGAGTCGGTGATTTCAATCTCGAAGATCATGTAACCGGGCACTTCGGTCTCTCACGCTGCGGGAACGGTCCGGCAGCCGCCGGTCAAACCGGCGGCTGCCGCCTTGCTGTCCGTGGATGACCACGAACCGGGAGGATCCTTAAGGATTGACGATCTTGCAGGCCGTTTCGGAGATCGGCCGGAACGCCTTGTCCGCGGGAACGGTGGAGACCAGCTTGAAGAAATCGTCCTTCTCCTTCACCTCGCCCGGCGCCTTCACTTCCAGCAGATACATGTCATGGATCAGGCGGCCATTGGGGAACAGGGTTCCGTTGCGGACGAACATATCTTCTATTTCCATCTCGCGCATCGCCTTGAGGACGGCTTCGGCATCGTCGGTTCCGGCCTTTTCGACGGCTCTGAGATAGTTGGTCACAGCCGAATAGGTGCCGGCGGCGATCCAGCCGGGCGCATTGCCGGTAATCTCCATCATCGCCAGGCCGAATTTGCGCGATTCGTCATCCTTGTTCCAGAACCAGGGCGCGGCGAAACGGATGCCCTGCAGCGCCTCCAGCCCGATGGCCCGTGCATCAGACTGGTGCAGGAACGTCACGGCGATGCTCTGACCGCCCGATATCAGGCCGAATTCCTGGATCTGCTTCAGCGCATTGACGAGTTCCGGCCCATTGAGGTTGAGCTGGATGGCATCGGCGCCCGAGGCCTGCGCTTGCAGGATATAGGAGGAGAAATCGGTCGTCTTCAGGGGCGCCCGGATCTTGCCGACCACCTCGGCACCACCTTCCTTCACTGCGGTTTCGACCCAGGCTTCCTGGACCTTGCCGGCCTCATAGTCCGGCGACAGGATGAAGAATGTCTTCGCACCGTCATCCAGCAGCGCCTTCACCGACGTCCCGACGGTCGAATAGGCGTCATAGGCCCAGGCGACCGTATGACCGTTGCAATCGGCTTCGGTGTGTCGGTCCGTCAGGGGCGATACGAACAGGCCCACCTTCCCTTTTTCGCCGATCAGCGTGTTGACGCCGAGCGATATCGCCGAATTCGCCATGTCGGCGATGGCATCGACACCGTCTTCTTCGAGCCATTCACGGGCGATCGCCAGGCCGACATCCGGCTTGTTCTGGTGGTCGGCCGAAACCACTTCGATCGGCTTGCCCAGTACCTGGCCGCCGAAATCCTCGACCGCCATTTCCACCGCGCGCACGACCTCGGTGCCGCCAAGCGCTGAGAACGACGAGCTCTGGTCGTTCAACACGCCGATTTTCACGGCATTGTCACCCGACTGGGCAGGTGCGGCAAATGCGAGCGACGCCAGGACGGCGGTCACCAACAGACGTTTGTTCATCATTTTTCCTCCCGGATCCTTACGGCAATAAAAGGCGGCCGCACGCAGGCCATCTGCGTGGACCGATTCTTTGCCGCCATGAACAGGCTAAGCGCTGGCCTGTCCACCCAACATCGTCCCAACAGACTATGTCGCAATCGTGAAGCCCGGCCGACACGAATGCGGACGTCCATAGTCCCATTAGACGATGTTGCCTTTGGTCCAGCCCTGCAAGTGTTCGGCGACGACCTTACCAAAGAAAGTCACAATGAAAGCGGTCATTTGCGATACGATCGGGTCCGTCGACGGGCTGCGGATCGATGAGATTGAAAGCCCGGCGCTCGAACGCGGTCATGTTCTGATCCGGGTCGGGGCCTGCGGCGTCAATTTCTACGATGGCCTTGCAGTTGCGGGAAAATACCAGACCCGGCCCGACCTGCCTTTCACGCCCGGCGGCGAGATCGCCGGCACCGTCATTGCCGTCGGCAAGGGTGTTTTCGGCCTGTTTGCGGGCCAGCGGGTCCTCGCCTTTACGGGGTTCGGCGGCTATGCCGAGGAGGTCGCCGTTCCGGCTGCTCAGGTGTTCGGGCTTCCGGACTCCATGACCTTCAGGGAAGCGGCCGGCTTCCTCATCGCCTATGCCACATCCTACCACGCATTGAAGGACCGCGCCGGATTGCGGTCGGGCCAATCCGTGCTGGTGCTCGGCGCGGCGGGCGGTGTCGGACTGGCGGCCGTGGAGATCGGCAAGCTGATGGGCGCCAGGGTGATCGCCGCGGCCTCGACGGACGAAAAGCTGGCACTCTGCCGCGACTATGGCGCCGATGAAACCGTCAATTATTCGACCAATGACCTCAAGACCGAATTGATGGATCTGACGGAGGGGCGCGGCGTCGATGTGGTCTATGATCCGGTCGGCGGCGAGGCGTCCAAAGCCGCCCTTCGCTGTCTGTCCGTCGGCGGCCGGCACCTGGTCATCGGCTTTGCCAGCGGCGACATTCCCGACCTTGCCTTCAATCAGTTGCTGCTCAAGCAGATCTCGGTGACCGGGGTGTTGTGGGGCGCTTTTTCGCGGTCCGAACCCCAAAAAAACGGTGAAAACATCGCCGAATTGCTGGCCTGGTTCAGTGCCGGTCGGCTGGCGCCGCATATTTGCGAAACCTATCCCTTCGATGCATTCGGCAGGGCGCTGTCGCGTGTCATGAACCGCGACGCGAAGGGCAAGGTGGTCCTCGAGATGGACGTTGTCGACACGGTCGAGCCCATCGGCTGGGAGGCCGCGAAATGACGGCCTTTGCCCGGGCGGCGGTTCAATTGCGGGGTGTCGGCGATGTTCTGGTCGCGGATATCGACAACCCGCCCGTCAATGCGCTCTCGCACGCCGTCAGGGCTGGCTTGATCGCGGCGCTGGACCGGCTGGAGGCGGACGAAACGTTGTCGGGTCTGGTGATCGCGGCCCGCGGACGGTTGTTCAGCGCCGGCGCCGACATCAACGAGTTCAACGCCGACATCGAACCACCGTTTCTCGGCGACGTGATCGAGCGGCTTGAAACGGCGACCAAGCCGGTCATCGCCGCCATTCACGGCAGCGCGCTCGGCGGCGGGCTTGAACTGGCGATCGCCTGCCATGGCCGAATTGCCGCCGACGACGCCGTCTTCGGCCTTCCGGAAGTCAAGCTGGGCATTCTGCCGGGCGCCGGCGGCATCGTGCGCCTGCCACGGCTTGTTGGCATCGAACAGGCCGTGGCGATGATCGCGGAGGGTCGCCGGATCGATGCGTCCGAGGCGCTGACCGCCGGCCTCATCGACCGGATCGCGACCGGCGACCTGATCGGCGAGGCAACGGAGATGGTGAGCGCGGCTGTCCGATCGGCGCTGCCCCGCACAAGCGAAAGGCCGTTTCCGCTTTTCGATGCCGCACAACAGGACGCCACGCGCAAGGCGCTTGCAGGGAGATATCGGGGACAGGATGCTCCGCAAAAGGCGGTGGACCTGCTCGCCATGGCCGCCCGCACTCCCGTCGCCGAGGCTCTGCGCCTTGAACAGGCGGCCTGCAAGGCGCTGCTGTCCACCGACCAGTCACGCGCCCTGCGGCACCTGTTCACGGCGGAACGGGACGCCACGCGTGTTGCCGGCGTGGACCGGGAGACGGCGGCAAGGCCGATCGACCGGGTCGGCATTGTCGGCGCCGGTACGATGGGGCGCGGCATCGCCGTTGCCTGCCTCGACGCCGGTTTGCCGGTGGTGCTTGTCGGGCGTTCGGAGGCCTCGATCGAGGCGGCGCGACAGGCGATCTCGAAAATCTACGGCAGCGCGGTCAAGCGCGGCCGATTGAGCGAGACGGCGGTCGAGGAAAGACTGGCCCGGCTCGAAACGACACCCGTCCTCGACCGCCTTTGCGAGGCCGATCTGGTGATCGAGACCATCGCCGAGGATCCCGACGCCAAACGGGCTGTCATCTCGGCGATTGACTTGATCGTGCCGGAGCGAACGATCCTGGTGACCAACACCTCGTTCCTCGACATCGAGAGCCTCGCCCAGGCGACCGAACGGCCCGGCCATTTCGCCGGCATGCATTTCTTCAATCCGGCCAATGTGATGAAACTGGTGGAGAATGTCCGCACGAAAAGAGCGGCGCCGGATGTTCTGGTCACCCTGATGGCGTTCGCCAAGCGCCTCGGCAAGACCGCGGTCATGGTCGGACCGTCCGAGGGGTTCGTCGTCAACCGGATGCTGTCGAAGCGGACCCGGGAAGCCCTGTTTCTGTTGCAGGAGGGCGCAACGCCGCGACAGATCGACCGGGTGCTGACGGATTTCGGTTTTCCCGTCGGTCCTCTGGCGCTTGCCGATATGGCCGGCCTCGACGTGCTGGCCGCTACGCGTGCGGCGCGGCTGGCGGCGATGAGCGAACGTGAACGTGGGGCCGATATTGTCGAAAGGCTGGTAGCCGCCGGCCGCCTCGGCCGGAAAAACGGCGCTGGCTACTACACCTATGGCGATAGCCGCACGCCGCAACCCGATCCGGCAGTGGATACGCTTCTTGCCGCCCACCGCGCCGAGCGCGGCATCGCGGCGCGAACCGTCACCGATGACGAGGTCCGCGAGCGCTGTCTCTTTGCCATCATCAATGAAGGCGCAAAGCTGTTGGAAGAGAACGCCGTTGCCCGGCCCGGCGATATCGACGTGCTTTGGACGAAAGGGCTGGGCTTTCCGGCGCATCTCGGCGGTCCGATGCACTACGCCGAAACGATCGGGCTGTCGCACGTGCACAGCGCGCTCTCCCGCTATGCGGGCATTGTCGGCGATGAATATTTCAAACCGGCACGGCTGATCGAGCAAGGCGCCGCCGGCGACGGGAGGTTCTCTTGAACTGTCGATTTCCCCGCCATGCCGGCATTTCCATGAAGGAACTGGTCAAAACAAGATGAACAAGCAAATGAGCCTTCGCGAAGTTGTTGCAACGTTGAGCAACGGGATGACCATCGGCATTGGCGGCTGGGGACCGCGGCGCAAGCCCATGGCCCTGATCCGCGAGATCCTGCGGTCGGATCTGCAGGACCTGACGGTCGTCGCCTATGGCGGTCCGGAGATCGGCATGTTGTGTGCGGCGGGCAAGATCAAACGGCTCATCTACGGATTCGTTTCGATGGATTTCATTCCCATCGAGCCGTTTTTCCGCAAGGCGCGCCAGGCGGGAACCGTCGAAGTGAACGAGCTCGACGAGGGGTTGCTGATGCTCGGCCTGCAGGCTGCCGCGCACCGGCTGCCCTTCCTGCCGTCCCGGGTCGGCCTTGGATCCGACGTGATCGCCAGCAACCCGCATTTCAAGACCGTTGCCTCGCCCTATGACGATGGCGAGACCCTGCTCGCCATGCCGGCGATCCCGCTGGACGCCGCGCTCATTCATGTTTCCCGCGCGGACCGTCTGGGCAACACCCAGACCGACGGGCCGGATCCCTATTTCGATGCCCTGTTCGCCCGCGCCGCAGAGCGTTGTTACGTCACCGCTGAGACGGTGGTCGACAGGATGGATCTGACGCATTCCGACACGGCCAAGAACAATCTCTTCGAACGCTGCTTCGTTTCCGGCGTCATCGATGCGCCGCTCGGCGCCCATCCGACCGCCGCGCACGACGCCTATGGATGGGATGCCGATCACCTGAAGGCCTATGCGGCGCTTGCCGGCGAGGATGACGGCTGGGACGACTATTTTGAAACCTATGTCGCGGGCGATGAGGATGGCTATGCCGAGCGCGCCGGCGGCGTCCGGCATATCCGAAACCTCCCCCTCCCGGTTCTGTGAGTAGGTATCCCATGACGACTGCAAGACAATTCACCCTGGCCGAGCTCGTGATTGTCGCGGCCGCGGAAGCCTGGCGCGGCGGCGGAGAGGTGCTCGCCACCGGGATCGGGCCCCTGCCCCGCATCGCCGCGGGTCTTGCCAAATCGACCTTCGCGCCGGAGATCATGATGACCGATGGCGAAGCCTTCCTGGTCGAAGAACCGGTGCCGATCGGTCCGCGCAACGGTTACACGCCGAAACATTCCGGCTGGATGCCCTATCACCGGGTGTTCGACAATGTCTGGTCGGGGCGGCGGCATGCCATGGTGACGCCGGTGCAGCTCGACCGCTGGGGCCAGGGCAATATCGCGGCGCTCGGCAATCCACGCAAACCGAAGGTGCAACTCCTCGGAGTCCGCGGTTTTCCGGGCAACAGCGTCAACCACCGCAACTCCATGTTCATCCCGAACCATTCGCGGCGCGCCTTTGTCGAGGGCGAGGTCGACGTGATCGCGTCGGTCGGTTACGGCGAAAAGCACTGGCCGGACGGAGCGAAACGTCCGCCGGTCGATATCGGCATCGTCGTCACCAATCTGTGCGTCATGGACTTCAAGGGGCCGGGCCATGCCGCACGGCTGGTGTCCTTGCATCCGGGCGTCACCTTTGACGCCGTGCAGGAGGCGACCGGCTTTCCGCTTCTGTGCGAGGCCGCGCCACCGGTCACGCCGGCTCCCACGGAAGAACAGCTGACGGTTATCGAGCGGCTCGATCCGCACAACATCCGGGCGACCGTGATCAAGGGTAACCCGCCCGGCAACGGAACGTGAATCGGTCATGGATTTTGAACACAGTCAGCGCACGCGGAACCTGCTTGAGCGCCTGAATGCCTTCATGGACGCCCATGTCTATCCCAACGAATTGCGCTATCACGAGGAGATTGCGGCCAATCGGTGGAGCCAGCCGCCGGTTCTGAAAGCCCTGAAAGCCGAAGCGCGGTCGGCCGGCCTGTGGAATCTCTTCCTGCCCGACGAGGACCATGGCGCCGGCCTTGGCAATGTGGACTATGCACCGCTATGCGAAGTGATGGGCCGCGTCCATTTCAGCGCGCAGGTCTTCAATTGCTCGGCGCCCGACAGCGGCAATATCGAAACCCTCATCCGCTACGGGACCGATGCGCAGAAGGATCGCTGGCTGCAGCTGCTGCTTGATGGCGAGATCCGTTCGGCCTTCGCCATGACCGAGCCGGATGTTGCGTCGAGCGACGCCACCAATATCGCCGCGCCCATTACCCGCGACGGAGACGACTATGTCATCAACGGCCGCAAATGGTGGATTTCCGGGCTTGGCGATCCGGCCTGCCGGCTGATCATCTTCCTCGGCCTGTCGAACGGTGACGCACCGAAGCACCAGCGCCATTCGATGATCCTCGTCCCACGGGACGCGCCGGGTATCACGGTCAAGCGTCCGCTGACGGTATTCGGTTATGACGACGCGCCGCAGGGTCACATGGAAATCACGTTCGAAGACGTCCGCGTCCCGGCGGCCAACATGCTGCTCGGCGAAGGGCGCGGCTTCGAGATCGCGCAGGGGCGGCTCGGCCCCGGCCGCATCCATCACTGTATGCGGCTGATCGGACTGGCGGAGCGTTGCCTGGAACTGATGTGTCGGCGGGTGAAGACGCGCACCACCTTCGGCAAGCCGGTGTCCGAACAGTCGGTGACGCTGGAGCGCATCGCCGAGGCGCGCATTCTCATCGACCAGGCGCGCCTTCTGACGATGAAGGCCGCCTGGATGATGGACAAGGTCGGCAACAAGGCGGCGAGAGCCGAGATCGCCATGATCAAGGTCGCGGCGCCGGGGATGGCCTGCAAGGTCATCGACTGGGCCATCCAGGCGCATGGCGCGGCGGGGCTGTGCGAGGACGTGGTGCTCGCCAACTATTACGCCCATGCCCGCAAGCTGCGCTTTGCCGACGGCCCGGACGAGATCCACCGCAACCAGATCGGCCGAATCGAACTCGCCAGATATGGCGAGGCCGGTTAGCGCGCATGGACGCCGGGCGCCTTGCGGGCACCATGCCCATCGCTGCCGGGGACCGCGTCGGCTCGCCACAGCTTGCGCAATATCTGGCGGACACCATCGGCGGCTGCGAAGGCGCGATGACGGTCAGCCGGTTTCGCGGCGGGCAATCCAATCCGACCTATCTGGTGTCCTTCGCGGGTGGTCGCCGGCTGGTGCTGCGTAAGAAGCCCGACGGGAAGCTGCTGCCCTCGGCCCATGCGGTGGATCGGGAATACCGGGTCATTCGGGCGCTGGAGCATACGGACGTACCGGTCGCCCGCGCACATCTGTTGTGCGATGACGAGACGCTTGTCGGCACCGTGTTCTATGTCATGGATTACGTGCCGGGCCGCACATTCTGGGATCCCGCCCTTCCCGGCCTGTCGCGCGGGGAGCGGCGCCGGGTCTTTGCCGAGATGTCCCGCGTTATTGCAGCGCTTCATTCGCTCGATGTTTCGACACTCGGCCTTGCCGGTTTTGGCAAGACCGACAACTACATGGCGCGGCAGGTGGCGCGCTGGACGACGCAGTATCTGGCGTCCGAAACGGAACCGATACCGGCAATGCACTTCCTGATCGGCTGGTTGCCGGCCAATCTGCCGCCGGAGAACCCGTCTGTCCTGATCCACGGGGACTTTCGCCTCGACAATGTGATTTTCGACCGGGAGAGCCTGACGATCCGGGCTGTGCTCGACTGGGAACTGTCGACGCTGGGCGACCCGGTCGCCGACTTCGCCTGTCACATGCTGACCTGGCATCTGCCGGCGGCACGGTTGCGCGGTCTCGCCGACGTCGATCTTGTGAAACTCGGCATTCCCGGCGAAGCGGCCCACCGCGCCGCCTATTTCAAGGCCCTCGGCCGGCCGGAGCCGAGCGAGCGGACGTGGAACATCTATCTTGCCTACAGCCTGTTCAGGGTCGCAGCCATTCGCCAGGGCATTATGCGCCGCGCTGTCGACGGGACAGCGTCGAGCCGCCACGCCCGCGAGGCCGGCGCGCTTGCGCGTCCGGTCGCCGAACTCGCCGTTAAATATGCCGAACGTGCGTGCAACGCATAGGGCAGGACAAGGAGACAATCATGCCATCCGAACATCCTCTTTTTCCGGACCGGGGCGCGGCGGTCGTGATCGGTGGCAGCGGCGGTGTCGGCGCCGAGATATGCCGTGTTCTCGCCCGGGACGGCTGCGATGTGGCGCTGACCTGTTTCCAAAACAGGGACAAGGCGGCCCAGACGGCCGCGGCGGTGGAGAACGAGGGGCGCAGGGCGACGATCCATACGCTCAATATCGAGGATCCCGAAGCCGTTGGCGCCTTCGTCGGAGCGGTCACCGTCGAGCACGGCGCCATCCACACGCTGATCTATGCGGCCGGCCCGCTGTTTCCTCTTGTCCATCTGAGCAAGGTCGAGCCGGGTCTGATGAAAAAGCACCTGCTGCAGGACACGTTCGGCTTCTTCAACGTGGTGCAGGCGTCGCTGCCGCATTTGCGCGCGGCCAAGGGCTCGATCGTCGCCTGCCAGACCGCGGCGCATTATCGCTATGCAACGGCGGACGGCCTGTCGGTCGTCCCCAAGGCCGGCGTCAACGCCCTGATGAAGGCCTTCGCCAAGGAGGAAGGGCGCTACGGCATCCGCGCCAACGGCGTCGCGCTCGGCATCATCGAGACCGGACAGTTCGAGGCGCTGACGAAACAGGGATTCATCGACGAGAAATACATGCAGCAGGCCGCCCGCAACACGCCGCTGAGGCGCAACGGCACCGCCACCGACGTCGCCGAGGCCGTCAGCTTCCTGGCCTCCAGCCGCGCCGGTTTCGTGACGGGCCAGGTCATCTGCACCGATGGCGGCTATTCGATCTGAACGGGCTCTTAGTCAATTCAGACGATGCCGCTTCGCCGGGGCGGTCCTACCGCTGGAAGGAGAGTGAGAGAGGAACCCCGTTTGCGCGAACCCGTCATTGTTTCCGTTGCCCGCACGCCGATCGCCAAGGCCTTTCGCGGGGCCTTCAACGACACCGAAGCTCCGGCGCTGTCGGGCCATGCCGCCCGCCACGCCGTCAGTCGCGCCGGCGTTGCGCCCGATGAGGTCGAAGACGTCATTATCGGCTGCTCCGCGCAACAAGGCACCCAGGGCTACAATATCGGGCGCCTGACGGCCGCCGCCGCCGGCTTTCCCGACAGCGTTCCGGGCATGACGATCGACCGGATGTGCTCGTCCGGCCTGATGGCCGTGGCGACGGCGGCCCGGCAGATCATGGTCGAAGGCATGGACATTGTGCTTGCTGGCGGCGTGGAATCGATCAGCCTGACCCAGAACAAGCACAAGAACACGTTCCGTGCCCGTTCCGAAACCGTCACGACCCTCTGGCCGCACATGTATATGACGATGATCGAGACCGCCGAGATCGTCGCCCGCAAATATGGCGTGAGCCGTGAAAGCCAGGATGCCTTTGCCCTCGAAAGCCAGCTTCGGACAGCGGCGGCCTATGAGGCCGGCCGCTTCGACGACGAGATCGTGCCGCTGCCGACCACCAAAATCGTCACCGACCGCGAAAAGCGGGAAACGCATGTCGAGGACACGCTGCTGACCCGGGATGAAGGATTTCGGGCGGACACGACGCTGAGCGGCCTTGCCGGCCTGAAACCGGTCTTTGCCGATGGCGAAACCATCGCGACCGGCGACTATGTCACCGCCGGCAATGCATCGCAGCTCTCCGACGGCGCGGCGGCGCTGGTGCTGATGGAAGCATCGCTGGCGCAAAAGCGCGGCCTGGCGCCGCTCGGCGCCTATCGCGGCATGAGTGTCGCCGGCGTGCCGCCGCAGGAAATGGGCATCGGCCCGGTGGTTGCCGTGCCCAGGCTGCTGGCCCGGCACGGTCTGACCACCGATGATATCGGTCTTTGGGAACTCAACGAGGCCTTTGCCAGCCAGGCGGTCTATTGCCGCGACACGCTCGGCATCGACCCGCAGCGCATGAATGTCGACGGCGGCGCCATCGCCATCGGCCATCCCTTCGGCATGACGGGCGCCCGCGCCACCGGCCATCTGCTTCTCGAAGGAAGGCGGCGCGGCGTCAAATATGGCGTCGTGACCATGTGTGTCGGCGGCGGAATGGGCGCGGCCGGGCTGTTCGAGATCTTCCCGTGACGAGCACGCCTGCCCGGCCCGTTCTGGCCGATCCGCTTCTCGGCCCGGCCACCCAGTTGGGTTTCGTGGTGCGCGACGTCGAGGCGGCGATGCGGCACTGGATCGAGGTTTTCGGCGTCGGCCCGTTCATCTGCATGGAACACGGCGTGTCGCAACCGCCCTCGGTGACCCGGCATCGCGGCCAACCGGTCTCAGTGGAGCTCAAGCTCGGCTTTGCCTATCTGGGCGACGTGCAGATCGAGCTGATCGAACAGACCAACGAAGCCCCCTCGCCCTACACGGAGTTCCTGAAAGACGGGCGCGAAGGCCTTCAGCATCTTGGGTTCCTGGTCGAAGACCCCGCCGCCGCAAAACGCAAGGTCGAAGCCGCCGGATACCGACCGGCCTATGAAATCGGCGTGACCGGGCGAAACATGCCGATCATCTATTATGACTCGCCATCGCTCTGCGGCCCGATGCTGGAACTGGTGCCATCACAGTGGCAGCCGGCGCGGCAAGCGGTATGGGAGGCGATCGACGCATGGGATGGCGGCGATCCGGTGCTGCGCTTCGAGACTTATACGGATTTTCTGGACCAGGCGGATGTACGTTTTGGCTAGATTAACGGTTTGGTTACCAACTAGCTGGTCAAGTAGATGGCGAAACCAAGACAAATGACCGAAACAGCAATCACTGTTCTGATTTCGCCTAGCCTTTTTTCCAGGCGATGGACTTGTTCCGAGAGGGCGTCGTGTGCGTTTTGATCGATCATCCGGTCAAGTATCTGGGATGAGTTCAACCTAGCCCAAAGCGCATCACGCCGAAGCGAAACGTTTTCTATCGAATCCAGCGGACGTGGCTGGTTGAGATAGGCTTCAAGCTTTGCCAGGGGCTTGTCAGGGTTATACGTTTCTGATGGTCCGGGGGAGGGTTTCGAGAAATAACCCGCCTCGAATAGCAAACTTGACTGTGTCAGGATTTCATTTCTGCGAGAGGGGTCTTCCGCTTTGGAGAGGTGTTTGGTTTCCCAAGCTTTCTGGCGCTCAAGCTCAGCAAGATAATCTTCGACGATGTCATCCATGCCAAAAATATACGCACGGCAACAGGGTGACGCAATGGAGGAACTCAGGAACCGGGAAGCAGACCGCTGGCAAGCATCGGGGCTGTTGGGCAAGCTTGCTGCCTGCGTCCCGTTGTCCTTTACCCGGCACCTTCCTGGTTTGCCGGGATGATCCTGACATGGCTTACCCCCTTCAATGCAATATGGCACGGAAAGAAGCTTAAGAAGACAGTCAATGAAACACTTGTGGCTGCGCCGAGACTCTGGCAGGATGACTGCCGCCGGAGCCGTGAAACTGACGCGTGGGCGGCGTTGTATTTGACAGCGGCACAAAACTGCCGGCGCAATCCAACTGGAGTAAACTGTAATGACCCTCGGAAAGTATCTTGCCTCGATCGCAACCGTTCTCCTCGTGATGGTGGCTGTATCGACCATCGGCTCTCAGGCTTTGGCCGGCGCGATGGTTGAGACCAAATACTGCCCCTCCGGCGAATGCGATCAACAATACCATGTCAACTCCGAGCACGCCGCATTTCAATTGAACGCCTATTGCGGCAGCGAAGCCTCACCTCGTAAGCCACATACGCTGCATTGCAGTTCGCCAAACTCGGCGATCACCTGTTCGCAGATCGACCTCGCCGATGGCAAGCAATGCACCTGTAATCACAAACAACAAAAAACGACTTACAAGGTTAATACCAAAATCGAAGATTGCTGACACAACCAGCGCTCACGCGAGTGGGTCGCGCAGCCCGACACGTCGATCGCGGCGGTGAGCGCGCGGCAGGATCGCCCTCGACAGCCTGAGCCGGACGCTATGCGGGCAGCATCTGCTCAAGGGTCTCGATCTGATTGCGTAAGGACTGGATGGTGGCGCGGACCGCCGAAAGGTCGCCACCCTGCCGTTCCGGCGCCAGCAGCCCCTGAAGCGCGATGTCGGCGATCACCTCGGCGATTTCCTCGGGTGATTTCTGGCCGCTGGGGGAATACCAGCGGGAGGTCCAGTTGGCCATGCCGATCACGGCGAAGGCGGCGATCTTGGCATCGACTTCGCGGAATTCACCGGTCGCCATGCCGTCATTGATGCACTGGACGTAGAAATCGTAGATCTGGCGGCGGCTCTGGTTGTAGAGGCCTTCCAGATGTTCCGGGATCTGGGTTTCCAGGCGGGAAAAGAAGATGAAGCGCGAGCCCGATGACAATCGGCGCACGATGCCATCGGTGATGGCTCGCCGCAGCCGCTCCGTGGCGGTCAGCCCGGTATCGTCGATGAGGTCCTGCAACTGGCTGGACGGTCCAAGCGCCTCGGCTTCGACCAGCGCGGCGAGGATTTCCTCCTTGTTGCGGAAATAATGGTAGACCGCCGAGCGGCCGAGGCCGATCTCGCGGGCGATGTCACCCATGCCCGTCTGGCTGTAGCCCTTGGAATCGAACATCCTGGCGGCGATGTCGATCAGCTGGTCGCGCACCAGTTCCTTGCGCGGATTGGTCGCCTGTTTCGGCTCGGGCACCGGCACCATCGCCTTGCATGGTGTTTCGGTTTCCAGCGATGCGGTCTTTGAACTGGCCATGTCAACTCATTGCCCTGGTTTGGAGAGGTCGCCGGACGGGCCGGCAGCGCCCTCCTGAAAAGTTCCGATGAAGCGTTTGACGCAATCCACTGCCCTCACCCTTTATCACTTTGTGCATAATGGTTCGTGCGTGCATAGCCAAGTCCGAGGGCTTGCTGGCGGTCCATCAGCGTTTCGGCGAAAGCCGAGGCGACCTTGCTGTCTGTCCAGTTATCTTCGAGCACGGGTTCTGCAATCATCGGATGCGTCACCAGCGACAGCTCGCGCCCGGCGATTCGCACCACCTGTCCGTTGAGGCCCGCCGATGCGTCGGAAAGCAGAAAGGCGACGACGGGCGCATTGGTCTCAGGCCGCGGCAAGGATGTGTAGACAACGTCTCGGTTCTTCGACTGTATCTCCATGTAATCCTTGTTCAAATCGGACATGGCCGTTTCCGCGAGCGGTGACACGGCATTGACGCGTACCCCCGTCTCGCGCAGCTCCAGTGCCCAGCTATAGGTCAGCGCGGCGACCGCGGCCTTGGATGCGCCGTAACCGCCGAGCGCGATGTCCCCGGCCTGGGAGCCGGACGCTACATTGACGATGGAACCGGCGGTCCCGGCGGCGAGCATCGCGCGGATTGCGGCGCCCGCGCAGGCGGCGGTGCCGATCGTATTGACGCCGAGCATGGCGGTGAAATCGGCTTCCGTCATGTCGGTGACGCGCCCGTGGCGCAACACACCGGCATTGTTTACCAGGCCGTCAACCCGGCCGAAATGGCCGACACATTGCGCGACAAGCGATTCGGCAAAGGCCCATGACGAAATATCGCCGGAGGCAGCGAGCGCCGATCCGCCCTGACCGGCGATCTCCCCGGAGACCGCCTCGCAGGCATCCCGGTCGATATCGTTGACGACGACCATCGCGCCGAGCCGGGCAATGTGCCGCGCATAGGCGGCGCCTATACCGCTGCCCGCCCCGGTGATGACCACCGCCTTGCCTTCAAGCATTGCCACCTGCGCATCTCCTTCGGGCGCGATGCTGCGTCGGATGGACGTAGACGACATCACCCATTTGGACGATCCCGGAATCCGGATGTGACCGGGCTGTCACTCAGCCGACGGTCTGGGTGCCATCGATCACCAGAACGCTGCCGCTGACATATTGCGCATCGATCGAGCCGAGATAGGCGATGCCGGCGGCGATGTCCTCCGGCTGTCCGCCCTGGGTGTGCCCGGCAAGCCGCGGCGGGCGAACGATCAACGTGTCATTCTGGTTTTCCATCGGTGCGAGATCGGCGGTGATGGCAGTCCGGACGCGGCCCGGGCAAATGGCGTTGAAGCGAATACCATCCGGGGCGTATTCCACCGCCAGGGACTTGATGAGCGCGATCAGGCCGGCTTTCGCCGCCGCATAGTGAGCAGCATAGGCGATCCCATCAAGGCCGGCTGTAGAGGCGATGGCGACAAGATTGCCGCCCGTTTTCTTCAGTTCCGGGACGGTCGACTGGGCGATGCGGGCATGGCTGGTCAGATTGACCTGGAGCACCGTGTTCCACTCGTCGGCGCCGATATCGGCAAAATGGGCGCGCCGGTAGATGCCCGCGTTGCAGACGACACAATCGAGCCGGCCGAAGGCGGTGATGGCCTCCGCCGCCATCGACGCGGTCGAACCCGCGTCCGCGGCATCGTATTGGATGATATGCGGCGCACCGCGCCCGCTGTCGGCGGCCCGCGCCACATCCTGCAGGCCGGCGGCATCGCGGTCGGCGAGGACCAGCCTCGCGCCTTCCTCCGACAGCCGCATCGCCGCAGCCCGGCCGATGCCACTGGCCGCGCCGGTGATCAGCGCGGTCTTACCCTCGAACCGCATGCATTGCATCGCCAAAACAGGCCTCCCCCACTGATGGTGTTCATGGGCCAATCCCACAGCCGGCCTCGATTTTTTGCATCATTCGTTCGGACGATGCGCCCATGCCGGGTGACTGCCATGGATAGGCCGGCCGTGACTACTCGTGTGACGTTGCGGCAACGTCCTGTTTCATGCACCGCCGAAGGCGCCTATGGATCTCGAACTGACCGAAGAACAGATGCTTTTGCGCGATGAGGCGCGGCGGCTGCTCGATGATCGGGCCGGATCGGCGCAGATGCGCAAAGCCGCCGATGACGGAAACGGATTCGACCCCGGTCTGTGGGCAACGGTTGCGGCCGAGCTTGGCTGGTGCGGCCTCGCCATTGCGCAAGAGGATGGCGGATTGGGCATGGGCGCGGCGGAAACCGCGCTGCTGCTCGAAGAATGCGGCAGGCGCCTCGCCTGCATCCCCCTGTGGTCGACCATCTGCCTGGCGGCTCCGCTTGTCGAAACCCACGGCGGTGAACGGGCCCGCGGTGACCTGCTGCGCAGGATCGCGGCCGGTGCATTGCGCGCGACCGTCGCCTATCCGGCCCTTTCGAAACGTGACCCGCTCGCGCCGATGACCGTTGCCGCCGCAACGGCGCCGACCGGCTATGTGCTCTCCGGCAGCATATCGTATGTCCCGGACCTGCATGCCGCCGAGCTGGTCATCGTGCCGGCCCGCCTTGCGGACGGGTCCATCGGCCTGTTCACCCTGACACCGCAGAGCCATTATGTTCCTGAGACAATCGAAACGATCGATCCGACCCAGCCCATGGCGCGCCTTGACCTCGATGCGGTGGCGGTGCCTGACACCGCGCGGATCGACGAAGGCGGCCTGGATGCATCAGATTTCGCCCTGCCCGTCCTTGCCGCCCGGATCGGCCTTGCCGCCGAACAGGTCGGCGCGGCGCAGGGCTGTTTCGACCTGACGCTGTCCTATATCCGCGAACGTCGGCAATTCGGCCGCACCATCGATTCCTTCCAGGCCATCAAGCATCGCTGCGCGGCGTTGGCCGTCGACCTTTCCGAGGCACGCTCCATGCTGCGCGGCGCCGCGGCCCATTTCGATGCCGGGGGCATGAGCGCCGCCGTCGAGGTGGATGCGCTTGGTTTCCTGGCTGCCAGGACACTTTTCGACGTCGCGGCTGAATCGATCCAGATGCATGGCGGCGTCGGCATGACCTGGGAATATGACCCGCACTACTATTTCCGCCACGCCCAGGCCTCGGGCATCATTTTCGGGACGCAGGATGAGCGGCTCGACGCCATCGCCGATTCCGTCTTCGACGAGGCCGCGTCATGAGCCTCGAGACCTTCCGAGCCGAAATCGCCGACTGGATGCGGCAGCATCTGACGGGCCGGTTCGAACCGCTGCGCTATCGCGGCCATGCCGGCGATGGCGACGCGCTGCCGCAATTGCGCTGCGCATGGGAGCGGGAACTGGCCGCCGGCCGCTGGACGGGCATCGGCTGGCCGGCGGAACATGGCGGGCGCGGATTGAGCGTTGCCGAGCAAGTGGTCTTTCACGAGGAATATGCGCGGGCCGGCGGGCCCGGCCGCATGGGCCATATCGGTGAAGGGCTGCTTGCGCCGACGCTCATGGCCTTCGGGACGGGGCCGCAGAAACGCCGCTTTCTGCCGCCGATCCTAGCGGGGAGAGAGTTCTGGTGCCAGGGCTATTCCGAACCGGACGCCGGATCCGATCTTGCCAATATCCGCACCCGTGCGCGGCAGGACCCGGCCACCGGCGACTGGCTGGTCAGCGGCCAGAAGGTCTGGACATCGCTCGCGCATCTTTCGGACTGGATCTTTGTTGTCGCCCGCAGCGAGGAGGGCTCGGTTCGATCGCAGGGGCTGATTTTCCTGCTGCTGCCGTTGAGACAGCCCGGGATCGAGATCCATCCGATCCGGCAGATCGGCGGCGGCGCTGAATTCAATTCGGTGTTTTTCGACGAGGCGCGCGCACCGGCCGATTGCGTCGTCGGCCAGCCGGGCGAAGGGTGGAGGATTGCCATGGCGCTGCTCGGCTTCGAGCGCGGCATCTCGACTCTCGGCCAGCAGATGGGCTTCATCCAGGAACTCGACCTCATCACCGAGATCGCCAGGGAGAACGGCGCCGCGGCCAATCCGGCTATCCGCCACCGGGTCGCGCGGGCCTGGATCGGCCTGCGGGCCATGCGCCATATGGCGCTTCGCATGCTCGCCGACGGCTCGGACCCGGAGGAAGCGCTGGAGAGCCTGCGTTACAAATATCACTGGTCGAACTGGCATCGCCATCTCGGCAAGCTGGCCATGGATGTGATGGGCGTGGACGGCGTGGCCGTCACCGGCGACCCACGGCACGACAAGCTGCGCCAACTGTTCTTTTTCACCCGCGCTGACACGATCTATGGCGGCACCAACGAGATCCAGCTCAACATCATCGCCGAACGCGGGCTGGGCATGCCGAAGGAGCCGCGCTGATGGGCGCGCGGGAACCGGATCTCGCTACACTGGCGGCGAAGGACTGCCTGTGGTGGCTGGTCAGTGCCTATTCGCGCGCCTGCGACCGGCGCGACTTTGAATTGCTGCGCTCGCTCTATCACGATGACGCGGTGGAGGAGCATGGCGATGCGTTCACCGGCTCGCCCGACGCCTATGTCGCCTGGGTCGCCGGCGCGCTCGCGAACTGGTCGGTGACGGCGCATTACGTCGCCAATGCGCTTTTCGAAGTCAGGGGCGACCATGCGGAGGGCGAGATCTACAAGATCAATTACCACCGGACGCTTGACGGAGCGCAGGAGATCGTCACCGGCAGCCGCAGCCTGGACCGTTTCGCTCGCCGACGGGGGGAATGGCGGTTTCTGCGCCGTTGCGTGACGCTCGACTGGGCCGACAAACGCCGGGCGAACGCTGATGCCTATGACAATTTCGCGGCGGCAAGCCCCCATGGCAGGCCCGATGACACCGATCTGTCCTATCGCAAGCTGAGTCTTTTTGGCCGCGCCGGAGCCGCGTCCGATCCAATCACAGGAGCCTGACATGTCGAACGAGAAACAGTTTTCCGGCCGCATCGCGGTCGTGACCGGCGGCGGCAACGGAATCGGCCGCGCCATCTCCCTGGCGCTGGCCGCAGAGGGCGCCAGCGTTGCGATCCTCGACCGTGAGGCAGAACCGACGGCAGAAACCGCTGAACAGGTTCGACAGTGTAGTGTGTCGGCCTTGCCGGTCGTCGGCGACATGACCGACCGGCAGACCGTCACCGAGAGCTTTGCCCGCATCAAGGCGGAATGCGGGCCGGTGGATATTCTGGTCAACAATATCGGCCAGACGGCGCGGGAGAACTATTCCGAGTTCTATCTCGCCGAGCCCGAAACGCTGGATTTCGTCATCGGCGTCTCGCTGATGACCACGCTTCACTGCTCGCGCCAGGTGGTCGACGGCATGCGGGAGCGCCGATCCGGCAAGATCGTCTCGATCTCCTCGGACTCGGCCATGAACGGCGATATCGGCACGGTCGACTACGCCTCGGCGAAAGCCGGCGTGCTGGGTTTCACCCGGGCGCTGGCGCGCGAGCTCGGCCCGTTCAAGGTCAATGTCAACGCGGTTTGCCCGGGACCGACCAATACCCGTGCCATGCAACGCATTCCCAGGGATGCCTATGAGCGCGCCAAAAACAGCATTCCGCTGGGCGAGATCTGCGAGCCGGAGGATATCGCCAATGCCGTGGTGTTCCTGGCGAGCGACAAGGCCCGCTTCATCACCGGCCAGACACTGATGGTCAATGGCGGGCGGGTGTTCTACTGATGGGGCTCACTTTGACCCAGGGGCAGCGCGTATCGACCATTCGGACGATACCGCGCCCTGCCCCGCGGATCGTCACGATGGCAGCCATCGCCGGCAGGCCGGGATGAAAGGAGCCTTGATGTCCGGACCGTTTCATACGGCCCTGTGTGAACGCCTCGGATGCCGTTATCCGGTGGTCCAGACCGCCATGGGCTGGGTTGCCGATGCGCGGCTGACCGCGGCGACCTGCAATGCCGGCGGGTTTGGCTTTCTGGCAGGCGCGACCATCGAGGCGGGATCGGTGGACACCGTGATCAATGATGTCAAGGCGCGCACGGAACGGCCCTTCGGTGTGAATTTCCACATGTTCCAGCCCAATGCCGAAGAGGTGCTGGAAGCAGTGATACGCCACCGCGTGGCCGCCGTCAGCTATGGCCGCGGCCCGGATGCGAAAACGATCGGCCGGCTGAAGGATGCCGGAATCGTCTGCATGCCGACGGTCGGGGCGCTCAAACATGCGGTCAAGGCGGTGGAACTGGGCGCCGACATCATCACCATCCAGGGCGGCGAAGGCGGCGGGCACACCGGCGCTGTTCCGACAACGATCCTGCTGCCGCAGGTTGTCGATGCGGTCGATGTGCCGGTGGTTGCGGCGGGCGGTTTCAGTGACGGACGTGGGCTGGTCGCGGCGCTGGCCTGGGGCGCGGCAGGAATTGCCATGGGCACGCGCTTCCTCCTGACCGAGGAGTCGCCGGTTCCGCTTAGCGCGCTGGACCGCTACCTGACAACCCGCGAACCCTCCGTGATCAAGGTCTCGACGGCGGTCGACGGCCTGCCGCAGCGCTTTATCGAAAATTCGGAATTGCTGCGCCTTGAACGCATGGGGCTGCCGGCACGGCTTGCCATGAGCGCCCGCTCTGCGCGCCAATGGGGCAAGGAAGCGGGCATCGGACCGCTGGGCATGGCCAAACTCGGGCTTAAAGTTCTGCGCGGCGGCGACAACAGCTTCGCCCAGACGGTCATGGCGCCGAACCTGCCGACCCTGGTGCAGCGGGGCGTCGTTGCCGGCGATCCGGATCGCGGCCTGCTGCCGAGCGGCCAGGTGGCGGCGGTCATCGACGAACTCGAAAGCTGCGCCGATCTCATCGCCCGCATCATGCGGGAGGCCGAAGACCGGCTTGAGGCGCTGACAGGAAAGGAAACAGATTGAGCACTCCGTTCTGGACCACGATCGATGCCGGGATCGGCGAACTGGTCATCGACAATCCGCCGGTCAATGCGCTGGACAGCAAGGGCTGGCGCGGTCTTTCCGAGGAGATCGACCGGCTGAACGCCGATGACAGCGTGCGTGTCATCGTCATCCGCGCCGAAGGCAAGGGCTTTTGCGCCGGGGTCGACATCAAGGAATTGCAAGCCCATCCCGGGCGTATCCTGGAGGTCAATGCCGGCAATTACGAGACCTTCCGGGCGCTGCATCGCGGCCTTAAACCGGCCATCGCAGCGGTTCACGGCTATGTGCTGGGCGGCGGCATCGGGATCTGCGGGTCGGTGGATATCATCATCGCCGCGCCGGATGCCCGGTTCGGTGTGCCGGAGGTGGACCGCGGCGCGCTCGGCGCCGGCGCCCATCTGCAGCGCATGTTTCCGCTGCAGAAGGTCCGGCACATGTATTTCACCGGCGATATGATCGATGCGGCGGAAGCCCATCGGCTGGGCGCCGTCGAACGCATCGTCCCCCATGATGAACTGCGCGACGCGGCGCTTGAACTCGCGGGCCGGATCGCCGCCAAGAGCCCGACCATGATTCGGCTCGCCAAGGAAGCCCTGAATGGGGTCGAGGACGGCGATCTGGAACAGCGCTACCGCTGGGAACAGGGTTTTACCGCCCAGGCCTATCTGACGGCGGAATCGCAGGAGGCGCGCGACGCCTTTGTCGACAAGCGCGATGCCGATTTTTCCTCCGACCGGCCGGACAAATGAGGACCATGAAGCGATGAGCGACGCGACCGTTCCGCCCTATGTTCAGGGCCACAATCTGCTTGCGGGCCGCAGCGTGTTGATCACCGCCGCGGCCGGGGCCGGCATCGGCTTTGCCGCCGCGAAGAAGGCGGTGGAGGAAGGCTGCCGGGCGATCATGATCTCCGACATCCACGAACAGCGGCTCGCCGAGGCCGCCGATAGGCTGCGCGCGACCGCGCCCGATACTCCCGTCTTTTCGCGTCTTTGTGATGTCACCATGGAAGACCAGGTCCAGGCCCTGGTCGGCGAAGCGGATGAGCGCCTCGAGGCCATCGACGTCTTGATCAACAATGCCGGGCTGGGCGGTCTCAAACCGGTGACGGAGATGACCGATGCCGATTGGAACCGGGTGATCGATATCACGCTGACCGGCACCATGCGCATGACGCGGGCCACGCTCAAGACAATGATCCCGCGCCGCCGCGGCGCCATCGTCAACAATGCGTCGGTGCTCGGCTGGCGCGCCCAGAAGGGACAATCGCACTATGCCGCGGCCAAGGCCGGGGTGATGGCCTTCACACGCTGCAGCGCCCTGGAAGCCGCCGAGCACGGTATCCGGATCAATGCAGTTTCCCCGTCCATCGCCATGCATGATTTCCTCAAGAAAGCCAGCCCGCAGGATGAACTCGACCGGTTGGCGGAGCGTGAAGCCTTCGGCAGGGCGGCCGAGGTCTGGGAGGTGGCCAATGTGATGATGTTCCTGGCGAGCGATTATGCCGGCTACATGGTCGGCGAAATCGTCTCCGTGTCGAGCCAGCGGGCGTGACCATGGGGTTCGTCTTCTCCTCCCCGGCCGAGGCGATCGCCGGCATCGGCACCGATCTCGGCGCAACGGACTGGCTGGCCATCGACCAGGAGCGTATCGACACTTTCGCCAGGGCGACGGGCGACTTCCAGTGGATCCATGTCGATCCCGAGCGGGCGCGGGGCGGTCCCTTCGGCCGGACGATCGCCCATGGCTATCTGACGTTTTCGCTGATCAATCATTTCCTGCCGGACCTGTTCACAGCGCGTGACGCGAAGATGGGCGTGAATTACGGCGCCGAAAGGCTGCGTTTTCCGGCGCCGGTCCCCGTCGGGTCGCGCATCCGGGCCGCCGGCACGCTGGTCAAGGCTGAGCCGATCGACGCCGACGCGGTGCAAACCACAGTGCGGATTGCGATCGAGCTGGAGGACAGCGCCAAACCGGCCTGTGTCGCCGACATTATCGGCCGCTATTACTTCTGAAGTGCGCGGAAACGGGAGGGTGTGATGACTGGACCCGACAGCATGGAAGCCCTGCAGGCCCGCATCGAGCGGCTGGAATCACGCGACGAGATCCGGGCGCTGGCCGCCAAATACGCGCTCGCCATCGATATGCGCGACATGGATGCGCTGGCCAATCTGTTTGTCGAGGATGTCGCAGCCGGCGGCGGCCGCACCGGGCGGGAAGCGCTGCGCGACTGGCTCGACGACACGATGCGCAAGCAGTTCGACGGAACGTCGCACCATCTCGGCACCCAGATCGTCGAATTCATCGATGCCGACAATGCGGTCGGCATCGTCTATTCGAAGAACGAGCACGAGACGGGCGCGGAATGGGTCCTCATGCAGATGATGTATTACGACACCTACAGGCGCGTCGACGGGCGGTGGTATTTTCAGCGCCGCCAGCCGCTTTACTGGTATGCCAGCGACCTCAACAGGCCGCCCATCGGCAGCCGCAAGATGCGTTGGCCGGGGCGCGAGCCCTATGACGGCGCCTTTCACGCGCTGTTCCCATCCTGGGAAGCGTTCTGGGCCCGCGACGGCGCGCCGCAGACGCCGATCGCCGAACCGGCGGAACTCGAGACCTTCATCGAAACGATGCGCCGGGGCAACGAAGTCCGCGGCAATCGCGTCCGGTAGAACGGGCGGTTCAGGCGATCTGCTGGTGCGGCCTTTCGCCCAGAACGACGGCGCTGTTTAGCATCAGCCGGATCAGTTCGGACTGGCGGGTGATGCCGCTCTTGGAAAAGATCGACCGCAGATGCGCCCGGGCGGTGTTACGGCTGATGTCGAGCGACGAAGCGGCATCGCCGAGCGACAGGCCGGTGGTCAGGCGGCTGACGACGGCAGCTTCCGCCGGGGTCAGATCGAAGAGCTGGCTCAGCAACTCGCCTTCGACTTCCGCCACGGCATCGGGGTCGCGGACATAGACCGCCACGGACGGCGCGACGGAAACGCCCTCGCGGACGCCGCCTTGTATGGGTTGCACGATAATCCCCAGGCTGCGCTCGCCCGACGGGCGTGAAAGCGACAGCCCGCGGGTCACCATCGTTTCGCCATCCGCGACGCTGCGTGTCACCTCCCGGATGATCTGCTGGAGCTTGCGGTCCTCGGCCGCGTAGCTGGCCCGCAGCCGTCCGCCCTGGCTGCGAAGCCCGTCATGGTCGGCCATGGCATCGCAGGCGGTTTTCGACCGGTTGACGATCCGGCCGTCGAGATCGAGGATCACGACGCCGACAGAAAGCCGGTCCATGACGCTCGAATAGAGCGTACGCTCGATCTCGCTATTGCCCATGCGGGTCGAAAGCTCCATGCCGCGCCGAAGCTGCGAGACCAGGATTTCGCAGACCGAGGTTTCCTCGGCGTCGAATCCCCGATCGTCCAGGTCGCGGAAAACCCAAAGGCTGTAGCGCGTGCCGTCTTCCTCGTTGAGCGTCGTCGCGGTGGCCTGATAGCTCGTCTCCAGCAATTGCGCCAGTCGGGTTTCGTCCGCCGACTGGTGATCATGGGGCTGCTCTCCCTGCCCTGCCGGGGGGCCACCGGGCGCCTGTTCCGAAATGACCAGCAAGCTCCGCTCGCTGTTCTGCCCGCCGTCGATCCGGATCGCCACGGCAGCGGCCGAGAGCTGTTCGCGGACCAGATCCGCGGAGCGCGAAATCGGCGCGCCGCCGAGCAGGCTTTCGAAGACACGGTTGAAGAAGAGACCGAATTCGACAACGGATCGTGGGTGAAAAGTCACGATGATTCCTCCCGCTTTTGTGTTGGGCCTTGGGCGGGTCGCGGACTGCGCCTCTAACGGGATATCCGACGCCCAGGTTGGCCAGATTTGACACTTATATCATTTATTTGACACTTCGTCAAATTTTCAATCCTTCGTCGAAATTTCAACAAATATGTCAATATTGCTGTCGTAAATTGTGCGCCGCAACAGCCAAATGGATGCGCTGGAACACGCCAACACACCACAATGACGGACCAAAAACCGGACACATCGGCCTGGCCTTCATCATCATGTGGTGTTGGGGGTGCGACAGCCGGCAGCGTTCAAAATCGCGGCGACTAGTTCGTCTGGACGATGCTGGAGAGCGTTTTGACCGTCTTTCTTCCTTTGACCGTTGATCGGCAAGCGGGAATCCGGGCTCGCCGAAGGAACAGCATGATCGGCGCGCGCGCCGTCCCGGGCTGAATGGTTCAATGATGGAGGACTCAATGCGCAGAAGAAGACTTTTCAAGATTTCCGTGGCCATGGCGGCCACGATGGTATTTTCCGCCGGTGGAATTGCCGGCAGCCTGGCCGACGACAGTGAATTCCGCGTGCTGGTGCTGGGAGGGCTGAGCGCCAAGGGAATTCTGGCCGATAATTCAAGCACATCCGTACTCTCGGCCGAGGCCGGCGCCAAGGTCATCAACGAGAAAGGCGGCATTGGCGGCCGCCAAGTCGTGGTCGAAGTCCTCGACGATCAGGCCAATCCCACCCAGGCCGTCACCAAAATTCGCGAGGCGCTGAATTCCGACAACAAGCCGCATGCCGTTCTCAATTCAGGCCCGTCGACGATCGCGCAGGCAACATTGCCGATCCTGAACCAGGCGGGAGTCCTGACGTTCAATATCGGCCCGACACGCACGTCTTTCGATCCCGCAAAATTCCCGCTCAATTTCGACCTTTCGCCCGCTCCAAGGAACTATGCGGAAGGGTTCCTCGATTACATCAAGTCTCAAGGCTACGAATCCGTCGGGATTATCCACGGCAACAGCGCCTATGGCGAAGCGTTCGGCAACACGACGGCGGACGTGCTGACCGAAGGCGGCATCACGGTCACCGCTGTCGAGGGCTATGACTACGGCGCGCTCGACATGACGCCGCAGCTCGACACGGTCAAGGCAAGTTCCCCCGATGCGCTGATCATCGACGGCTACGGCTCGGTCGTCGGCTATGTTCTCCAGGGCGTGGAGAAGCTGGGTTGGGACATTCCTCTCATCGGAAACAACTCGATTGCAGCGACCGGCCTGATCTCGAAGAGACCGCCCGATGGCGTGTTGGGAACCGATGCCGTCAAGAACCTGGTCATGCAGGTGTTCGCCAGCACCAAATTCGATCCGGATGCCGCTGGCGTCAACCAGGCGGTCGATACCATGAAGTCTCTTGGCGAGATCAAGGCGTCCCTGATCCTTGCCTACAATTATGACACCATGGCCCTGATGGCGGCGGCCGCGGAAGCCGCCGGATCCGTTGACGCAAAGGCCATGGCCGCGGCGCTTGAGACGGATGCGGTCACTAAGGCCGCGGACACGGTGATCATCAAGAAGTACAACTGGACACCGGACAGCCATGCTGCAAATCCGCACACGGATTCGCTGACATTCATCGCGCCGTCCGAACTGAGAGACGGTCAATATCAATAGTCCATTCGCCTCCCCGGTGAGGTTCCGTGGTGCGCCTGACGAATTGTCAGGCGCGCCACAACCGACCGCGGCGGTAATCCGGGCTCTTCTTTCGTCCAGAGCGAGTTATGACGACACTGGTATTTAGCGGCCTTGCGCTTGGCGCTGTCTATGCGCTCATCGCCATCGGTTACAACATCATCTACCTGTCGGCGAAAACCTTCAATTTCGCGCACGCCCAACTGCTGATGCTTGGCGTTTTCGTCACCTATACCGGTCTGATGGAGTGGGGCGTTCCCTGGATCCTGGTGGTTGTCATGGCCACCGGCGCCATCGCGATCGCGGCAGCGGTGGAATATGTGTTTGCCGTGCGCCCCGTAAAGGATATGCACAATATCCTTGTCACGACACTGGGCGCAGCGATTTTCATCGATGGAATGGTATCACTGGTCTGGGGAAACCAGCCGCTTGCGGTGTCCTTTCCGCTGGGGAACGACGCCATCGACCTGTTCGGCGGCCGCGTTTACCCGGCCGAACCCATCCTTGTCATCCTTGTCGTCCTCATTGTGATTGCCGAAGCATGGATCAGCCGCCGTTTCCTGGTCGGGCTTGCCCTGCAGGCGATGTCCGAGAACATCCGGGCAGCGCAACTGCGCGGGGTCAATACAAAGCTCATGGCTTTCGGCGCCTTCGTGGTGGCCGGGGCATTGGCCGGTGCGGTGGCGGCCTTTGTCGGCCCCAAGACCTTCGCCGTATCGACACTTGGCGATTCCCTGACGCTCAAGGGTTTCGTGGCCCTTGCGATCGGCGGCTTCGGTTCCATGCCGGGCACGCTGGTGGGCGGGGCCATTGTCGGCCTGGTCGAAATTCTCGGTGCCAGATATCTGGGAAGCGAATACAGCAACCTGCTGATTTTTGCCCTCCTGCTCCTGGTTTTCTCATTACGGCCTGCCGGTCTCTTTGCCTCATCAACGGAGCGGACGGTCTGATGTTGAAGTCAATTCTGTCCGTCCGGCAACCGGGTTGGGTCATTCCGCTGCTCGCCGGCGTCGTCTTGCTTTGCCTGCCGCTGCTGGGGCTTGACTACGCAACCATGCGGCAGGTGCAGTTGACGATTATCCTTGCGCTGATCGTCAGCGGCATGAATCTCAGCCTTGGCTATGCCGGCGAACTGGCGCTCGGCCATGTCGCCATCTATGCGGTGGGCGCCTATACTGCCGGCCTCATTTCCATCCATTTCCAGCCCGACCTCGTGATACAGCTTGCCGCCGCCATGGTATGCGGCCTTGTTATCGGTGTGATTACCGGCGTCCCTGGCCTCAGAATGGGGAGTTGGTCCCTCGCCATGACCTCGTTCTTCCTGGTGCTGCTGGTGCCCGATATCGTCTCGATCTTCAAAAGCCAGACGGGCGGCCGAAACGGTCTTGCCGGCATACTGCCGCCGTCGGTGCTGGGTTTTCAGTTGAGTTCGACGGGCTACTTCATCGCCATGGGCCTTGTGACAATCGCCTGGTTCGCGGCGATGCGCAACATCGCGTCATCCCGGATGGGGCTGTCCTTCCGGGTGCTCAAGAAAAGCCCGGTCCTGGCCTCGGCGATGGGCATTTCCGTCTACCGGATGAAATTGCTGGCCTATGCCCTTGCTGCAGTCCCCGCCAGTCTGGCCGGGGCCCTTTTTGCCAATCTCGATCTGTATGTTTCGCCGGAATCGTTCAGTTTCCAGTTTGCCATCACCGTTCTCGCCGCCTCGATCCTCGGCGGGTCGATGAGTGTTTACGGCGCCATTGCAGGGGCCGCAGTTCTGCAGTTCGCGTTGAACTCTTCAAGCGATCTGCAGCAATATTCACCTTTGATCGTCGGCATGATCCTCATTACGGGCGGCGTCGCCCTCACCGGCGGCCTGGCGGAAGTCGGCCGGGTCGCGGTCCGATGGACAGGAGTGCGGCTTTTTGGCAAGCCGGACGGCGTCGCGCGGGCCGCCGCAAGCGCAGCCGAAGGAACGCTCGATCACATAGACGGGCGGCATCTCGAAGCAAAGAACGTGTCCAAATCCTTCGGTGGCAATCGCGCGCTGATCGATGTGTCCCTGGAAGCCGAGCCAGGCCGCATCACCGCGCTGATCGGGCCGAACGGATCCGGCAAGACGACATTGCTCAATGTCATCTGCGGCTATTACCGGGGACAGACCGGCGCGATAAAACTCGGTGACAGGACGATAACCGGCCTTCCTCCGGATCGGGTCGCGACACTTGGCGTGTCGCGCACATTTCAGACACCGCATATCCCCGACGACCTCACCGTCAAGGACGTCGTCATCACCGGACGTTATTCGCATGAACGGGTTTCGGTATTCGGCGTGTTGTTCCGATCTCCCCGTTACCGGCAGGTGGCAAAGGACGATGATCGCGACGCACGGCGCGTGCTCGAACTTGTCGGATTGTCGCACCTGGCATCGGAGGTCGCGACGACGCTGCCTCTCGGACAACGCCGCCTGCTCGAGCTTGCGCGCTGCCTGATCAGCAATCCCGGAGCGATTCTCCTGGATGAAGTGGCCTCGGGGCTGGACGAGAATGAGATCAAGGTCCTGTCCCGGATATTGCTGGAACTGCGCGAGAAAGGCAGCACCATCGTTCTGGTGGAGCACAATTTCCGACTGGTCACATCACTGGCGGATCAGATCTACGTGCTGGCACAGGGAAAGGTGATGTCGTCGGGAACACCCGAACACGTCCAGTCCGATCCGAATGTCAAACGGGAATATCTCGGTGTCGACGCAAATGAGGATCGGGCGCAATGAATAGCCGCGAACCGATACTCAGGGTGCAGGACCTGACCACCGGCTATGGGGATCTGGTCGTGGTCAGGGATCTTTCGGTCGATGTCTTTCCAGGTGAGATTGCGGTCCTTCTCGGGCGGAACGGCGCCGGCAAAACCTCATCCCTGCGCGCCATCAGCGGCCTCAATCCGGTCCTGTCGGGCAGTGTTCGGCTGAACGATGCGGACCTGGCAAAGGTTCCGGCCCCAAGCCGGGTTCGCATGGGCCTGTCCTATGTCGAGGAAGGAAAGCAGGTCTTCCACAAGCTGACGGTCGAGCAAAACCTGCTGATGGGCGGTTATTCGCTACCGATCGGGCGGCGCGAGATCGAAGGGGATATCGAGCGGATATTTACCCTTTTCCCGATCCTGAAGGCAAAAAGGCGCGACCGGGCGAACAGCCTGTCGGGTGGCCAGCAACAGATGCTGGCGATCGGCCAGGCCCTGATGGCGCGGCCGAAGGTGCTGCTGCTGGACGAACCCTCCGGGGGCCTCGCCCCGGTGATCGTTCAGGAGGTCTTCAACACGGTTAACACGCTGAAAGAGAACGGCCTTGCCGTGCTTCTCGTCGAGCAGGCGGTCGAGGCGTCGCTGCAGATTGCCGACAGCGTCACCGTTCTGGATGTGGGACACACCGTCTTGACGTCGCGGACCGATGACAGGAAGGAACTGCTCGACGCGGTGAAGGAAGCCTATATGGGCCATTCGCAATCCTGAACAGGACCGAACAGCGGCGCGCCATAGAGGCAACGCCGCGACGCCGGACATGCGCCCCCGATATCGGTGACGCCGAACCGTTCGGCGAGTTCGGCCGAGTAGTAGGTTCCGCCCGACAGGGACATGAGATCGGAACAGGCGTGGGTTGCCGCGATCACGCGTCCGGAAAACCGGTCCGACTCCATATATGTCTCCAGCCCCGCAATCGCATCGACATCGCCCGCTTGAAGATGACTCAACGTCCGTTCCGTTGCGATCAAGCCCGGCCATATGGAGATCGCGGCAATGCCGTGACTGAGCAGGTCATGCGCCATGTCATGGGCCAGCTTGTCCTGTCCGGCCTTGCCGACACCGTAAGGCAGGCTGTGACGGAATTTCGCGGCACCGGGACCGGATGTGTTGACAATCAGCCCGCCGGGACCCGATGCGATCATCAGCGGCGCGGCGAAAGTGCTCGCCGCATAGCTGCTTCTCAACCCGACATCGATCATATCGCGCCATAGTGAAAGCGGCCGTTCCCAGAACGGACTGTCCTGCACCGACCAGTCCGGCATGCCGAACGCATTGTTGACGAGGAGGTCGAGCCTGCCGCACTCGCTCTCCACCCTGTCAATCAGACTGGCCGTCTGATCGTCATCGAGATGATCGCAGATGACGGGCACGCCGCGTCCTCCCGCTCCATCCACCTGTCCTGCCGTGTCGGCGACCGTTCCCCGCCACGGCCCGGTCGGTTCCTTGCCGCTGCGGCCTGTGCAATAGACCGTGTAGCCGGCTTCACCCAGGGAGATGGCAATGCCGCGACCCAGTCCGCGGCTCGCCCCCGTGACGACCGCGACCGGCGCAGTTCTTTTTCCGGCGATCATGCTTCTCTCCCCGGCTGTCCGCCTTGACGATATCGTTGAGGGTCGGTGTGACCCGATAACTCTAGGTCGTTGATTATGAATGGTAATCGTCCAAAGGGACTAACCGCTAGTCCCTTTGGACGATTGCCCGGCACGGCCTTGGATCTAGTCTTGTCACCGGTCCTCAACAGCATAGCCAGGGCGGACAGCCGATATGGACGAGCTCGTCGAACCGCGCGCCGCGCAGATCACCTACGAAACCGAAACGCCCGTCCGCACCGAGATTGACGGGCCAGTCGCGTGGATCACCATGGACCGGCCGAAATACAACAACGCCCAGAATTCGCAGATGACCTACGCGCTGGACGATGCCTTCCGGCGGGCCGTCGATGATGACGCCGTCAAGGTGATCGTGCTTGCCGGCGAGGGAAAGCACTTTTCGGCCGGCCACGATATCGGCTCGCCCGGCCGCGATGTCGACAAGAGCTTCGAGCGCCGGCTGCTGTGGGCCGACCATACCAACAAGCCGGCGGCGGAAATGCTCTACACGCGCGAGCAGGAAGTCTATCTCGGCATGTGCCGGCGCTGGCGCGACGCGCCGAAGCCGACCATCGCTGCGGTCCAGGGCGCCTGTATCGCCGGCGGGTTGATGCTCGCCTGGGTGTGCGACCTGATCGTTGCCAGCGAAGACGCCTATTTCCAGGACCCGGTGGTACGGATGGGCATTCCGGGGGTCGAGTATTTCGCCCATGCCTTCGAGCTGCCGCCGCGCATCGCCAAGGAATTCCTGCTGCTGGGCGAGCGCATGTCCGCAAGCCGCGCCCAGCAGTTTGGCATGGTCAACCGCGTTGTTCCGCGCGAAAACCTCCGGGACGAAGCCGCCGCCATGGCGGCGAAGCTCGCGGCGCAGCCCCGTCTCGGCCTGTGGCTCACCAAACAGGCCGTCAACCATGTCGAGGAACTGCGCGGCAAGCGCGCGGCGATGGACGCGCAATACCACATGCATCATTTCGCCCATGCCCAGAACGATCTCGTCACCGGCAACACGCTCGCCGGCATGGACGCCAAAGGCATGGCCGCCGCCAACAAGGAACAGGACGGCGAGGCTTGACGGGCATACGCGAGAGCTGGAGCCGATGGACCTGACCTATAGCGCCGAAGACGAGGCCTTCCGGGCGCAGGTGCGCGACTGGATGGAGGTGCATGTGCCGGACGGCCCCCTGCCCTCCTTCGACGCCTCGCGCGAGGGCTTCGAGGCGCATCGCGTCTGGGAACGCACCCTCCATGACGGACGCTGGGGCATGGTCACCTGGCCGCAGGCCTATGGCGGACGCGGCCTCGACCTCATCCGCTGGCTGATCTTCGAGGAGGAATACTGGCGCGCCGGCGCGCCGCTGCGGGTCAACCAGAACGGCATTTTCCTGCTCGGCCCGACGCTGATGGATTACGGCACCGACGCCCAGAAGGCGCGCTTTCTGCCGGCCATGGCCTCGGGCGAGGACATCTGGGCGCAGGCCTGGTCGGAGCCGCAGGCCGGCAGCGACCTGGCGGCGGTGCGGGCCACCGCCCGCGCCGATGGCGACGCCTATGTGCTGTCCGGCCACAAGATCTGGTCGTCGCGAGCCGTCTATGCCGACTGGGCCTTCGGCCTGTTCCGCAGCGACCCTGCTTCCCAGCGCCACAAGGGCCTGTCGCTGATCTTCTTTCCGCTCGACGCGCCGGGCGTCACCGTTCAGCCGATCGCCCAGATCGACGGCGAAACCGGCTTTGCCGAGATTTTCCTGGACGAGGTGCGCGTTTCGGCCTTCAACCGGCTGGGCGCCGAGGGCGAAGGCTGGTCGATCTGCATGGCGACGGCCGGCTTCGAGCGCGGGCTGATGCTGCGCAGCCCGGCACGCTTTCAGGAGGCGGCCAGACGGCTGGTGGCGCTGTATCAGGCCCACCGGCAGACCTGCGAACCGGCGACACGTGCGGCGGTCGCGCTGTCGGTGATGGATGCCGACGCCTATGCGCTGTCGGTCTACGCAACCGCCTCGCGGCTGATTGCGGGCGGGACGATCGGCGCCGAGGCCTCGATCAACAAGATCTTCTGGTCGCAGATGGACATCGCCCTGCACCGCACCGCCCTGTCGATCCTCGGCGCCCGCGCCGAGCTGAGGCGCGATGCCCCCGACGCCGGCGACATCGGCGACTGGCTCGACGGCTATTTCTTCGCGCTGGCCGGGCCGATCTATGCCGGCTCCAACGAAATCCAGAAGAACATCATCGCCGAGCGCATGCTTGGCCTGCCGCGCGGATAGGACCATGGATTTTCGCTTTACCGAGGAACAGCAGATGACCGCCGAGGCGGTGCGCGGCCTGCTCGCCGACCATTGCCGGCCGGAGGATCTGCGGCGGCTGATGGAAACCGGCGAGGCGCGCGACCCCGAGCGCTGGCGGCGGATCGTTGCGATGGGCCTCCACGGCGCGCTGGTGGCCGAAGACAAGGGCGGCCTCGGGCTCGGCCCGGCCGATTTCGTTCAGGTCGCGGAAGCCTGCGGCGAGGCCTGCCTGCCGGAACCGTTGGTCGAAAATGCCGGCGTCGCGCTGCCGCTGCTCGCCGATCTGGCCGAGGGCCCACGCGCCCATGACTTTCTGGCGGCGGCGCTGGCCGGCGAGATCACCATTGCGCCCGGCCATCCGGCCAACCCGTTGGTCGCCGATGCCGACACGGCGGGCGCGATCCTCATCGTCGCGGACGGCCATGTCCATTTGCTGGACACCGCCGAAATCGTCCGCCAGCCGAGCATCGACCCGTTCCGCCGTCTCTACCGCGTCGCCGGACCATTCCGCGACGACACCGCGATCGCCACCACCGATGCGGCGCGGCCGCATCTCGACCGGGCGCTCGACCACGGCGCCGTCTTCACCGCGGCGCAGCTTGTCGGCATCGCCCAGCGGGCGATCGACTTTGCCGTAACTTACGCCGGGGAGCGCCGGCAGTTCGGCCGGCCGATCGGCGCCAACCAGGCGGTCAAGCACCTGCTGGCCGAGGCGCAAGTCAAGGCCGAATTCGCACGGCCGCTGGTTTACGCCGCCGCGGCGCAGCTGGGTCAGGCGGATGTCTATTCCCGCGCCCGCATCTCCCATGCGAAGATCACCGCGTCGGAAGCGGCGGATCTTGCCTGCCGCACCGCCGTTCAGGTGCATGGCGCGATGGGCTATTCCTGGGAGGTGGACGTGCATTTTTACCTGAAACGCGCCCTGGCGCTCGGCCAGTGGTGGGGCGATCTGCGTTTTCACCTTGAACGGGTCGAAGAACGGGTGTTCTCCCATCCGCTCGGCGCCGACCGCACCTTCGCCAGCGAGGCCGCCCATGCCTGAAGCCTATATCATCGACGCCGTGCGCACACCGGTCGGCCGCAAGAAAGGCGCCCTGGCGCAGACGCATTCGGCCGATCTCGGCGCCCATGCCATCAAGGCGCTGATGAAACGCACCAGCATCGACCCCGCCGCCGTCGACGATGTCGTCTTCGGCTGCGTCGAAACGCTCGGCCCCCAGGCCGGCGACATCGCCCGCACCTGCTGGCTGGTGGCCGGCCTGCCCGACCATGTGCCCGGCGTCACCGTCGACCGGCAATGCGGTTCGGCCCAGCAGGCGATCCATTTCGCGGCGCTCGGCGTGATGAGCGGCGTGCAGGACCTCGTCGTCGCCGGCGGCGTGCAGAACCTCAACCTGATCCCGATCTCCGGCGCCATGCTGGCCGGGCAGCAATATGGCTTTCCGGACCCGTTCCGCACCTCGCCGGGCTGGCTGGCGCGCTATGGCGACAAGGAACTCAACCAGTTCCGCTCGGCCGAGATGATCGCCGAGAAATGGCAGCTCAGCCGAGAAGCGATGGAGCGTTTCGCGCTGGAAAGCCACCGCCGGGCCATCGCCGCCATCGACGGCGGCCGCTTCGCCGGCGAGATCGCGCCCATTGACGGTTTCGCCGTGGACGAGACGCCGCGGCGCGACACCACGGCCGACAAAATGGCGTCGCTCGCCCCGCTGATCCCGGGCGGGCGCATCACCGCCGGCATTTCCAGCCAGAACGCCGACGCTTCGGCGGCGCTGCTGATCGCTTCGGAAAGCGCGGTCAAGGCGCACGGGCTCACCCCCCGCGCCCGCATCCATCACCTTTCGGTGCGCGGCGACGACCCGGTCTGGATGCTGACCGCGCCGATCCCGGCGACCCGCCACGCGCTGCGGCAGACCAGCCTGACGGTCGACGATATCGACCTCTTCGAATGCAACGAGGCCTTCGCCTCGGTCGCCATGGCCTGGATGAAGGAGCTGTCGGTCCCGCATGACAGGGTCAATGTCAATGGCGGCGCCATCGCGCTCGGCCATCCGCTCGGCGCCACCGGCGCGCGGATCATGACGACCCTGCTCGCCGAGCTGGAGCGGCGCGGCGGCCGCTACGCGCTGCAGACCATGTGCGAGGGCGGCGGCCAGGCCAATGTCACCATCATCGAGAGGCTGTAGCCGATGCCCTGTTACGCCTTCCAGGGCATCGTGCCCGCCGTCGATCCCTCGACCTTCATCCACCCGACCGCGTCGCTGATCGGCGACGTCATCGTCGGGCCCGGCTGCTATATCGGCGCCTCGGCCTCGCTGCGCGGCGATTTCGGTCGCATCGTCGTCGAGGGCGATTCCTCGGTCCAGGACAATTGCACCCTGCATTCGGGCGCCGGCTCGGACTGCGTCATCGGCCGCGGCGCGACCATCGGCCACGGCGCCATCGTGCATGGCGCGACCATCGGCGAAAACGCCCTGGTCGGCATGAACAGCGTGGTACTCGACGATGCCGTCATCGGCGCCGAATGCCTGGTCGGGGCGCTGTCGCTGGTCAAGTCCGGCATGCGCGCGCCGCCGCGCAGCCTCATAACAGGCAATCCGGCGACCGTCGAACGAGCTTTGCCGGCCGAGAGCATCCTATGGAAGAATGACGGGGACGGCGAATATCAGCGCCTGGCGCGCGAATGCGTCGCCGGTTTCGAACCATGCCCGCCGCTGGCGCGGCCGGAAGCGGACCGCCGCCGGGTATCAGGCGATGCCCGTCCGGTGCAGCTCGGCCGGCCCGCAAACCAGCCAGCGACCAACCCGTGACATGAGGGAAGCGATGGACAGGATCTGCGACGACAGGGTCGTCATCATCACCGGCGCCGGCCGGGGCCTCGGGCGCGCCTATGCGCTGGAGCTCGCCGCCCAGGGCGCCAAAGTCGTCGTCAACGATCTCGGCGTCGGCACCCATGGCGACGCCACCGCCGAGCGGCCGGCCGAGGATGTCGTCGCCGAGATCCGCGCCGCCGGTGGAGAGGCCATGGCCAGTTTCGACGATGTCGCCGACTGGGAGGCGAGCGCCCGCCTGGTGCAGGCGGCCATCGACCGGTTCGGCCGGCTCGACGCCGTCGTCAACAATGCCGGCTTCGTGCGCGACCGCATGTTCGTCTCCTGCACGCCGGAGGAATGGGACGCGGTGATCCGCGTTCACCTGCGCGGCCATTTCTGCGTCAGCCGCCACGCCGCCGCCCATTGGCGCGAGCGGCACAAGGCCGGCGAGCGCGTCGACGCGCGGATCGTCAACACCTCTTCCGGCGCCGGCCTGCAGGGCTCCATCGGCCAGAGCGCCTACGCCGCCGCCAAGGCCGGCATCGCGACGCTCACCCTCGTCCAGGCCGCCGAACTGGCGCGCTACGGCGTCACCGCCAACGGCCTCGCCCCCAACGCCCGCACCCGCATGACCGAAACCGCCTTCGCCGAGGCGATGAAGGCCAAACCCGGCCAATTCGACACCTTCGCCCCGGAAAACACCGCACCGCTGGTCGCCTGGCTGGTGAGCACCCGGTCGGCGGCCGTGACCGGCGAAATCTTCGAACTCATCGGCGGCACGATCCGCCTGGCGCTCGGCTGGACGGATGGGCCGGAGGAGAAGCGGGACGGCCGCTGGGAGGCGGCGGAGCTCGGCGAGGCGGTGGCGCGGCTGGTGGCGGCGCGGCCGGCGGCGAAGGGGGTTTATGGGGTGTAGGGGTGGAGGCTTCAGGGGTGCGCTGGTTTGATGCTGGCGAATGTTTGTATCCGCTTTAAGGAAGTTCGTGTTTCTGAGTTTGAGTCGCGATAAGAGGGTGTTATGGCGAGTTAGAATTCAAGATCTGTCTCTGCCGGAAGGCTTTGGAATGAGTGGAGCGTCTGAAAGATTCATTTCGCTTTGACTGTCCCAGACATTTGTGAAGAGCGGGTCTTGAGCAAAGCTGGTCAACCATAACGTAGAGCTCGCGGGGCCCGGTGTCCCCCAAATTTCCTGCCACAGCGGTGGAGTTTTTCTTTCTTAAGTTGTATCCCGAAACCTAAGACAGCCGGTTTCGGACACCAATTTGACGGGAAATTTAAGGATGGGAAAAAGTAGCAATGTGATTCCGGCATTTTCCACGGCCTCCAAATTAAAGCGCCGTATTCGGAGCCACCTGCGAACTCTGGGATTTGAGAAAGATAAGAGAGGCGATTTAGTTCCACCAGCGTCGACAAAGGATTCAATTAGAACAATCCACTCCCTTCATCGAGCCGATGTCCTGAAACGAAATGCCGATTTCGCAAATTGGCAACTGCCCAAGCTTAAACGATATTTTGCATCCGGCCACGAGATCGATCCGAGTAAAATACAACCGCGATTGGAACTCATTCGATCGGGCACATGGCAATCTGCACTCTTTCGGCTTGCAACACTATCCTGGTCTATTCCTGTTTCCGCGGGCTTTGGTCGTAGAATGCGGTATGTGGTTTGGGATCAGCAAAATGAGAAGCTTATTGGCCTGATTGCGTTGGGAGATCCGGTCTTCAATTTGAAAGCCCGTGATGAATATGTCGGCTGGGATATAGAAGCGCGCCGGCAGCGTTTGGTAAACATTCTTGATGCGTATGTCCTTGGCGCTGTTCCCCCTTATAATTCACTGCTCTGTGGCAAACTCGTTGCCTGTTTAGTTCGAACAGATCAGATTCGACGCGACTTCCACTCGAAATATGGTCAAACAACCGGCATTATTTCGCAGCAGGCGAAACGAGCCAAATTAGTTATGGTGACCACCTCATCTGCCCTAGGTCGGTCATCAGTTTATAACCGCCTGAAGATCAATGGCGACGAATATTTTCGTTCGTTAGGGTTTACTGGTGGGTGGGGCCATTTTCACGTTCCGGACGAACTCTTCTGGGATTTGAGGGGATATCTGCGCAGCAATAACCACAAATATGTGGATGGGCATGCCTTCGGGGACGGCCCAAATTGGCGGCTTCGAACAATACGTGCTGCGCTCGATGCCTTGGAGTTCAGAGGTGACCTATTGCGTCACGGGATTCAACGCGAAGTATTTGCTTGTGACCTCGCCACCAATGCTTCAAGGATTCTTCGGGGTGAGCGCAAGCGACCGATCTTCAACACTCTGAAGGCAGTGGACGAAGTTGGGGAATTGGCAAAAGAAAGATGGATAGTGCCAAGAGCGGAGCGGCAACCAGATTACCTAAATTGGGATGTGGCGAATTTCGAGACGTTAATCACGGCAGGAACGTCCACTCAGATGCGTGGACCCAAAATCAAGCATCATCGAAGACGATGATACTCTAATAAACAGAAGTCGAAGACAATTGCGGTACGCAATCGATAAAAGAACCGGAAAACGCATCCAAGCTGACAACGGATCGCGTTATCAAGCGTACCAATGTCCTGTGTGCAAAGCCGAAGTCTTCCTGCGGAGTGGGCGGCGCTACGCCAAACATTTCGCGCACCGGCACGCGACCGCGAAACCAGAGTGTGCACTGTACACACCCGCTGAAAACCAGCTCGATCCACATCGCAGACCTGCACATTCCTTCACGGATGATGAGCGGTCCGTAAAAGATCAACTACGGATTTTGCCACCAGAGATTTGTATCGAGGTTGAGAGTCGTCAATTGAACGGGCGTGGGCGACTTCCTCAGTGGGGTCTCTGTATCACTATTCCGAAGTCGGTCGATGGTCGAGGCACGATTACTTTTGACCTCGGCGCTGCATCGCCACGAACAATTGCGTTGAGCAAAATCTTCCAGGGGCCGGCCACTTACCCAACAGATCCCGATGCGAATGACTTTAAGGCCGTTTGGTGCAGTCCTGAAACAGATCCTGCCTACAAAGCAATCATCAGCGAAAGGCGGCCTGGTCTAAATAAGCAGGGCATTACTCCGTTTGTAAGTGTGCGCGGAAGATATAAGCCGAGGGCGGGTCGGCTTGTCTGGGGCCGCGCGTACTACTTTGTTTGGCCAAAGTCGTTTGATCCAAAATTTCCCTCTGCTCTTGAGGTGTTGGCGTTCGAGAACAACAAAGACTGGTCGTGCGTACTAAGCGCCCTACCGGAATGCAGAGATGAGATTGTTGAGAAATGGTTAGAAAGGGTGTGTTCGGTCGGCATTGAAAGTAAATCAGCCACTTGGTCCCTTCTTTATCCTTTTCTATCCACATATGCATACGACGGCAACATTGAGGTGCCCGCCATTAGCCGGTTTATCGTTGGTTGTAACCTAACTGGAGAATCGGAAGGAACCCAAACGAAGGCCTATGCGATTATTGGCGGCGAGCGAATCGAAGAGCAGCTTCCCGATCAGTCAAGGAGTGTCGTCGCATTATCGTATTCCAGTGGCATCCCGGACCTTTTCGAACTCGCGGGAAGTTATCAGATTTCGTTTAGTTTTCGCGCGCCGAAAGTACAACCGCTTGAAGATTGTCCGATAGCATGGGGTGAATTTGAGTCAGCTACAGAAGGCTCGATCAGGATCCCAATGCATTTGCCTGAGGCGCGCAGGTGGCTTGGCGAAGTAAGGGCCGATCGAGCGCAATTAAGTGGAATTACTCTGCCGGAAGCTGTCGAGGGCGAGTTGGCATGGCGTAGCAATCCTATCGCAGAATGGAACCGTTTCTTCTTCAATAGTAGGGACGTGAAGGGCCGAAAATGGCTGCACCAAGTCAAACTTCCACGAGATGAACTTGACCGTATACAGTTCGTCCTAAAATCGACGAGCTATGAAGTGCTCCTCAGCTTTCGCGGCTTTGGAGAGCATCACTTCCTCTCGGTGGAAGAAGACAATCATCCAGTCCGTCTATCGCGCCGACTCCGCCACCGGATGCTTTGGCTTCAGAAAGAGATTTCCCTAGCATATGGCGATGGCCGGCCGGTTGCCAATAGTGTTTCCGATCATGATCTGGTCCAGTGCTTTCTCGCATTGAAGCCCCCGCCATCACTTGTGGGGCACTACCAGTCGATCCGTAGATCAGTCACTGATCCGCTTACAAAACAAGAAAGCCAAGGTATCGATTGATGGCTAAGCGTCAGATAAGTGGGTTTGAATATGCGGCCTCAGCAGTTGATCGAATTCGTCAGAAGGAGGCGGATGATGTTGCTGGTTTTTTTGCTGAGATTTCTCAGACGGCAGTAAATCAAGCTGTCTCGATCCTTCCAAATCTGTCAGGGTTTCGACCGAATAGCGAGCAGGGAGTTCACCAGCAAGTCCAACTCCTTGCCAAGCGACTGGTTGGGAGCCAACCGCATAAGCCAAAAAACGCCCAACGTGATCTCGATGTCTTAGGCTTTGCATGGATGAAGTGGGGGATTGAGCATCTTGGCGACGCCAGCATCGTCGAGGATTACATCGATCGCAGCCAAGTAGACGAACGAGACGAAACTGGTGACATCGACGATAAAGCGAACGGTGATGACCCGCTCGCAATAGAGCTCTTTGAGAAGCTCCGTGACTTATCCCATACGAACAAATGCGGACGCGCCGATATCAAGAGATTTTTCGAGTTCAGCCCGTTTGGTAATTCAGAGCGCCTCCTCAGCATAATTGAGTCCTGTAAGCCGGCTGTAGAGGTTGCGCGCGATAAAAGCATAGCCACACTACCCAAAAAAGTTGAGCGGGCAGAACAAGAAATTGCAGACTTGTTCAAGGCCGTCGACACTTTGTCCAAAGACGAAAGGGCACATGCTGAAAAACTATCGGCACTGAGCAAAGACTTTGAAACCCTGCAGAAGGTAACGGCCGACAGCAACGAGACCGCTTTGGGCGTACTCAAGCGTTTAGACGAGGTGCTAACAGAGGTAACGTCGCAAAAGAAGCAGGCCACTGAAGAAACCGCAGCTATAGAAAAATTGGTTCAGAACCTGGCTGTGTCAATCGAGAAACTTCAGACCGATCTTACGGAAATTGTAGATCAGGTTAATCCGCTTATTGAGACAAGCGAGACGGCGGACAAGGCGATCTCGGACATAAGCGCAGAGCTCGATCAGATGCGTGAATCGATGACGGAGTTCCTTGCGATCGTGAATCCTGTTTCTTCCGTTGAGTTGTCAATTGATACTGAATCTGACGGCGGTGCCAGGAACGTAGAGCAGGCGCGCAATATTGTATTAGAAAGGTTTCGAGGAGTGGATCGCCCCACGGAGCCTGCAGCACTGCGACACGGCGAAGATTTCGTCAGTGCGGTGGCGGCAAATCTCGAAGGTCTGAACATCAAAAAAAGCTCGGCCGAAGCCTTGGCGCTCGAATGCGTGGCGGCTCTCGCGGCGGGACAGATACCGCATTTTGCTGGGGTTAACGGCAAACGAGTGGCGGAAGCGTGTGCTATGGCATTGGCTGCATCCGACACATGTTTATTGACGGTACCAGTGGGTATTTCGGCGCCAAATGAATTTCGCAGGCAGCTATGGTCCCTGTCGGCGACTGACAGAAAAGATGTCGGTTGTGTAATAATCGATGGTATAAATCGGTCTGCGCTCGACGCATTCGGAGAATGTCTGATAGAAATGATCGCCCGTCAACGGTCGGGTGATCGTGCGTCGCGATCTTTGCTGGTAGTAGCAACAGTAACAGACGGGCCAGCATCCCTACCTCTTTCACACGCCCATATTAGTCTCGGACCGGTTTTTTACACTGACGCACTGGACTGGCGGATGCGACACCGAGCAGAAACGCAGATGGCTGACGGCGTAATCTCGGCGGAGATATGGGAAAAGGCCTGCAGCGCCGTGGAGCAGACCACTCCAGACTCGGATGAGGCTTTGAGATTGTTGGGCGAATTTGCTCCGATCGCAAACCCACTCTTACGCGGAACGGTTCTTTCCGGCTTCCGCGCTCTCTCAGCGTTGCGGAACGAACAGACTGACCTAACTGCATTGCAATCTTTGGCATTCGGATGGATCTCGCCTCTATGCGTGGTGATGGGAGCCTCCGCGGAGGCCGTAGATCAGGAGTTTGATCAAGGAATCGTAGATGGAACAAGGCCCGACACACGCCTTGCGAACCTTCTGCGCTTGGGAGTCTTTAACGGCGTACAAAGAGAAGGTGTCTGATGAGCGCGGCGATGGAGTTAATGGGCTCCGCTGACGCGTTTTCACTGCTCGCCGGAATTCTAGATTGTACGCAGAATGCTGAGGCAATCCGTGTTACTGCTCTAGCGGAATTTATACGATCCTCCGTCTATCAGCCTTATCATTGGGAATCAGATTGGGGAGAACCGCAACCGGTTCATACGAACAGGATTAAAGCAGCCGCACGTCGAGACCTCGGTTTCCTGTGGAAGAATATAGATTATTCGACGTTCCACTCGGGAACATCTGAGAGCGATGGAGGCGCTCCCCGTGCCACAGATGTGTTGCGGAGGCTTGGCGAAGTTGGTGACATCGTTGAGCTTGGAGGGGGCTTCTGGGCCCCGGGACCAGTTCGGATAGTAAGCACTTCCGATGATATAGAGAGCGCATTATTGGTGATTGGAGGCACGCCGTTTGAAACGCTGAAGATGAAGTTCGCAACGCGCATTTCATGCGTCGGCTGCGGACGATTCGTCCATCCAGATCGCGAGAGTTTGCGACAGTTTCGGGTGGAGCAGGATCTTCTATCGGTTGACGACTGGCTCGGAGGTCTGCCGGAGAACCTCACTACTTGGAGTGGGCGGGTGCTAAGAGCGTTAGAAAAAAATATGAGTCCGGCTGCCGACATCGAGGCAAGCGAATGTGAAATATACGTGCCGGATGATTTGCCTGGCAAACCAGGACGAGGCAACTGGCTTTCCATTCGTGATTTTAGCGTTGTTCCGACGGGACCACGGCTCTGTCGGCCGTCTGTTGGCAAATCGGCGATGTATGATCGTCCAATGTATCTCGCAAAACTTCGGGAGGATGGGGGAAGAGCTACGTTTCGCCAGTTGACAATGGTCCCTGCAGACATCCGGCTCAGATTGATGTTTGGGTTTGAGCAAATGTACGAGGTTCAACGCTCCGTGACCCTTGAGATAAACGACCAAATCAGTCGCGCTCGTATTTCGTTCAAACTGCCGTACCCGGAGAGCCGGATCCTTGCGTTTGGTTGGCCAGTTGGCACAGACCAAAAGGGGCGCACGAATGTTTATGAGTTTTCTTCTGATTTAACACCATTCCTCATTCAAGTGTTGGGCAGGCTCAATATTCGCACTGAAATGATAATTTCGCAGGAGACAAGGAGATGAGTGGTCAGTCTCGATTTCGCGATTACGGCGTACACAGTATTGTTTCAGATCTGAACGATAATCTTCGCGCGTATATCGAGGCACAGTATCACATAAGGGACGAAGGACTAATTCGTGAACGGCGAAAGCTGCTGGAAGAGCCAGGTACCGTCGCGCAGTTGCCTTTTGTCGAGTCGACACCAGTTTACCAGCTCGGCAAACCATATGCCGATTTGAACATTCCTGGACCAGTCAAACAGACCCTGGCAGCACTTGTTGATCTCAACGTGGGTATTTATCGACGCCCTTATGTGCATCAAGCCAAAGCGCTGGAAGAGTTCTTTTCTGGCGGGAACGACTTAATCGTTGCGACCGGTACCGGATCGGGGAAGACTGAGAGCTTCTTGATGCCAATAATCGGAAAATTGGCGATCGAATCTTCGGCGCGTCCTGCGTCAGCCGAACTAACTGGGTGTCGCGCGTTGCTGCTTTATCCAATGAACGCGCTGGTCAATGACCAACTATCTCGCGTTCGTAAGCTATTCGGCTCAACGTACTCTTCAGAAGTTGTATCGAAAGGTCGTAAACGCCCGATCAGATTTGGAAGCTATACAGGCAGGACTCCGTATCCCGGTCCGCGCACGTCAAAGCGAGATACTCAACGTATCGAGCCGCTTTTTGAAGATTACTATCTAAACATCATCGATGATGAGGCCAGTCTTGAAGAACTAGAACGCATCGGCCAGTGGCCATGCAAAGACCTCAGGGCGTTTTACGGAAAGGAGTTCGAGGAGGCGACACAGACGAGTAGCGGTCAGTCGCGAGTTTATCGCCATTGGAACGAACGCTTAGTGACCCAGCCGACTGATCGAGAGTTGATGACCCGACATGAAATGCAGGAGAATTGTCCTGATCTACTGATTACAAACTATTCGATGCTAGAATACATGCTGATGCGGCCGATTGAGAGATCGATCTTTACCAGCACCCGGGATTGGTTGAGTGCCGACCAGGGTAATGAGTTCATCCTCGTATTAGACGAAGCGCACATGTATCGCGGTGCCGGCGGCGCCGAAGTGGCGCTCCTGATCAGGCGACTTGCGCAGCGGCTTGAAATCCCACGTGAACGAATGCGTTGCATCCTAACGAGCGCCAGTCTCGGTGAGGGACCAGATGCAGAAGCAAGTGTGCTGAGCTTTGCGCACGATCTGACGGGACTTTCTGAAACCTCAACGCGCAAGTTCGCACTTGTAAAAGGAGAAATTGAACCAAGAGCAGGTCAGCGAGCGGCTTCAGTAAACGAGGCAGCGGCGCTCGCAAGTTTTGATTTGGCTAGGTTTCAAAACCACTCCTTTGACGAAGACGGGGCTCGTGCCTCTGTTTCTTCCCTCGCTGCTGCGCTAGAGTGGACGCCTTTGACAGATGCCGAGGACCTCGCTGGATTCTTATACGATCAGCTCAGCGGCTTTGGTCCACTAGAATTGCTAACTAATCTAGTGTCGGGATCGGCCGTGGCGTTGAACGATCTCGAAGGTGAATTGTTTCCCGGTGCTCGCGATGCTAAAAAAGCGACGGCGGCGCTATTGGCGCTTACGACATTCGCAAAGCGCCGTTCGGACGGTCGTGTTCTTTTGCCGACGCGTCTTCACCTTCTCTTTAGAGGGTTACCTGGTCTATTCGCATGCTGCAATCCGAATTGCTCCAAGCGGCGAAACAGCGATGTTGGCCCCACATCACTACTGGGGCGGCTTCACACCCACGCAGCATACACGTGTGATTGTCCTGAGCGGGCTCGAATCTATGAGTTGTTAACCCACCGGGAATGTGGAAGCGCCTTTTTGAGAGGGTATATCGATCGTCCGGATGGGGACTTCCTCTGGCACGAACCAAGTGGATCAATCAGGGAGGGACATCAAACGCCTCTCATCGAGGTGGATTTGTTAGTCGAGCCAACTGTTCGTATAGACCATATCGATGATTGTATCGAGGTCTGGATCGACGTCCATACAGGGCGGTTGGTGAGGGAGAAGCCAACCAACACAACTGGGTTTCGAAAAGCGTACATGCCTGCTCCGACGACCGGGTTTGATCGGAATGGCCTCAAATTTCAAAACTGCCCCGTCTGCGGAGGCCGCACCGTCCGAGACGGTCAGTCGCGAATCATGGATCACGCAACAAAAGGCGAGGCCCCATTTGCAAATCTCGTTAAGACTCAACTCGAGGCACAACCGGCGGCACAAGGCGAAACACGCAAACTACCAAACGGAGGCCGCAAGGTGCTGCTATTCTCCGACGGACGCCAGAAAGCGGCCAGACTCGCACGAGATATCCCAAGAGAAGTTGAACAGGATATTTTTCGCCAAATCATTGCTTTAGCGGCGAAACGACTAGAGGAAATCAGCCGGGAACCCCGACCAAGGCGAGACCTCTATGTCGCCTTCCTCACCGTATTACGCGACTACAATCTAGCGATCTTTGACCGCTCCGATGCACAACGCGTCGAGACGGAGATCCTGCGTCTCGAAAAAGATCATTCGCGTGAAGAGCTAGGCGAACTACTAGAGGAGTTTGAGCCAAGCGAAATCCCAGGCCGGTATCAGAGCGCTCTTATTGCTCAGTTGTGTGGGCGGTATTATTCCTTGATGGGTGCTACCGTGGGCTTTTTAAAACCCTCCCTCCGTGCGACGACCGCGTTGAGCAGGGCGGTTAATGAGACATCAATTGCTCTTTCCTCTGAAGATATCGAAAGCTTGGCGATAGCATGGATCTCGGGTGTGACCGACGGGTTCGCCTTCGATCCGGACCTATCTGATCCAATCCGCGCCGCTGCAGCGCGATATTGGCGCACTGCATGGGGATCCGATGGCAGATTTCGGCGAAATTTTCGATCAGCATTGCCAGGCATTCTTGGTTTCGACCAAGTGCAACTTGAAGCACTTGAACAGATCCTCCGCGACGCACTTGCCCGTCAACACGCAAATGGTGGCTACTTCGTCGAGAAAGACAAGGTCAAACTCCACATCGATCTTGGTCACAATTGGTGGCAGTGCTCGGATTGCACAAACTTGATGCCTTGTACGGTGCAAAATCACTGCGCACATTGTGGCTCACCGTCTGTCGAGGAGTTAGACCCGGAGCAAAGCGACTATATCCGAGCCAGGAAAGGATTTTGGCGGGAACCTGTAGCGCAGGTGCTGGGGAGGAGGCCCCAATTGCGAAGCATTTCCGTTGAGGAGCACACGGCACAACTCTCGAACAGGGACACAGGACGCATCCATGCGACAACCGAGCAATACGAGCTTCGATTTCGCGACATTCAGATTTCAGGGAATGATCGTCCTATTGATGTCTTAAGTTGTACTACCACTATGGAAGTCGGCGTTGATATCGGATCTTTGGTAGCGATTGGGTTGCGTAACGTGCCGCCCCAACGCGAGAATTATCAGCAACGCGCTGGCCGTGCTGGCCGGCGAGGATCATCTGTTTCCACAGTGCTTACCTATGCGCAGAACGGTCCACACGATAGTCATTACTTCCTTAATCCGCGTCAGATTGTTGCAGGACCACCACGGGATCCGGAAGTAAAGATTGACAACCCAAAGATCGCGCGGCGACACGTCAATTCATACCTACTTCAGACATTTTTCCACGAATACATGGATGAAAACAATATCCTGGTTGGGGGCGCAACTTCTGTGCTTTCCCGTGCGCTCGGCAAAACGGCAGATTTTTTCCAGGAGACTGGAGATGAAGGACTGAATCTTCAGGCATTCAGCAACTGGATTGATGTGCGGGTCATGGCGTCGAATGGAGATATTGCAGCCAGGATCAGCGATTGGCTGCCCGAAGCTCTTCGCACTGAACCGCAATTGAGGAGCGATTGGATATCCGAAGCTGCGCAACATCTACTATTAGAACTGAGGCGGCTCTCAACAACTGTTGTTCGCACCGCCGCAGATCCAGCGGTGTTGGAAGGAAACTCCACCAATCAAAGGCCTGAGGAAGCCGAAATCACGGAACATGAAGAGCTCCTGGAGTTCTTGTTCTTCCACGGCCTACTTCCGAGCTATGCGTTTCCAACGGATCTGACTAGCTTTCTCGTAGAACAATTGGAAAAAACACCAAACAATGATTGGAAGATAACTGTTGTTGAGCGGCCACAACAGAGCATCGAAAAGGCTTTGAGTGAATACGCGCCTGGTCGGTTGATTGTTATCAACAAGGAGACTTATCGGACTGGCGGGGTTGTCGCTAGCGTCCTTCCAATAGAACATGATCGGGCCGAGCCGCTGTTTCGACAATCGCGAAATCTCATCCACTGCGAAAACTGTAGCTATGTGCAGGATCTTGACAATGCCGATTTGGATGATGACGCCTGCCCCGTATGTGCGAGCGCTCTGACACAACATATGATGATCACGCCCGAAGTCTTTTTGCCCGAAGAGGGGAGAGCCCTGCGAGAGGATGACAGGGAACAAGAGATCACCTATGCGACTATGGCGCAATTTCCTGTGCCAGTGGGAACGGATGACCTGCCAACTCTGAATGACGCGGGCGAACGGTTGCGTTTCACAGTAGCTACTGATCGCCGCTTGGTAACAATGAACAAAGGACCGCTTGGTGAAGAAGCGCATGAAGGATTTTGGATATGTGAGAAATGCGGTCGCGCAGAGGTTAATGATCCACCGCAGGGGTCGCATACCCGTCCATATAAGATTGAACGGAGCTATGCACGGCCAACCGCGCCGCGTACTTGCAATGGAAGTTTTTCTAACGTTTTCCTAGGCCACATCTTCACGACAGACCTACTTCTGCTTCGTTTTACAGTCTCAGACCCAGTGATTACACAAACGGGCAGCGCGATCACCTTGCGCACACTTGAGGACGCACTCTATTCCATCGCGGAAGGGCTGCGTCTAGCCGCAAGCCGCCATCCGCAACTTGATCTTGATCCGGCGGAGTTCGGCTCAGGGTTTCGAATTGTACCAAATACAGATGGCAGCGATGTCCATTTAGATATTTATCTCTATGACACTTTGTCTGGTGGCGCTGGCTACGCTGAACTTGCGGGAGCACATCTCGATGACATTCTGCAAGATGTGCTGGCACTACTAGAGGAGTGCCCGTCCAGATGTGACCGGTCCTGCCAAAGCTGCTTGCGACATTACTTTAATCAACACCTGCGAGATAGGCTCGATCGTACGCTTGGAGCCGCTCTGCTTCGGTACGCGATGACCGGGGAGGTCACTTTTGAGCGCACAGTTAGCGAACAAGCTGATGAACTACGGCTATTAAAGAGGTTACTGGATCTTGATGGCTTCGAGTGTGCGAACGAAGTTGATGTCGGTGGTGTCAAGGTCCCATTGCTCGTCAAAAGTGAGGGTAAGCGCGTGGCAGTTGGAGTGCGACCGGGCTTGATAGACTCGGAGGGCGGTTCCCATTCCTTACATCAACTTGCGACTCAGTCTGGTATCTCAATCAAAATCCTAAATTCGTATGTACTTACACGAAATCTGCCCGACCTACATCAATCGATCCGTGCGCTTTTTTAGACCGATTTTTCTACTATCAACTTTGATCCGAGTTCATTCGGTAACCTAGATTCAGTTGTTGTGAGTAGCTGGAATGCATCGCGATTGTTGATTGTGTTTCCGCTTTTTTTTCTTTCTGCTTGCGTCAATAGAGATCAAGTCGAAAAAACCAATTTGAATTTCTGCTTCCGCATTTTGGGTGCGAAAAGTACCCTCGTTTTACGGCCGCTAAGGGCCGCAATTGGCTCGACTAGCGGTTCTGCGGTTGCCCGCAAAGAGTTGTCGAGAACAACCAGCATCGGCCCAGTTGCAAATCCCTCATCGCCTCACCCAAGCCCGCTCGATTGCCAGCGCGGCATCATGTGGCGTTGAGACATTGTGAACTTCAAAATCATAGCTACAATAGTTGTGGGTCTTCAGATGGAATTCGGCTTCTCCGATGATGCGATCCCCGCGCCGTTTTTCTCTTTCTCTGAGAGCCGACATGCTGCTGTAAATACCGACCCAAAATGTGTCGAAGGGCACGAGCAGCTTGCCGAGGTCGTCCGCCCAGGCCTGCTCTTCGACAATGTGCTCGACGACCATATCGTTCCCGGCGTCCGCAAAGGATGCTACGGATTTGTGGAAGCCGTCGAAGAACCGATTGCGTTCCTCAGTCGTGGGTTTAAGGGCTCGAAACCCTGCTGACGCGAGTTGATCCGATGCGAAATAGCAGAATGTGTCGGGCAGCAGCTTTCGCAGTTCAACGGCAATGCTGGTCTTTCCGGAACTCGACGTTCCATTCAGGATGATAATGCGGGCCCGGGCCTCGCTGGATGTTTTCAAGCTGTCTGCTTTGATCATGTGGCCATCATAGGCCGAGAAAGGGCCCGTTATGAAATCAGCCACCCACTACCCTACTTCACCCCCGTCCCGGCGATCGACTGGGTGAAGTGGCGTTGGAGGGGGAGGACGACGAGGGCGGGGATGAGGGCCAAGAGGACGGCGCCGGCGAGCATCTGGCCGAGGTCGAAGTCGAACTGTCCGATCAGCTTGGCGAGCGCCACCGGGGCGACCTCGTAGTCGCGGGTGTTGGTCACCAGGAGCGGCCACATATAGGCCTGCCACTGGAACAGGAAGATGATGATGCCGGCGCCGACCATCGGCGCCTTGCTGAGCGGCAGGTAGATGCGCCAGTAGATCTGAAACAGGCTCACGCCGTCGATGCGGGCGGCTTCCGACAGTTCCTTCGGCACGTTGAGGAAGAACTGGCGCAGCATGAAAATGGCAAAGCCGTTGGCGACGCCGGGGCCCATCAGGGCGGAATAGCTGTTGTCGAGGCCGAGCGCGCGCACCGTGCCGGCCAGCGGGATGGCGATCGCCTCGAAGGGGATCAGGAATGTCACGACCACGACGGCGAAGACGATGCCGCGGCCCGGAAAGTCGATGGCGCTCAGCGCGAAGGCGGCCATGGAATTCACCAGCAGCCCGATAAAGACGGTTCCGAACGCCACGAAGACCGAGTTGAACACCGCCCGTCCGAAGCCGTTCTCGATGAGCAGGGCGAAGTTCTCGGTGGTGATGCGCCGCGGCACGATGATTTCCCAGGTCAGCGGAAACAGGTGACCCAGAATATCCTGCTCCGGGCGAAAGGCGCTGACGAGGAGCCACAGCAGAGGCGTCATGAAGATCGCGGTGACGATGGCGATCAACAGGGTCGGGATGAAGGATTTCGGCAGTTCGGGCATCGCCGTCAGGCTCCGGGATTGCGCTGGTTGAGCATCAGGAACTGCAGGCCGACAATGGCCATGACGACAATCAGCAGCAGCACGGTTTCGGCCGCCGCCAGCGGCAGGTCGGCAAAGACGAAGGCATTGCGGTAGATGTCAAACATCACCAGATTGGTGGAATCGACCGGACCGCCGCGCGTCAGGATCTGAACCGGCGCGAAGAGCAGCAGGTTCACCGCCGTATCGGCCACCAGCACGAAGGCAAGCGGCCGACGCATCAGCGGCAGGCGGACATACCACAGCGTGCGCCAATAGCGCGCACCGTCGAGCGAAGCGGCCTCCATGACGTCGCGGGGAACCTGGTGCAGCCCGGCGACCAGGAACAGCGACCAGTAGCCGACGCCGACCCAGGAGGCGAGGATGATGATCGACATCATCGCCTGGTCGGCGGAGGTCAGCCATCGCTGGCCGGGCAGGCCGACGGCCGTGAGGATCGCATTGATGATGCCGTCATCGGGGCGAAAGCCGACGCCCCAGATCAGCGACGAGATCGCCAGCGGCACGACCACCGGCAGCAGGTTGAGCGTCTGCCACATGCCGGGCTTCTTCGCGCCATCGACGATCAGCAGGGCCATGGCCAGCGCCATGGCGATCTGGATCGGGTTGATCAGCAGATTGAAGACCAGGGTGACGCGCATCGAATTGACGAAGGATTCGGAGGTCAGCAGGAAGATATAGTTCTCAAAGCCCGCCCATTGCGCTCTGGAATTGAAGAAGCTGTCGAAGAACACCTCGACCACAGGCGCCAGCCGGAAGAGGACCAGCAGGATGAGTGCCGGAAGCAGGAAATAGAACGCCGACAGCGCCGGGCGCCAGCGCCCTGCCCCCCGACGAAGCGAGGGGGAGGTTTCCCTCCCCCTCTCAAGGATCGTGGTTTCGGAGGCCAAGGCTCCGCCCTAATTCCGCGACCAGGCACGCTCGATGGACGATTGCGCCGTGCCCAGCGCATCGGCCGGATCGGCCCCGTTGCGGATGTCTTCAAAGGCCTTGCCCATGAATTCCTCGAACTCCACATAGCCGGTGGTGCGCGGGCGGATCCGCGAGGTGTTGGCCAGTTCGCTCTTGATCAGATCGGCAACGCCTTCGACCGTCTGGTTCTGGGCATAATAGGCATCGAAGGTCGATTCATTGGCCGGCGGCAGCGGGAAGCCCTTGGCGGTCGCCAGCGCGCCTTCCGGGTCCAGTGCGGCGAATTTGACGAACTTCACCGCGGCGTCGACATTGTCGGAATTCGGGTTGACGCCCCAAGACCAGGCACCGGTGGGCGTGACCTGCTCGCCGCCCTCGAAATAGGGGTGCGGCGCGACGCCGAATTCCAGACCGTCGGCGCCGCCGAACATCGGCAGCCACCACGGACCGCCGACGAAGTAGGCGACCTTGCCATTGGCGAAGACCGAAGGCGTCTGGCCGGGCTGGACGCCGCGCGGCGCCAGGCCGTCCTCGAAGGCGGAGGCGTAAAAGGTCATCGCCTTGACCCAGCCGTCGCTGGTGACGTCGATATCCAGCTGGCCGGGCCCGATGCCCGAACCGCCACCGGCGGATTCGGCCAAAGGCTGCAATTGATAATAGCGGTTGATCTGGTCCCACATGAAGCCGAAATCGGCGCCGGCTTCCTGGGCTTTCGCGCCGGCCTCGCGGACCTCTTCCCAGGTCATGCGATCCGCCGGATCGATCGACGGCATGTCGAGGCCGGCGGCCTCCAGCAATCCCTTGTTGTAGTAGAGAAGCTGCGAGGAGGTCGAAATCGGCAGGGCATAGAGCTTGCCGTCGACGGTCGAGGCGTCGATCGAGGACTGGATCACGCCTTCAACCTTGTCAACATGGGGCGACAGATCGAGAAGCTGGCCGCGCTCCACCAGCGCGGCAATGCGCGGCTGGTCGGCGGTGTAGATGTCGGGATCCGGGTCGCCGGCGCCGACACGCGTCTGGATGATCGAGTTGAGATCGTTGAAGGGCACGTTTTCATAATTGACCTTGATGCCGGGGTTCTTTTCCTCGAACAGGGCAATGACCCCTTCCATGGCGCTGGGCGCTTCGGGACCGACAAAGGTCAGCGTGATGTCGTCCGCCGACACCGGAGTCGCCCCGGCAGCAAGCGCGAAGGCCGCGGCGCACAGCGATGTGCCCCATCTTGTGTTTGATAAGCTCATTTTCATGTCAATCCTCCCTTTTGAGAAATGCTGTTTGCTCCGCGCCGGTCAGACGCTGAGATTGGACAGGAAGTTCACCATGCGATCGGCAAAGAACGTCCCGAATTTGGCGCGGTCCACCGCCACGCTGACCCGGTTGACCGCATCCGCGGCCTCGGGAGGGCCGTCCGGCCCGATCGGCCCGACGTCCTTCGTTTCAAAGCGCTCCCCCGCCTCGGCGAATGCCAGCGCGCAGTCTTTCAGCGTCAGCCCCTCGCCCCGGAACAGGGAGGCGACGGCCAGCGGATCGTGCAGCGCCGCCACCGCATCGGCGGGGAACGGCTTGGCGGACACCGGAAAGTTCGGGATGTGGTGGAACCATTCCGACGACCAGATTTCCAGCATCCGGGCCAGCCTGTCGCCAAGCACGGAGCCGGAATTGCGGAACCGCTCCATCGTGTCGCGGTTCATGGTGGTGCAGAAGGTCAGTTCCGCCGTCACCCAGGTCATGTCGAAGCCGGCATTGGCCATGATATGGGCGGCCCGGACATCGGAGTTGGAATTGTGGTCCATGTGATTGGGTGGCAGGCCGGTCTCGGCGAAGAACTGCTGCCATTGCGGATCATAATGCTCGGCGAAGACCATGCCGCCCATGACGGTCAGCTTCGGCACGCGCTGCGGCAGGGTCGGATCGAGCCTGACCGCCGCCGCCATGTTGGAAAACGGCCCGACGGCGCAGAGCTGGAAGTCGCGCTGTCGCGAGGTTTCGACGATCCATTCGGCCGCGGTCTGCGGCAGGATCCCGGCCTCCGGCCCGTCCCAGGGCAGTTCCAGAAGGCCCTTGCCCTCATGTCCGAACCAGGTCGGCCCGCGCCCGGAGGCGATGGGCCTCGATTCGCCCCTGATGACCAGGATGTCCGGCCGCCCGGCCATGCCCAGAAGCCGCGCCGCCATCCTCGCCCGGGTGTCGACATCGCCATCGACGATCGTCACGCCGATGAGGTCGAGCTCGGGCGAGGCCAGGGCGAAGGTCAGCGCCAGGGCATCATCGACATCCGTGCCGATATCGGTATCGAGGACGAAGGGGATCGGCGCCATATCAGTTGCTCCCGGGTGATGCGATTGCGGTTTCGATGCGTGCCGACAAATGGTCGACGGCGCGGTCCGGCGCGGCCGCGTCGGGGATCGGATCGAGAAGCCAGCTTCGCGCCACCGCGATCAGCTGGCGCTCCACCGTGCCGCGACGCTCCGCATCGGTGATGGCTTCGAGATCGCCGACGGAGACGATGCCCATGCAGCGGCGCAGGATTTCGCACCCGCCCTGCGGACCGCAGGCGGCGGCAATGGACAGAAGATAGTCCGACCGGAACGCGGCAAAACCCGCGTCGTCCCCGCCCCAATAGTCGCGGACGGCAAGGTCACCGGAGGCGTCCAGAGTCCACAGCCGTTCGATTTCGGCGGTAAATCCGTTCCAGGCTTGCGGTATGGCCCGGACCAGCTCCGCCTGCCGCAACAGGCGCATCTGCGGGTCGCCGTCAAGCGCGGTCTGGGCCAGGGCGCCGATCGCGAAATTCGCCATCAGCGTGCCGAGGTCGTAGGCCACCGGCCCGTAGAAGGCGAATTCGGGATCGATCATGCTGGCCTCGGACGCGGTACCCGCTTTGGTCACCATGACGCTGCCGGTGTGAAGATCTCCATGCAGAAGCGCCTGGGTGTTGCTCATATAGTCGGCCTTGGCCATGGCGATGGCGCGCTTCAGCGCCGCATCACTGCGCACGGTGGCGACATTGGCGTCAATCGCCGGGTTCCATTTGTTTTCCTCGGAGCGGAAAAACGGGTTGGTGAAAACGAACTGTTCCTGGAGATTGCACAGTTCCGGATTGGTGTAGTTGCTGACCATCGCGCGTTTTTCGGGCGCGGACAGGGACATTTCGCTGGAGTGATAGGTGAGCCTGGCCGAAAATTCGCCTATTTCGCGTGCCGCATCGCGAAGCGGTGTGCCACGGATCAACGAGCCGCGCAGGACCTCATGGTCGGCCAGGAACTCCATGGCCACCCAGCTGTTGTCCAGATCATAGGCGAAGACCTTCGGCACCGAATCCGGGGCGATCCGGTTGTGAAAGAGCAGGCTTTCGGTCTCGAACCGCATGCGGTCTCGGGTCAGCGGCCAGCCCTCGCCGGCAACGCGCAGATAGGGCAGCGCCTGCTTCAGGATCAGCGCCGGCCGGTCCGACCGATCCGTCAGAAAGACGAAGGCCTGGTTCAGATTGCCATCGCCGATTTCCTTCGCCGTGATCTCGCCCGGCCCGATAATGGCCCTTAAGCTGGGATCCGCCCCGACATGGGCGCACACGGATTCGATATCGAAGGCCTGGAATTCGGACATTGGTTCAACCCGCCCTTGCCACGTAGTCGGGGAAAAGTTTTGCGACCGCTTCGGGCGATGCCTCGCAGAGCCCGCGCTCGGTGATCAGGCCGGTGACCATGTGATGCGGCGTCACGTCGAAGGCCGGGTTGCGCACCGGCGAGCCGTCGCTGAGAACCCGGGCCATGGTCGATTCGCCGTCGACCTTCGAGCGGACATGGGAGACCTCGTCGCCGTCGCGCTCCTCGATCTCGATGTCGTCGATCCCGTCAAAGGAATGGGGATCGAGCGTCGAGGACGGGAAATTCACATAGAAGGGAACGCCGCTTTCCTTCGCCGCCAGGGCCCTGAGATAGGTGCCGATCTTGTTGGCGGTGTCGCCGCTCATCGTCACCCGGTCGGCGCCGACGAAGATCATGTCCACGTCGCCGCGCTGGATCAGGTGGCCGACGGCGCTGTCCACCAGATAGGTGTGATCGATGCCGGCATTGCGCAGTTCCCATGCCGTCAGCGCTCCCTGATTGCGGGGGCGCGATTCACCGACAAAGACATGGATCGGAATTCCGGCGTCCCTGGCGGCGTAGATCGGCGCGGTGGCCGAGCCGTGCTTGACGAATGCCAGCCAGCCGGCGTTGCAATGGGTCAGGATGTTGACCGTGCGGCCGAGCCTTTTATGCGCGGCGCGAATGAGATCCAGCCCGACCTCGCCGATGCGGCGGCAGGCGGCAATGTCTTCATCCGAAATGTCCTGTGCAAGAGCAAGCGCCCGGCGAACCCGCTCGGCATCGTCGTCGATGCCGAGCAGCCGGTCGAGCTGGCGATTGGCCGCCCAGGACAGGTTGGTGGCCGTCGGGCGCGTCGCCGTCAGCGTGTTCGCGGCGGCCTGCAGGCTGCTGTCCGCCTCGGCGGCCTTCATGCCGCGCGCTTCAAGGGCGGCCAGATACATTCCGAAACCGGCGGCAACGCCGATGCATCCGGCGCCGCGCACGGCCATGGTCCGGATTGCCTCGGCCATGGCCGCGACGCTGTCGACGGCCATCTCGGTATAGCCGTGCGGCAGGACGCGCTGATCGATGATGCAGACCGCATCGGGAAAATCAGGGTCCAGCCAGATGGTCTGATCTCTTTCAGTCCTTTCCGTCACCGCACACCAGCCCTCATAGTGTTTTCCCGATCACCGACTGAAAGGCCGCCTGTTCGGCCTCGAAGGCTTCCGATTTGCGGCGTTCCGCATAGGCCCGGGCCAGCGCCGAGACGAGCGCCACCTGAACGACCCGGCCGGCCACCGGCTCGTTGCGGATTTCCCGCGACAGGGCGGCGAGGGTCACATCGGCGTTGCGGGTCAAAGGGGAGCCCGGCATCCCCGTCACGCAGATCGTCGACAGGCCGAGATCCCTGGCCTGGCCGAGCACTTCGACAGTGTCGATCGAGGCGCCGCTATGCGAAATCGCGAGAACCGCGGCGGGCGGTTTCAGCAAGGCCACTTCCATGCGCTGCAGATAGGGGTCGGTCTGCACCCGGCATTTCAGGCCACGCAGAAAGAGCTGCTCCTGGGCGGCGAGCGCTGTCGGAATCGAGGTGCCGACGCCGACCACGAGAATCTCGCTGGCCCCGTCGATGACATCAGTGGCCTGGTCGAGGGAATCCTGCATATTGTCAAGTGTTTGCTTGAGGCCTTTGATGCACTCATCGAACAGGGAAGCGGCAATGCCGGCGCCCTCCGGAAGCGACCGTTCGGACATCGAATCCTGCGCTGAGGCCTCTCTTGCCTGATCCGCCACCAGACAGAATTTGAGGTCGGTGAAGCCCTGCATGCCGACGCGGCGGCACAGACGCAGGACGGACGTATCCGACACGCCGCATTCCGTCGCCACCTGCCCCATCGACATGGTCACCACCTTCCGCTGGTTCGCCAGAATCCATTGCGCAACGGCGACTTCCGATCTGGACAGCTTGGCCATGTTCCTGCGGATCGCGGCCTCTACATTGGCATTTGTTTGCATTACCACTGCTTTTTTACGATCTGTTTGTGGTATCACCACATCTTATCAATCGCGATGGCTTTGTCCAGTGGGCGTTTTGGATCGTGGGAGAATGACGTCTTGGGAGTGTGGTGATTCGGTGATTTTAGTTCGGCGACAGTTTTAAATCGGGCAGTTTTTTAAATCGGTGTCAGCTTTTTAAATCGGTGACAGTTTACTTAATTCCGATCGGA
>JANQMU010000074.1 GCA_028279875.1 Rhizobiaceae bacterium
CGCCATGAGAGCATGCAAAACCGATCAAAGCTTCGAGAGCTTGATCTTCCTATGCGCCGCTGTCATCAACTCCAAATGAATCCCAACAGACCCTAGAGCATCGGGCGATAATATTGAGCCATTTGATGATCCAAATCAGTTCGCTCGGCTAGGCGAACGGCGCCGGTCGATGTGGGGCATCGGCCAAGCCGTTCAACAAAGCCGGCGGGCTGATTTGGTTCACCGAAGGCCGGCTTATCAGGCCTTCTGGACGTCGTTGCGACCGCCTTGTGGTCAGCCCGGACCACGGCGGCGACCGCGCCTCGCCAGCAGGCCTGGTAAGCCGGTCAAAGGGTTCAATATTATCGCCCGATGCTCTAACTCCGCCCCGAACGACAATCCCAGCGGGTCTTCAGTGGATCTTCTCAGCTCCGGCAGTTTTTCTTCGGGAAATGGCGCTGGCGCATCGAGCGCGACTATCGGGAGCTCAAGCAGGAACTCGGTCTTGGACACTATGAAGGGCGCGGCTGGCGCGGCTTCCATCACCATGCGACATTATGCATTGCAGCCCATGGCTTCCTGATCGCCGAGCGGCAGACGATTCCCCCCTTCAGGACCGCGTGCCGCCCCGACGTTCCAGAAACCTGCCATTCCCGGCAGTTACCGACCCAGAGGCACCGCCGATCCGGCCCGAAAGGCATATCCCGGACTCGATCGCAGCACTGCGCAGCCATCTGACCATTGCGATAGCCAGAGGCCTCAAGCGATGTCCATGCTGCAATGTCCCACGAAAGCCGACAATCACCCGTCGGCGCTTGTGACGCAGTAAGATTAGCCTGTTACACCGGCGCGATGTCGCCGCGCGCCCAGCCCTCTTGTGTCTCGGCCATGAAATCGGCAAAGCGACCGCCCTCGATGGCATCGCGGATGCCGGCCATCAGCGACTGGTAATAGGCCAGATTGCTCCAGGACAGCAGCATGCCGCCCAGCACCTCGTTGGAGCGGACGAGGTGGTGCAGATAGGCGCGCGAATAGTCGCGCGCGGCCGGACAGTCGGATCGTTCGTCCAGCGGCCTTGTATCTTCCGCATGCCGCGCATTGCGAAGATTGACCTTGCCGCGCCGCGTATAGGCGAGCCCGTGGCGCCCTGCCCGCGTCGGCATCACGCAATCGAACATATCGATCCCGCGTGCGACGGACCGGATGATGTCGTCGGGCGTGCCGACGCCCATCAGATAGCGTGGCCGGTCCGCCGGAAGCAGCGGACAGGTTACGTCCAGCATGTCCAGCATGACCTCCTGCGGTTCGCCGACCGCCAGTCCGCCGATCGCATAGCCCTTGAGATCCATATCTTTGAGCGCCAGGGCCGATCGCTCCCGCAGCGCTGGAACATCGCCGCCCTGGACGATCCCGAACATCGCCCGCCCCGGTTGGTCGCCGAATGTCGTCTTGCAGCGCTCGGCCCAGCGTAGCGACATTTCCATCGCACTTTCGATTGCATCGCGCTCCGCCGGCAGCGCCACGCACTCGTCAAGCTGCATCTGGATATCGGAGCCGAGCAGCCCCTGGATTTCAATCGACCGTTCCGGCGACATCTCATGTCGGCTGCCATCGATATGGGATTGAAATGTGACGCCTTTCTCGGTGATTTTTCGCAAGGCCGCGAGCGACATCACCTGAAATCCGCCCGAATCCGTCAGGATCGGATGCGGCCAGCCGATGAAGCGGTGCAGCCCGCCGAGGCGCGCCACACGCTCGGCGCCCGGCCGCAGCATCAGATGATAGGTATTGCCCAGGATGACATCGGAGCCCAAGCTGCGCACCTGATCCATATACATGGATTTGACGGTGCCGCCGGTGCCGACCGGCATGAAGGCCGGCGTCCGGATTTCGCCGCGCGGCAGAGTGATCAGGCCACGGCGGGCGCCGCCATCGGCGGCCATTACGCTGAATATGAACTCAGGAGTCGTCATAGCGCCTGATCCGCCCGTACAAGCAGACTGGAATCTCCGTAGGAATAGAACCTATACCCCGTTTCTATGGCATGCCGGTAGGCGTTCTGCATCACATCGCGGCCGCAAAAGGCGCAAACCAGCATGAACAGCGTCGAGCGCGGCAGGTGGAAATTCGTCATCAGCACATCGACGAAGCGAAAGCGGTATCCCGGCGTGATAAAGATATCGGTGGCGCCGCACCAAGGTTTCAGGGTGCCATGTTCGTCGCTGGCGCTTTCCAGAAGACGAAGCGACGTCGTGCCGACGCTGACGATCCGCCCGCCCCGCGCCTTTACCGCATTCAATGCCTCGGCAGTCGCGGCACTGACCTCGCCCGTTTCCGCATGCATCACATGATCATCGGTATCATCCGCCTTGACCGGCAGGAATGTCCCGGCACCGACATGAAGGGTCACGAAATGCCGCTCGATCCCGGCGGCGTCAATTCGGTCGAACAGGTCTTGCGTAAAGTGCAGCCCGGCGGTCGGTGCCGCGACGGCCCCCTCCTCCGTGGCATAGATCGTCTGATAATCGGTTCGGTCACGCAAATCGTCCGGGCGTTTCGAAGCGATATAGGGTGGCAGGGGAACATGCCCTTCGGCGGCGATTGCCGCATCGAGCGCGGCGCCCGACAGTTCGAACCTCAGCACAGCTTCACCGCCCTCCCCGCGGCTTTCGACGATGCCGGACAGCGCATCGGCCAAGCACAGGTTCCTGTCTGCGCCGAACGAGAACCGGTCCCCGGCCCTGACCCGTTTGGCCGGTCGCAAAAACGCTTTCCAACGGTCCGGCGCGACGCGCATGTGAAGCGTCGCGGAAAAATGGGCAACGGATTCGCCCTGATCACCGTCACGTCGGCGCAGGCCCTCAAGCTGTGCGGGAATGACCTTCGTGTCGTTGAACACCATAGCATCGCCCGGCTTCAAGAGATTCGCAAGAGCGCTGACCCGGCGGTCCGACAGGCCGGCGGCAGGATCGACCACCAGCATCCGGGCGCTGTCGCGCGGTGATGCGGGCCGCAGCGCGATCGCCTCTTCCGGCAGGACAAAATCAAACAGATCGACGCGCATGGGACGGCCCGTAAGGTGAAACGGCGCCCACCCTTTCAGAGGTAGGCGCCGTTCGCACTGGTTCAAACCCTTCAGATATCGGCAGCGACGCGCATGCTGGCAATGCTGTCGGGATCGTTGACCGGCTCGCCGCGCTTGATCTGGTCGACAATATCCATGCCTTCGATCACCTGGCCCCAGACACTGTACTGGCGATCGAGCCAGGGCGCGTCGCCGAAACAGATGAAAAACTGCGAATTGGCGGAATTCGGGCTCTGCGAGCGGGCCATGGAACAGGTTCCGCGAACATGGTTGACGTTCGAGAATTCGGCTTCGAGGTCTGGTTTGTCCGAACCGCCCATGCCGGTCCCGGTCGGATCGCCGGTCTGCGCCATGAAACCGTCAATGACGCGATGGAAGACCACGCCATCGTAGAAATTCTCCCGCGAAAGCTCCTTGACGCGGTTCACATGGTTCGGCGCCAGATCGGGCATCAGTTCGATCACCACCTTGCCCTTGCTCGTTTCCATGACAATCGTGTTTTCCGGATCCTTGATCTCGGCCATATTCTTCTCCTTGTCTGCTTTGACTTATTCGCCGACGCGTACCTTGATCATGCGATCAGGATCGGTCACGGCGCCATTTGCCTGTTGGTTGCCCCGCTTGATGTTCATGACGTGCTCCATCCCGTCGATCACGCGCCCGAAAACCGTATATTGATTGTTCAGGAAATGCCCCTCATCGAACATGATGAAAAACTGCGAATTGGCCGAATCCGGGTTCTGCGCCCGCGCCATGCCGAGCACACCCCGATCGAAAGGCACGTCGGAAAATTCCTGCTTGAGATCGGGTTTGCTGGAGCCGCCGGTGCCGGCGCGCCGCAGATTGAATCCGTCCTCCATATCGCCGAATTCCACATCGCCGGTCTGCGCCATGAAGCCGTCGATGACCCGGTGAAAGGCAACATTGTCATATTCGCCGGCCGCCGCAAGTTCCTTGATGCGCGCCACATGATTAGGGGCCACATCGGGCAGCAATTCAATGACCACATCCCCGTCCTTCAACGTGATGGTCATGGTGTTTTCCGGTTTGACCTCGGCCGAAGCCACGGAAACAAGGCTCGCGACAAACAGTGCCGCGACCGCGAGCAAAGGGAATTTTTTCATGAGAACTCCGTTTTCTATCGGCACATGCCGGGTGCCGTCAGTGTTGTCCGTCTTTCAGCGCATGCAGCACCGGGCCGGGCACAAAAGCGCTGATATCGCCGCCCATGGCGGCGATCTGCCGAACCAATGTGGCGGTAATGGGCCGGTTCAGCGGACTGGCCGGCAGAAAGACCGTCTGAATTTCCGGTGCCATCTGCCGGTTCATGCCCGCCATTTGCATTTCGTAATCGAGATCGCTGCCATCCCGCAATCCGCGCATCAGCATTGTGGCCTTGTTTTCCCGTGCCGCATCGACCGCCAGATCATCGAACGCGACAATTGACACGCGGTCTTCCTGGCCGGGCAGTTGCTCAACAAGCGACTCCGTAATCAGTTCGGCCCGTTTTTCGAAGCTGAACAGCGGTTTCTTGGACGCCTGCACGCCAATCCCGACGACGACCCGATCGGCGACATTCAGCGCCTGGACCAAAACATCCATATGGCCGTTGGTGATCGGATCGAACGATCCTGGATAAAAGGCAATTCTCATGCGCGTTTCACCTGTGCGAGCCGCCAAGCCGTGGTGACCGGATGGCCCGGTCAGTGCCCGCTTTCTGTCATGGCGTGTCGCAAGGTGCAAGCAAAACACGTCATCGGCCAGCTCTCGAATCTCGAAAAGATGAACACCTTCTGAACGGACACTTCAGAAAGCTTTCAGACCATATCCCTTAATTTAATCGGAAGAATTAGAGGAGAAATCACAATGGTTGTTTTAATTTTCATTGCTACGCTGTTTCTAACCACGACGATTGCTTCTGCGATTCTGCTGGCAGGTTCACGCCGGGCCGAGCGTAGCGCTGGCAATCGTTGATACCGGGGTGAGAATGAAGGGCGGACAGCGGATCACATTGGCGTGCACAAAAACCGGCGTCCGTTCACACAACAACGAGATGCATTGAATGTGGATGCGGCCGACACCATATCCAACTCTACCGGTGCACCACAGAGCGGCCAACACAGCGTCCCGAAGGGTCGGCAAGGCCGAAAGGCAAAACTGAGGAGACCATGATGATTACAGCGCTCTCAATTCTTGCGGTTCTCATCGCTTCCATGTTTCTCGCGACCATGGGCGCCGCTATGTTTGCCATGCAGCGTGAGCATGCCGAGGCGACGCAAAAGGCCCGCGCCCGCACCAGACACTGAATTCACGGGCTTTATCAGGGACCCCTTTGACCTCCAATCAAGTCCCCTGACGATCCGGATGGCTTTGCCATCCGGATTTTTTGATGCCGAAGCCGGCACTTCCTTTTCAGATCTGGCTACGCCGGTCCTTCCGGATCGGCCGGCGGTTCGCCCGAAGACGAGCCGTTTTCTTCCGAAGCGGCACCATTTTCCTCATCGGAGTCCGGTTCGCTGATCCGCTCGACCGACACCACGCGCTCCTGTTCGGCCGTGGAGAAGATCGTCACGCCCTTCGTTGCGCGGCTGGCCATGCGAATCCCGGCAACCGGCACACGGATCAGTTGGCCGCCATCGGAGACCAGCATGATCTGATCGTCATGTTCGACCGGAAATGTCGCGACCAGCGGCCCGATTTCGTCGACCTTTGCGGTATCGGTAGCGCGAATTCCCTTGCCGCCGCGACCGGAAATCCGGAAATCATAAGACGATGATCGCTTGCCGTAACCCTTCTCGCTGACCGTCAGCACAAACTGCTCACGCGACTGCAGTTCAAGTGCCCGCGCTTCGGTCAGTTCGTCATCCTCCTCTGCCGCAGCGTCCTCATCGGCCGGATCATGATCATCGGCCCGGCTCCATTTGATATAGGCGGTGCGTTCGGCCGGCGTTGCCTCGACGTGGGTCAGGATCGCCATGGAGATCACCCGATCGCCCTCGCCGAGCGAGATACCGCGCACACCGACCGAGTTGCGGCCTGCAAATACCCGGACATCGGTCACCGGGAACCGGATGCACTGGCCGAGAGAAGTGGTCAGCAGCACGTCATCATGTTCGTCGCAGGTCTCGACATTGAGGATTTCATCCTTTTCGTCGTCGAGTTTCATGGCGATCTTGCCATTACGGTTGACCTGAACAAAATCCGACAATTTGTTTCGGCGCACCGTGCCCCTGGTCGTTGAGAACATGACATCCAGATTGGCCCAGCTTTCCTCATCCTCGGGCAAGGGCATGATCGAGGTGATGCGTTCACCCTGCTCAAGCGGCAGCATGTTGATCAGCGCCTTGCCGCGCGATTGCGGCGAGCCGACCGGCAGGCGCCAGACCTTTTCCTTGTAGACGATGCCCCGGGAGGAGAAAAACAGCACCGGTGTATGGGTATTGGCAATGAAAAGCCGGGTGACGAAATCCTCGTCGCGGGTCGCCATGCCGGACCGTCCCTTGCCGCCGCGTCGCTGGGCGCGATAGGTGTCCAAGGGCACACGCTTGATATAGCCGGAATGGGAAACCGTGACGACCATGTCCTCCCGGGCGATCAGGTCCTCATCGTCCATATCCGCGCCGCCCTCGACGATCTCGGTACGGCGCGGCGTGGCGAATTCCTCGCGAACGTCCTGCAACTCCTGCTTGACGATCTCGAGGATCCTGGCGCGCGATGCCAGGATGTCGAGGTAATCCCGGATTTCCGCACCGATTTCATTGAGTTCGTCGGCGATCTCGTCGCGCCCGAGCGCGGTCAGGCGCGCCAGCCGCAATTCAAGGATCGCCCGCGCCTGTTCCTCCGAGAGATTGTAGGTCCCGTCATCATTGATCCGGTGGCGCGGATCGTCGATCAACTGGATCAGCGGCTCAATGTCCGTTGCCGGCCACTGCCGCTCCATCAACTGCGACCGTGCCGTCACCGGATCGGGTGCATTCCGGATCAGGCTGATGACCTCGTCGATATTGGCCACCGCGATCGCCAGGCCGACCAGCACATGGGCCCGGTCGCGTGCCTTGTTCAACAGGAACTTGGTGCGCCGGCTGATGACTTCCTCGCGGAACGCCACGAAGGCCTTCAGCATGTCCAGCAGCACCATCTGTTCCGGTTTGCCGCCATTGAGGGCAACCATGTTGCAGCCGAAGGAGGTCTGCAGCGGCGTGAACCGGTAAAGCTGGTTGAGGATCACATCGGCAACCGCGTCGCGCCGCAACTCGATGACGACCCGGTATCCGTCACGATCCGATTCATCGCGGATGTCCGAAATGCCCTCGATCCGCTTCTCGCGCACCAGCTCGGCCATCTTTTCGATCATCGACGCCTTGTTGACCTGATACGGTATCTCGGTGACGACCAGCGCCTCGCGTTCGCCCCGGATCTCTTCGGTGTGCACGCGCCCGCGCATGATCACCGACCCGCGGCCGGTCTGATAGGCGGATCGGATGCCCGAACGCCCCAGAATCAGCCCGCCAGTCGGAAAATCAGGTCCCGGAATGATCTCCTGCAGGGCGGACAGTTCAATCGCCGGATTGTCAATGAGCGCAAAACAACCGTCGATCACCTCACCCAGATTGTGCGGCGGGATATTGGTTGCCATACCGACGGCAATGCCGCCCGCGCCATTGACCAGAAGATTGGGGAAGCGCGCCGGAATGACGCGCGGTTCGTTGGCCGAGGCGTCGTAGTTCTCCTGGAAATCGACGGTATCCTTGTCGATGTCCTCCAGCAGCTCATGGGCGACCTTCGCCAGGCGCGACTCGGTGTAGCGCATCGCCGCCGGCGGATCGCCGTCGATGGAGCCGAAATTGCCCTGCCCGTCGATCAGTGGCACGCGCATGGAGAAGTCCTGCGCCATGCGGACCATCGCATCATAGATCGCCTGGTCGCCATGGGGATGGTATTTACCCATGACGTCACCGATGATCCGCGAGGACTTCACATATTTGCGGTTCCAGTGATAGCCGCCCTCATGCATGGCATAGAGGATGCGCCGGTGAACGGGCTTCAATCCGTCCCTGACATCAGGCAGCGCCCGGCTGACGATCACGCTCATCGCGTAATCGAGATAGGAGCGTTGCATCTCCTCCATGATGGATATCGGCTCGATACCCGGCGGCTCCGATGGAGGTGTGAGGGAATTATCGTGTTCTGACAAGAATTTCGCCCGTCGCGCAGTGTCGAATCATATGGCCCATTTATAGACGATCAGAACCATAAATGCCAATTCCGACGGCCCCTTGAAGGGCATGGTTTTTCTTTTAATTTCATGGCCTTATGAGGAAGGTGCCTGGGGCCCTTACGGTTCATCGGGCCGGGTACTCGCAAATCGCGGCAATTGTATGAAATACGGACTGGAAATCACCGTCAAAATGGCGGAGAATCGCGCCCCGGCGGAGGGTCGAACCCTGTTTGAATCAAGCCGGTCTCTCGCCGGCGCGCAGGCTCCTCAGATTATGCGTGTGAACCCACGACGCATGCGCGATGCGGCTGGTCGCGATCCCGATCACGTATCCCCCTCGGATGATCTCATGCCCTTCGTGAATATGAGACAGGGCTATCTTGTGGAATTTCGGAATATCGCTCGTCGCGTTCAGAACGATCTCGCAATCGCCCAACCGGATGAAAACGGTCTCGCCCTCAGAGACATCGTCCAGAACATTGGCGACCGAATCCCCTTCAGACAGCGCAATTGCGCATTTTCGCACAACGGACGTGTTCACAAGGTCGCTCCGATGCGGCTAATGACTTCATTACCCTCCCCGGTGATTTCGCCGATCGTCAGCGCGCCATCGGCAATCTCATTGATTTCTCTCATGAGCAAAGCGAGAGTTCGATCCCTTTCGTTATCCTGAATGAACGCTGACGCGTCGAAATCGATCTGTTCCGGCAGGACCCGGACAGACGCTTCATTGGCTGAAATCTTCAAAGTGGGTGCAATCGCGCTGCAATAGCTGTTGCCCAGCCCGGTTGTGAAAAGCACTATCTGGACGCCCGAGGAGACGAAACCGGTCAATGATTCCGGAGATGAACTCGGGGCATCCATCAGATGAAGCCCGTTGCAGGGGGGCACCTGTCCATAATCCAGAACGGACTGGATTTCGGCGGTTCCCGTTTTGGCAACCGATCCGCTGGCCTTTTCCTCAATCGTCGTCAGTCCGCTCCTGATATTGGCGGCATTCGGGTTGATTCCGGTCAGACTAATGCCGGCCCGAATGGCGCGTTCCTCCAGTCGCGACACCGCCGCCACGATGTCCCTGGCGACCGCCGCCGACCGTCCACGTTTTGAAAGCTGATGCTCGGTTCCCAGCCATTCCAGGGTTTCCCCGACAACGATCGTCGCACCGATCCGTTCCAGATCATCGGACAATCGGCCGAGGAGCGGATTGGCGGCGAGCCCGGAGGTCGGATCCGACAGACCGCATTCCATGCCGACATAGAGCTCATCCGGCCCGAACGCCTCGCGACGTTGCCGGGACAACTGCCGGACCAAACGCGTTCCCGCCCGTATCGCGGTGTCCGTCAGCGTCAAACTGTCATAGTCCGTTTCGTCCAGACAAACCGCCTCACACGGTTTCCCGTTCGTCCTGACGACCTTTGTCACCCGGTTCACGTGGCGACGATCTGCTCCGATCACCAGGACGGCACCGCAATTGGGGTTCAAGGCCATGCCACAGAGCGTGTTGAATGTGCGGCCGGCATCCTCGCCAAGCATGCCGATGCCGAATTGGCTGGACGCCAGGACCGCCATGGGCAGGCTCGCCTTTACCCGTCTGGCTGCGGCCTCCGTCAGCCCGGTCACATTCAAAACGAGCAGATGGTTTCTGATGCCGGGGCGCCCGACCGCCCGCCTGTATCCTTGAAACGTGTCCATCTTCATGGCCTGTCCAGCACCTGGCTCGTTTTTTTCCGCCGGTGTTTCCGAACCATGGAAAAAACGACCCAGCCAACCAGGAGCACATTCACGACAAGCAGGATGACCGAGATCGGTCGGTCGACAAATATCCAGTAGCCTTCCCGCGAAATCAGCAGGGATCGACGCAGATTGTTTTCAAGCAACGGCCCCAAAATCGTTCCGATGACGATTGGGGCCAATGGATAATTGGCCGCCCGCAGGACAATGCCTATCAGGCCGAAACAAAACATCGCCTTCAGGTCGAAAACCGATGCCTGCAAGGCAAAAGTGCCAACGACACAGAGCAGCAGAATCAGCGGGATCAGATAGGACTGCCGAACGCGCAGCACCATCACGAAAAGCGGCGTCAGCAGGATGCCGAAGACCAGCAGGACGAGGTTGGCCGTAAGGTAGGCCATGAAGATGCCGCCCACGACGTCAGGCTGATGCGCAAAGAAATTCGGGCCCGGATAAATGCCGAATATCAACAGGGCGGCGATCAGCAGCGCAACGACAGGATCCCCCGGAATGCCCAGCGCCATCGAGGGAACCAATGCGCCCCCGCAGGTGGCGTTGTTGGCGCTTTCGGTTGCCACAACGCCGCCTTCCTCGCCCTCGCCATATTTCTCCTCGGGTTTCGCCGCGCCTTTCGCGATCGCATACGCTGCGAAGGAACTGATCACGCCGCCGGCACCCGGCAGGATACCGAACCCGGTTCCGACAAGTGATGATCGGATCAGGTTTTTCCAATGTCTCAAGGTCATCGGAATGGATCGAAACGACGCCCTGACGATGGGTATGTTCGGGTTTTTCGCGAGGTCCCGTCGCAGCATCTGAAAGGCAATTTCCGAGATGGCGAAAATACCAACGACGATCGAGACAAGATGGAAGCCGTTTAACATGTTGTGATTGTCGAAGGTGAACCGGTAGCCCATCGAAATCTGATCTGTTCCGATGGTGGCCAGAAGCAGTCCCAGCGATCCCGACAACAACCCCTTGAGGACGTTTTCTCCCGAAACCGTCACGATGGCGATCATGCCCGTGATGGCCAGCATGGTGAATTCGGGAGGGCTGAACTTCCTGGCAAAAACCGCGAGAACCGGAGCAAAGAGGATCAGGATCATGCCGCCGATCAAACCGCCAATGGCGGAGGCCGAGATGGCAATGCCGATGGCATCGGCGGCGCGTCCTTTTTTTGCCATCGGGTAGCCATCGAACAGGGTCGCCGCGGCAAGCGGTGTCCCCGGGATCCGAAGCAGAATTGCCGAAATCGAGCCGCCACAGGACCCGCCGACATAGATTCCGAGCAGAAGAGCCATGGCCGTCACCGGCTCCAGCGTTATCGCAGCCGGCAGAATCAGAACGATGCCCATGAGGGGCCCAAGACCGGGAAGCGCCCCGACAACGAGACCAAAAACAACCCCGAGGATCACGACGCCTGTAGTAACCGGCGAATAAAAAATAGACAGGCCCAGTGCAACCGGTTCGAACACGTTGGCCTACCATCCGAAATTCAATGGAAACAGGCCGATGGGCAGCACGATCTTGAGGAATTTCTCAAAAAGAAAGGCCGTCATCAACGACGCCGCAAGCGAGAACCCGACAATGGGAACAGCTCTCCTCTCCCCGCACAGGAGCATGATCAAAGCGATAAGGGGCGCCGATACGATGTGGTAGCCCAACGGGCTGAACAGCCAGACAAATGCCGCAAAGATGCAAAGCAAAATGACAGGCCTGGCCAATTCACCGGGTGTCAGGCCTGCAATGTCACGGCCTTCACTGCGTATTTCCAAAAACAGGAAGACGGCACGCAGAAAGACACAGCCGACCATGATGAAAGCGACGATACGCGGATAAAATGCCGCGTTGTGAAAGGGATCGCCGCTGGCCATCCCCGCCGGCCCCAGGACCGTGTCAATCTGATAGAAGACGACACCTGCCACGACCGAAAAGAATGCAAGGGCGATGAGCTCAACATGGGTTTTGGTGAAGATCATGCCGGTATTTCTCTTGAACCCTTGCCGCCGGGCAAAACCCGGCGACACTGATGACACCCTGCTCAATCACGAAGCTTCTTGATCTGCTCTTCTTCCCAGATCAAGCCATCGCCCATCCCTTTGATTTGTTCGGCGACGGACCCGACGATTTCCGCGTAACTGTCGTGATCCCACTCGAGCTTGGTCCAGCCGATGGCGGCCAGTCTTTCCTTGACATCAGGTCGCGCCATGGCCCTGCCCATCGCCTCTCGCAGAACGCCCAGCTCTGCCTCGGGCGTGTCCTTGTGGACCACCCACCATGTCCATCCCAAAGGCCCGAGGCCCTCGAGGCCGATGTCGATGTCAAGCTCGGCAACGGTGTCCGCCCCATCGAACAGCGCCTTGACATTCGCCAGTTCGGAGAGAACCAGGCCGATCTTGAAACCCTCCTTGTCCGCAATGTACGCACCCGGGTTCACGAACACAAAATCAATAACCCCGGCCTGCATGTCTTTGCGCGCCTCGGCGTCGGTCGCATAGGGCACGACCTGCGCGACGACGCCCATTGATTTGAGCGCCTTTGCCATAACCTTGTGCGGAAGGTTTCCTGCCGCGCCGGAAGAATAGCGCAACTCGCCGGGATTTTGGCGGCCCCACTCCATCATGTCCATGAAACTGTCGAAATTGTCGTTTTGTGGGCTCCACGCCATGGCAAACGCCGCCGCGACACCCGAATGCAGGGGTTGAAAGTCCGCATAGGTCCAATCGGCCTTACCGCTGGCCGGCGCGCTGACGAGCGGCGCCACCCAACCCGAGATCAGGGTATAGCCGTCGGCGGGACGTGCCATGGCCGTCTTGAACGCCTTCGTTCCCCCTGCACCCGGTGTCGAAACCAGGGTGACGGCCGTTTGCAGTTCCTCGCCAAGCGCTTCGGCAATGATCTGATCGGCAGCCATGGCGGTGCCGGGCGCCCAGGGGAAGATTGTTTGAATGGTGCGCTCCGGAAATTCCGCCAGAGCCGGTGTTGGCCCAACGGCCAATGCCATGCAAATGGCAGCGAAGGTGTTCCTGACAGGTTTGAAGTTCATCGATTCCTCCCGATTCATAATGCGCGGGCGCGGCGCCCGGACGATCATCCATCTTATATATCACTTATATATAACACGAATTTGCCCGTGTAAAGCCACAGGGATTGCCGGTTCCACGGTGTTCAAAGCGCCGGGGTCGATGTCATGAAATGACGGGGAATGGACGCTCAGGCGCCGTCCAGTGCGCGTCGTTGTGAAGCAAGCAGATGCTGTTCGAGTCCGGACATTGCCGTCGGCACATCCCGTTCCAGGCAGGCTGACAGGATACCCAGATGTTCCCGCATCGCGGTGACCTTGCGGTCCCCGGTATTGCGGTTGCTCAAGCGGATCAGACGAATGCGGGCCTGGTTGATCTGATAAACCCTGGAGAGGATTTCATTGTCCAGATGAGCGACAATGGCGTCGTGAAATTCCGTGTCGAGAGTGTCCAGACGCTGCGACAATTCATCGGTCAGCACCGCGTCTTCAGCCTCGCTCAACAGAGCCTTCGAGGCATTGTAGAGACGTTCGATCTCGCCGATTTCGGCGCTGTCGATGAACTGGCTCAGAGCTTCCTTCTCAATGATCATACGGACTTGATAGGAATTTCGAATATATTGGGGGCTCAGGCTCGAAATCTGAATACCGCGTTTCGGATAGACCTTCAGCAGCATTTCATGCTCAAGCCTTTGAATGGCCTCACGCGCGGGAGCGATGGAAACGCCAATCAACTCACAAAGCTCTTTCTGGGTCACGAATTGGCCCGGGAGCAGACGTCCATCGAGGATGCAGTCTTTGAATCCCTTATAGGCGTCGTTCACCTTGGTCTGCACACTCAGGACTCCATCTGAAGTTCAAATGCCACTGGATTGTCTTCCCCACTCCCAAACTCGGACAGGGCCGACCGAAAGCATGCCCGCCACGATACCGACATCATCCGGCCCATACAAATTCCCGCTGATCGAGGACCGATCCCGTCACGTGAGCCATTTTTCGATGCGGTCCAGGCCTTCCACCATCTCAGGCGTCGAGCCGGCAAAGGAAAACCGGACCGTCGTGTGGCCGTCAACCGGGTCGAAATCATGGCCGGGCGTCGCGGCGACATTGATGCTGGTCAGCATGTTGCGGCAGAACTGCATGGAATCATTGGTGAAGCGGCTTGCATCGACATAGGCGTAGAAGGCGCCATCCATCGGTGATGCGATCTTGAAGCCGATTTGCGGCAGCCGTTCCCTGAGCACATCGGCGTTCTGCCTGTAGGTCTCCTTGACCCGCTCCATGTCGTCGATTGCGTCAAGCGCCGCACAGGCTGCGATCTGGGACAGTTCGGGCGCGCTGATATAGAGGCTCTGTCCGACCCGCTCGACCGGCCGCACCAAGGCATCGGGCAGCACCATCCAGCCGATCCGCCAGCCGGTCATGCAATAGTATTTGGAGAAGGAATTGATCACCACCGCCGATTCGCTCAGCGACAGGGCGGTTGTCTCGTCGTCGGCAAAGCTCAAACCGTGGTAGATTTCATCCGACAGAAAGACGATGTCATTGGCATCGCAGTAATCGATCAGCGCCTCAAGGCGCTTCCGGCTGGTGACCGTTCCCGTCGGATTGGCGGGGCTGGCCAGAAGCACGCCGGAAATCGCCCCGCCGTCCCTGGCGGCTTCCTCCAGCGCCTCTGCCGACAAGGTGTATCCGCTTTCGGCGCCGACTGCGATCTCGACCGCTTCGAGGCCGAGCATCGCCATGATATTGCGATAGGCCGGATATCCCGGACGGGTGATTGCAACCCGGTCTCCCGCATCGAACAGGGTCAGAAAAGCCAGGTTGAAACCCGCCGACGAACCGGTGGTGACGGCAACCCGCTCCGGTTCGACAGCGACATCATAGCGGTGCTGGTAGTGGTCCGCGATCTTCTGCCGCAGGGCCGGGATGCCGAGCATGTCGGTGTAGCCGATGCGCCCGTGCTCCAGGGCGCGTCGCGCCGCCTCACGGACGACGGGCGCCGCCGGATGCGCCGGCTGGCCGACGGCCATCGAAATCACCGGATGCCCCTGCTCGCGGCGCTTGTTGGCAAGAGCAAGAACATCCATGGCATGAAAGGGCTCGACGCCGCTGCGTTTTGACGTGTGAATCACCGTTTGGTCCTGACTGTTGCAAGATGGCCCGAAGGCAACCGGACACGGTTTGTTAATCTGCACCCGATACGCCTCACAATTGCCTCAATGCGATGGCGATCACAAGCGATTAGATGCAATCACATTCGCGCGATGTGATAGGACGCGCTCTGGGCACCGGTCCCAATTGATTGCTAAGAGCAGGGAACACCGGTTCCCTTGCGCTTGTATCGAGGAGCACCATGATGCAGAGCCGACGCAGCACCGAGACCGTCCTGACCCGACGCCGCGCAGCGGTGGCGTTCCTTCGGGTCGCGGTGCTCGCCGTGTCCGCCTGCTTGAGTGCCGCAGCGCCGCTCTACGCCCAGGGCCGGATTCCGATCGTGCGTGACGCAGAGATCGAAGGCCTGCTCATCGACTATGCACGCCCGATCTTCAAGGTCGCCGGACTGAGCCACCGGGGCATCGAAATCGTCCTGGTCAACAGCCGCTCCTTCAACGCGTTCGTTGCCGGGCGCCGGATCTTCATCAATACCGGAGCCCTGACGATCTCCGAAACGCCCAATGAGATCATCGGCGTGCTGGCGCATGAAACCGGGCACCTCGCCGGCGGACACCAGGAACGCCTGCGAGAACAGATTGCCCGTGCCCGGACCCTGGCGGTCGTCGGCAGTCTTGTCGGCATCGGCGCAGCGGCAGCAGCGAGCGCCGGCGGCTCGTCAAATGCCGGCGCCGCTATCGGCGGCGGTCTTGCCACCGCCGCGCCCGGCATTGCCCAGCGGTCGCTGCTGAGCTATCGCCGCTCTGAGGAAATCAATGCCGACCGTGCTGCAATCAAATATCTCAACGCCACCGGTCAATCCGGTCTCGGCATGTTGCGGACCTTTCAGCGCTTCTCCCAGCAGGCCGTGCTCGCCGGCGTTCGCTCGAACCCCTATGAGTCGAGCCACCCGCTTCCGCAGGAGCGCATGGCGCTGCTCGGCGAACTGGTCGGCAAGAGTAAGCATTTCGACAAGAAGGACCCCAAACCCCTGCAGCGCCGCCATGACATGGCGCGCGGCAAGATCGCGGCTTATTCGGGTGGCGCGCCGGCCGTGGCGCGGCTGTTTCGCGACGATCCCAGGAACCCCGGCGCGCGCTACGGAATGGCGATTGCATCCTTTCTGCGGGGCGACACGCGAAAGTCCCTGGCCGAAATCAACCAGTTGATTGCCGAAGACAGGAACAATCCCTATCTCCATGAGATGAAAGGCGAAATCCTCCTCGCCGCCCGCCAGCCGCAAAAGGCCGCCGCCGCCTTTGCCAAGGCGGTGCAGCTGGACAAGTTCAAATCCGGCGTCCTCCGCGGCCGGCTCGGTTTCGCGTATCTTTCGACCGGCAACGCCAACCAGACGGAAAAGGCGATCCGCGAACTGCGCGCGGCGATCTCGGCCGATTCCAACAATTTTGCCGCCTATACCTATCTTGCTCGTGCCTATGCCCAGGCGGGCGATGTTGCCAATGCGCAGCTGACCCAGGCCGAAGCCTATTTCCGTGCCGGAAACCTGCAGGAAGCAAAGCGGTTTGCCGCCCGCTCCCAACAACAAATGAAAAAGGGAACGCCCGGATGGCAACGGGCAAATGACATCATCAAATACCGCAAGAAATGAAATACCCAACCCGCGGCAGAGACCGCGACAGAGAGGACAAGATGGACTTGAAGATTTGCAACTGGTTTGCCGCCGCCGTGATGGCTCTGAGTGTCTGGGCGCTGCCGGCGCCGGCTGTCGCCCTGGATGACGCGCAGAAAGAGGAGATCGGCGCCTTTATTCGAGAATATCTGATCGCCAACCCCGAAGTCCTGATTGAGGCTCAGGAAGCACTGCAGGCCAAACAGCAGGCGGAACAGTTGGCGCAGGCAAGACGCGCCATCTCCGAGGCCAGCGACGCGATCTTCAATTCGCCCAACGATGTGGTTCTCGGCAATCCGGAGGGCAATGTCACCATTGTCGAATTCTTCGATTACAATTGCGGCTTCTGCAAACGCGCCCTGAGGGACATGGAGGAGATCATCGCCTCCGACCCCAATGTTCGGTTCATTCTCAAGGAGTTCCCGATCCTGGGCGAAGATTCGATGGCGGCCCACCGGGTCAGCGTCGCGCTTCAGCGCATCGCGCCCGAGCATTACAACGCCTTTCATTGGGAGCTTCTGGGCGGCAATGGCCGCGCCACCGAAGACCGGGCGGTTGCCGTTGCCTCGGAACTTGGTGTTGATGAAGCCGCGCTACGCGAAGCGATGGAAGATCCGGCAATCGCCGAGACTTTGACGGAGAACTACCAGCTTGCCGACAGTCTCGGAATATCCGGCACTCCGTCCTATGTGGTCGGCGACGAGGCGGTGTTCGGAGCTGTGGGGGTCGGCCCGCTGATCGCCAAGGTCGACAATATGCGCAGCTGCGACAGCGCCACCTGCTGACGACGGGCCGGCCGCAAAAGCGACCGGAACCGACGGTAACGGTATGCCGATACCGCCGGACCCTTAACGGCCTTTGTTAGCCAAAACCACAGAGAATCCGGCCTGCGCCGCGGCGCAGGCCTTTTCCTGTCGGACCGCGCCGTCTATATGTCGGTCAACTTGAATTCCACCAGGCAAGCCGATGGCGCGCAAAGTCTTCGTCCTCAACGGTCCAAATCTCAATGCTCTTGGAGGGCGCGAGCCGGGCATCTATGGCGGCAAAACACTGGACGAAATCGAAGCCGACTGCCGGGCGCTCGGCGCCGAGCTTGGTTTCGACATCGATTTCCGCCAGACCAACCATGAGGGCGTGCTGGTCGACTGGTTGCACGAGGCCGGCAAGACAGCGGTCGGCGTGGCGATCAATCCGGCGGCCTACGGCCATACGTCGATCGCCCTTCATGACGCGATCCGGGCGATTGGAATTCCCGTCATCGAGTTGCACCTGTCCAACATCCACGCCCGTGAACCGTTCCGCCACAAGACCATGACCGCGCCGGTTTGCGTCGGCGTGATATGCGGCTTTGGACCGGCCGGCTACACACTTGCGCTCCAGGCGCTGGCCAACCACATCAATGACCAATAAGACTTCGTAAGGAACCCACTGCGATGGCAGACAAAAAATCCAGCATCGATCAGGATCTGGTGCGCGATCTCGCCAATATTCTAACGGAAACGGATCTGACCGAAATCGAGATCGAGCAGGACGATCTGCGCATCCGCGTCTCGCGCAGTGGCGGCGGACAGGTGGTGCAGGCGACCACGGCCTTCGCACCGGCACCGGCGGCAGCAGTTGCGGCCGTGCCGGCCGAGCCGGTGGCCGAAGCGGCCGCCGAGCCAGCAGCCAACGCCAAAAACGCCGTGCCATCGCCGATGGTCGGTACCGCCTATCTCGCCCCCTCGCCCGACGCCAAACCGTTTATTGAAATCGGCCAGTCCGTCAGCGAAGGCCAAACCGTCATGATCATTGAAGCCATGAAGACGATGAACCAGATCCCGGCGCCGCGCGCCGGCAAGGTGACCGCAATCCTGGTGGACGATGCCCAGCCGGTCGAATTCGGTGAACCGCTTCTCGTGATCGAATAGGGCTGACACATGCTGTCCAAGATTCTCATAGCCAACCGCGGTGAGATCGCGCTGCGGGTGCTTCGCGCCTGCAAGGAACTCGGCATCAGCACAGTGGCCGTCCACTCCACCGCGGATGCCGATGCCATGCATGTGCGCCTCGCCGATGAAAGCGTCTGTATCGGCCCGCCCCCGTCACGTGACAGCTATCTGAACATCCATCAGATCGTCGCGGCCTGCGAGATCACCGGTGCCGATGCCGTGCATCCCGGATATGGCTTCCTGTCGGAGAACGCCAAATTCGCCGAGATACTCGAGGCCCACGGCATCACCTTCATCGGCCCGACGGCCGAGCACATCCAGTTGATGGGCGACAAGATCACCGCCAAGAAAACCGCTGAGGAACTCGGGATTCCGGTTGTCCCCGGTTCAGGCGGCGAGGTCGCCGACGAGCGCGAGGCCGCCCGCATCGCCTCCGAGATTGGCTATCCGGTCATCATCAAGGCGACCGCCGGCGGCGGCGGCCGCGGCATGAAGGTCGCCAAGGATGAGGAAGCGCTTTCAGTGGCCCTCGCCACCGCCAGAAGCGAGGCCGGAGCCGCTTTCGGAAACGAGGCGGTCTATATCGAAAAATATCTCGGCAAGCCGCGCCATATCGAGATCCAGGTCATGGGCGACGGCCAAGGCGGAGGGGTTCATCTGGGCGAGCGCGACTGCTCGCTGCAGCGGCGCCACCAGAAGGTCTGGGAGGAGGCGAATTCGCCGGCTCTCAACGATCAGCAGCGTGACCACATCGGCATGATCTGCGCCAACGCCGTGAAAAAGCTCAAATATCGCGGCGCCGGAACGGTGGAATTCCTGTTCGAGAACGGCGAATTCTATTTCATCGAGATGAACACCCGCCTGCAGGTCGAGCACCCGGTAACCGAAGCGATCACCGGGATCGATCTGGTCAATGAACAGATCCGGGTGGCCTCCGGTGGCGGATTGTCGGTCACCCAGGAGGATGTCGGTTTCAGCGGCCACGCCATCGAGTGCCGCATCAATGCCGAAGACCCGAAGACTTTCGCCCCCTCGCCCGGTCTGATCACCCACTACCATCCGCCCGGCGGCCTGGGCGTGCGGGTCGATTCGGGTGTCTATCAGGGCTACTCCATTCCGCCCTATTACGACAGCCTGATCGGCAAGCTGATCGTCCATGGCCGATCGCGGGTCGAATGCATGATGCGGCTGCGTCGCGCGCTGGACGAGTTCGTCATCGACGGGATCAACACGACGATCCCGCTTTTCGTCGATCTTCTCAATAATGCTGACATCGCCAATGGCGATTATGATATTCACTGGTTGGAGAAATATCTGGACGATCATGGCAGCGCCGGTTGAATTCCGGCAGACTGCCTGACGACGGGAACCCGGGTATCGGCCCATGCACAGGAGCGACGACCGCCTGAATGTCACGCCGCAGCTGCTGCTCAAAGCCTATAGCTGCGGACTGTTTCCAATGGCCGATTCGGCCGAGGACACCGAGATTTTCTGGGTGGAGCCGGAAGCTCGGGGCGTCATTCCGCTGGACAATTTCCACATCCCCCGAAGCCTGGCGAAAACCGTTCGCCAGCACCGTTTCGAAATCCGCGAGAACACGGCGTTCAGCGCCGTGATGGATGGTTGCGCCGAGCCGGCGCCCGGCCGCACCAAAACCTGGATTAACAGGACAATCCGCGAGCTTTACACCGCCCTGCATCATCTCGGCCACGCCCACAGCGTCGAAGCCTGGCGCGACGGCCGGCTGGTCGGTGGCCTCTATGGGGTTTCCCTGCGCGGCGCCTTCTTCGGCGAAAGCATGTTTTCAAAGGAAGCCGACGCATCCAAGGTCTGTCTTGTACATCTCGTCAAAAAACTGCGCCTGTGCGGCTATGTGCTGCTCGACACGCAGTTCACGACCGATCATCTGAAGCGTTTTGGCGCCATCGATGTCCCGCGCGAGACCTATAACGAACTTCTCGACGAGGCGCTTCTGGTCGACGCCAGATTCACCTGAAAAGGCGTGGCTCCGACGGCAATTGCCGCATCAGTATTGAGCCTCCGGAAGATGAACGACAAGGCCATCCAGTTCGTCGCACATCCTGATCTGGCAGCTCAGTCGGCTGGACACCGCCGGGTTCAACAGGCACTCGATCATCTCCTGCTCGAGAGATTGCGGAGCGGCCAACCTGTCGGCCCAGCCCTCATCGATGAAACAGTGGCATGTTCCACATGCGCAGGCTCCGCCGCATTCGGCCACAATGGCCTCAATGCCGTTCTCGACCGCCGCCGACATGACGCTCTGCCCGTCGCGCGCCACGACTGTCCGGCGCGTGCCGTCGGCGTTCACGAATGTGATTTTCGGCATGATCCGACCTGACCCCATACCGCCCTATGCAGGCGTAAATGCAATTCTCAGGGATTTCGGTCCCCTTGCCTGCAGTCCGCGCTTGTATTCCGGCTCCTCGATGAGTTCTATCGACGACATGCGGCGCAGAAGCGTCGTGAAGATAATCTCCATATCGAGCCGCGAAAGATGGTTGCCGAGACAAAAATGCGCGCCGCCGCCGAACGCAATGTGCCGGTTCGGCTTGCGTCCGACATCGAACAGATCGGGATTGTCGAAGGCCGCCGAATCCCGGTTGGCGGAGCCGTAAAGCAGACCGAATTTCGTGCCGACCGGATAGGTTCGGCCGCCGAATTCAATCTCCTCGGTGTTGAAGCGGTGGAAAAACGGAAGCGGCGATTCGAAACGGAACATCTCCTGCACCCCGGTGGTGATCAAGGCGGGGTCGGCGCGCAGGCGCCTCAACTCGCCCGGAAACCGCAGCAAGGCATGCATGCCGCTGCCGAGCACGTCGATTGTCGAACCGTGGCCGGCCTTGAGAATGAGCATGCAGGTGGCAATGAACTCGTCTCCTGTGAATCCGCCGTCCCGTTCCGCTTCGAGCATCCTCGAAATCAGATCGTCCTGCGGCGCCCTGACCCGATCAGCCTTGAGCGCGATGAGATATTCCGCGAACTCCGCTGACGCTGTTTCGGCGATCTGCTTTTTCTCTTCGGTCCGGTCGATATCGAAATACTGGACGATATTCTCCGACCAGACGCGCAGCTTCGGGCAATCCTCATCCGGAACGCCCAGCAGCCGGCCGATGACGTGGCCCGGTACATGGCATGCCAGGTCACCGATAAAATCGATTTCCCCCCGGTCGATCAGCGTGTCGACGAGACCGTCGACATAGTCCTGAATCATATCGCGGAGCCGGGCGATCGCGGCGGGCGCGAAAAACCGGAACACCTGCCGGCGCAGCCGGTCATGCACCGGCCCGTCGCTCTCGAGCAGGTTGGTCTGAACGAACCGCTCATGATACGGCATGTCGTGCCAATTGGCCTTTCGCTTGATGGCCAGCAATTCCTCCGCCGAGGCGATGCCGTCCAGCGAGCGCACCATGCGGTTGTTAGTGGCCATGGCCGTGACGTCGTCATATCGCGATGCAATCCAGACATCGAAATCGCCGAAATAGCTGAGTCCGTCGCGTTGGCGCAGTTTTTCATACCCGGCATAGGGATTGCGCGCGAATTCGGCCGATAGCGGATCGAAGGGGAATTCCTGCCGCGATCCCGATTGTGCGTTCTGGTTCATGGCCTGCCCGTTCCTGAAACTGACTCTTTAGATCCGTTCCAATAGCCCGGATCCGGCATTTCGCAAATGGCCCGGAATCGCGATATGATGGACAAAACTCGCATGGCTCCGGTAGTGTCTGCCGACATGCAGGCAGACATCCATTTTCATACGCCGGGGCGGCTGGCCCAGGCTTTCCCGTACACGGCGATCGTTGCCGGAACCGGCAGAGCGCGTGCCGGGGCAGAACCGGTCCGAAAGCGGTTTCACCAGCATGTCCTTATCTTCACCACCGACGGTCGGGGCCGCATCTCGTTGCAGAAACAACGATTTATTGCGAGACCGTCAACCGTGGCATGGCTTGATACGTCCCTGCCCTATGCCCATGGATGCGCCGCCGGCTGCGACGAGTGGCGGTACCTGTGGATGGGCATTCGCGGCTACGGGCTGCACGACGTTTTCGACTTTCTGCGCGTGCGCAACGCGCCGGTTTTCCGGCCACCCGATGACGACGCAGCCAGATCTGCTTTCATTACCGTGAATGATCAACTCCGGCAGCGCAGCGGCTTTACCGATTCCAGCACCAGCGCGGCCATTGCCGGCCTGATCGCTGATCTCGTCGAGTCAAGGCAGGAACAGACCGGCGACGTGCCGGAAGGCGGTCAGGAACGGGTTGCAATGGTGATCCGTGAGATCCGCAATGCGATCGCCAGGGCCTGGACCGTGCCGGATCTGGCGGCCGCGGCAAATCTGAGCGTTTCGCAGCTTCACCGGGTGTTCAAGGAAACGGTCGGCACGACCCCGATTGACTGGATCCGTCACGAGCGGATCAATTTTGCCAAGCAGTTGCTGATTGAGGCCGACACCAAGGTCGCGGCAGTCGCACTGCGCTGCGGTTACCGCGATCCCTACCATTTCAGCCGCGATTTTCGCCGTCTGACCGGTTATTCTCCCACACGCTTCCGGCGGGACGGAGGATATTAGCCTGGTTTCAGCTCTCCGGTCTGTAGGCCGGGTTGTAGATCGAATAGACCCGCACATATGAGAATTTGTTGTTCGGGCTGACGTCGTAGAAGGCGCACATCATCAGACGGAACTTGGTACCGGCCTTGTAGGGAACACCGTTCCACTCGACATCTTCCCTGCAAATGAAGTCAATCGGCGCTTCGGTGGCGACAGTCGTTTCGTTTTCGAGAAAATGCGTGTGATCAAGGATGGTCTCTCGCATTTTCCCGCCAACGCCATGCCAGAAGGCAAGGACTTGCTCTCGCCCCATGTTCTTGCGGGCCTGCGGCACATACTCGAATGTCGCGTCGGGCTCGTAGTATTTGTCAAAGAAGGCTTCCAACGTCATCCCGCCGACAAACGTCGAATTGAAGTCGCGGATGTACTGCTGATATCGAGCTTCCGTGAACATTAAGAACTCCTTCTTAATGGAATTGGTTGAACAGGCCAGGATGTCTGACGAACTCAAGGAAAAATTGTAGCAGGCAGTTGATGATGATCAAGGCATTTGGCGCCCGAGTGTCCGCACTTGGCGGCAAAGCGGAAATTCAAGCAAGGCGCTGACGGCTGAAGGGGCGCTGTTGTGTCAGTTCAATGCCACACTCCACCGGGACAGGCCACCGGGACAGGACAGAATGGTCTGCAGTCCCGGGCGTCATCCGGCAAATTGGTCGAGAGCATGGAATTTCCACCTTGATCTCTTGCGTGTTTGCACACAAAGCGTCCATGTTGTCGCCATAAAGCGAATGAGGGATCACACGGCATGTCGTTAACAGAGCCGATAAGCACGCCGACGGGGTCTGGCACCAGGGCCGTTCTGGCAATGACGACGATCTGTATGATTGTTGTTGGGTTCAACACCACGGCCGTTGCGACAATCCTGCCCGACATCAAGGCCGAATTTGATCTCACACCGGCGGGGCTGCAGTGGGTTATGGCGATCTATACGGTTACCAGCGCCACACTCATTACGATTCTAAGCCGTCTGGGCGACATTTCGGGCAAGATGGGCGTTTTCCTTTTCGGAATACTGATATTCGCGCTCGGTTCGGCTTTGGTGTTGTTTTCGGAAGATACACCCATGTTGCTCATCGGACGCTGCGCGCAGGGCGCAGGGGGAGCTGCATTGTTTGGGACGTCACTTACCCTGCTCACTGCTGCGACGCCAGAGGACCGGCGCAGCGCGGTCGTGGGGTTCTGGGGCGCAGTTGCGGGTATTTCGATCAGCGTTGGGCCCATCGTGGGGGGCGCATTTGCAACCTATCTCAACTGGCGGGGGATATTCGCAGCAGATCTGGTATTGCTTGCTGCCGCATTTGTCATTGCATTGCATGTTCAAAGGCAAAAGCTCGTGCCAGATACGCGTATGCCGGGGGCGAAACTCGATAAGCTAGGGGCAATAGCCCTGGTGTTGGTTTTAGGCCCACTTTCGTTTGCCTTGAGTAATGGTGAAAGCCAAGGTTGGACAAGCATGCAGACGCTTACTCCGCTGCTCGTGTCCTGTTTTGCGGCCGTTGCATTGATTGTGACCGCGCGAAGGGGGGACGACCCGTTGGTCGAACTGCGCTATTTCCGACATCCCCGGTACGTCATGGCCGGCGCGGGTATGTTCATTACCGCGTTTGCGCTCATTTGCTTCTTTGTCTTCTTTAGTGTCTTCGTTCAGTCGCCGGACACCTTTGACTATGATGCGATTCGTGCCGGTTTAGCGGCTGCGCCGCTGAGCGCAACCATGTTCGTTGTCTCCTTCGTGGCACCCCGTCTTCTGGCGCCTTACAATTTTCACTGGCCAATTGCTTTCGGAATGGCGGCAATGGCCCTTGGTTGCTATCTGCTGTCAATGACCAGCAACTCGGCGAGTTACTCTGACATTTGGTGGAAGCTGGTCATCACCGGCGCCGGGCTGGGCATGTGCTTCTCACTTCTGCCGCGGCTTGGGCTACGGCTTTTGCCCGACGAACATGCCGGGCAAGGCTCGGGCGTGATCAACACGTTCCTCTATTTTGGAGCAACCCTGGGCACCGTGGTCGGTGGCGTCGCATCGGCGGTTACAACGCGGTCAGGGCTTTCTGAAGTGATTGCCGCACTACCGCAAGGATCAACGCATCGTGTGGATCTTGCGCACGCTCTGACCCACGGCTCTCCGAGCGAGGTACAACATTTGATCTCCGGTCTTGATCCTCAAAGTGGAGCAGCTCTTGCCACCGCGTTGCGCGATCTCCAGGACAATGCACTCGATAGTGCAATGCTGGTCGCCACGGTTGTAGCCTTTGTTGGATTGCTTCTTGCGGTCTTGCTGCTAAGGGGGCCGGTGCCACCTCTCCGGGATGCCACGAAGTACACGCAAAAAGGGTAAATCGCTCCGCTTTGTTTTGTCCCGCGCCAGAGCGAAAGCTGAACGGCGCCACCCTCTTGGCATGAGCAATACCTGCTTTGCGGATTTTTCGGGCGATCTATGAACCGGTCTTTTCGGGCGCCGGCACCTCGGATTCCATGCTGCATTCCTTCAGCCACACGTCATAGACGGCGTGATCCACCGCATTCAGTCCCGGTGAGTCGGCAAACATCCAGCCGGTGAAGATCCGGCGGATCTTGCGATCGAGCGTGATTTCGTCGACCTCCACGAATGTGGTGGTTTTCGGTGCCTGTGTCTCGTCACGGCTGTAGCAAACCCGCGGCGTTACCTGCAGCGCGCCGAACTGCACGGTTTCGTCGATATAGACATCGAAGGTAATGATGCGTCCGGTAATCTTGTCGATGCCGGAAAAGACCGCCACCCGGTTGGCGATTCGCGGATCCGTGGCCGGCGCCAGGTCCTGGCTTTCGACCGCCGTATCGAGTTGTGTGTTTTCCTGCGCCAGGGACGGTGAAGCCGCCGGCATCAGCACGGCTGCTGCGCAAGCCAGAAATGCCGCGACGGTCGATCGAAATGGCGGATGCATGACGGACATAGGCGTTCGCTCAGGATCCCGGAGACCAGGCATCATAATCGCCGGTGACGGTCGGGCGTTCTTCCGGATTCAATTGCGAGCCCTTCGGCCGATAGGCTTCGGGCGTGCCGGTCCTGTTGGCAAGATGCGGCTTCTGCCACTCCCGGGGCGTATAGCTTTCCTCCGCCGGAGAGCGGTCGGTGCGATGATGCATCCAGCCGTGCCAGCCGGCCGGTATCGCCGACGCCTCCGCCAGGCCGTTATAGATCACCCAGCGGCGTGTCCGCCCTTCAGCGTCTTTTCCGCCCTGATAATAGACGTTTCCGAACTCGTCCTCACCCACGCGGGTTCCCTTTCGCCAGGTATAAAAACGGGTCCCGATCGTGGCCCCGTTCCACCAGGTGAACATCTGGACCAGGAAATTGCTCATTGAATACCTCTTGGCAGGGGCATTTGTCCCCATGGCCTTATGCCGTTCCGCTGCCGCATTGTCCAGAGCGTGTTGAACATCACAATTGTGGCGGCATTAGGCGATATCCGCAGCTATCTAATCGCCTTTTCAAAGATCAGTGCCGGCACCCCGGAATCGGCGGTGCCGCAATTTTCCGTTTTTCCCACCTCCTTGAAACCGCTCCTTTGATAGAAGCCCACGGCCTTGCCGTTTTCGGGCTCCACCTCGAGCCGGAACAGCCTGGCTTCGGGGAAACAGTCTTCGATTTCGGCGAGCAAAGCGGCACCCACACCCTGTCCCTGGGCCGCCGGCCGGACATAGAGCTGGTGCAGATGAACGGCTCGACCGTCCTTGGTGGATGCGAAGGCAACGCCCAATATCGCCTCGCCGTTATCGGCAACGACAAATTCCGACTGCGGTCGGTTCAGTCTTTCCTTGAGCTTTGGAACGGCATGCCAGTCGGCAGTGATCGCGTCCACCTTCTCCACGCCGTAAAGGCCGTCATAGGTGTCGTGCCATGTTTCCACAAGGAGCGACTGGATCTGCGTCAGATCCCGTTCACCGGCCGAGCGTATCCACATCACTGTCTCCGGACTAATTGTCGTCGAGGCCCAGCTTTTGCCGGACAAGCGCATTCACGGCTTGCGGATTCGCCTTGCCCTGTGTGGCCTTCATCACCTGCCCGACAAACCATCCCGCCATTGACGGCTTGGCCTTGACCTGCTCCACCTTGTCGGCATTGGCGGCAATGACGTCGTCGACCGCCGCCTCGATGGCGCCGGTATCGGTGACCTGCTTCATGCCGCGCTCTTCGACGATCTTTCCCGGATCGCCACCTTCGGACCAGACGATCTCGAACAGGTCCTTGGCAATCTTGCCGGAAATCGTTCCTTCCTTGATCAGGTCGACGATGGCACCCAGTTGCTGTGGTGAAACCGGCGTGTCCTCGATATCCGTACCCGCCTTGTTCAGCGCACCGAGGAGGTCGTTGATGACCCAGTTGGCGGCCATCTTGCCGTCGCGCCCGGCCGCGACCTGCTCGAAATAATCGGCAATCGCCTTCTCGGATACCAGGATCGATGCGTCATAGGCCGACAGGCCGAGATCCGTCATCAACCGGTTCTTCTTGTCATCGGGCAATTCCGGCAATCCGGCCCGAAGCGCATCGACATAGGCGTCGTCGAATTCCAGCGGCAGCAGGTCTGGGTCGGGGAAATACCGGTAATCATGGGCATCCTCCTTCGACCGCATCGAGCGCGTCTCGCCCTTGGCCGGATCGAACAGCCGGGTCTCCTGGTCGATTGTGCCGCCGTCTTCAAGGATCCCGATCTGGCGGCGCGCCTCATATTCGATGGCCTGGCCGACAAAGCGGATCGAATTGACGTTCTTGATCTCGCAGCGCGTGCCGAAGGGTTCACCGACCCGGCGCACGGACACATTGACATCGGCCCGCAGGGACCCTTCGTCCATATTGCCGTCGCAGGTGCCAAGATAGCGCAGGATCGTCCGCAATTTGGTGATATAGGCCTTGGCCTCGTCGGAGGAGCGCATATCCGGTTTCGAGACGATCTCCATTAGCGCGACGCCCGAACGGTTGAGATCCACATAGCTCATCGACGGGTGCTGGTCGTGCATGGATTTACCGGCATCCTGCTCCAGATGCAGGCGCTCGATGCCGATCTCGATATCCTCGAACTGCCCCTTCTTGTCCGGTCCGACGGAGATGATGATCTCGCCTTCCCCGACAATGGGGTCCTTGAACTGGGAAATCTGATAGCCCTGCGGCAGGTCCGGATAGAAATAGTTCTTGCGGTCGAAGATGGACCGGTTGTTGATCTGCGCCCGCAGGCCGAGACCGGTGCGGATGGCCTGGCGGACGCATTCCTCATTGATGACCGGAAGCATGCCCGGCATGGCGGCGTCGACCAGGGAGACATTCTCGTTCGGGGCACTGCCGAACGCTGTGGACGCGCCGGAAAACAGCTTGGATTTCGATGTCACCTGGGCGTGGACTTCAAGGCCGATAATCACCTCCCAATCCCCCGTCGCGCCGGGAATCAGGCGTTTGGCTTCAGGAGTGCGCGTGTCGATGATGGTCATTGAACATACTTGCGGCTGGGAGTGGACGTCCGGCCCGGCGGGACCATTGTTTCATGACCAGTCCCGGGCCCGCCCGCTCTAAAGGAATGCTCCGACGGGTTCAAGCTTTTCCGTCGCCAGCACGGCTTTCAAGCGGATGGCAGCACCATGGCGAATACGCTTTTCGATTGACATAGATCAATTGCCCGCCGCCTGTCGCGCCGTATGGTCGATGGAACATGCCCAAGCAGATCGGAGAACAACATGCGGTTTTCTAGCATTCTGGCACGGATTTCAAAACATGCGGATCTGTTTGAGGCAATGGCCAACAAGCTTGGCGTCCGCGAGAGGATTTTTGAACTGAATGACGCCGCGGCGGTCTACAGAAGGGCAAATATGCGCTGCCTCTCCTGCGGCCATGCCGAGGTCTGCAGCCAATGGCTGGAATCCGAAACCGATGCCGAAGAGGCACCGGATTTCTGCCGGAACAAGACACTGTTTGCGCGTTTGGAGCGCCTGTCCCACACCCGTGTCGGCACTGATTGTCATGGGTCAGTCCAGTACGGCGGTCGACAGGCGCTCTGAAGGACTCCCCCCAAGGGAGAGTACCCCTCCAGAGCTTGCTCTGGTTGCCCCGGATCGCCAAGCGATTCGGGGCTTTTTTGGGCCTGCGCATATTCGTGGTCCCAAACGTACGGCCTGCTGAAGACCTTCAAAACCAGTAAAAATTCAGGGTATCTAACGGACCGTTAACATGTTCACCGGGAAAACCCGGCGCGCGACTTGTCAACGCATGGTGCCCCCGTAAGATATCCCCGTTACGGCGATTGGCGCCGCCACGGCTCGAACGCTCGGAACCGCCCCTTTCTGCCTGACAACGGGGATCGACGATTGAAATACGGACCTGGTTTCTTATGGCGGCGCGTCGCTTCGGTGATTTTGCCCACCCTGCTGCTCGCTGGCTGCGGCCTGAACACGGCACCGATCCTCAACCCGAAAGGCCCGATTGCCCAGACTCAACGTGATCTGCTGTTCACGGCCTTCGGCCTGATGATGATTGTTGTCATCCCGGTGATCTTGATGGCTTTCCTGTTCGCCTGGCGCTACCGTGCCTCGGGCGGTCGGGGAAAATACACGCCGGACTGGTCCTATTCCGCCAGGATCGACGCGGTTTTCTGGCTCGTGCCAGCGGCTATCATCGCCGTGCTGGGCTATCTGGTCTGGACCTACACACACAAGCTCGATCCTTACAAGGAAATCGCCGGAACCGAGGCGGCGCTTGAGGTGCAGGTGGTCGCCCAGGATTGGAAGTGGCTGTTCATCTATCCCGAATACGGTATCGCCTCGGTCAATGAACTGGCTTTCCCCGCCAGCCGGCCCCTCGCCCTGCGGATCACCTCCGACACGGTGATGAATTCCTTCATGATCCCGGCGCTTGGCGGACAGATCTATGCCATGGCCGGCATGACGACCCGCCTGCATCTGCTGGCCGACGCGCCCGGCACCTTTGCCGGCCGCAACACGCAATATAGCGGCGACGGTTTTGCCGATCAGCATTTTGTCGCCATTGCCATGACCGGCGAGGAATTCACCGGATGGGTGGACAGGGCAAGGCAGTCCCAAAGGGCGCTGGACGCCGGCAACTATGCCGAACTGGCAAAGCCGAGCATTGCCCACCAGGTCGAATATTTCTCGGGCTTCGAGCCCGGGCTGTTCGACACCATCCTCGCCAAATATGCCGCGCATTCAGGCCCGGACGCCACGATGACCCATGAATAGAGGCGCCGGGAGGGCCGATCGATGCTGGGAAAACTGACCATAGACGCACTGCCCTTCTACAGCTGGGTCGCCATGGGTGGTGCGGCGATCACGGTCGGCGGCGCGCTGACAGTTGCCGTATTGGTCACCTATTTCGGCCTGTGGCGCTATTTCTGGACCGAATGGCTGACGAGCGTCGACCACAAGCGCATCGGCATCATGTATGTGGTTCTGGCCCTGATCATGCTACTGCGCGGCTTCGTCGACGCCATCATGATGCGCGCCCAGCAGGCAGTGGCGCTGAATTCGGAAGGCTACCTTCCGCCCGAGCACTTCGAACAGATTTTCAGCTCCCACGGCACGATCATGATCTTCTTCATGGCCATGCCGTTCCTGACCGGGCTGATCAACATCGTCGTGCCGCAGCAGATCGGCGCCCGCGATGTCGCCTTTCCGTTCCTGAACTCCGTCAGCCTGTGGCTGACCGCCGCCGGCGCCGCGCTGGTCATGGTCTCGCTCGTCATCGGCAAGTTCTCCCAAGCCGGATGGACCGCCTATCCGCCCTATTCCGGCATCGAATACAGCCCCGGCGTCGGGGTTGATTACTGGCTCTGGGCCATCGTCGTCAGCGGCATCGGCTCGACCCTGACCGGCATCAATTTCGTCGTCACCATATTGAAGAAGCGGGCTCCGGGCATGCATCTCATGCGCATGCCGATGTTCAGCTGGACGGCGCTGTGCGTCAGCATCCTGATCGCCTTTGCCTTCCCGGCCCTGACGGTGGTCGGCGCGATGCTCGGCCTGGATCGTTACCTGGAAATGCACTTTTTCACCAACAGCGATGGCGGCAATATGATGAACTTCGCCAATCTGCTTTGGATATGGGGGCATCCCGAGGTCTATATTCTCATTCTGCCGGCCTTCGGAATCTATTCGGAAGTTGTCGCGACATTCTCCGGCAAACGGCTGTTCGGCTATGAATCCCTAGTCTATGCCACCGCCTGTATCGCCATCCTCTCCTTCACGGTCTGGCTGCACCACTTCTTCACGATGGGATCGAGCGCCAGCGTCAACGCCTTTTTCGGCATCGCCACCATGATCATCGCGGTGCCCACGGGCGTCAAGATATTCGACTGGCTGATGACGATGTATCGCGGCCGCATCGTCTTCCACCCGTCGATGATGTGGACCATGGGTTTCATGGTCACCTTTGTCATCGGCGGTGTGTCCGGTGTGCTGCTGGCTCTGCCGCCGGCCGACTATCTGATGCACAATTCGACGTTCCTGGTGGCCCATTTCCACAATATGCTCATCCCAGGCGCACTGTTCGGCTATTTTGCGGGCATGCATTACTGGTTCCCCAAGGCATTTGGCTTCAAACTCAACGAACGCTGGGGCATTCGGGCGTTCTGGTTCTGGATCACCGGGTTCTATCTGGCTTTCATGCCGCTTTACGTCCTCGGCTTCATGGGCATGTCGCGCCGCATGGAACACTACAATGTCGCCGAATGGCAGCCCTATCTGGTGGTTGCCGCGCTCGGCGCGGTCCTGGTGCTGTGCGGCATCGCCTGCATCGTCGTGCAGGTCATGGTCAGCATCCGCGATCGGGCATCGGCCGTGGATGAGACCGGCGATCCCTGGAACGGGCGGACGCTCGAATGGGCGACGTCGTCGCCGCCGGCGGCCTATAATTTCGCCATCCTGCCCAAGGTCGAGGATGTCGACGCCTTCGCCGATATGAAGCGCCGAAACGTCGTCGGCGTCGCACCCGACCATTACGAGGATATCGCCATGCCGAAAAGCACGGGCATGGGCGTCATACTCGGGGCGACCGGATTCCTGTTCGGATTCGGCATGGTCTGGCACATCTGGTGGCTGGTGGGCCTGTGCCTTGCCGTAACCGTCATCGCGCTGATCATCCGCAGCAGCAACGACGATACGGAATATGTGCTGCCTGCCAGCGAAGTCGCCGCGATCGAGGCACAGCGCAAATATTCGACCCGCAAGATGCCTACGGACGACAATCCGGATGTGGACGTCGCCGGCGCCCGGCTGCAAACGGAGCAAACCTGATGTCGGCTGTCGAAACGGCAAACGAGCAGCCTGGCGCCGATGGTGTCCCGGTGAGCGATGCGCATCACGACACCTTCGCGGAGCGCGAATTCGGCTTCTGGCTTTACCTGATGAGCGATGCGATCATCTTCGCACTGCTCTTTGCCACCTTTGTCATCATGGCGGACAACACCGCCGCCGGCCCGGGCGCCGCAGAGCTCTTCGATCTGCGGCACACGGCCGGCGAGACACTGCTGCTGCTGTGTTCAAGCATCACCTTCGGATTTGCCACCCTGGCGTCGCTGGCACGGCAGGATGCGCGGGTCGTCCTCTGGCTTATTGTGACGATGGCCCTCGGAGCCGGATTTGTGGCGATGGAACTGGTCGAATTTGCCGGCATGATCAGCGCCGGCGCCGGTCCCGGAACCAGCGGATTCCTGTCCGCCTTCTTTACACTGGTTGGCACCCACGGGCTGCATGTCAGCGTCGGAATACTGTGCATCGCGGTGATGATCGGCCAGGTTCTCATCAAGGGCCTGACACCCCACGTTATGTCGCGCCTGTTCAGGCTCGGCCTGTTCTGGCATTTCCTCGACATCGTCTGGATCGGGATTTTCTCGGTCGTCTATCTGCCCGGAGTGCTGTAGATGCAAAGCGGAACCCTGACGGATACCCATACCCACAAGGCCTATCTGACCGGCTTCATCCTGGCGTTGATCCTGACGGCGATCCCCTTCGCGATCGTCTGGACGGGCGCCTTGCCCGCCGGTGCGACGCTCATCATTATCGCCGTAGCCGCCGTCATTCAGGTGCTGGTCCACCTGCATTATTTCCTGCATCTCAACCTGAAAACGACACCGCGCGAGAACCTGCTGGCAATGGCCTTTGCCGCCGTGCTGATCTTCATCATGGTCGGCGGCAGCCTGTGGATCATGTTCGACCTCCATTTCCGCATGATGCGGTAAGGGATTGCCGGCCCGCTAAGTCTGTGCGTTCTTGCCTTGCAGCCGCCGGGTGAACCCGCTCATATCATGCTCGGTGATGTCGACATTGAGCGCCACGCTGCCATCCTCCTGGTCCACCCGCCTGTGGACATTGGCATGTTCATAGACCCAGTTCAGGTGGCCCATCTGGCCGGCCGTCAGGACGATATCGCGGTTAAGGAGCTTTCCCGACAGGGCCCGCTCGATCACTGCCAGCAGCCGGTCCACGCCGGCACCCGTCAGCGCTGACACGACGACCGCGTCCTTCCGTTCCCGTGCCTGGTCTTCCAACGCCTGTGCCGCTGTCTCGGGAAGCAGATCGACCTTGTTCCAGACCTCAACGATATCGGCCGGCGTGCCTGCGGCGTCATGAATGCCCAGCTCGTCGAGAATGCGTAGCACATCGGCTGCCTGGGTCGGATTGTCCGGGTTGGCCATGTCGCGGACATGGAGGATCAGATCGGCCTCCAGAACTTCCTCCAGCGTCGCCCGGAAGGCGGCGACCAGATGGGTCGGCAGATCGGATATGAAACCGACCGTGTCCGAAAGGATCGCCATGCGTCCATGCGGCAGTTCCATGCGGCGCAGGGTGGGGTCGAGCGTTGCGAACAACATGTCCTCCGCAACCACATCGGCACCGGTCAGTTTGTTGAAGAGCGTCGATTTTCCGGCATTGGTGTAGCCGACCAGCGCGACGACAGGATGCGGTACTTTCTGGCGTTTCGAACGATGCAGATGGCGCGTTCGCCGGACCTGTTCGAGCTCCCTTTCGAGTTTGACGATTTTCTCCTGAAGAACCCTGCGGTCCGCCTCGATCTGCGTTTCGCCCGGCCCCCCCATGAAGCCGGCGCCGCCGCGTTGACGTTCCAGATGGGTCCAGCTGCGCACCAGCCGACCCTTCTGGTAGTTCAGATGCGCCAGTTCGACCTGCAGGACACCCTCCCGCGTTGACGCGCGGCGGCCGAATATCTCCAATATCAGGCCGGTGCGGTCGATGACCTTGGTTTGCCAGGCCTTTTCAAGATTGCGCTGTTGGACGGGCGTCAAGGGATGATCGACAATGACCAGGCCGGCATCGAGACTGATCACCAGGGCTGCGATCTCCTTGACCTTGCCCGTTCCGATCAGCGTTGCCGGGCGGGGCCGGTGAACGGTCACGGTGCTTGTGTGGACGATGTCGATGCCGATGGCCCCGGCCAGTCCGACGGCTTCGCCAAGCCGCGATTCCGGGGTGCGCGGGGGTGGCTGTGATGTCTGGCCGGCGGCGCTGTTCTTCGATTTGAGCAGCGGCACGAGGACCAGGGCGCGCGTTGCATCGCCCTGCCGTTCCCCGCCGGCATCCTGATCATGTTTTCTTCTGGCGGATTCGCGCTGTTCAGCCTTCACGGCTTGCTTCTTCGCCCTCGAACATCTGAATGGGCTGCCCGGGCATGATGGTCGAAATCGCGTGTTTATACACCAGTTGCGAGTGACCGTCGCGACGCAACAACACGCAGAAATTGTCGAAAGAAGTCACCACGCCAGTGAGTTTGACGCCGTTGATCAGAAAAATGGTAAGGGGTACTTTTTGTTTTCTGACAGTATTGAGAAATTGGTCCTGCAAATTTTGTGAACGCTCCGCCATTGCGTCGATTTATCCTTGTCCTTGCCGATTTCTTCTTATTGTGCGGCCGTGCCGCTGCCTGATCGCCGGACTATTCCACCATGCCGTTCCATGCCGCACACCATATAGGTATCGGTTGTGGTTACCAAATCACCGGACCTTCCGCAATCTAAAAACGGGTGCCGCCTTCACCCCCGGCGGCCATGCGGACACAGCGACTATCGATTATACCAGTATTTGATGTTGAGAACCGCCAGTACGACAAGCACTTCCAGCCGCCCCACCGTCATGATGACAATGCCTAAAACATAAGTCACCTGATAGGGCAGCGCACTGAATGCGGGCCATTGGTGGGTGACCTCCGATGTCGCCGGCTGCAGGGCATTGTAAACCGGCCCGGCATTGGAGAACAGCGCCACGGCCATGACGACCGCCGCCTCGAATCCGGTTGCCGTCAGGGCGATCAGCATGGCGCCCAGCCCGATGACCAGGACGGCGACGATGAAATAGGTCCAGATGGCCTGCATGGCATCGCGGCGAATGAGCGCATCACCGAACCGCAGACGGTCGACGCTGTTGGGGTAGATCAGTCGGTTGAGCTCCGCTATGGCGTAGATCCACATCGCGCCGATACGGAATATCTTGACACCGCCGGTGGTCGAATAGACCCCTGCCCCGACAAATATCACCGCAAGGACCACGATGTTGGGCAGCAGCGCAATGACGCCCGGCCGCGTTTCAATGCCGCTGGTGGCGACAAGCGACGACGCCGTGAAAAACCCCTCGCGCAGCGCCGGTACCAGGTTTTGCAGGGCGCTTCCGCCGGACACCTCGACGATCCGTGCCGCATAGACCACCGTCAGCGCCACAATGATCGCAGCGAGAATCTTCGCTTCCATATTGTTTGGAAAAATGCGACCCGGCCGGCGAATGATCCGGCGCCGCCAGAAGACACTCAAGGTGCCGGCACAAAGGCCCAGCGCCATGACCGTGATTGCGCCGCCACCGATATTGTCTTCCAGCGGGCTGACGAATGGCAGAAACCCCCCGGTGGCGGCCGAGATCATGCCGAGCATCACCGCGTCGAGCGGCTTGACGCCGAACACCATCAGTCCGAGCAGGATGATCCCGGTGATCACACTGTATTGCAGCAGCAATGCGCGATAGGCCTCGGGCCGGTAGAGGGAGGTGTCATGGCCGCCTGCCATCAGACGGCTGCCGGTCGCCTGGAGGCCGCCGAAACCGGCCGGCGCCAGAACATGGACGATCGATGCGAGGGTGAGGAATCCGCCATACCATTCCAGCAGCACCCGCCAGAACAGCAGTCCCCGCGGCGCCGTTTCGCGTGCCAGGACCGAAACGCCGGAGGTCGTCATCGCTCCGACCGCCTCGAACCATGCGGGCAGGAAGGCGATATCCGCCAGCACCATGAAGGAAATGGCGCCGAACAGCGGCGTTGCGATCCACACACAGACCAGCGCCAGGAAGCCCAGGGACCGTTCCGTATTCCGTCTGCGTCCCGAGATGGCGGTCAGGATCGCCAGCATCAGGAAGGCGCCGACGGAAGCAAGCAGGGTCATCTCCGTGGCAAGATCAGTCTCGGCATTGGCGATCGCAACCAGGATGGCCGGCACGAACAACGCAAACAGCCCCGCGGTCGACAATGTTATCAGGAACAGGACCCCGTTCATGGCGATCAGAAAAACTCAAGGCTCACGCGAAACAGCTGTTCGACATGGCGCACGGCATCAGTTGCCGCCAGAAGCACGACGCGATCGCCGGTCCTGATCTTGCTGTCACCGTCCGGAAGCAACACCTTTCCGTCGCGGTAAAGGGCGCCGATGCGAATGCCGTGCGGCATTTCGAATTCGCGGAGCATCGTGCCGACGATCGGTGAGGTCTCGAGTGCCTGCGCCTCGATCACCTCCGCCGCGCCCTGTTCGACGCTGTGGACGGCCAGAATACGACCGCGCCGCACGTGCTGCAGGATGCGCGAAATGGTGACCGCGCGCGGATTGACATGGGCATCGATCCCCATGGTCTTGGTGAAATCGAGGAACGCTGAACTGTTGATCAGTGTGAGGTTGGATTTGCAGCCGAGGCGCTTGGCCATGATGCTCGACAGGATATTGACCTGGTCATCATTGGTGAGCGCCACCATCAGGTCCGTATCCTGAATGTCGGCCTCGACCAGGATCTGTTGATCGAGAGAGGAACCGTTGAGGACCACCGTGCGGTTCAGATTATCCGCGACATTGACAGCCCTGTCGCGGTCGTTCTCGATGATCTTGATCTTGGTGCGCGGTTGTCGCTCCTCGATCGCGCGTGCGACATAGAACCCGATATTGCCGCCGCCGGCGATGACAATGCGCGTCGCTTCCGGCTCCTCGTGCCCGAACAGGCCGAGCGTGCGGTGGACATGGGTACGGTCGCAGATCACATAGGCAAGGTCGCCGGTCATCAACTGGTCGGAAGAATGCGGGACGATGAGCTTGCCGTCACGCCAGATCCCGGCCACCGTGGCGGTCAGGTCCGGAAAGAGATCGCTCAGTTGTCCCAGCGGCGTATTGACCACCGGGCAGTCATCCTGGCACTCGATCGCCACCATGGCGATATTGTCCTCGGCGAAACGCACCGCGTCGGTGGCGCCCGGCAGCGCAATGCGCCGCAACACCATCTGGCCGACCTCCACCTCCGGTGAAATGATCACGTCGATCGGCATATGCTCGCGCGAGAACAGATCGGCATAATGGGTCGCCAGATAGCTCTGCGCCCGGATGCGGGCGATCTTGGTCGGCACATTGAACAGCGAATGGGCCACCTGGCAGGCGACCATATTGACCTCGTCATAGAGCGTCACGGCGATGATCATGTCCGCCTGATCTGCCCCGGCGGTGGAAAGCACATCCGGATGGGCGCCGTGGCCGACATAGCCACGGACATCGAGTGTTTCGCGAATGGCGTGGATCAGCGGCGGCGAGGTATCGATGACCGACACATCATTGTCTTCCGTCGAAAGCCGCTCGGCGATGCCGTAACCAACGCGCCCCGCCCCGCAGATAATGACCTTCATTCCCACTCATCCCCTCGCCGCAGGGGGCCGGCCAGCGGACATGTCCGCAAAACGGCCCGGCATGTCACAGGCCAAGAGATTTCAGCTTTCTGTGCAATGCGGAGCGCTCCATGCCCACGAATTCGGCGGTCTTTGAGATATTGCCGCCAAAGCGGTTGATTTGCGCGACAAGATAATCGCGCTCAAACATTTCACGTGCCTCCCGCAATGGCAAGGTCATGACGTGGCTTTGGTCGGTGTCTCCGACGCTCGGCAGCATCTCTCCGATTTCCTTCGGCAGCATGTCGGCGCTGATTGCGCCGTCCGAGTTCTCGCTGCGGGTGAGGATCATCAGCCGCTCGACATTGTTGCGCAACTGGCGGATGTTGCCCGGCCAGTCATGGGCCTGGAGCACGGCCATGGCATCATCGCCGATCGGCCGCGATTTGATACCGGCCTGCTCGCCGATCTGCCGCATGAACTGGTCGACCAGGAACGGAATATCCTCGCGCCGCTCTGCCAGCGGCGGAACACGCACCGGCACCACCGCGAGCCGGTGATACAGGTCTTCGCGAAAACGGCCCTCGCCGATCAGGTGCTCAAGATTGCTCGCCGTCGACGAGATGACCCGGACATCGACGCTCACCCGCTTGGTGCCGCCGACCCGCTCGAATTGCTGATCGACCAGAACCCGCAGGATCTTGTTTTGGGTGCCGCGCGGCATGTCGGCGATCTCGTCGAGATAAAGAATGCCGCCATGGGCTTCCTCGAGGGCGCCGACCTTGCGCTCCTGGCCGTTTCCGGCTTCCGTTCCGAACAGGGCTATTTCCATCCGCTCCGGCGTGATCGCCGCCGCATTGAGCGCCACGAACGGCCCGCCCGAACGGGACGAATGTTTGTGGATGAGGCGCGCCACCAGTTCCTTGCCGGCACCCGAGGGGCCGAGGATCATGATCCGGCTGTTCGTCGGGGCCACCTTCTCGATCGTCTGCCGCAATTGCGAAATCGCCACCGATGTGCCGGTCAGATCGACCGGATCCCCCGACCGCCGCTTCAATTCGTCGACCTGCCGTTTCAGGTTCGAGGCCTCCAGTGCCCGCTCGGCCACCAGCACCAGCCGGTCGGCCTTGAAGGGTTTCTCGATGAAATCATAGGCGCCGCGCTGAATAGCCGAAACGGCGGTCTCGATATTGCCGTGGCCGGAAATCATGACCACCGGCAGATGCGGGTGCCTCGCCTTGACCTCGTCCAGCAGGGCGAGCCCGTCCAGCGTGCTTCCCTGCAGCCAGATGTCGAGGAACACCAGTCTCGGAACCCGCTCCGAGATCGCCTGCAGCGCGCTGTCACTGCCGCCGGCCGTCCGCGTTTCGTGCCCCTCGTCGGACAGGATGCCGGACACCAGCTCCCGGATATCTTCCTCGTCGTCGACGACCAGAATGTCAGACGCCATGTGTTTCCTTTTCCCCCATCGACTCACTCTCACCTGCCGCTTCACCCGACGGCAGCCGCACCCGGATCATCGCCCCGCCATCGGGATCGAATTCCCGGGGTGCGTCATGCAGTTCCAGAACACCGCCATGCTCGTCAATGATCTTCTTGACGATGGCAAGACCGAGCCCGGTTCCCTTTTCGCGCATCGTCATATAGGGCTCGAAGATCCGGTTGCGATTTTCGACCGGAAGACCCTTGCCGTTGTCGATCACCTCGACCACCAATTCACCGTTTCGGTCGGCATGCGCCCGAACCAGGATCCGGCGCCCCTGCCGGGTCTGGTCGGCGGTCACGGAATCGACGGCCTCGGTGGCGTTTTTGATAAGATTTCCAAAGGCCTGTCCAAGCATTCTGGAGTCGAAATAGCCTTCGAGCGGTTCGTCACCCAGTTCCCTGAGAAATTCGATATCGGTGCGGCCGACCTCGCGCAGAAACACCGCGTCCTTCAAGATATCGCGCAGATCATGTTTTTCCTTCGCCGGCTTGGGCATCCGCGCAAAGGCGGAAAACTCGTCGACCATCCGGCCGATATCCTCGACCTGGCGGACAATCGTCTCCGTGCACTGGTCGAACACTTGACGATCATCCTCGGCGATCTGTTTGCCATAGCGCCGGCGGATGCGTTCTGCCGAAAGCTGGATGGGCGTGAGTGGGTTCTTGATTTCATGGGCGATGCGCCGCGCCACCTCGGCCCAGGCCGTCGACCGCTGGGCAAGCACGAGATCGGTGATGTCATCGAGGGTTATCACATAGGATTCGACGCCCTGCTGGGTCCCCTCGAGCGTCACCTGAACATTCAGCGTTCTTTCCTTACCGGCACGCATCGCCGAAATCTGGCTTCGATACTCGTTTCGATGCCACAGGGTTGCGCTGGAAAGCACCTCCGAGATTTCCGGGGCCACATCGGCAAGGGATTTGCCGACGAGTTCGCCGGTGCCGGCGCCCAACATGATTTCCGCCGACTGGTTGGCAATCGAAATGACGCCGTCATCATGAACCCCGATGACACCCGCCGACACGCCCGACAACACCGTCTCGGTAAACCGCCGCCGCTCGTCCATCTCGTCGCGGGCAGCAATGATCTCGTCACGTTGTCCTCGAAGTTGTTCGATCATATTATTGAAAGTCTTGGACAAATTTCCAACGTCTCCATCGGAAGCCTTGACCGGTACACTGGCGGTGAGATTGCCGCTCGCAACATCATCGGCCGCGCCGATGAGCAGCCGGATCGGCCGCACGATCCGGTCCGCGACGGCAATCGCCGTCCAGATCGCGGCAAGCAGGACGATCAGCGCAAACCCGATATAGAGAATTGCGAAAGCCAGTTGAATGGGACGCCGGTCCTGCTCCAGGGCCCGGTATTCGGCGGTGTTCTCCTCCATCAGGCGCATCGACTGGATGACCTTCGGATCCACCGCGCGGATCGTATAGAGGAAGGCATTGGGGATGTTCTGCAGCTTCATCACCGCGCCGACCAGATTGGTACTCCCGGGCGGGATCAGCGCCGGCTCATTATCGGCCGCGGCCGCCAAAGCCTCCTCGGGAACCGACGGCAGCGGCTTGTCGGTCGGAATGTCGGCCCGCACGACCACCCTGCCGTCCTCGCGCACCACACTGGCCGCCAGCAATCCGCGGCCGATCGCCTGGCGGGTCACCAGGACGTTGAAGCCGGTTCTGTCGAGGCTGTAGAGCGTTCGCGCCGAATCCAGATCATTCGCCATCGACGCCGTCTGCCCCTGAAGATAGCGGGCATTTTCATTGACATAGGCCTGCGCCACGCTCAGCGACGAATTGACGATCTCCTTGGTGCGGAGGGAAAACCAGCGGTCGAGGCCGACATCGAGCGTGATGCTGGCGACGATCGCCACCAGGACGGCGGGCAGGATCGCAACGACGCTGAACAGGCCGATGATCCGCACATGCAGCCGGGAGGCCGCCCGGCCGCGCCGCCTTGCGGCAAGGATGTTGGCGACCTCGCGCACGATAAGGCCGATCAGCGCGATGACGAACACCAGATTGATCACCACCGCCGACAGCACCACCTCGTTTTGTGGCGCAATCGGCGTCAGACCCATGAGGATGACGAATGAGACAATCGCGCACAGCAGCGCGGCGACAACGATGACCACGCCGGGCAGCGCCAGCAGTTTCCGCCGGTCGCTGATGTTCCGCAAAGGCTCGATTTCGCCTTCCTTCACGGATGAAAGGGTTCCGCCGACCGTCATGTCATCCCCGGATGGACCTACAGCTCATCAGATTCCACGTCGTGAACCGTTGCCATAGTGCAACGCATTGTGGCGAAATTGCAACGCTTTGACCGTTTGGTCAAGCATTCCGTGGGGATCGGTAAACCGAGACGCCGAGCTCGCGGATCTTCTTGCGCAGCGTGTTTCGGTTGAGGCCGAGAAGCTCCGCCGCCTTGATCTGATTGCCATGGGTGGCGGTGAGCGCCGCCAGGACCAACGGATATTCGACCTCCTCCAGAACCCGGTGATAGAGGCCCGGGGGCGGTAGCTTTCCGTCGAATTCGGCGAAATAGCGCCGCATATTGTCTTCGACCGCCTGGCTGATGCCGACAGCGCCCGAATAGCCGTCCACCGGGCTTCCGGCCACGCCGTCACGTTCGCCGCGCAGCTCGACATCGACGATCTCGCCGGTGATCACGTCCTGCGGGTAGAGCGCCGCCATCCGGCGGACGAAATTCTCGAGCTCGCGGACATTTCCGGGCCAGGCATAATCCTTGAGCCGGTCGATCGCCGCCGCCTCGAAGCGCTTCGCCTGCAGGCCCTCGCGTTCCGTTTCGCTACAGAAATAGCGCACCAGATCGGGAATGTCCTCGGCGCGGTCGCGCAGCGGCGGCAGGCGCAGCGGCACCACATTCAGGCGATAAAAGAGGTCCTCGCGAAACAAGCCCTGATTGATGGAGGTCTTCAGGTCCTTGTTGGTGGCGGCGACGATCCGCACATCGGTCTTGATGGCCGTCCGTCCGCCGACCCGCATATATTCCCCCTGCTGCAGCACGCGCAGCAGCCTGGTTTGGGCGTCCATCGGCATATCACCGATTTCGTCGAGGAACAGCGTCCCGCCCTCGGCCTGTTCGAAACGCCCGCTGGAGCGGGTCTGGGCGCCGGTGAACGCTCCTCTCTCGTGACCGAAAAGCTCCGATTCGATGAGATCGCGGGGGATCGCCGCCATATTGATGGCCACGAACGGCCCGTTGCGCCGCTTGCCGTAATCATGCAGTGCGCGGGCGACTAGTTCCTTGCCGGTGCCCGATTCCCCGGTGATCATCAGGGTTAGGTCGGTCTGCATCAGCCGCGCCAGAACGCGGTAGATCTCCTGCATGGCGGCCGAACGCCCGACCAGCGGCATGCCCTCTCCCATATCCTCGCCGGTATCGGCCGCCGGTTTCTTGGGTTCCGACAGCGCCCGGCCGACGATGGATATCAATTCGGTCAGATCGAAGGGTTTCGGCAGATATTCATAGGCGCCGCGCTCCGATGCCTTGATCGCCGTCATGAAGGTGTTTTGCGCGCTCATGACCAGCACCGGCAGATCGGGCCGCGCCTTCTTGATGCGCGGCAGCAGGTCGAAGGCGTTTTCGTCCGGCATGACGACGTCGGTCAGCACCAGATCGCCGTCTCCCGCAGCCACCCACCGCCACAGCGTTGCCGCATTGGACGTGACCCGCACATCGTAACCGGCCCGCGAAAAGGCCTGATTGAGGACCGTGCGGATCGCCGCATCGTCATCGGCGATGAGGATCGTCGCGCCCTTCATCGGTCTGCCTCCCTGGGCTCGCCGACGGCATCGCGCGAGGCCGGCATCAGAACCCGAAATGTCGTCCTGTTCGACTGGCTGTCGCACTCGACGATGCCGCCGTGATCCCCGACAATCTTGGCGACCAGCGCCAGCCCCAGGCCCGAACCGTTGATCTTGGTGGTAATGAACGGGTCGAAGAGATGCGGACGGATATCAGGCGGCACGCCCGGACCGTTGTCCTGAACGCAGAATTCCAGCGGCAGAGAGACCTTCTCACTCGCCCCCGGAATGGAAAGGCGCATGCCCGGACGATAGGCCGTGGTCAGGGTGATCTCGCCATTCGCCTGATCACCCAGCGCCTCGCAGGCATTCTTGATCAGGTTGAGGAACACCTGAACGAGCTGGTCGCGATTGGCAAAGACCGGCGGCAGGGATGGATCATAGTTTTCGGTGATCTTGAATGGGCTTGCGAAACCCGCTCGCGACACGGCTTTAACGTGATCGAGAACCGCATGGATGTTGACCGGTTCCCGGTCAACGGGCCGCTCGTCGCTGAAAATCTCCATCCGGTCGACCAGCGACACGATGCGGTCGGTCTCGTCGCGGATCAGCCGCGTCAGGGCCCGGTCGTCGTCGCCGACCGATGTTTCAAGCAATTGGGCGGCACCGCGAATTCCCGAAAGCGGGTTCTTGATTTCGTGCGCCAGCATCGAGGCAAGGCCGGTCACCGACCGCGCCGCGGCCCGGTGGGTCAATTGCCGGTCGATCTTGTCGGCCATCGAGCGTTCCTGAAAAAGCACCACGACGGAGCCGGGCTGGTCCGGCACCGGCGCGACGTAAAGATCGACCAGCCGCTCATTGCCGAGTTTCGGGGAACTGACGTCGACGCGATATTCATTGATCGGCGCGCGCCGCTCGCGCACATGTTCGATCAGGGCCAGCAACGGACTGCTGAAGGGGATATAGGCGTCGAGACGGCGCTGGAACAAATGGTCGCGGCTGGCGCCGAAAAACGACTCCGCCTCCCAATTGGCAAACGTAATCAGCCCGTCCTCATCGACCATGATGACCGGGTGAAGGATGGCGTTGAGGACCGCATTCGCAGCGCTGTCGGCCGACAGCGGCTCCTTGGCGATAACGCCGCTCATGCCGCGGTTTTCCGTTCGTGCGCGGTCGATCCGAACAGGCACAGCGCTTGTCGGAACGCCGCCATCACCTGATCGGGCGCGACACTGGTCATGATTCTTGATCTGAGTTCAGCCGGACAGGCCGGCGCGAACCGGTCGAGATACCAGCCCAGATGCTTGCGAAAATGTCGCAAACCGATGTGGACGCCGTAATGGGCGAGATTGCTGTCATAATGTTCGGTTACAATATCCGCGATTTCGTCGATATCCGCCGGGCCGTCGGCATGGCCGGCCAGGGTTCCGATCAGCCAAGGACGGCCTTGCGCGGCGCGGCCGATCATCACGGCATCGCAGCCGCTGGCCTCTCTGATCGCTGTGATGTCCGCCGCGGTCTCGACATCGCCATTGGCGACCAGCGGTATCGAAACGGCCTCGCGCACCGCCCTGATCGCCGCCCAGTCGGCCTTGCCCTTGTAAAACTGGCAGCGCGTCCTGCCGTGAATGGTGACAAGCTGCACACCGGCATCCTGCGCCCTGCGCGCCAGATCAGGCGCATTGAGCGTGTTTTCATCCCATCCCAGGCGCATCTTCAGCGTCACCGGCACGTCGACCGCCTCGACGTTCGCCTCGATCAGCCGCAGCGCCAGGTCGGGATCGCGCATCAGCGCCGATCCGGAATAACCGCCGGTCACCTTCTTTGCCGGGCAGCCCATATTGATATCGATAATGTCGGCGCCTTCGGCCTCAGCCATAATGGCCGCCTCTCGCATCCAGCGCGCCTCCCGCCCGGCCAGTTGCACCATATGCGGCGTGATGCCATCACCTTGCAGCCGCACGCGGGACTGCCGGCTTTCGCACACGAGCTCGCGGCTGGCGATCATCTCGGTCACGACGAGGCCGGCGCCGAAGCGCCAGGCCAGCCGGCGGAACGGCAGGTCGCTGATCCCCGACATGGGCGCCAGAATAAGACGGTTGCGTATCCGAACCGGTCCAATATGAAAGGGCTGATCGATCATGGCCTATCTGCACGGAAAAGAGGCATATTCCATCATTGCCTCTTTTTTAAGCGACGCGGGTGTAAATGCAAGACAAATTGTGTCGGGCAGCACTGGCTTTGTCTTCGTGACGGCGCTACAGCAGGCTGAGAACCCGGTTCGGCCGCGCAAACAGAGGCGCAATGACACATTCGGAAAAATTGGCCGCCATCATCGTAGCGGCCGGCAGGGGCGAACGCGCGGGCAATCCGCAGGACGGTCCGAAGCAATATCGGCCGATCGGCGGACATCCGGTGATCTCCTGGACTTTGCGGGCGTTCCTGAGACATCCGGAAATTCACACCATTGCCGTGGTCATTCATCCCGATGACCATCAAATCTATGCCGAGTCGGTCAGCGGCCTGGAAATGACGAAGCCGGTTTTGCAGGTCGATGGCGGCGCGACGCGGCAGCAATCCGTGCTTTGCGGGCTCGAGGCGCTCGCGGATGAGGCGCCCGATCATGTGCTGATCCATGATGGTGTGCGTCCCTTTGTCGACGATGCGCTGATTTCGGCCGTATGTGGGATGCTTCTAGGTGGTGAGACCGGCGCCTTGCCGGTTCTGCCGTTGACGGACACGATCAAAAAGGCGAGCGCCGACGGGCTGGTCGAGGCCACCCTCTCCCGCGACGGGCTCTATGCCGCGCAGACACCGCAGGGTTTTGCCTATCAGCCGCTGCTGCAGGCCCATCGCAAGGCCCGCACTGAGACCGGACAGCCATTTACCGATGATGCCAGCATCGCCGAATGGGCCGGCATTCCGGTTAGGATCGTTGCCGGAAACACGGAAAACATCAAGCTGACCGTCGCAAGGGATCTTCTCATGGCCGATGAAAAACTAGCGCAACGGGCGCGCGGCGGTGCGGCGGCAGCGCCCGATATCCGCACCGGCAATGGTTACGACGTCCACGCTTTAACCGCCGGCGATGCGGTGACCTTGTGCGGCGTGCGCATTGACCACGACCATGCGCTGCTCGGCCATTCCGACGCCGATGTGGCGCTGCACGCCCTGACCGATGCACTGCTGGCAACCTGCGGCGCCGGTGACATCGGCGATCATTTCCCGCCGACCGACCCGCAATGGAAGGACGCGCCCTCGGATATTTTCCTCGGCCACGCCGCCGACATCGTACGCGAAGCCGGTGGTACCATCATGAATGTCGATGTGACGTTGATCTGCGAAGCGCCGAAGATCGGCCCGCATCGGCAGGCCATGCGCCGGCGCCTGGCGGATATTCTGCACCTCGATATCGAACGGTGTTCGGTCAAGGCGACCACCAATGAGGGGATCGGCTTCATCGGGCGGCGCGAGGGCATTGCCGCCATCGCAACGGCGACAGCCGCGTATTCGGAGGCGATCGGCGATGGAAAATGAAGCGCTCGCCCAGAGACTTGTCAACGATTTCACCGCTTACGGATTGATGGTGGCGACAGCCGAATCCTGCACCGGAGGCATGATCGCGGCCGCCATTACCGACATTGCCGGCTCGTCGGCGGTCCTCGACCGCGGCTTCGTCACCTACTCCAACGATGCCAAGCAGGAGATGATCGGCGTGTCCGGTGAAACGCTGGCAGCGCACGGAGCCGTTTCAAGCCAAACGGCGGTGGAGATGGCCACCGGCGCCCTCGCCCGCTCAAATGCGGATATGGCAGTCGCCGTCACCGGTGTTGCGGGCCCCGGCGGCGGAAGTCCAGAAAAGCCGGTCGGGCTCGTCCACCTCGCCCTGGCGACAAGGGCTGGCGAGATCCGCCATGAGGAGCTGCAGTTCGGCGACATCGGTCGTGACGTGATCAGACATCGGACCGTCACCGTAGCCCTGCAGGCGCTGCTTGATGCCGTTGCGGCATAAGGTTGGAAAACCCTTGATGCTCAACCGGGTGAACCGGTGACCGTCAACCTGTCGCGCAACTCCACCTCATCCGCAGAAACGACGGGCACGGCGCCGATCAGGTTTCGGGTATAGGTTTCGCCCGGCCGGGTGAACAGCGCCTCCGTCGCGGCGAGTTCCACAAGCCTGCCCTTTTCGAACACCGCGACCCGATCGGCAATGTTGCGGACCACGGACAGATCATGGGTGATGAAGATATAGGTCAGTCCCCGCGCTGCGCGAAGCTGCTCCAGGAGACGCAGGACCCGCGCTTGCACCAGAACGTCCAGTGCCGAGGTCGGTTCATCAAGAACCACCACTTCGGAACGACAGGCGAGCGCCCGGGCGATCGCCACCCGCTGCCTTTGACCGCCGGACAGTGCGGAAGGACTGCGGTCGGCCACCGCCGGGTCAATGCCCACCTCTTCCAGAAGCTGCCGAACGACGGTTTTGCGCGCACCGACGTCGCCATAGCCGTGCACATCCAGCGCGAGCCGAAGCGATGCCGCAATGGAGCGGCGTGGGTTGAGGGCAGACAGCGGGTTTTGCTGAACGAGTTGAATGAGCCTCCTGTGCTCCAGGTTCCGCTCTGCCGGAAGCGGCTTTCCGCGGAAGGTCAGATTGCCGGAGCTGGGAGGATAGATGCCCAAAATCATGTTGGCCATCGTGCTCTTGCCCGAGCCGCTTTCGCCCACGATGGCGAAACACTCACCCTGCCTGACGTCGAAGGATATGTCATCGACGGCGGTAACGGTCTGTTTTCCCACCCTGAAGCGTTTGGTAAGATTGCGGACGGTGAGCAGCGGCTGGTCCGTCATGCGGCGGTATCCTCATGCCTGACAGCCGGATCGAAGAAGGCCTCCGAATCCTCCTGGATTTCCGGTATCCCGCCGCCCGTCAGCCGCGGAATCGCAGCCAAAAGCGCCTCGGTATAGGGATGAAGCGGATTGTCGAAGATCGATGCAGCCGGGCCCTGTTCGACAATCCGGCCTCGGTAAATCACGTAGATACGGTCCGCGAATTCACGCACAACGCCGAGATTGTGCGAAATGAACAGCACGGATGTGCCATGCCGCCGCACAAGTTCGCGCATCAGGCGCAGGGTCCGGGCCTGAACGGTGACGTCAAGCGCGGTGCCGGGCTCATCGGCCAGCAACAGCTGTGGTTCGTTGACCAGAGCCATGCCGATCATGACCCGCTGGTTCATGCCACCCGAGAGCTGGAAAGGATAGCTCTGCAGCACGCGCTCCGTATCGGCGATCGAGACCTCGCGCAGTATCTCGGCGCACCGCGCGGCCGCGGCGCTTTCGGATATGGCGGAATCACGACGACGCAGAACCTCATGGAATTGCTGCCTGATCGTGTAGACCGGATTGAGGGCCGTCGTCGGGTCCTGAAAGATCATGGACATGTCCGTGCCGCGCATGGCCTGGCGTTCCGCTCGCGGCAAGTCCATGATGTTGCGTCCGGCGAAAAGCACCTCACCTGAGCACCTGGCGCTCTTGAGTTCCTGCAGCGTGCCGAGGACGATGCGGGCGGTGACGGATTTTCCCGAACCGCTTTCCCCGACGAGGGCGACCCGCTCGCCCCGTCCGATATCCAGATCGATCCCATGCAGCACCTGAGACTCACCCCGCCAGTTGCGGAAGCTGAGATCAAGATTGCGGATCGAAAGTGTGAGGTCGGAATTCATAGATCGGGATCCAGCACTTCGCGCAGCACATCGCCGATGAGGTTGAAGCCGAACACGGCGATCAGGATCGCCGCCCCGGGAAACACCGTCAGCCACCAGCTGTCCGGAAGATATCGCGTGCCGTCGGAAACCATGGAGCCCAGATCCGGCGTCGGGGCCTGCACGCCAAGGCCCAGAAAGGACAGTGACGCCGCGATCAGGATGACGAAGCCGAAATCGAGCGTCATTTTCGTCACGATCGACGGAATGCAATTCGGCAGGATTTCCCGGAACATGATGTGCGGTTTATTCGCCCCGATGATTTCCGCAGCCAGAACATAGCCTTCGACCTTCTGCGCGCGTGTGATGTTGTAGACAAGCCGGGCATACCAGGGCCACCACATCGCCGTGACCGCGATCATCCCGTTCAGCAGAGTGGGTTCCAAAAGACCCATGATCGCAAGGGCCAGCACCAGAGGCGGGATCGACAGGAAGACATCGGTGATCCGCATCAGGACATAGTCCACCCATCCGCCGAAGTAACCGGCGACAAGGCCCACGGTGACGCCGATCGGCACCGCGATGGCCAGGACCACCGCCCCCAGCGTCAGCGAGATGCGATAGGCAAAGAATATGCGCGAGAGCTGATCGCGCCCGACGACGTCCGTGCCCAGCCAGTGCTTGGCGCTCGGTGGCTTGTTGGCATTGAGGAAATCCACGACGGCGCCGGCATGTTCGGGATAGGGCGCGATGTAATCGGCGAGCAGCGCGGTCAGGACGACGAAGCTGACCAGGATCAGGCCGACCAGCGACAGCGGGTTGCGCAACAGGATGGTGACGGCGCGCTTCACTTGGCGCGCTCGGCAAAGCGAATTCGGGGATTGATGAACGCCACCAGCAGATCGACAATGATGTTGGCGATCAGGAATGTCGCGGAGATGATCATCACCGTTCCGACGATTGCATTGAGGTCCTTTTGCAGGATCACGCCCACGCCGTAACGCGAGATACCGGGCCAGGCAAAGATGTTTTCCACCAGAAAGGCGTTGCCCAGCAGCGCCGCAAAATCCAGCCCGATGATTGTCAGCGACGGGATGAGCGACGGTTTGAAGGCATATTTGCGGGCAATCCGGCCGTCCGGAAACCCGTAGGCATGCGCCATCTCGATATAGGGCTGCTCATAGGTCTCCGCCATATTCGACCTGGTCAGGCGGGCGGCTTGGCCGATACCCGAAAGCGAAAGCGCGAAGGCCGGCAAAATGAGGTGGTGCACGGCCGAAAGGAAGCCCTGCCAGCTTCCCGCCAGCAGCGTGTCGATCAACATGAACCCCGTCACCACCGGGATTGCGATCGTCTCATGGATCCGCCCGGCGATGGGAAAGAGCGGCAGGTAGTAGGAAAAGAGCAGAACCATGACGACGGCCCAGACAAATGCCGGCGCCGAAACCGTCAGCAGGGAAATGACACGGATCACGTGATCCGGCCATCCGCCCCGATATCGCGCCGACAGGGCCCCCAGCGGCAGTCCGATCACGATCATCAGGATCCCGGCCAGCAGGACCAGTTCCAGCGTCGCGGGCAGAAATTGTGCGATGTCGGTCATCACGGGGCGATTTGTATAGAGCGATATTCCCAGATCGCCCCGGAGCAAATCACCCAGGAAATAAGCATATTGTATGAAGACAGGCTCATTGAGGTGGAGTGCCTCGCGCATTTGCTCCACCTGGGCCGCACTCGCCCGGGGTCCAAGGGCAATGCGCGCCGGATCGCCAGGGATGATGCGGGCGATGAGAAAGATCAGGATCGACACCCCGAAAAGAACGAGCAAGGTCGTGGCGAGGCGACGTATCAGAATGGACAGCATTGAGCTTAGTCAGCCTGTTGTGCCGGAACCGGCGCCGGGCGATCCTCCACCCGGCGCCGCGATTCATCGGCCATCACTCGTTGATCGAAACATCCTTGAACAGCGAGTTGAAGCCGGAGACCGGATAGGTCCGCGCCGGGTCCTCAAGGTTGTTGAAGACGATCCCGTTGCGAACGGCAAACGCACCCAGCAACTCATAGGCATAGATATCCGGCACCTCTTCGGCGAGGATTGCATTTGCCTTGGCGTAGATCTCATGCCGTTTCGCGGGATCGGTCTCAAGACGGCCCGCTTCCAGCAGTTTGTCCAGTTCCTCGTTCACGACATAGGAGGCAGACATCCAGGTATGCGGCATCGAGGAGTGATACATGTTGAAGAGCAGTGAATCCGTATCCGGGGTCAGCGCGGCCACGGCGATCTCGATCACGTGCGGAGCCGTATCCGGGCTCGTCACCTGCTCCGTGACCAGGCCCCACGGCGTGCGCGTGATGTCGACGTCGAAACCAAGCTGCGAATAGATCGCCTGCATCATCAGGGCGCCCTTCTCGCGGGCCGGTGTTTCGGCGATCCACGCCACCTCCAGCGGATGGTCGGCCGGGTCGTATTTGCACTGCTCCAGTTCGGCCTTCGCTCGATCCATGTCCTGCGCAAAGTCGGGCTTGTTCTCGTCAAATCCCAGCAGGCCCACCGGCAAGGCGCTTTTCATCGGCCGCCCCTGGGTTGTCTCGGCGTTGATCCGCACCAGTTGCTGCAGCGTGTTGTAGTCAAACGCAAAGGCCAGAGCCCGGCGACAGTGGACGTCGTCAAGCGGCGGCCGGCGGGTGTTGAGCTTGAAATATTCACCGGTCAGGCCGGCCTCGTTGACGAGCTTGACCACCCCTTCATCGGCCAGCGCCTTGAAAACCTCCGGCGGCAGCCACTGGCTGGAGATATCATGCTCGCCGCGTGCCATCAGAGCCCGAACGGTTGCCGCATCCAGGCCGTAGCGGAAGCGGACGCGTTCCGGGTGGTTTTCAGCCGGTTCGAGAAAATAGTCGGGCTCGTAGACCAACACCGTTTCCGTCTGCGGGTCGTGACTCTCGGCCACATAGGCGCCCGATCCCGCGCTGTTCTGGGACAGCCACTCGGAGGCATAATCCCCGAACTCGCCGTGATCGCCATCCTTGAAGTGCTCGCTGACAAGCTTCTGGTCGACCGCGGGAAGGCGCACCAGCGACGCAAGGAACGGGGCAAAAGGCTTGGTGAGCGTGAATTTGACCGTGTGGTCGTCGACGGCTTCGACAGTGTCCACGACACCCTCGAACAGGCCCGAATTGCCTTGCCCAAGGGCCATCAGCCGATTGAAGGAGAAAACCACATCGTTCGCCGTCAGCGGATTGCCGGAGTTGAAGGTCACGTCGTCGCGCAGCTTGAACGTATAGTCCGCTCCGTCGATGTCCCATTCGGTGGCCAGATGCGGCTGAACGCCGGCACCACCCTGTTTGGGATAGACCAGCGTGTCATAGAGATTGATGGCGAGCATGGTGTCGGCATAGTCGGTGCCCTTGGCCGGATCCATCTCTCCGATCGGGGCTTCGTCGATCCGCAAAATGCGTTCCGCATGTGCTGCGCCCGCCGCCAGACCGACCGCGCTGACGACAATTGCCGCGACGGCTGTGTGCAACTTCCTGTTGAGCATTTTCGTTCTCCTCTTCTGGTTATCGGAATGTTCTGCTGTCCAAATACCGCTACGTCCCTTCGTAGATCTGCGGATAGTGTTTGCGGGCGAATGCCTCGGTGATGTAGCCGTCTGCGAGATCGGCCTTCACCGCCTCGACCGGTCGCTCCGCCGGGTCGCCGTAACCGCCGCCGCCGCCGGTCAGGAAATCAAGCCGCTCTCCCTTCGGAATGAGGACGCCGGTGGCTTTGGAGATATCCTTGACCTCCTCGCCTGCGATATTGAGTTCGCAGCGATTGGCCCGGCCTTCCCGGCCTCCCGCAAGGCCCCAGGGCGGGAAGCCGGAACGCTCGAACACGGTCGTGGCATAGGTGTCCGCCAGCGTGCGAAACCGAAAGTCGACACCGGCACCGCCACGCCATTCGCCCGCACCGCCGGAATCGGCGGCCAGCCGCATATACTCCACCACCCAGGGGTTGCGCGTCTCCCAGACTTCCACCGGCGTAAAACGCGTTGCGCTTTCGGCGATGTGCAGCATGGTGCCGCCATCGCCGCCCTTCCAGGCGCCCTGTCCGACCGGATGCGGCGCGCCATCCATCCACGGGCTGCCATCTTCAGGGCGCACGCCCCACCACACGCAGGCGCAGATGCAGCCACCCGATGAGGCCGGAACCGCATCGGGCATGGCTTCGGCCAGCGCGCGATAAATGAGTTCGATGGCCTGCAGGGCCGGCCATCCATAGATGAAGCATGGCGCCGGCGAGACCGGATGAAACAGGGTTCCTTCGCGGGTCTTCACGGTGATTGGCCGAAAGTGGCCTTCATGCGGCGGCTCGCCATATCCGGCAAGCATGGTGATGGCCACGCGGGCGGCTGACATGGTCGACGGCAGCGGGCAGTTGATCGGCCCACGCTGCTGTTCCGGCACGTTTGAAAAATCAATCGTGACATCAGATCCGCTGACTTCAAGTCCGACTTCGAACGGCACGGCGCCCGGCGTGACGCCGTTGCTGTCCATACGGCCCCGCCCGATATAACGACCGTCGGGAATCTTCTCGAAGAATGACCGGATGATCTTGTCGCCATGGTCGAACATATCCTCGACCGCGGCATGATAGGTTTCGAGGCCAAAACGCGCCACAACCTCCTGAAAGCGCTCGACACCGACACGGCAACCGGTGACCTGGGCGCCCATATCGCCGGCAACGGCTTTCGGCATGCGCGTATTGGCGATGACGATCCGGTAGACATCCTCGTTCAACTCGCCCCGTCGGTAGAGCTTCAGGCCGGGATAAACCGTGCCCTCCTGAAATATGTCGACCGTGTCCGTGCAATAGGGTTCCTTGGCTGCAATATCCAGCCAGTGGCCCTTGATGGCCGTGTAGCCGATCAACGTCCCCTCGAAGAAAGCAGGCATGACGATGACAACGTCCTGGGCGTGGCTGCCCGTGCCGTAGGACCAGTTGTAAATCAGCACATCGCCGGGATCGAGCTTGTCCGCGCCGCCAATGCCTTTCACGGCCTCTTCGACCGCGTAATTCAACGTGCCCATGAACAGCGGAAGGCTTGGCGCCTGCGACAGCATGCGCAGGTGGCTGTCGTAAATGGCGACGGCGAAATCGAGCACCTCATAGATGATCGGAGAAAAGGCCGTGCGGATCAGCGCCCGTTTCATCTGATTGGCAGCCGAGTTGAGGGCATGGCGAACCACTTCCGTCGTGATCGGATCGGACGTCCCGATCACCGGTTGACGCGGTTGGCCGGCGGGATGGGTCAGGATCGGTTCCTCGGCCATGTCAGCCATTCCTTTCAAGGATCAGTTCACCATAGGCGCCGGGGCGTATGTGCCAGCCCTTGTCGACATAGGTGGTGGTTACGGTCTCGGTGATGATCAACGGGCCGTCCAAACCTTCGCCCACCTGATCGCGCGAACAGATACGGAATGGAATTCGCTTCGAATCCCGGAACGAATAGGCGTCGATTTCGGTGATCTCCGGCGTGTGACCAGTGTCCCCCGGCGGCACCAGATCGCGTTTCGGCAGCGGCGTCTTGAGCTGAGCACGGACCGAGGTCAGTTCCAGCCCGTCATTCATCGTGGCACCGAAGGTTCGGGAATATTCTTCGCGAAAACGCGCGGCGATCACCTCTACGGGCTCACCAAGCGCCTCATCCTCAAGCGCGACCTGGATCGAGAGCGTATGCTCCTGTCCCTGGTAACGGATGTCCAGGCGAAGCGAAGGTTCGGCATCCGCACTGCTTTCGCCGCGCGCCCGTATGCTGGCCAGAAGCTCCGCCAGAATGGCGTTCACCGGCGCGACGCAGTCGTCGTTGAACGGTTTAATCAGGGTTCGCGAAGCGCTTTGCACCATGTCGGCCCCGAGCAGACCCCACGCGGAAAAGATGCCGGCATAGGGCGGAATGACGATCCGTTTCATCTGCATCTCATCGGCCAGCAGCGTCCCCATCATCGGACCGGCTCCGCCGAAGGGCACAAGTGCCATTTCGCGTGGATCAAGCCCCTGCTCGACCGAGATCTCGCGCATGGCGTTGGCCATGGATGTCGCGGCGATTTGAAGAATACCGGCCGCTGCTTTCTCGACCGGTTGATCGATGGCGAGTGCAACCTGCTCAATCGCCGTTTCCGCGGCGCCGATATCGAGTGTGATCCCGGAGGCCAGTTCACCCGGACCCAGCATGCCGAGATAGGCCGCACCGTCGGTGACGGCAGGCTTCATCCCGCCTTTCGCATAACAGGCCGGTCCGGGGTCGGCGCCGGCGCTTTGTGGTCCGACCCGCATGAAGCCGCCCGTATCCGCATAGGCGATCGAGCCGCCGCCGGCGCCGATCGAGCGGACGTCGACCCAGGGTGACTGGATCGGCATGTTGTCGATCTCGCCTTCAAACAGGATTTGCGGATTTCCATTGATGATAAGCGCGGTGTCGAAGCTTGTGCCGCCAACATCCGCCGAAACCACCATGTCCGCATTCAAAAGTTGGGCAAACTCGCTTGCCCCCTGCGCCCCGCCGACCGGGCCGGACATGATGGTCTCGAACGGGCGTTCCTCGGCCTCCGAAAACGTCATGGAACCGCCGCCGGATCGCGCGATCAGGCTTTGCCCCTTGAATCCCAGCTCGCGCAATGTGCGGTCCAGCCGTTGCAGGTAATTGGCCATCCGGCCGCGAACGAAGGCGTCGATCACGGCGGTCGACGTGCGCTCATACTCGCGATATTCGCCCGAGACCCGATGCGACAGGGTGATGCCGCCGTCGAACCCCGCATTGCGCAATTGCTTTTCGACGAGCAGTTCATGCTGCGGATCGATATAGGCATTGATCAAACTGACGGCGACGCTGGTGACACCATGCTCCTTGAAGGTCTGTACGGCTCGGGCGACGGTCTCCTCGTCCGGCGCGCCTTCCGTGGTCCCATCGGCCAGGATGCGGCCCGGAACTTCAAGCCGCAGGCGGCGCGGCACGAGCGGTACGGTCTGACGCCAAAAAAGATTGTACATCTCGACCCGGTCGCCCCGACGGATTTCCAGGACATCACGAAATCCCTCTGTCGTGATCAGCCCGACCGTCGCGCCGCGGCGTTCCAGCAGCGCATTCAGTCCGACGGTCGTGCCGTGAAGAAAATACGCGGCATCCGCCATCACCTGGCGCGGGACATGCGCCCGTATCGCGTCCTCGACCCCCTGTTCGGGAGCTGTCGGTATGGTCGGCACCTTCCCCTGAACGGTCTCACCGCTGTTTTCATCGAAATAGATCAAATCGGTGAAGGTCCCACCGATGTCGACTGCAATTCGTGTTGCCATCTCGCCCCTTCTGCACGGCGTTCCGCTGCTTTTCCTACAGGGATGTAATTTTCGTTTAAGAAATTTTTTTTATGAATGTACTTGTGACCAAAACAAAGTCAACGTATTTTCCGACCCTCGAAACCTCTCCGATTCCAAAAGGACCAGCCTTGTCGTGAAACCATCCCAACAAAACGAACAGCGTACTGCCCATGGCCGGCGCGAGGCTCAGCATGCCGTCTTGAGGCTGGCGCAGACCATCAGGGCACTGCGGAGAGCAGCCGGTCTGAATCTGCAGGAACTGGCGCGTCTGAGCGGGCTCGCGACATCGACCCTGTCCAAGATCGAAAACCATCAGATCTCGCCGACATTTGACACGCTGGTGGCCATCGCGCGTGGTCTCGACGTTGACCTTGGCACGTTGGTCTCGCCTGTTCAGTCGGTCAACAAAAGCGGACGCCGGGCCGTTGTCCGCGACGGCCAGGGAACCAAGCACGAGACCCCTGTCTATGACTACGCGTTCTTGTGCACCGAGATCTCGAACAAGAAGTTCATTCCCCTGCTGACCACAATCAAGGCGCATGAGATCGAGGCGTTTCCGGCCTTGTCCACCCATGACGGCGAAGAGTTTTTCTACGTGTTGACCGGTCAGGTGATGTTGCATACCGACATGTATGAACCGACTCTTCTCAACCCCGGGGACTGCATCTATTTCGACAGCACCATGGGTCATGCGCTGGTGGCCGCCGGTCAGGAGGAGACCAAGGTGCTGTGGATCAGTTCCTCGGCCGATCGAGCCAGAACCGGTGGTCCCGGCTCAAATCGGGACCCGAAATAGGGATCCGGACGGGTTGCGTTGACGCATGAGATTGATCTCGGAAGACAGCCTGGCTGCCACTCCCGTCTGGCTGGATCTGATTCAGGCGATCGAGGAGGGGCATCGCCTGCCACGGCCGCAGATCGCGGATGTGTTCCAGGGAAACAACGCTACGACCATGCTGAGCCGGGCGGCGTTCGTGGATGGTCTGGGCTGCGGGGTGAAGACTGTAACAGTCGTTCCCGAAAATCATGCCCGCAACCTGCCCTCCATACAGGGTGCGATGCTTTGCTTCGATGTCGGTTCGGGAGAACCCCGGGCGCTGGTGGATTCCGCTCTGATTACCGGTTGGAAAACCGCTGCGGATTCCGTGCTCGGCGCACAATATCTGGCCCGACTCGAGCCTCTTGTGATGACCATTTTCGGTGCAGGCGCCGTCGCCCACAGCATCGCCAAAGCCTATGTCGCCTGTTTCTCCTCGCTGGAAAAGGTCACGATTTACAACCGCACCGCCGAAAGGGCGGAAAAGCGGGCACTCGCCCTTCAGGCGGAAGGCGTCCCGGCCGATGTGGCCACCGACCCTCGCATCGCCTGTCGTCACGCCGATATCATCGCGACCGCCACGATGTCCCGGACACCTATCCTCACCGACGATTGGGTTCAGCCGGGCACGCATGTCGACCTGATCGGTGCGTACAAGGCCGACATGCGCGAGGCTGACGACGCGCTTCTCAAACGGGCAAGGCTGTTTGTGGACAGCCGCGACACGACGCTGGATCACATCGGAGAACTCAGGATTCCGCTGGCGAACGGCGTGATCCGACGCGAAGACGTCCTCGGCGATCTGTATGACCTGGTGAATGGTGCATCAGGACGCACGTCACAGCACGACATCACTGTTTTCAAGAACGGTGGCGGTGCGCATCTCGACCTGATGACGGCAGACTATCTGATTCAACTGGCGCAACAGCAATAGAGCGCGTTGTTGTTAGGCTGAGGCTCCCGATGCGATGAACGCCCGTGCGGCAGCCAATTGCGGGTCCGCGCGGCAACGCAAATCCGATACCGTCATCTCGACCAGGCGATCGGGCGCCAGTGTCCCGGCCGCGACAAGATGCGGCACGATGTCCGTCGGCGTCGTGTCCGCGGCCTGGCCTGTTTCCCAATCGTGCCAGGCTGTCGAATAACGGACGGCCGCACCGGTCTGCGGCAGTGTCACCGTTCCGCCTTCGGCATAAAACCGCGTATCATCACCCATCGGTTCGCCGATGATCTCGAAACGGCCTTTCAGTTTCTGCGTCAATATGGCTATGAAAACGATGGCCGCCGAGAATGTGAATTTGTCGATGAGGACGGCATATCGTTCGCCGCGCCACCCCTCAGCGAGTGCATCAATGAAGGGAACGGTGCGCAGGAAATCGCCGCCCGGATTCCCGCGTAGATCGAAAACGATGCCGGTCTTCGGTTTGGAAAGAACAGTTCCGGCCGCATACGACAGTTCCGTCTCGAGCGTGTCGTCGTCGGGGCAATAAAAATCCATCAGCCGCACACGATTGGCGGCCGCGCCAAGCGCCGTGCATTCCGCCAGTTTCTGCCGGGCGTTCGGGTGTTTGGCCGCTCCGTGTTCGCGGATCGGATAATATTGCGCCGAGGGCACGCATGCACTCTCCTTGAAAGCCAACATGCTTTCGCCGCGATCCGGCGCCGCCAGTGTGAACACCAGCCGATCCGTGGCCGGCCCGGCTCCGAGTTCCCGCAACGCGCCGGGCCAGGCAAAAAGGATCGCCCCGATCGCGCGCTGTCGCGCCGGCGTGCCGGCAAGATATGGCCTGGCGCGCGCGAAAATCTCCTCGACCGGAACCCCGTTGACCGCAACCAGGCTGGAATTCCTGTGGCCGGTCGCCTCATCCGCGCCATCCGTCAGAACGACGGATTGCCCGATGGAGACGAAGCGCACCGGCACGGTATGTATCGCGGCATTCGGGATCAGCCGCGTATGCCCGTTCGCCGGCAGCGCCATCAGACGCATGGCCGCCAGCAGATAGGCTTCAGCCGTGGCGCCCCGCTCGAGGGATTGCAGCATCTCGTCGATGAGCCGCGGCTCAACGCAACGGAAAGACGGGTCGCGCCGCCGGACGATATCGTCCAGAACATCGGTATCCGCGGTAAAAGCCATCGTTGGCAGGTAGTCAATCCGGCTGGCCGGGTCAACCGGAATTGCGCCCCGTTCCTCCCGGGCGCACGCGGTCCAACTGAAAGGGATCGCGCAGATTGCGCAGCCTGTACTGCCGCGGCGTCAGGCCATATTGGCGCTTGAACAACCGGTAGAAATAGCTGTTGTTGTCAAACCCGCAAAACTCGATCACATCGTCGATCGAGACTTCGTCACTGCGCAGCAGATGGGCGGCATATTCGATGCGGATCTGGTTGACATATTGCGACGGGGTCAGGCCGGTCACCGATTTGCAGGTCCGGCACACGTGTTCGTGGCTCCGCCGGGCAGCGGCGATAAAACCCGACGCACCCTTGCGGAAAACCTCCCGTGACTGCGCGGCACTGCAGGCTTCGGAAAACCAACGCGGCGCGGTATTCGCCACGCCGCTTGTCGCATCCGCGACCCGATTGATCAGCACGAGCAGAAATTCCTCGATCCGTGCCAGGGAGCGACGCGCCGTCTGAAGCTGTTGGGCCACATTGATGGCCCTGGCAAAACGCGCCGGACCCAGCGTGTGCAGATCAGGCAGATCGGTGTCGGAGTCGAAGAACCGTCCGGCAATGGTGTGGGCGTAACGCTGCGCAAGATGTTCAGCCGTTTCGATACGGAACATCACATTCATGATCTGACACCCCGTCGAGCGGTCCGCACTGAAGGCATGCACATCATGCGGCCGGACAAAGGCCAGTTGCCCAGGCTCAAGCGTTTGCGAAACCCCGTTGACCCAGTGGGACGTCCTGCCGTTCTCGATCAGGAACACCTCATAATAATCATGATCATGGGCACGGTCCGGATATCGCGTGGCCAGCCGCTTGCGGGCAAAATGGAAAGCCTCATCCGGCCTGATATAGTCGTCGATCAGAAAGGTGGTTTTTTGCATGAGGCAAGATTAGCAAAGAAAACCCGGCGGCAGGAGAAAAGAAATCAAAATAGTGCAATAAAATGTCAAACTACGGTGCTGACTCTCATGGCCGATCATTTCACTCTGGCACGACGGGAGGCATGCAATGCTCGACGACAAACAGGATCTGCGCTTTCGGCGTGTCGTCAACGCTGCGCCGGCAAGACTGTCTGCGGATCAGATCCGGCACTACAACATCAACGGCTTCGTGCAACCGTTCGATATCTACGATCCTCAGGAAATCTCGGACATCCGCGACTATGTCGACGGGCTGATGCGGGACCTGGGCCCTGAGGGTGCCTATGGCATCAATTGCTACCAGGCACGCCTTTCCGGTCTTTGGGATATCGCGACCGATCCCCGCATCCTCGATCATGTGGAGGATATCCTCGGACCGGACATTCTTTGCTGGGCCAGCGCCGTCCTGTCCAAGCGCCCGCATGATCCAAAGGCCGTCCCCTGGCATCAGGACGCATCATTCTGGTCGCTCAGCCCGGCGCGTACCGTGACCGTCTGGCTGGCGATCGACGATGCCGACGCGGAGAATTCGGCGATGCGCTTCATCCCCGGCACCCATGACAAGGGGCCGATGGGCGTCAGGAACACCGGAACCGAAGCGGTGTTCCACAAGGAAACGGCGAATGCCGAGGGCCTCGGCGAGCCATTCACGAACACCCTCAAGGCCGGACAGATTTCCCTGCATGCGGACATGCTTGTCCATGGGTCGCAGGCCAATAGCAGCAACAGGCGGCGCTGCGGATTGACGCTTCGATATTGTCCTCCCGAAGTGGTCATCACCGACGCGGCATGGGCCAGCGGCGTGGAGGCAATCCACTGCCGCGGCGATGCCGGTGCCTGGCACACCTATCCGCGCCCGCAAAACAACGACATCACCAAAACGACGAGCCCGCATGTGGTCGGGAACAACTGAATGAAGATCACCTGGTTCGGCCATGCCGCCTTCGGCCTTGAACCCGAAGCCGGTCCGAAGATAATCACCGATCCCTACACACCCGACGGTGTCGGATATGCGCCGATCAGGGAATCGGCCGATCTTGTTGTGATGTCTTCAGACGATGACGAAGCGCATTGCCGGGCGGATCTGATCGCCGGAACGCCGACGGTGGTCAACGCGCTGACGGTCGCGCAAAACGGCGGATCAACCACCGCATGCGGGATCGAAATCACGGCGATTGAAGCTGCCGAGTGGGATCATCACCCCGAACACGAGGTGCCTGGTCAAAACGGCATGTATCGCTTTTCGCTGGATGGTATCGAATTTGCCCATATGGGAGACGTCGGAAACCCGCTGACGGACGCGCAGCAATCCTTCTTCGAGGGCGTCGATGTCCTGTTTGCCCTAGCGGGTGGATATCTGACATTGGAACTGCCGGATCTGATGGAGATGATCCACCGCACGCGTCCAAAGCTGGTCATCCCGATGCACTTTCGCACCCTTGCCTATCGGCCGCGCAACACCATGTGGATCGAGAGTTTCCTTAGCCACTTCAAAGACGAAAATGTGGATTTTGCTTTTGGCGCCACACATCAACTGACATTGCATGATCTGCCGGAGCGCAGCCGCGTTCTGGTGATGGACTACGTCCGATAGCGGACGGGACTCGGGCACAGGCCCAATCAGGGAGGAGAATATGAACCATCGCAAAGCACTCTTGCTGACATCCGCGCTGGCGTTTGCAGCCTATTCGGGCATCGCCACCGCACAGGACGTTGCACGGGAAAATACAGTCATCTTCGATCTTGACCGGACGATTCAGGATCCCGGCAATTTCAACTGGATGACACCAGGCACCAAACGCATGCACGGCGCTCACCAGACCATGTGGGAACCGCTGTTCATTTTGAACTACGGAACCGGTGAACTGGATCCGTGGCTGGCGACCGGCTTTGAAAGCAACGCCGACAGTACGGAATTCACCATAACTCTGCGCGATGGCGTCGAATGGTCCGATGGCGAGCCGTTCAATGCCGATGACGTCGTTTTCACGACCAATATCGCGCTGACGAATGAAGAAATCTCCAGCCGCGAGGCCTCGACCATTCGCGCCCAGGTCGCTTCGGTCGAAAAGATCGACGATCTGACGGTCAAGTTCACCCTGAACAACCCGAACCCGCGATTCATCGTCGAAAACTTCGGCGTTCGCATCTTCGGATCGTTTCTGATCATGCCGGAGCACATCTGGAAGGATCAGAATGCTGCCACTTTCGCATTCAATCCCCCGATCGGGACAGGACCCTATACGTTCACATCGGCCGCATCGAACCGGGCGATCTGGGATCGCAACGACGACTGGTGGGGCGCAAAAACCGGATTTCAGGACCTGCCCGCACCTCAGCGGGTGATCTTCCTGGAGTCGGGCGGTGAGGAAAGCCGCGCCCAGTTGATCGCTTCAAACCAGCTGGATGCCTCCCAGAACGTGACCATCGGCACGTTCGAAGCGATCAAGGCACAAAATCCCAAGGTGGTAGCCTGGTATGCGGACTACCCCTATTCGGCGGCGGACCCCTGTGCCAGGCAACTCGAGATCAACACGACGATTGCGCCCTGGGACAATGCCAATATGCGCAAGGCCGTCGCGCATATCATCGACCGCAACCAGATCGTCAATGTGGCCTATGAGGGCACGACGGAAGCCAGCCGCACCATGTTTGCGCAATTCGGGTCCATGTCGCCCTTCATCGACGCCGTTGTCGAAGCCGGGCATGAACTTCCCGCAAGCGCCGATGCCGCCGCCGGACAGGCGCTAATCGAGGCGGAAGGCTGGACCCGGGACGGTGACTATTACACGAAGGACGGCGAAACGCTGTCCGTGAATATCCATGTGAATTCGGCGTCGACGGAATATACGCGTACCATCGATGTCATCGTCGAGCAGCTTCAGCGGGCCGGCATCGACGCAAAGGCGGTTCCCGTTGAAAACGGCGTGTTCTGGGGCGAGGTGTTGCCATTCGGCGCCTATGAAATGTCCTATAGCTGGCTGTCCTGCGGATCGGTCAATGAGCCGTGGGCCTCGATGGGCCGTTACACGGTGAAAGACGTCGTGCCCGTCGGCGAGCGAAGCCCGGGATCCAACAACACGGCACGCTGGGACGGCCCGGCGGCCGAAGCCCACTCGGCCATCG
>JANQMU010000127.1 GCA_028279875.1 Rhizobiaceae bacterium
GTAAATCATACGCGTCTACCTCCAGCCGCACGGGAAGTATCAGTTTCGCGCTTTATCTTGGGGGCGAGATAATGATAAGGCGAAAGAGAATATAACTTCTCCGGTCGCTGATATAGTCACTATTCAGAGATTAACAAAACATTAACAGGAAAAACAGAGCTTGTAAATACAATTAGACTATATGTAAAAATTGAAAATCAAACGAATAAATATTTTTAATTCATATATTTAAAGAATTGAAAAATCGCATCCATTAAAAAAATGATCAAGCTTTATATATTCGAATTTCTCATCGATTGAAGTGATGGAAAAAGGCCACTAGGAACGGGGCAGAAATGCGTTATCCGCCGATGGCGTTAATCGACCTGTAACGAATAATACAACGGGCCGTGACTCGCATACCATGGGAGTCAAGGTTGTGTGAAAGCTCGATCTGATTTCGGAAAACCGATCGGGTTCAGGTCATGCCGCCCGAGACGATTTAAGGAAGTGTGTTCTTGAACACCCGGCCGCCCCGCATGATGACCGGGATATGGGTCCCGTCATCCAGCAGCGGCGCGATGTCCGCAAGCGGGTCGCCGTCGACCGCCAGCATGTCGGCACAGGCACCCTTGGCGATCACGCCGATCTCGCCATGCATGCCGCACAGCCGCGCGCCGACCACGGTTGCCGAGCGCAGGATGTCCGCCGGGCTCAACACCTTGGCCAGCAGTTCGAATTCCATGCAGTGATATCTGCGCAAGGGCCCAAGCAGATCAGAGCCGAAGGCCATGGGCAGGCCGGCGTCGCGCATGATGGCAAGCGATTGCTGGCCGCCGGAGCGGACCGTTTCGATCTTGGCGAACTCGGCGGCACCCAGCCCGAGCGCCTTGCCTTCGAGATGAAGCGCATCATAGGCGACAAGCGTCGGCACGGCGATGCAACCGGCATCGGCGGCGCGCTTCGCCGTGTCGGCGGAAATTAGATTGCAATGTTCGAGGGAATGGACGCCGAGTTCGACGCAACGTCGGATCGCCTCGTCGGTATAGACATGTGCCGCCACGTAAAGCCCCGCATTCTGCGCCTCCTCGACCATGGCGCTGATTTCAGCGCGCGAATACTGGATCGCATGGATCGGATCATTGGGCGAGGACACACCGCCATTGGCCATGACCTTGATGAAATTGGCGCCCTCCTTGATCATCGTCCGGCAGGTCTCGCGCACCGCATCGACCCCGTCGGCGATAATGCCCATGGAGCCGAGCCGGTCCGACATCATGCCCGGCCGGTTGTCGGTGCGCCCCCGCAGGTCCGCATGTCCTCCGGTGGTGGTCAGCCCTTTGCCGCAGATGATCAGCCGCGGCCCGTCGATCAGCCCGTCCTCGACACCGCGCACCAGGCCGATGTCGGCGCCGCCGAGATCGCGCAGTGTCGTGAAGCCGCGCATCAGTGCCTCTTCCATGACGCGCGCAGACCGCAGCGCCGCCAGGGAGGAGGGCGCCGTGGTGTTGGACCACAAATCAAGGCTTTCGGCGACCACATGGACATGGCAGTCGATCAGCCCCGGCATCAGCGTGCGGCCGCCGAGATCGATCGTTCTGGCTTCCGGCGGCGGTACGATGCCGCCGGCAACGTCGACGATACGGTCGTCCCGGACCAGCACATCGAGCCCGTCGCGCATGACGCCAGCCTCGGCATCGAGTACGCGGCCGCCGGTGAAAAAGGTCGTCTCGGTCAAGGGAAACCTCCTTTAACGATGATGGCAGGCCACCAGATGCCCGTCTCCGCGCGCCGTCAGCGGCGGCTCGGCGGATTTGCAGATATCGGTCGCCAGCGGGCAGCGCGTATGGAAGGGGCAGCCGGCGGGCTTGTTGATGGCACTGGGGACATCGTCACTGCTGGCGCTGAATGTGTGGCGCTTGCGCGGGTCGAGCGTCGGCTCGGAGGCGATCAGCATCTCCGTATAGGGATGAATGGCCGCGGCGAAGATCGCGTCCTTGTCGGCGATCTCGACGATCTTGCCCAGATACATCACCGCCACCCGCTTTGAAATGTGTTCGACGACCCCCAGATCATGCGAAATGAACAGGTAGGAGACGCCGAGTTCCGCCTGCAGGTCGCCGAGCAGGTTGAGGATCTGAGCCTGAACCGAAACGTCGAGCGCCGAAACCGGCTCGTCGCAGACGATGATGTCCGGTTTCAGGGCCAGCGCCCTTGCGATACCGATACGCTGGCGCTGGCCGCCGGAAAACTGGTGCGGGAAATGGCCCGCCTGGTCGGGGCGCAGTCCGACCCGTTCCATCAGCCCGGCGACTTCCGCCTCGCGCTCCGCCCGACTGCCGACCTGGTGAATGTCGAGCGCCGCGCCGATGGCATCGCGCACCTTCTGGCGCGGGTTGAGAGATGAGAACGGATCCTGAAAGACGATCTGCATGCGGCGCCGGTAATCTTTCAGCGCCGCGCGATTGAACCCCTTGATTTCCCGGCCTTCGAACCGCACCCGGCCGCCGGTCGGCATGACCAGACCCATCAGGGCGAGGCCCGTCGTCGACTTGCCGCAGCCCGATTCCCCGACAAGGCTCAGGGTTTCACTGCGGCCGATGGTGAAGCTGATTCCGTCAACGGCTTTGACCAGCCCCACCTGGCGCTGCAGTACGCCGGACCGGATCGGAAAGTGGACCTCGAGGTCCTCGACCGACAGCAACGGAACCTCAGTCATCATCCGGCTCCCAGCAGGCGGCGAAATGACCGGGCTGTTTTTCTTCGAAAGCCGGGCGCTGCGTATGGCAGCGGTCGACGGCGCGCGGACAGCGCGGCGCGAAGGCGCAGCCCGCGGGCAGATCCCAGAGCGGTGGCACAGTGCCCGTGATGTCGACCAGTTTTTCACCGGCCCGGCCTGCTGCCGAGCGTGGTATCGCGCCCATCAGGCCGAGGGTATAGGGATGAACGGGATTGTCGAAAAGGTCATAGACGCTGGCTTCCTCGACCCGCCGGCCGCCATACATCACCACTACCCGGTCGGCGACTTCCGCGACGACGGCGAGATCGTGGGTGATCAGCACGAGCGCCGTGCCGGTACGCTTCTGCAGATCGGAGATCAGGCCGAGGATCTGGGCCTGGATGGTCACGTCGAGCGCGGTGGTTGGCTCGTCGGCGACGATGATCTGCGGGTCGCAGGCCAGCGCAAGAGCAATCATCGCGCGCTGCCGCATGCCGCCGGACAGTTGATGCGGATATTGCCGCGCCCGGCGCTCCGGATCTGGCATCTGCACAAGCTGCAGCGTTTCGACGGCACGGGCCCTGGCGGCGCGATGGCCGACCTTGCGGTGCTGGCGCACGGATTCGGCAATCTGCTCGCCGATGCTCAGCACCGGATTGAGCGCGGTCAGCGGCTCCTGGAAGATCATGGCGATCTGCTCGCCGCGGAAATCCTCGACCCGGCGCTGGTCCATGGAAAGAAAATCCTCGCCATTGATCGTGATGCTGCCGGACGCCACATGGGCTGCCTCGGGAAGCAGCCTGAGCAGGGACAGGGCGGTCATCGACTTGCCGCAACCCGATTCGCCGACAATGCACAGCGTCTCGCCGGCGCTGACGGAAAGGGCCATGTCGGAAACGACGGCGAACGTCTCATGATCGCCGCGGATATGGATGTCCAGGTCCGAAACGGCGAGGAGGGGTTCTTCCGCGGAGGTCCGAGATCGTGCATTCAAGGCGTCGGTTCCCTTTTGCGCGCCGTGGCCGGCATCGGCATTTACCGCTCCGCACCGTCCAGGTTGCCGACAATGAAGCCGTAATCGCCGGCCTCCACCAGGTTTCGAGACAGATGCTGCATGACCATGATGCCGTTTTCGAACGGTGTCGGAATTTCCTCCAGGGTTTCGAAATCA
>JANQMU010000155.1 GCA_028279875.1 Rhizobiaceae bacterium
ATGAGACATGCAGGTTGGAACCACTCAAGAACCCATTCGGGGCAAAAGTGTTACCTATGTCTCCGGTATAATCTGTAACCTATGTGTCCGGTATGGACCTTTGAAAAATGGTCGGAGCGGCGGGATTCGAACCCACGACCCCTTGACCCCCAGTCAAGTGCGCTACCGGGCTGCGCTACGCTCCGACCTGCCGAAAAGGCCTGAATTCCTTAGCTTTCAGGCTACTCCGGCGCAAGGGAAAAGTGACATGTGCAAAACCAAAAAGAGAACAAACGACCTGTAGTGGCAAAAAACGACGCATAAAGTCCCACGAAAAGCCCCACGGATGTTTGGTTTATGTTCCGGACACTTCATTCAGCCAACCGCGCGCCGCGCCGTCAGGACGACATTATGCGGGTGCCTCAGGGCTTCAGCGAAACGCCTTTTGAGGTCCGGCCGATCGTCCGGCACGTCGCGCGCGGTCCAGGTAAAGTCGCACAGTCCGGCTTTGCCGAGCTCGCGTTCCAGGACATGGCGGGGCCAGCGCCAGACGCGGCACGAAAAACCCTCCATCCGCATGCGGCTTTCCGGACCGTCGGTGAAGTCGAAATAGATGCCGAGCTCGGCCTGCGCCGCGGAAAGGTTGTCACGCGGATCGAGGTCAGGGTTCATTGTCACCAGCGCGCAGATTCCATCCGGCTTCATGTTGCGCGCGATGAACCGGCCCATGCCCCCGATCGCTTCGGGTGTCTCCGCGTAATGAAGGACGTAAAGTCCGGTTATGAGATCGACCGGCGGGAGTGCCAGATCCGAGTTTGTCAGATCTGCTTCGATAAGTCTGATCCGGTCACGCTGACCGGCCGGCAGCGCGCTGCGCCGCTCTTCGGCCCGCCGCAGCATTTCGCGGGATATGTCGAGACCGGTGACCGACTTCGCCCCCATTTCCAGTAGACGCCGGCCGAGGCGGCAGATGCCGCAGCAAAGGTCGATGACAGTCAGACCTGAAGGATCGCCGATCGCCTGAAACAGCGTGTGGGTTTCAAAGATCCACTGGTCGCTATTGCCTTGACCTGAGTCCTTTAGGCGGACATAGGACTCCGTATTGATGTCATAATCGGCCATGGCCGGAGATCCTTGAATCGCCGTTGCATGAGCCTGAAACGGTTTCGAAACCAGCGCCCGCATTGCCCGCAGTCAAGTGCGCTAACGGGCTGCGCTCCGCTCCGACCCGCCGAAAAGGCTTGAGTGCCTTAGCTTTCAGGCGACTCCGACGCAAGCGAAAAAGCGGTCGACATGACCAACAACGGCGCATTCAGCCACACAGAAAGCCCCGTGGCTGTTATTCTGATGTCCTCTTTTCGCAATGTGAACTGAATTGGAGAGGTAAATCCGGTAATCTTGTCAAAGGCGATTCAAAATCCTCAAGCGGCTGAACTGGAATAATGAACCTCTTCCCTCCCCACATAGCAGCCGCGCTTGTCCGTGCCTTTGCCGATCTCAAGGAAAGAGCCGAGTTGGCCGCCTCATTGGCGGACCCAAATGATCGCAAAGACCGAACGGATCGCGCGCCATGCGTTACACGGGTTGTCCAAGGGCTGATCATCACAAACCCCGCTATTGTGGCGCAAATGCAACTGCAACACGCTCGCTGTTATTGCCCTCATCGGCTTTCTTGTCTGCGTCAGGAAGACGCGATAGCATGCTGCTCTGATGGGTTAATTTAAGGTAGATGTCATGCGTAGGAGCCTCCTTGCGGTGGCGGGTATTGCGGCGTGGGGCGCGTCGATCCCGGCACAATCGGCCGATCTGGTCGAGGTCGTTGAAGTCACGGAAATTTATGCCCAAAGAGGCCTGTGTGCCGTTTCGGCCGTGAACGGCAAGGTCGAGGCCGCTGGCGGCGGCATCGGCGAAAGCGCCTTCAATTCCGGCCGGTTTCATGCGGCAGGGTCCGTGTCGCTGCCGCTGGGATGCCGGTTCGGTTTCCAGTTCGACGGCCTTGTCGGCGAAACCGCGAGCAATACGGTCTGGAGCGCCGGCGGCCACCTCTTCATGCGTGATCCGACGACCTATCTGGCTGGCATCTATGCGGACTATGCCGATGCCGGCCCCAATGGGATCACCCGGTTTGCGCTGGAAGGCCAGCTCTATTTCGACCGGTTCACGCTGACCGGCCTTGCCGGCTATGAGGACAGCACGCAGTTGAGCAGCGAGTTCTTCGGCGCCGCGCAGGTGGGCTATTATCCGAGCGATGACATCAATCTGAATTTCGGCGTCGCCCGCTATCTCGCCACCAATGCGCTGACCCTCGGCGCCGAGTGGCAGCCCCGGCCGACGTCCTCGGTGACGCTGTTCGCCTATGGCGCAATCGCCGAAAATGATGCGCCGACGATCTATGGCGGGCTTCGTTTCTATTTCGGCGGTGAGCCCAAGAGCCTCATCCGCCGGCATCGTGAGGACGATCCGAACAGCTGGACCGACCGCATGCAGCGCACCATTGAGACGACGGTGACACCCGTGAAAGACGATCCAGATCCACCTTTGACATGATCGTCACGTCGTAAACGCCTCAAAGCGCCCCTGGAGCACCGGGTGGTTTCCCGATCGAAATGCTGCGATCGGGCTGACAGGGATGTGACTGCGGCCCTTCTTTCCCGGAACCGCTATTCCTCCGATGCAGCGCTGAGATTGACTTCGCTCCAGATGTTGGTGTCGATGAACATCGCAACGTCCCGGGCCGTCTCGGGAAGACTTCCGGAAATCATCTTGAAACGGAAGCGCATATCCGAGCCGTCATAGGTCGCGCTGAGCAATTCCATCACGATCGGATCATCATCCATCTGATCCGGCGTGGTCAGCGCCGCATTGGGCGGATCGTTCTTGAAGCTTTCCTCGGACTCGTCGTCCCACAGCGCCGCAAAGTCGATATGCCGCATGTGGCCGGCGCTGCGCACTGGCCTGTCCGAAAAGTAATAGGTCGACGGCGTCAAGCCGGACAGGATCAGAACGTCGCCCTCGGTTTTCGACGCTTTGGCCGGCTGGACGAAGACATAGCGCGGCGTGTCGGGCGACGGGATCTGGACGAGGACGTCATCGGTTTCCGGTTGCCCGCCGGTCAGCGCCTCACCAGTTTTCTCGATCCCCTTTTCAATCGCCTCGCCGGTCTTTTGGGCGCCCTTTTTCAAGGCCTCGCCGGCCCCTTTCACGGCGCCGCCGATCTTGCCGAGCGTATCGGCATGGGCCGCGCCGGCCAGCGACAGGATGATCACTGAGCCGGCAACCGCTCGAACCCATGGTGTCATGTCTGATTCCTCCTCGGGAGAATGCGGAACATGCGGATGTCCAGTATATCGCGCCGATCCAGGCAATTCCATGACCTGTATCAGGCGTGGTGACGGTGAATCTGTGTCAAATCGGCCACGGTCGCAGCCGGATATCGCCAGCCCGCGGTCAGGACCACCGGCAGGCGGATAATGCCACATTTCAGACACATATTTCCAACAAGCAGCGGCAACGCTCCGCATCATGATCTCTGACGCCGGCTTCGGCGCGAACCTGCCCGGTAACACCCGAAATCAACCGCAATATGTACCGTCCTCCCGGATGTCGGCATATGCGATCAAACTGTGAATATCCCCCAAAATGATCCTGTTTTCGACCCGCGGCCTGCTGGCCATCGCCCTGTTTTTTGCGCTCGCCATCCCGCCCCGGATGCCGGCGGCGCATGCCGGTCTCGACATGGCCATGTTGCAAACCGAGCCGGTCCGTTTCGACAGCCTGCCAGGTTATACCGGGGCGCAAACGGCCATCGCCAACAGGATCGCGACCCGCTTTGCCGCCGCTGGCTACGGCCGGGTCCAGCAGATCGCCGCCGTCTCGGTCGCCATCCGGGAATCGACGCTGAACCCGAAGGCCCATAATCGCGGCTGCCGATGCTACGGGCTGTTTCAGCTCAACCGCGGCAACGGACTGGGCACAGGACACAGTGTCACCGATCTCATCGAGCCCGACTACAATATCCGGCTGATCATCGGCGAAGCCGACCGGTTTCAAAGTTTCAAAAATGCCGGGAACGTCGAGGCGGCAATCACCGCCTTCGTCCGGCATGTGACACGCCCGGCCAACAAAAGCAGAGTGATCAGAGCCACCATCAAAACGGCACGCATGGTCGAAAGAGCGGCTTTGGCAGCGGGGCCGGCCGCTTCAAGCTAGTCCTCCGCACCAATCAAATTGACGCGGAGGACTAGGCTTCGGTGTCCGCGTGGTGCAGTTTGGATTCGTCTATCGCCAGAATGGCCACAAGGCCGACAACGGCTGAGATGAGCGCCAGCCAGTAGGCATCGCCCATTCCGTCGGCAAACGACTCCGTCAGCAGCGCTCGGATTTTTTCGCTCTCCTGTGCACCGTAGCGCGAGAGCACAGCCTGCACCGCCTCCGTGCCTGCTGCACCGGCATTGATGGTGGCCTGATCGGCCGCCGGCATGGCAATGCCGAGCTTCTGCAGGCCCGATTTGAGCGCGGCGAGGCTGGAATTGTACATGATCGCCGTTGCCCCGGCGACGCCGATCGCGCCGTAACTCAAATGCAGCATGAAGGACAGACCGCCGGCCAGTCCCGCCCGCGACGGCGCGACGGCGCTGACGGCTGCCGTACCGGCTGGGCCGACGGCCATGGGCGCGCCAAGGCCCATCAGCACCATCGGCGGCAAGATGGCGAGATAGCCCCAGGACGGTTCCAGAAAGAAGACGAGCCAGAGCGCGGCAAGGGCATTGAGCAGGTAGCCCGTAAACAGCAGGCGTTTGGGGCCGAATCTCGCATAGTAGTTTCCCGAAATGATCGAACCGACGGTGAGAGGCACCATCAGCGGCAACATTGCAAAGGACGCCTCGAGCACCGTCCATCCCAAGGTCTTGTTCATATATTGCGGGAAATACAAAAAGGCGATGAAGAATGTCGGCACCAGCAAACCGTTGGTCGACAGCGTCAGAAGGAACTCCCGGTTGCGCATCAACGGCAGAGGCACGGTGGGATCGGCGACCCGCATTTCGACGAACGGAAACCCGGCGAACAGCAACAGACTGAGCGCCAGGATGACGAGAAGCGCCGGCGACGCCCAGCCCCAGTCGCCGCCGACGTCGAGGCCGTAGAGCAGCAGCAGGATTGCCGCGGACAGGACAAACATGCCGGCAAAGTCGATGCGTTCGTCGGTGTTTACAGGCGCTTCGCGCGGCAGAATCCGCCAAATGAGAATCATGGACAGGGCGGCCACCGCCACGTTGACGAGGAAGAACAGCCGCCAGTCGCCAAAATGGACAACGGCTCCGCCGATCAGCGGCCCCACGACATTGCCGGTGGTGATGCCGGCAAGGATGAGGCCGATGACGTATCCGCGTTCCTCCTCCTTGGCGACGGACGAGGCGTAGGCCAGAAGGCACGGCCACAGGATGCCAGCGCCGATACCCTGTGCGGCCCGGGCTCCGATCAGCCAGCGGATGGACGGTGCGTACTGGCATATCGCGGCGGACACCAGAAAGATGGCGAGCCCAAACAGCATCAGCCGTTTGCGTCCGTGCATATCTCCCAGACGCCCGCCGGCGACCATGACCATGGCGAAGGTCATCGCGTAGATGTTGAGCACCCACTGCGTCGTTGTGATGTCGGCTGAGAATTCAAGCTCGATCGCCGGCACAAGCAGCAGGGCGCCGGTAAAATCGGTGCCGATGATAAATGCCGTTATCATCAGTATTGCGATGATCAGTCTCGTGCTGCCGCTCAATCGTCCCTCCTGGAAAAACCTGTTGTGCCCCATGCGCAAGCGTATGTGTTCCATTGGTCAGCCAGCGAAAGCCAGCCATGGCGCTACGGCCGCGAAGGGCGCATCGACCATCGGTAGCGTAACGATGGAGTGCAGTCGACCCTCAATGAGTTGAAATACAATCGAAACCGATTGACACGGACCGGGCTGTGGCGACGATCAGGCTCCCCGCTCCAACGCCGGTGCCTCGTCGCGGCGCAGGGTCAGGACCTCGACCCCGTTCTTGGTGACTGCAACCGTGTGCTCGAACTGTGCGGAGAGCTTCCGGTCATTGGTCATGACCACCCATCCGTCGCTGCCGGTCGAGACCTTGCGTGTTCCCTGGTTGACCATCGGCTCGATGGTAAAGACCATGCCCTCGCGCAGCTTCAGGCCGGTTCCCGGCCGTCCGAAATTCAGCACCTGCGGTTCCTCGTGCATCCTCCGGCCGATGCCGTGGCCGCAATATTCCCGCACAACCGAGCAGCCATTTCTTTTGGCATGGCGTTCAATGGCGAAACCGATATCCCCCAGATGGGCTCCGGGCCGCACCTGTCTTATCCCTTTCCACATCGCTCCCCGGGCGATGCGCACCAGCCGTCTCGCGGCGGGTGAGGCATTGCCGATTACATAGGTCTTGCTCGAATCGGCGATGAAACCGTTCTTTTCGAGCGTGATGTCGAGGTTGACGATGTCGCCGTCACGGATGATCTCGCCCGGATCGGGCACGCCGTGGCACACGACATGATTGATCGAGCAGTTCAGGACATGTTCGAAACCATACTGCCCCCTGCTTGCCGGCCGGGCGGCGAGGTCCCGGGTGATGAAGCCATCGAC
>JANQMU010000002.1 GCA_028279875.1 Rhizobiaceae bacterium
CGATATCGGCTTCACCGAGGCGGCGCGGCGCGGGCAGATCACCTTCGCGCTCGTCCACATTCTCGGGCCGTCGATCTCCTCGCTCGAAGAGATCGCGCGTACGGCCGAGCAGGTGACCGGCACGCGTTATGTGCTGGTGCGCAATTACATCAACAACACGCCGTTCTTCGAATGGGACCAGGCAACCTATGACGGCTATTTCCGCCGCATCAAGGAGGCCGCGGAGATTACGGTGCCCAAGCTCAACGAAATGGCGGCCGAGCAGGTGGACCTTGCTGCCGTGGGCTATCTTTCCTTCGTCGCCAACAAGGGCGCGCGCGGCGAGGGCGCGTCCTACTCCTTCGTGCTGCGTGGCTATGTGCGTCACTGGCTCGGCCAGATTTGGGCGGAATACGACAGGATCAAGCTGCTCGAAACGCTCCACCCGCGCGAAGTGATTCCGCTGCGGACCCGCGAGGCAAGCTGAGGGACATCCAACCGCGTGAACGAGGCTAGGCCACTTTCATAGTCGCGGTTCTTTTCTCCAACGACTTTGTTTAGGTTCCGCCTATTGACTGCGGCAGTCATGCCACAGGAGGCAGAAATTCGCCGAGCGGTACGATCATATTGACTCGGAATCTTCGACCCACTCGTGTTCTCTGGTTTTGAGTTTTGGAGCCAACTAAGACTGCGGTGCCCGCCGCGGCTCCTATTGAAGCGCCGGTACGACCCATCGACAGAGTGGGCTCCGGAGGTGTTAGTACATGTCCGTTTGCGGAATGAAGGCCGCCGCGCATTGGACGAATGCATTACGACGGAAGATCCGCAAATCTCACGGGCGGCTGTACGCCGCCTTTCTCACAACGCTTTTTGTGACAACGGCCCTGACCTGGCCGACCGATTCATGGGCGCAATGCGCACCCGACCCGGTAGTGGCAGGCGACAATGTCGTCTGCGGTCCCAACAATGTTACCGATGGCTTTACCTTCGAAGGCCCCGGTGATCTCGGCAGCTTCCGGGTTGAGGAAGGCGCCACCGTCGATAACAGCACGGCGCCGGTCGGCAATCCCTTCACGTCCCCCGGTGTAATCGACATTTACAGTTCTATCGGCACCCCAGGCATCGCCGGCGACGTGACCATCGAGGGCACGATCATCGACAAGATTGGCTTTTCTGACGGAATTTTCGTGCAAGGTTCGATCGGCGGCTCATTCCTGAATTCCAGCACCGGAACGATCATTGGTGGTGATAGGAATGGCTCCGGAGTTTTTTTGGGCGATATTGCCGGCGACTTCACCAACCACGGAAGGATGTCCGGCTTGTGGAGCGGCGCCTCTGCTGGTGATATCGCCGGTGCTTTCACCAATACCGGAACCATCACGGGTACCATTTCTGGTCTCAGTTTTGATGAGGTTGGCACCTTCACCAATTCCGGAACGATAACCGGCGGCGGCACTGACGCCGACGGCATCCTTGCCACCAGTCTCACCGGCGCCTTCAACAACATGGCCGGGGGCATGATCAGCGGTACTCGCCACGGCTTGTCTGTGTTCCGCGACGTGGGCGAATTCACCAACGCGGGGACGATCATCGGAGGCGCGGACGGCGTCGTCGTCGACAAAGGGGGCATCGCCAGCCTGACCAATCGTGGCCTGATAAAAGGAGGCAACTTCGCGGTACGGGCGCCGGGCGCAGGGAATAGTCTGATCGAGAACTATGGTGAGATGACCGGCAGTGTTGACCTCGGTGGCGGTGATAACGCCTTCAACAACATGGCCGGGGCCTGTTCAACCCAAACACAATCGTCAATCTCGGCGGCGGCAACCTGTTCAACGCCGGCACCTTCGCGCCGGGCGGCATCGGCACCTTTCAGAACATCACGACAGTGACCGGCAACTTCACCCAGACCGACAGCGGCGTGCTGGCCATCGATGTTATGCTCGGCTCGGCCATCGCCGAGGTCACCGATGTCCAAGGCACACCGGAGCTCGCCGGTCTGGTGGTGCCGAACATCCTCGACCTGGGCTCCGTGCCGCCTGGTCCTCAGCAGATAACTATCCTGACCTCCACCGGCGCGTTGACCAATAACGGCATGACGGTCCAAGACACCGCCGTCGTCGATTTCGAGCTGCTGTTCCCCGATGACTTCACCGTGGAGCTGGGCACGACGTTGGACTTTGCACCCTCCGGTCTCAATCCGAACCAGACATCGGTGGGTGCGGCCATTAATGCCATCCAGTCGGCCGGCGGCTCGGCGGGATTTGCGCCCGTGGTTGCCGGGCTGTTGTCCGTGCCCGATCACGCCGGCCTTTCCGATGCCTATGACCAGCTCGGTCCTCAAGCCTATCTCGGCAACGGCATCGCTACCCTGTTCTCCGGCCTCGACTTCGCCGACGATCTGATGAGCTGCGAGGTGCGCGAGGGCGGCAATGTGTTCATCCGCGAGGGCCAGTGCCTGTGGGCCGAAGCCACCGGCAACTGGTTCGATCAGGACCGCACCAGCGAAACCGTCGACTTCGATCAGGTCGCACCACGCATTGCCGGCGGCTTCCAGGCGGCCTTGGCGCCGGACTGGCGGTTCGGCATGGCGTTCGGCTATCAGCGCAGCAACCTCGAAGCCCTGAACGGGCGGCAAGACAGCGAGGCCGATACGCTTCATGGCGGCGCGGTGCTCAAATATCTGTTCGGCGATGCGCTGCTCGCCGCGGCCGTCAGCGGCGGCCATGGCTGGTATGACACCTCCCGCAACCTCGCCTTCGGTGGCTTTACCGGGCAGGCCAGCGCCTCCCATGACGTCAGCCATCTGACCGGCCGCCTCAGGGGCGCCTACGCCTTCACCAACGGCGTGTACTACATCAAGCCTCTGGTCGATCTCAATGTGAGCTGGATCGGCATTGACGGCTTCACCGAGAGCGGCGGGAATGGTGCGGCGCTGATCGTGCAGCGTAGCGAAGAGACCGTGCTCAGCGCCTCGCCGGCGCTCGAGTTCGGTTGGCAGCACCAGGTCGCAGACGGCACGCTGTTCAGGCCCTATCTCCGCGCCGGGGTGACGGTGTTCGATGATCCCGAGCTGGCGCTCATCTCCAGCTTCGCCGCCGCGCCGGCCGGAGCCCCGAGCTTCCGCACCGTGATGGGCACCGACGATGTGGTCGGCGAGGTTGCGGTCGGGCTCGACCTGCTGACCCCTAACGGCACCGTCCTCAAGGCCTTTTATGAGACCCAGTTCGGCGAGGACACCAGCCAGCAACTCGCCGGCATCCGCGCCAGCAGGCCATTCTAGACCGGATGCCAGTACTCAACCTAGCTCTAGCCCGCGCTAAAAACGATGTCGGCTTTAGTGCCAAGAGCAGGGGGACATGGGCTCGCGTTTGTTCCGCCTTCGCCCGCTAAGCCAGCGTGTCGGGCGTCTCAATGTGTTCGGGCCGGAAACCCAAGCCAACCATGCGCCCCGCCAAGTAACGCAGTCCTGGAACGTGCTGCGCTAACTTGAGAGACATAGGCGCCGCTACCATCTCCCCGCTGCTCAGCACCTTTGCAATGATGGTGTTCTGGACGAAAACCTGGACCCTCTGGGTGGCGCGTGCGGGGAACGCGCGCCGCCGCTGGACCTTGTGCAGGTCTTCCAATGTTGCCGGGCCCTCTTTCAGGCGCGTGGACAGGATGTTGGCGGTGGCGATGGCGTCCTGAACCGCAAGGTTCACGCCCACGCCGCCGATCGGCGACATCGCATGGGCGGAGTCGCCAATACATAACAGACCGGGCTTGGCCCACGTCCCGATGTGATTGACCGCCACCGTCAGCAGCTTGATATCGTCCCAGCTTGCGATCGCGTCGACCCTCCCGGCAGCGAACGGGGCAATCGACGCGATCGACTGGCGCAAACTCGCAAGGCCGGCGTTCCTCACCTCGTCATACCCGCCCTTTTTGATCACATAGGCGCACTGCCAATACGCACCCCGGTTGATGGTGACCAACAGCCGGCCAGCCTTGGCTCTGATTGACGGCTGATCATCCTCGCCCGCATCGCGCGGCAGCCGCAGCCACAAAACGTCCATGGGCGCACCGGTATCCTCAACTGCGAAATGGGCGCAGCCGCGCATGGTCGAATGGCGTCCATCCGTGCCGACGACGAGATCGGCGCGAACCTCCAGCTCGCCGTCCGGTCCCTCGGCGCGCACGCCCGCGACGTGGCCGTCCGCCTCGATCACGTCGGTGCCTTTGGTCTGCATCTTCAAGGTAAAGCCTGGATAGCGCGCGCCTTGGCCGGCGAGGAAATTCAGAAAGTCCCACTGCGGCATCATGGCGATGTACTTGCACTGGGTCGGCAGGCGCGTGAAGTCGACGACGAACTCCGCGTCGTCGAAAATCATCGAAAACTGGTGCGCCTCCTGATGCGGGAGTTTGAGGAACTTGTCGAGCAGGCCGAGCTCATTCATCACTTCGAGCGTCGAGGGATGGATGGTGTCGCCGCGAAAGTCACGGAAAAAGTCCGGGTATTGCTCGAGCACCACGACGTCGACGCCAGCACGCGCGAGCAGATATCCCAGCATGACGCCGGCCGGCCCGCCGCCGACGATGCAGACTTGCGTCTTGGTCTGCTGGACCGTCATCGCATCATCCGGGTCGAATCGCGTTCATACCCAACATGAATAATGGTTTGTTTCGTTTCAAGTCGGAACGGCTGCTCGCCAGCGCGATCGGTTCGTTTTGAATCAATTGCGCTCTCTTTCTTTTTCTTTGTATGTCGAATGATCTTGCGAAGAGTTCGCCAACTTTTCGGGATCGGCTCTGGCGCCCGGGGCCGATGTCCGCAACAATCCTCTGTCCACAGAGGAAACGCCAATTCATCGCTTCGGAATAAAGATAGGGAGCAACGCAATGCGCGGAACGGCAACCATTCTAGCGGGTCTTGGAGTGGCTCTCACAATCCTGGTAGGCAATCCGGTCGGTGCGGCGGACAATTTTCCAGATCTCCGCGGAACCTGGACCGGAAAAGGTGAAGGCGTTTTCGTGACGTTGCCGGGATCTCCAAACCACTCTCAGTTTGGCACAGTCGATATTTCGCTGGTGATCGATTCTCAACAGGACCGACGTTTCGCAGGGACGATCACGATGTCCGGGGGAACTAAACCAATCGTGGGCGTCGTTTCGACGAGTGGGAGTATCTGGTGGTCGGAGCCTGGCGGATTCGTCGAAGGCCAGCTCACCGATCCGAATACTTTTGAGGGCTGCTATGTGCGGGTCAGCCAGTTCAGCCAGCTC
>JANQMU010000007.1 GCA_028279875.1 Rhizobiaceae bacterium
ACGGCAAGACGCTGGTCCATCCTGCGCAGATTGACGCCGCCAACCGGATATTCGGCGCCGATCCGGATGAGCTGGCGGCCGCACAAGCGATCGTCGCCGCATTCAGCGAATCACAAAACACCGGCAAGGGGGTCATCACTGTTGAAGGCAGGATGGTCGAGCGCCTGCATCTGCGACAGGCGCAGGCGCTGCTTGCCAAGGCGGCGATGCCGTCACACAGGAAAGGAACCGAAAAATGAGACTGTACCGACTGCTGTCCGGGCCCGATGATTCCAGCTTTTGCCACAAGGTCAGCAAGGCGCTTCACGATGGCTGGGAGCTTTACGGCGATCCCTGCTATGCCTTCAATGCCGAAACCGGACACATGCAGTGCGCCCAGGCCGTCACCAAATATGCTTCCGGCCAGATCTATTCGCCGGATATGAAACTCGGCGAGCAGTGACCGGTTTAACCTGACATTAGGGCCCCCTGTCCGCATAAAGCCGGCGGAGCAAGACCGGCGTCAGATACATCGGCACCTGATAGCACCCTATAAAAAGCAGCATCGGATCGATGACCGCTGCCGGCTGCGCCGCCAGGAAGAGCGCCATATTGCGATTGCCGAAGGAAACCGAAAAGCCGACGGCCTGTCGGCCGAGCCCGGTGTTCCTGAGCGCCAGATAGGCACAGGCCTGCAGGCCGAAATTCGCCGCGAATGCGACTGCCAGATTGCCGGCGAGGCCGGCGGGATCATCGTAGACGGCCGGTCCGACCGCGGCCATCAGGCCGATGACGGTGACCGCCAGAACGATGGCGGACATGCCGTCAACCGCCTGCAGCGCTTCGGAAGACGCGGCCTTGAGAACCGTAACGCGGATCACAAACGCCAGACCCGCCGCGCAGGCGATCAGCAGCAACAGCCTAAGGGCCGCCATGAGCACACCGGCACCTCCGACAAGCTCGGGCAATAGCCAGAATGTCGGTATCACGGTCAGCGGCAGCAGCGCGGTCCCGGCAATCAGAAGCCGCAGCGCCGGCCCGCCATCATGTCCCATGAGGAGAGTGAGGCTCGGGCTTCCGGCAATCGGCGAGGCCGCAAACATCAGCGCCAGCGCCATGGCCAGCGGCCCGGTCCAGCCCGTTGCAATCAGCACGGCAGCGAATAGCGCCGGCATCATGAGTTGCACGATGGCAATGTAGCCGATGGACCGGCCAAGATCCCGCGCGGCGCCGACAGCGGACCGCGGACCGAGCCTCAGGGCCGCGAGAAACAGCAGCAGTGTCACCAGGGCCGGCAGGGCATCACGCAGCAATTGCGCCAGCTGCGGCAGCACGAACCCGGCCACCAGTCCGGCGACCAGCAGCCACCGCCCATGGATGGCGGACAGCCGCAAAACGAACAGGAGATGATCGGACAACCCATGCCCTCCGCCGTGACGTCGGCCTCCCGGACGGACCACCGGGTATCTGTTCCCCGTCTCATAGCGCACCGTCGCCCGGTGATAAAGTTCAGTGGCCCGACATCGGGTTACGGCTCGTCCCTGGTACCGATGCGTCTTTCCCGATTCTCCACCTGCCGGTAATAGTCGCTCAGCATCTTGCCGCGTTCCGGCTTGAACATCTCGCCCGTCTTGTCGATGCGCTCGATCCTGTCGATGCGAAAGGTGCGGAAATCGGTGCGCATTTCGCACCAGGCGGCAAGGGTCCACACCTTGCCCCAGAACCACAGGCCCAGCGGCCGGATCCGACGGCGGCTGGGCACGCCGTCGGCATCGAAATATTCGATCTCCAGCACCAGCCGCTGGTCGGCCGATTGTTCGAGCAGGTCGAACCGCAGCCGGTCCTCGTCGCGCATCATAAAATCGGGTGCATGGATCTGCGTGTTGGCGATTCGCCGCCGCTCACGCTCCGGCAGAACGGCTTCGATCTTGATCAACGCCTCTTCCGCCGCGCGGGCGATTGCCGCGCCGCCCCAGGCGCGGGCGAGGCGCGCTCCGGTCACCAGGGCAACGATTTCTTCGCGGGAAAACATTAGCGGCGGAAGGTCGAAGCCTTCGCGCATGATGTATCCGACCCCGGCCTCGCCATCGATCGGGACCCCGGTCGACTGCAGGTCGGCAATGTCGCGATAGATCGTCCGCTCGGAAACCTCCAGCCGCTCCGCCAGCAAGGCCGCGGTGACGAGGCGGCCGCCCCGCAGATATTGGACGATCTGAAACAGTCGGTCGGCACGGCGCATGGCCTTCCCTTCGCAAACGGTGTTTCCGGTGCTGCGTCGGCGGAACTATAGACCAAACGGCCCGGATGACGATCCGGCACCCGGGACCGGATCGTCATCGGCCACGGCCCGCCGGCAGCACCGGCAATCCGCGTCAGCCGAACAGGCCGATGCTGTTTCCGTCGGGATCGAGGCAATAGACGAACCGGCCCGAAGGGATTGTCACGATGTCGGACACGACCTTCCCGCCATGTTCGACCACCCGGTCCATGGCCGATTCCAGCGTGTCGGGCGCGGCCAGATGCACTGTACTGCCGCGGCCCGCCTCACCGGGTTGGCCCTGGTAAAGATGGCCGGCCACGCCGGTTTTCGGATCCTTGCAGGGAAAAATGGCGACCGGCGCCGGGCCCATCTCCTGGTCGACCAGTTCCGTTTCCAAAACGGCGCTATAGAAATTCTTCCCGGCCGCCAGATCGGCAACCGGAATTTCGAACCAGACGGCGGCATTTTCAGGGTTGAAGGAAGACATTTTCGCTCTCCATATTTGCGTCGATGACCTCCTTGTCTCACACCCCTCCTGACAACCTGCTGTCAGGAGCGCACAACAGGCTTCAAAATTCCTTTCGGATCCGAATCAATGGTCCGGCACGGCCATGGTGTAATTGAGCGGCAGGCGCCCGCCATCGGCGTAGATTGTCTGCCCGGTGATATAGGCGGCATCGTCGGAGGCCAGAAAGGCCGCAATGCCGGCGATTTCCGCGGGATCGCCAATGCGCCCCAGCGGTGTGCGTTGCAGCACTCTTTCGCGCGCATCGCGGGCCGCCACCACCGACGACAGCATGTCCGTCATGATCGAACCTGGCCCGATCGCGTTGACGCGGATGCCGTGCGGCGCCAGCGCCAGTGCCATGACCCGTGTCAGTTGGGCGACGCCGCCTTTCGAGACCGAGTAGGGAATCTGATCGGAAATCGCCAGAACCGCATTGATCGACGACATATTGATGATGCACCCGGCTTCACCGCCCTTTTTCACCGAGTCCACCATGGTCCGGGCCGCGGCCTGCCCGCACAGGAAGGCGCCTTTGAGATTGACCGCCAGCACCCGTTCGAAATCGTCTTCCGTCAGGTCGAGAAAATCCGCGGCATGGGAAATGCCGGCATTGTTGACCAGCACATCGACATCGCCGAATCCGTCCAGCGCCGCGGCGATCAGATTGCGCACATCCAGCCGCTCCGACACATCGGCCGCGATAAACCGCACCTCTCCGAGATCCGACAGTTCGTCGCTCGCCGCCTCTCCGGATTTTTCATCGATATCGGCGATGACCACCCGCGCCCCGTCGCGGACAAACCGCCTGGCAATGGCATAGCCGATGCCCTTCGCACCGCCGGTTACGATCGCCACCTTGCCTTCCATCGCGCACCCTCCGATGTGGTTTGCCGGAAAGACTGAACCTTCCGCCTCGGGCGGTCAATGGCGAAATATCATGACCGGAGGTCGATCAGCGATCCATCAGCCCACGGCCCTGCAGCGCATCGCGGATCTCATCGAGAATCGCCGCATCATCGATGGTTGCCGGCATTTTCCAGCTCTCACCATCGGCGATTTTCTGCATCGTTCCGCGCAGGATCTTGCCCGACCGGGTTTTCGGCAGGCGGTCAACCGTCAGCGCCAGCTTGAAGGCCGCAACCGGGCCGATCTGATCGCGCACCAGCTTGACAACCTCGCCTTCAATCTCCGCATCCGGACGCTCGACACCGGCATTGAGCACAACAAAGCCGGCCGGGATCTGGCCCTTGAGCCGGTCGGCAATGCCGATCACCGCGCATTCGGCGACATCCGGATGATAGGCGATGACCTCCTCCATCGCGCCGGTCGACAGCCGGTGTCCAGCGACATTGATGATGTCATCGGTCCGCGCCATGATGAACAGATATCCGTCCTCGTCCATATAGCCGGCATCGGCGGTCTTGTAGTAGCCCGGGAACTCATCGAGATAGGCGTCCCTGAACCGCGCATCGGCATTCCACAGGGTCGGCAGATTGCCCGGCGGCATCGGCAGTTTCACGACGATATTGCCGAGCGTGCCGCGCTCCACGGGGTGGCCGGCATCGTCGAGCACCTGGATATCATATCCCGGCATCGCCACCGTCGGCGAGCCGAGCTTGACCGGCAACGCGCCGAGGCCGACCGGATTGCCGGCAATGGTCCAGCCCGTTTCGGTCTGCCACCAATGGTCGATCACCGGCACGCCGAGCTTGGCGCGGGCCCATTCGATCGTGTCCGGGTCCGCCCGCTCGCCGGCCAGGAACAGCGTCCGCAGCGAACTGAGGTCATATTGGGCGATCAGCGCGCCCTGCGGGTCTTCCTTCTTGATCGCCCGGAATGCCGTCGGCGCCGTGAACAGCGCCGCCACCTGGTATTCGGAAATGACCCGCCAATAGGTTCCGGCATCCGGCGTTCCAACCGGCTTGCCTTCGAAGACGATGGTGGTGTTGCCGTGCAGCAGCGGACCATAGACGATATAGGAATGGCCGACGACCCAGCCGACATCGGATGCGGCCCAGAAGACCTCGCCCGGATCAACGCCGTATACGGCTTTCATCGACCAGTTCAGCGCCACCATATGGCCGCCATTGTCGCGCACGACGCCCTTGGGCTGGCCGGTGGTTCCCGACGTGTAGAGAATATAGAGCGGGTCGGTCGCGTCGACCGGCGTGCACGGAACGTCACGCGCCGCCTCCCGCGCCGCCTGCACCGCCGCCGTCCAGTCCTGGTCTCGGCCCTCCCGCAGGTCTGCCCGGCACTCCTCGCGCTGGAACACCAGACAGGCCTCCGGCTTGTGCGTTGCCAGTTCGATAGCTTCGTCGAGCATCGGCTTGTAGGCGACGACCCGGTTGGGCTCGACACCGCAGGACGCCGCCATGATGAGTTTCGGCTTGGCATCGTCGATGCGCGTCGCTAGCTCATGGCCGGCGAACCCGCCGAAAACAACGGAATGAACGGCTCCGAGGCGCGCGCAGGCAAGCATCGCCATCGGCGTTTCCGGAATCATCGGCATATAGATGATTACCCGGTCACCCTTTTCGATACCGAGATCCTGCAGAACCGCGGCCAGCGCTGTGACCTCGTCGAGCAGTGCCCGGTAACTGTAGGTCCTTTTGCGGCCGGTGATCGGGCTGTCATAGATCAGCGCCGCCTGTTCCGCGCGGCCGCGCTCCACATGACGGTCGAGACAGTTGAAGCAAGTATTGGTCGTGCCGCCGGCAAACCACCGGCCATAGACATCCTGTTGCGGCTGAAAGACCTGCTCATAGGGTGAAAACCAGTCAATGCCCTCGGCCGCTTCGCCCCAGAACGCCTCCGGATCGCTTTTCCATTGCGCATATACGGCGTGATAGCTGCTGCCCATGACATCCTCCCTGCATTCGCGCTCTACTTACAGAAACCGTCAAAGCACCGTAAATGCGACATTAGAAGAATGTTGCGGCGCAAATGTCGATAATCCGTCGGCTTGATAATATCACGTCCCGGCGGTCCGGCGCGGGCCAAAGATGGCAGATCCGACGCGAACCGATGTCGCACCGAAAGCGATGGCGGTGGTGTAATCGGCGGACATGCCCATCGACAGCTCCGAAACACCGGCCTCGGCGGCCAGCTTTTCCAGCAATGCGAAATGCGGACCCGGATTGTCGGCGATCGGCGGGATGCACATCAGCCCCTCGATCGCCAGCCCGTATTCGGTGCGGCATTGTTCAACGAATGCCGCCACATGCTCCGGCGCCACACCGGCCTTTTGCGGCTCCGATCCCGTATTGACCTGAACGTAAAGCCTTGGCCTGCGGTTCTGCCTGTCCATTTCTCGGGCGATCGCCTTGGCGATTTTCTCCCGATCAACCGTTTCGATGACGTCGAACAGGGCGACCGCGTCGGCAGCCTTGTTGGACTGCAACGGTCCGATCAGATGCAGCTCGATGCCGGCGGCACGGTCGCGCAACTCCGGCCATTTGCCCTGCGCCTCCTGCACCCGGTTTTCGCCGAAGACCCGCTGTCCGGCATCGATGGCGTGAACGATCGTATCGGCGTCGAATGTCTTGGAGACGGCCACCAGGACAACCGAATCCCGCGGCCGGCCGGCTTCATCGCAGGCCGCGCCGATCTCGTTTTTCACCAATGTCAGCTGGTCGGATATGCTCATCTGCTTTTGGTCACTGCTCGAACGATTTGCAAAGCCTAGCAATAGCGAATCACAACCGCATGGCAAGCCGACAATATGTCCCGGAACGGTTGACCCCTGGCGGGTTTCATGATGAAGCTCCCGGCAAACAAAGCAAAGCAGCAGCGGACCCTCGACAGATGGCCATAGAACGCTACAACCCGCGCGACGCAGAACCGCGCTGGCAGAAGGTCTGGGACGACAAGAAACTGTTCCAGGCGGACAATGACGATCCGCGGCCGAAATATTATGTGCTCGAGATGTTTCCCTATCCCTCCGGGCGCATTCATATCGGCCATGTCCGCAACTATGCCATGGGCGACGTCATTGCCCGCTACAAGCGGGCCCGGGGCTACAACGTCCTGCATCCGATGGGCTGGGATGCCTTCGGCATGCCGGCCGAAAACGCCGCCAAGCAAGCCAATGCCCATCCCGGGCAATGGACGCGTCGCAACATCGACGCCATGCGCGCCCAGCTCAAATCCATGGGCCTGTCGCTCGACTGGTCGCGGGAATTCGCCACCTGCGATGTCGGCTACTACCATCACCAGCAGCAATTGTTCATCGACTTTCTGGACAAGGGGCTGGCCTATCGCAAGCAATCCAAGGTCAATTGGGATCCGGTGGACCAGACGGTTCTGGCCAATGAGCAGGTCATTGACGGGCGCGGCTGGCGCTCCGGGGCGCAGGTCGAGCAGCGTGAGCTGACGCAATGGTTCTTCAAGATCTCGGATTTCAGCGAGGAACTGCTGGAAGCGCTCGACGGTCTCGATCAGTGGCCTGCCAAGGTGCGGCTGATGCAGAAAAACTGGATCGGCCGTTCGGAGGGCCTGCACATCCGCTGGGAGATCGTTGCCGGCACCGCGCCGGAAGGCGAATCGGTGCTGGAGGTCTACACGACGCGGCCCGATACGCTGTTCGGCGCCTCGTTCATGGCCGTCGCCGCGGACCACCCGCTGGCGATGAAGGCCGCCGCGTCAAATCCCGACCTGGCCGAGTTCTGCGCCGAATGCCGCCGCATCGGCACCTCCGTTGCGGCGCTGGAGACGGCTGAAAAGAAGGGTTTCGACACCGGCATTCGCGTCCGTCATCCGTTTGACCCCGAATGGACGCTGCCGGTCTATGTCGCCAATTTCGTGCTGATGGATTACGGCACCGGCGCCATTTTCGGCTGCCCGTCCGGCGACCAGCGCGACCTGGACTTCGCCAACAAATACGGATTGCCCGTCACCGCCGTCGTCATGCCGAAGGATGGCGACCCGGCCAGCTTCCAGATCACCGAGGAAGCCTATGTCGATGACGGCATCATGATCAATTCGCGCTTTCTCGACGGCATGACGCCGGCGGAAGCCTTCGAGGAAACGGCCCGCCGGCTGGCAGCCGCAGACCTTGACGGTGAACCGGTCGGCCGGCGGGAAGTCAATTACCGGCTGCGCGACTGGGGCATTTCCCGTCAGCGCTATTGGGGATGCCCGATCCCGGTGATCCACTGCGCCGATTGCGGCGTGGTGCCGGTGCCGAAGGCCGACCTGCCGGTCGTCCTGCCCGAGGATATCGATTTTGAAAAACCCGGCAATCCGCTCGACCGTCACCCGACCTGGCGCGATGTCGCCTGCCCGCAATGCGGCGGCAAGGCCCACCGCGAAACCGACACGATGGACACCTTCGTCGATTCCTCCTGGTATTTTGCCCGCTTCACTGCGCCCTGGCAGGATGAGCCGACGGACAGGACGGCGGCGACCGAATGGCTGCCGGTGGATCAATATATCGGCGGTGTCGAGCATGCCATCCTGCATCTGCTCTATTCACGGTTCTTCACCCGGGCGATGCGCATTGCCGGCCATGTCGACCTGAAGGAGCCCTTCAAGGGGCTGTTCACGCAGGGCATGGTCGTGCACGAAACCTATCGCGGCAGCGCCGGATGGATGACACCGGCCGAGGTCCGTGTCGACGATCAGGATGGACAACGCCGGGCCTATGCCCTCGACAGCGGCGAGGAAGTTACCATCGGCGCGATCGAGAAAATGTCGAAATCCAAGCGCAATGTCGTCGATTCGGATGATATTCTCGCCTCGTTCGGCGCCGATACCGCACGCTTCTTCATGCTGTCGGATTCGCCGCCGGAACGCGATGTCATCTGGACTGAGGCCGGCGTCGAGGGCTCCCACCGTTTCGTCCAGCGCGTCTGGCGCCTGCTGGGTGAGGCCGCGCCGACCCTGCGCAATGTCGAGGCCAAGCCGGCACGCAATGGCGATGCCGCGGCCGTCTCGCGGGCCGCCCACAAGACGCTGAAACTGATCGGGGAAGACCTGGAAAAGCTGGCCTTCAACAAGGCGATTGCCCGCATCCACGAACTGGTCAACACCATGGCCGGCCCGCTGGGGAAAGCGGCGGCCGGTGAGGCCGACGTTGCGATGCTGGGCGCCGTCAGAAATGCCGTCGATATTCTGATATCGGTGCTGGCGCCGCTGATGCCGCATCTTTCCGAGGAGTGTAATCTGCTCTATGGCCACAACCGGCTGGTCGCCGAATCCGCCTGGCCGCAATTCGATGCAGACTTGGTGACCGAGGACTCCATCACGTTGCCGGTGCAGATCAACGGCAAGAAACGCGGGGATTTGACAATCGCCCGCGATGCCGATCAACTGGCCGTCGAGCGCGCGGTGCTTGAGTTGGCCGTGGTCCAGGCAGCGCTTTCGGGAAGTGAACCGCGCAAAATCATCGTCGTCCCGCAGAGGATCGTAAATGTCGTCGTCTGATCACACCCGCTCCGGTCCCGGCCGGCTGGTCCTTGGGCTCTTTGCCACCATCTGCCTGGTCCTGCAGGCCTGCCAAGTGCAGCCGCTCTATTCCAGCAACAGGCTGACCGCAAGCAATCTTCAATCGATCACCATCGAACCGGTCGACGATCGGGTCGCCCAGCAATTGCGCAATCGGCTGATCTTCCTCTATTCGGGCGGCAAGGGCGAACCGGCTTCGCCCGAATACACATTGAAGCTGGATTTTTCGGGCAACGCCAGCGGCATCCTGCGCGAGCAACTGGCGAACGGCATCACCGCCCAGCGCTACACCGCAACGGCAACCTACACGCTGACCGATCGCCGCACCGGGGCAATTGTTGGCGAGGGCAAACGCAAGGTCGTCACCTTCTATGATCAGACGACCCAGGAATTTGCCAACAGGCGGGCGCTGCGCGACGCGGAGAACCGGGCCGCCGAGCAATTGGCGGAGATCATCCGGGCCGATACCGCATCCGATCTGAGCGGATGACATGGCGCAGAAAAAGGCGCATGAGGTAGAAGCCTTCATCCGGCGTCCCGCCCCGGAATTCCGGGCCATGTTGATTTACGGTCCCGATCGCGGACTGGTCTCGGAACGGGCAGCCATGCTCTCACGGGCCTTCGATGTCGATCTTTCCGACGCCTTCGCCGTGGTCAAACTCGACGGCCAGGATCTAAAGGACGATCCGGCCCGCCTGCTCGATGAAGTCAATTCCATGGCTTTGTTCGGCGGCAACCGCCTTGTCTGGCTCAAAAACGCCGGCAATGACAAAGCGATCGTTGCGGCACTGGAGGCGATATCGGCCGATCCGCCGCCGGACACGGTGCTGATCATCGAGGCCGGCGAATTGAGAAAGGGATCGGCGCTGCGCAAGGCGGCCGAAAGCGGATCGTCCTGCATGGCGCTGCCCTGCTACGGCGATGACGGCCGCAATCTCCAGGCCCTGATCGACGAGGAACTCGGACGGGCGAACCTGCCGATCACGCCGGAGGCAAGACGCCTGCTTGCCGAAAATCTCGGCGGCGACCGGCTGGCAAGCCGCGGCGAATTGCAGAAGCTGACGCTGTATTGCCGGGGAAAGGAGCGCATCGAGGAGACCGACGTCCTGGCAATTATCGGCGATGCCTCGGCCCTTTCTGTCGATGAAGCTGTCGACTGCGTCCTGACCGGTGATTTGCACGGTCTCGATCATGCCCTCGCACGGATCATCGCTTCCAAGACGCATGTCGTCCTGGTCCTGCAGGCCTGCCTGCGGCAGTTTCAGATCATCGATCTGGCGCGCGGCCGGATCGAAGGCGAGCGCGAGCCGGTTGCCCAGGTGATTGCCGAATATGGCCGGCGCATGCATTTCCGCCGCAAGCCCGGCTTCGAAAAGGCCGCCCGTGCCTGGAGCGGCCGGGCCGTCGCCAACGCGATGCAGCACCTGTCTTCGGCGATCCTCGAAGGCCGGCGTCTTCCGGCGCTTCAGGAAAGTATCGCGCGTCAGGCTTTGCTGGCCATCGCCCTGCGATCATTGCGCTTGTCACAATAATCTTATTTATTCAATAATTTAGAAAATAAAAGCCGGCTAAGTAAATTAGCGAGCGACATTCAATAGCCGGCAAAGTTCATCGAGTTGTTCCAAGGATCGATAATCAATCTTCATATAGCCGCGATGGTCTTTGTGAGCGATGGTGACGTTGAGTCCAAGCGTGTCAGTCAGCATCTTTTGCAGGGCAAGTGTGTCGGCATCCTTTTCGGCCGGCTTCGCACGCGCGTTCTGCGCCGGTTCGCCATCCTTCTGCGCAAGCCGCTCGGCATCACGAACTGACAATCCGCGCGCAACGATCATATTGGCAAGTTTTTCCGGATCGCTGGTCGAAGCGATGGCGCGGGCATGGCCGGCCGTCAGCTTGCCCAGAGCCAGCATGTCACGGACCGATTCCGGCAGTTTCAGCAGCCGCAGACTGTTGGCCACATGGCTGCGGCTTTTGCCGATTATATCGCCCAGATCGTTTTGCGTATAACCGTGTTCGGCAATCAGCTGGTCATAGCCAAGTGCCTCGTCCAGCGGGTTGAGGTCGGTTCTCTGGACATTCTCGACAATCGCGATCTCAAGCGCGGTTCGATCGTCAACATCCCGGATAATAACGGGAATTTCGGCGAGACCCGACCGTTGCGCGGCCCGCCAGCGGCGTTCTCCGGCAATGATCTCATAGCGTCCCTCGCCGGTGGGCCGCACCACCACCGGCTGCACAATGCCATGCTGGGCGATTGAACGCGACAGGTCCTGGAGTTCGGTCTCATCGAACTGACGGCGTGGATTGTTGGGGTTCCTGTTGACGAACTCGATCGGTACGACCTTGTCCGATGCCGGCGCCGGCGTGTTCGGGGCATCCGGCGGCTGGTCCATTTCGCCAATCAGCGCCGCGAGGCCGCGGCCAAGTCGTCTTTTTGAAGTGTCTTCATTCATGTTTTTGTCGCTGTTTTTTCTTAAAACTTCCGGCAGAATCAGGCCGCGTTGCGTTCCCGCTCCCGCTGAATGACTTCCGACGCCAGACGCAGATAGGCCTGGCTGCCGGAGCAGCGCAGATCGTAAAGAATAGCCGGCTTACCATAGGATGGCGCTTCGGAAACGCGCACATTGCGCGGGATCAGGGTGCGATAGACCTTGTCGCCGAGATGCGACCGCACATCCTCGACCACCTGATGGGCAAGATTGTTGCGCGAATCATACATGGTCATCACGATGCCCTGGATGTCGAGATCGGGATTGAGTGTCGAGCGCACATGGCCCACTGTTTCAAGCAGCTGGCTGAGACCTTCCAGGGCAAAAAACTCGCATTGCAGCGGCACCAGGACCGAATGGGCCGCGGCCATGGCATTGATCGTCAACAGGTTCAGGGATGGCGGGCAATCGATCAGGATGTAGTCATATTCGCCCGCCGCCGGCACGCTGACCGCCTGTTTGAGTTTGAAGACCCGGTCGCTCTGGCCGGAAATCTCCATCTCGACGCCGAGCAGATCCATGGTCGACGGTACGATCGACAGGTTGGGAACATCGGTCTCCATGGCAATTGCGTCGATCTGCGCCGCGCCGATCATCAGATCATAGGAGGAGAGGCGGCGATCCTGCCGGTCGATGCCCAATCCGGTGCTGGCATTGCCCTGGGGATCGAGATCGATGATCAGCACGCGCTCGCCAATGGCCGCAAGGGCCGTGGCAAGATTGATCGCCGTCGTGGTTTTGCCGACGCCACCCTTCTGGTTGGCAACGGTTATGATCCGATTTCTACCGCCTAACATCTGTCAGCGCCTCGTTCATCCACCGCCCGCATCAAGATCCCGCACCCGATCGATTTGCAGGATAACCGATTCTGCGTCAACCTGACTACGGTGTTCTATCAGATCGAAGGACCAGCTTCTACGGGCCGCCTCGATCTCGCGCCGGTAATCCCGGCCTTTGTGCAGCCATGCCGTGGCGCCGGCGCCGGTCCATGGCGCGGCGAGGGTCAGCACCGTGTCGAGCGGCGCCAAGGCCCGGGCGGAGATGGCCTGTTGGCCCTTCAGAACCCGGCCTGCTTCCTCGATGCGGATGGAATGCACTTCCCCCCGGGCACCGGTTTCGGAAAGGGCAGTGCGCAGGAACGCCGCCTTCTTCCGGTTGCTTTCGATGAGGTCGACGAAACCGCCATCGGTCTCCCGCAGCAGGATCGCGGTAACAAGGCCGGGAAATCCGCCGCCACTGCCGAGATCCAGCCAGCACACCGGACCGGGATTGAGCGCATAGAGCTGCAGACTGTCAGCGACATGCCGACGCCAGATATCCGGCAGCGTCGACGGCGCCGCCAGATTGATGGCCCTCGACCACTTGCAAAACAGGGCAACAAAATGCTCCAGCCGTTCCATTGTTTCACGTGAAACAGGGTGGATAGCGGTCAGGTCCGAAATCGGATCAGCCATGGCAGCGCTCTGTGGAACCTGTCATCTCCGCAATCCGCAAGCCGCATTCCAAGATTAGCCACTTCAGCCTGGACATCGATCTAAGCGCTTGTTTCCACGGCAATAAACCATGCCGATCGGAAGCGCGATTCACGACGCACGCCGGTCTTCATCCGCATCAGGCGGGTCGGTTTCGAGACGGCGAAGCGACGCCAGGATGATCGAAATCGCAGCCGGTGTCATGCCCTCCAGCATCCCGGCATGGGCGATCGTGCGCGGCCGAAGGGACGAAAGCTTCTGCTTCAGCTCGTTCGACAGGCCGGGCAAGCGGGCATAATCGAATGAGTCGGGGATGATCCGGTCTTCTTCCTTCTTCCGGACGGCAATATCGCGGTTCTGCCGCTCCAGATACACCGCATAGGCCGCTTCGATCTCGACAGGTTCCGCCACCTTCGGATCGATTGCCTGCAGCTCCGGCCAGATCGAGACCAGGCGCGCAAGATCGGTTTCCGCATAGGACAACAGATCATAGGCCGAACGGCGCGCGCCATCCTGATTGACCTTCAACCCGTGCTGCCTCGCGGCGTTCGGGGTCACGGTCAAAGCCTTGAGGCGATCGCGCAGGGCATCGATATCCCGCTTCCAGGCGGCAAAGCGGGTCGCACGCGGCGCCTTTGCGAGGCCGGCCTCAATCGCCCAGGGCGTCAGCCGCAGGTCGGCATTGTCGGCGCGCAAGGTCAGCCGGTACTCGGCCCGGGACGTGAACATGCGATAGGGCTCCGAAACACCCCGGCTGGTGAGATCGTCGATCAGCACGCCAATATAAGAATCCGTTCGGCTGAACAGTTTCGGATCCGCGCCCGAACAGGACCGCGCCGCATTAATACCGGCGACCATGCCCTGGGCGCCCGCTTCCTCATAACCGGTCGTCCCGTTGATCTGGCCGGCAAGGTAGAGGCCCGGCAGCCTTTTGGTCTCCAGGCTGCCATGCAGCTCCCGCGGGTCGATATGATCATATTCGATCGCATATCCCGGCTGCAGGATGCGCGCCGATTCAAGGCCCGGAATGGTTTTGATGAACTGCTTCTGAACCTCTTCGGGCAGGGATGTAGAAATGCCGTTCGGATAGACCGTGGGATCGTCGAGCCCCTCCGGCTCCAGAAAGACCTGATGCTGGTTCCGGTCCGCAAATCGAACGATCTTGTCCTCGATCGACGGGCAGTAGCGTGGTCCTGTTCCTTCGATCTGGCCCGCATACATCGCCGATAGATGCAGGTTGCGGTCGATGATCGCGTGGGTTTCCGGAGTTGTATGGGTGATTCCGCAGTCCACCTGCGGATTGCCGATCGCATCCGTCAGAAAGGAAAAGGGCACCAGATCCGCATCGGCCGACTGCCGGCCCACCGCTGTCCAGTCGATGGTCCGTCCGTCGAGCCGCGCCGGCGTGCCGGTTTTCAGCCGGCCGAGCGAGAAACCTTGATTCAACAGGGTTCTCGCAAGGCCGAGGGCGGGTTTCTCGCCCATTCGGCCAGCCGCGGTCTTTTGGGTTCCGATATGGATCAGGCCGCGCAGGAACGTGCCGGTCGTCAGCACGACCGCCCCGCACCGCAATGTCCTTCCGTCCGCCAGGACAACGCCACGGACCCGGCCGCCGATGATTACCAGATCATCGACTTCGTCTTCGACGACCGTCAAACCATCCGTTTCGTCAATCGCCGTCTGCATCGCCTGGCGATAGAGGGTCCGGTCCGCCTGGGTCCGGGGCCCGCGGACCGCCGGTCCCTTGCTGCGATTGAGCAGGCGAAACTGGATGCCGGCGGCATCGGCGACGCGGCCCATCAACCCGTCCAGCGCATCGATCTCGCGCACCAGATGGCCCTTGCCGAGACCGCCGATCGCCGGATTGCAGGACATCACGCCGATCGTGTCCCGGCGATGCGTCACCAGCGCCGTCTGCGCACCAAGGCGCGCGGCAGCAGCAGCAGCCTCGCATCCCGCGTGGCCGCCACCGACGACAATCACGTCAAAGCTCTGCGCATCCATATCCGGCCTGCCCGATTTGGTGTGTTTCGAACCTGATCGCCATCCCCGCTCCATTTGTCAAGCATGTTTCACGTGAAACATCCGCCTTGCCGACCGGGCCTATTCTGTCTTTCGCCGGACACGGTGTTTCACGTGAGTCACGGCGTATTCTATTTTCCAACGCAGAACTCGCCGAAGATCACGTCCAGCAGATCGTCGACGTCGATCCGTCCCGTCAGCCGTCCCAGCATCTCGCCCGCGTGCCGCAATTCCTCTGCGCGCAACTCCAGTGCCATGTCGGTCCCGTCCACCGCCAATCGCAGATGATCGAGGCACCTTACGAGATATTCCCGGTGCCGCTTCCGTGTCGGCAGCGCCGTGGCGAGCGACCCGACCGCGTCCTCGACCCGGGCACTGACAAGACCAATCAGGGATTCCATGCCGGTCTGATCGACAACCGAGATGCAGCAATCATACGGATCAGTTTCCGCCGGGGTCGACAGATCCACTTTCGTGCCGACCATCAGGACGCGATCCCGGTCCAGGGACGTCAGATCGATCGGCCTTGGATCGGACAGGTCTTCCAGCACCAGGATCAGATCCGCGCGCCCGGCCGCCGCAAGCGCCCGTCGCATGCCCTCCTGCTCCACCGCGCCGGCAGCTTCACGCAAACCGGCTGTGTCAAAAACCGTGACGGGACAGCCGCCAATATCGAGATGCAGTTCCAGAACATCACGCGTCGTGCCGACTTCGTCGGACACAATGGCAATATCGCGCCGGGCGAGCGCGTTGAGCAGGCTCGATTTGCCGGCATTGGGTGCCCCCAGGATCACGATCCGAAAACCATCCCGGATGATCTCTCCGGCATGGCTGCGCTCCAGATGCGCGGCGATCTGCCCCGCCAGATCCGCAAGACCCTTCCAGACCGTTTCAGCAACGGAGCCGGGCACATCGTCCTCGTCGGCAAAATCGAATTCCGCCTCAATCATCGCCCGCGCCCTGACGAGCTGTTCCCGCCAGCCTTCGTAAAGCACAGACAGGGCACCTGCCGACTGCTCCAGCGCAAGCCGCCGCTGCATCTCGGTTTGCGCGGAGATAAGGTCCGCTAGACCCTCGACCGCGGTCAGGTCCATGCGGCCGTTTTCAAAAGCCCGGCGCGTGAACTCCCCGGGTTCAGCGCTGCGATAGCCCTCCAGCAATGCCAGCCGGCGCTGCAGCGCCGCAATGACCGCCCTGCCGCCATGAAGCTGAAACTCCACGCAATCCTCGCCGGTAAAAGAGTGGGGTTCTGGAAAGAACAGCACCAGAGCCCGGTCGATGATCGATCCGTCCGCATCGCGCAGATCGCACAACCGCGCCTTTCGTGGTTCGGGCACCGCGCCCACAATTGTTTCGAGTCCGAATCGAACGGCCGGGCCCGAAACCCGCACAATCGCCACGGCCGCCGGCACTGCACCACTCGACAAGGCGAAGATGGTTTCCATATGGTAACACAGGCCTTTCAATTACAATTCCGGCAGCAAATCCCCATGTCAGATTCACAATTGTCGAACGTGCTGGGCGACTCCGCCAGCCCCTATCTCCAACAGCATCGGGACAATCCGGTACACTGGCAGGTCTGGGGTGAAAGTGCCTTAAAGGAGGCCGCCCGCACGGGCAAGCCGATTCTGCTGTCGGTCGGCTATGCCGCCTGCCACTGGTGCCATGTCATGGCCCATGAAAGCTTCGAGGACCCGGCAACCGCCGCGGTGATGAATGAGCTGTTCGTCAACATCAAGGTCGACCGCGAGGAACGAAGCGACATCGACCAGATCTATATGGCGGCGCTGCATGCAATGGGCGAGCAGGGCGGCTGGCCGCTGACCATGTTTCTCAACAGTGCCGGCGAACCGTTCTGGGGCGGCACCTATTTTCCGCCGACGGCGCGCTTCGGGCGTCCCAACTTCATTTCAGTGTTGAAAAGCATCGCCAATATCTACGCCGCCGAGCCGGACAAGGTGACCAAAAACGTCGCCGCCGTCCGCGCCCATCTCGAACGCACCCTGGCAGATGCCGGCACACCATCCGCACCACCGGCCAATATTGTCGCCGACCAGGCGACCGGCATCCTGTCGATCATCGACCGCAAGAACGGCGGTATCGGCCAGGCACCGAAATTCCCCAATGCCAGCATGCTGGAGACCCTATGGCGGCACTGGCGGCTTACCGGCGCAACCGACTCCCGTGACGCGGCCCTGCACTGGCTGCGGGCGATGATCAATGGCGGCATCTATGATCACCTCGGCGGCGGCATGGCCCGCTATACCGTCGATGCCGGCTGGCTTGTGCCGCATTTTGAAAAGATGCTCTACGACAATGCCCAGCTCATTCGCAGCCTGACCTGGGCCCATGGAGAGACCGGCGACGATTTGTTTCGAACCCGAATCGATGAAACCGTCACCTGGCTGGTCCGCGAGATGCTGCTGGATGGCGGCGGCTTCGCATCCAGTCTCGATGCCGACAGCGAAGGGGAGGAGGGGCGGTTCTACATCTGGCAAAAGGATGAGGTCGACCGATTGCTGGGCGATGCCGCATCGGTGTTCTGTTCCCATTATGACGTCTCGGACAACGGCAATTGGGAAGGAAAGAACATTCTCAACCGTCTCGATCACCCGCCCGGCGACGATTCATCGATCGAAGAAAAACTCGAGACAGCACGCCATGATCTGTTACGCGCGCGCGACGGACGGATCCGGCCGGAGCGCGACGACAAGGTTCTCGCCGACTGGAACGGGCTGATGATTCGCGCCCTGGCCGAGGCCGGACGGCATTTCAATCGTCCCGACTGGACCACATTGGCATCGAATGCCTTCGACTTTATCACCCGTTCGATGTCACGCGATGGGCGCCTCGCCCATGCCTGGCGCAACGACATCGCCACCTACCCGGCGCTCGCTTCCGATTACGGCGCCATGATCGGCGCTGCCCTGTCGCTCCATCCGTCCGGCATGGATCGGCGCTATCTTGACCAGGCGCGGCAGTGGCTCACGGTGCTGGATACCCATTATCGCGACGATACGGGCAGCTATTACTACACCGCCGACGACAGCCGCGATGTTCTGCTGCGGACCCGCCACGAGCATGATGATGCCGCCCCGTCGGCCAACGCTTCGATTCTCGAAAGCCTCACCCATCTCGCCCTGCTGTCCGACGATGTCGAACTGACCGCTCGCGCCAACACCATGGCCGCGGCGCTCTGGGGCCGGGTCAAGGGCATGCCGATGGCCGCAAGCGGCGCGGTCAATGCCATCGGAACCGTTCAGGCACCCAGGAAACTGGTGCTGGTGAATCCGGCTAAGGACATGCTCGACGTGGTCAGATCGTTGCCCGATCCGTCACGCATCGATCTGATTGTCACCGATCTTGCGGCCGCTCAATCTGTGATCAGCAGCCCCATATCGGACGCCAATCCCGAATCCGGAAAACAAGCACCGGCCACGGCGCTTTTGTGCCACGGCCCGGTCTGCCTGCCGCCGATCAACGATGCGGACCAATTGCGCGCGGCACTCCAGCCCGATTAGGTGTTCATCGAATCGAAGAACTCGGCATTGTCTTTCGTCTGTTTCAGCTTGTCGATCAGGAACTCGATCGCATCGGTGGTTCCCATCGGCGCCAGGATGCGCCGCAGCACGAATATCTTCTGCAGGTCCTGGCGCGGGATCAGCAGGTCTTCCTTGCGCGTGCCGGATTTCAAAATATCCATGGACGGATAGATGCGCTTGTCGGCGACCTTGCGGTCGAGCACGATTTCCGAGGTGCCGGTGCCCTTGAATTCCTCGAAGATCACCTCGTCCATCCGGCTGCCCGTGTCGATCAGTGCGGTCGCGATGATCGTCAGCGACCCGCCCTCCTCGATATTGCGGGCCGCACCGAAGAACCGTTTCGGACGCTGCAGGGCATTGGCGTCGACACCGCCGGTCAGCACCTTGCCCGACGATGGCACGACCGTATTGTAGGCCCGGCCAAGCCGCGTGATCGAATCGAGCAGGATCACCACGTCGCGGCCATGTTCCACCAGCCGCTTGGCTTTTTCGATAACCATTTCGGCGACCTGGACGTGCCGGGATGCCGGCTCGTCGAAGGTCGAGGAAACCACCTCGCCATTCACCGAGCGCTGCATGTCGGTGACTTCCTCCGGCCGCTCGTCGATCAGCAGCACGATCAGATAACATTCGGGATGATTGGCGGTCACCGAATGGGCGATATTCTGCAGCAGCACGGTTTTACCGGTCCTGGGCGGCGCCACAATGAGGCCGCGCTGGCCCTTGCCGAGCGGCGCGACGAGATCGATCACCCGGGCCGACAGATCCTTCGATGTTGGATCGTCGAATTCCATCTTGAAGCGCTCATCGGGATAGAGCGGCGTCAGATTGTCGAAATGGGTCTTGTGGCGGATTTTCTCCGGATCGTCGAAATTGATCGTATTGACCTTGAGCAGCGCGAAATAGCGCTCGCCGTCTTTCGGACCGCGAATCGGCCCTTCCACCGTATCCCCGGTCTTCAGCGAAAACCGGCGGATCTGCGACGGTGAAATATAGATGTCGTCGGGTCCGGGAAGATAATTGGCATTGGCCGAGCGCAGAAAACCGAATCCGTCCTGCAATATTTCAACCACGCCTTCGCCGATAATCTCGATATCCTGCGCCGCGAGCTTTTTCAGAATCGCGAACATCAGCTCCTGCTTGCGCATGGTGCTGGCGCCTTCAACTTCGAGATTGTCGGCAAATTCGAGCAGTTCCGTCGGCGTCTTGTTCTTGAGCTCTTGAAGCTTCATTTCCTGCATGTGACTTCCAGAATCTTGTCTAGAGCGAGTTGTGAAGAGATGGGATTATTTGATTGCGGAAAATTGTCGGCAATTGTCAGCCGTCACCGCACGCAAGGGGAGGGGAAAGGAAAATCCGGCGATTCACGTGAAACACCGAAAAAAGCATCCGGTGCCAAGCCTGTCGCATATTCTGCACGAAACGGCAAGCCTCAAAACGGCACCGTTACCGTGTTTGAATCGCAGATGCAAGAATCCAGCCAGCAGGGATTTCAGATTCCGTTGACAATCGGGGGAGCCTGAATTCCGTCAAGAACTAGCGATCTTCCCAGGAAGCAAGCTCTTCCTCGCTCATCGGTTCGAAGAAATCGGGCCAAGTTTGCACCTGATTTGCCAGAACGCCCATTTTGAATTTGCCCTGCGGGATAGGGACGAGGCGAACCACAGGCGTATTACCCTTGGCGATGATAACCTCTTCGCCCTGCAGGGCGGCATTGATCAGCTTGGAGAGCTGACTCTTGGCTCTATGAACGGTGAACTGCATAGGGGCAATGTAGTTAGCTGATATGGCTAAGTCGAGATTCCTAGTAACTCCAGGGTCAAGGCTTGTTTGGATCAGGTCCTTCAAAACGGCTTGACAATGACCATGACCACGATGAACACCATCAACACGGTCGGAATCTCGTTGACCATGCGCCAGTGCCGTGCCGTTTTGTCGCGATGATCGGCTGCAAACCGCCGCAGCGACCGGCCGAAATAGCCATGCACCGCTGACAATGCCAGAACCGCCGCGATCTTCAGCCACAGCCAGATGCCGGAAAAACCGAAACCCACATGGGCGAGCCACAGACCGACGATCCAGGCAATCATCATCGCCGGCGTGATGATGACCTTGTAGAGCCGCGCTTCCATCACCTTGAAGGTTTCCGACTGCTCCGACCCGACCGTGCTGTCGCTGTGATAGACGAACAGCCGCGGCAGATAGAGCATCCCGGCCATCCACGATATGACCGCAATGACATGCACCGCCTTCAGCCATTCATAGAGCCCTGGCGGGTTCCAGACCATCAGCGCGCCGACAGCCACACACATCGCCAGAAGCGCCATGCGGGCCCTTGCCGCGGCCTTGCCGCCAATCCTGGTATCGGTCTGTCTCGCATCATCCGTCATGTCGTGGCTCCCACGCGAAATCCGGTTCCCGTCAAAGCGATCGCAGCCGCTGCACCAGCCGTGTCACATGATCGGGGTCCGCCTGCGGCGTGATGCCGTGCCCCAGATTGAAGATCAACGGGCCGTTTCCAAGCGCCTCGACAATCGCATCGACACCCTCGTCAAGCGCCTTGCCGCCGGCGACGACACGCATCGGATCGAGATTGCCCTGGACCGGGCCACCAGCCTGCAGTTCCCGTGCAAAGGAGAGCGGAACCGTCCAGTCCAGCCCGATTGCCGTTGCGCCGGTCTCCCGCCGGTAATCCGTCAGGAGCGGACCTGCGCCCTTGGCAAATGCAATAATGCGGGCCTGCGGATGTTTCGATCTGACGGCGGCAATGATTTTCCGTGTCGGACCGACACAGAACCGTTGGAACTCGCTTTTCCCAAGCACACCCGCCCAGGAATCGAAAATCTGCACCGCATCCGCGCCCGCCTCGATCTGTGCGCACAGATATTCGGCCGACAGGTCCGCCAGCAGGTCCAGCAACATGTCGAAGGCGGCCGGCTCGCGATAGGCGAACAGCCGGGCCGGCGCCTGGTCCGGCGTTCCGTGGCCGGCGATCATATAGGTCGCAACCGTCCAGGGCGCACCGCAAAAGCCGAGAAGGGCGGTTTCATCCGGCAGCCCTGCCCGCAACCGCTTCACCGTCTCCAGTACGGGTGCCAGATGGTTCAGTAGATTGCTGCCGTCCAGCATGGCAATGCCGGCTGCGTCGATCGGCTTCATGAGCGGACCACGTCCCTCCTCGAACCGGACATCGCGGTCGAGCGCATCGGGAACAACCAGAATGTCGGAAAACAGAATGGCCGCATCAAAGCCAAACCGGCGGATGGGCTGCAGTGTCACCTCCACGGCCAGATCAGGCGTGTAACACAGGTCCAGAAAACTGCCGGCTGCCTTTCGTGTCCTGCGATATTCGGGCAGATATCGGCCCGCCTGGCGCATCAGCCACACTGGCGGTGGAAAGACCGTTTCGCCATCCAAGACATCAAGCACTTTGCGGGTTTGAACCACAGGTTCTCCCTTCCTCCAATAAAACATAAAAGACGGATTAAGAGTCTTTTGATTCTAAGAGTCGGTGGGTTTCAGGGATTAAACCTTTTCCAATGGTTCTTCACCCTCTTTTTGCCGCGGCATCGGCGCGCAGCCGGGGCAGGTCTCATCGGTGGATATCGGGGATGAAACGGATTCCCGGTTCAAAAACGGATATTTGAACGCCGTACAGGAGCGCCGTAAAAATGGATAATGATTGGTTAACATCGCAGGACCTGTTGGCAAATTGCTGTCCACAAGACAGGTCGAACCGTCTCCCCGCCGCCCGTCATGTGGACAAATCCGGCCCTTGTTCAGCACTTGACAGGCTGCCCTTTTACCGGCCTGCATAATGCCGGCCTTATCAACAGCCGCCGGAGAATCATGTGGATCGACCGAAAAACTATTTCCACCTTCACATGATCTCTGATTCGACCGGCGAAACGCTGATCACCGTCGGCCGGGCAGCGGCGGCGCAGTTCACCGGAACACGCGCACTGGAACATGTCTATCCGCTGATCCGCACCCAGAAACAGCTCGAACCGGTGCTCGACACCATCGATGGCGCGCCGGGGATCGTCCTGTTCACCGTCGTCGATCCGGAGATTTCGGAAAGGATCAGGGAACGCTGCCGCGAGATGAACATTCCAAGCGTCTCGGTGCTCGATCCGGTGCTTGCGCTCTTTCAGTCCTATCTCGGAACACCGTCAAGACACCGTGTCGGCGCCCAGCACACGCTGAATGCCGAATATTTCCGCCGCATGGAAGCGCTCAACTTCACCATGGAACATGATGACGGCCAGCTTCCAGGCGACATTGAGGACGCCGACATCATTCTTGTTGGCATCAGCCGCACATCCAAGACGCCGACCAGCATTTACCTTGCCAATCGCGGCTACAAGACGGCCAACATACCGATCGTCTACAACGTGCCTCTGCCGCCAGTGCTCGCCACGGCCGACCATCCGCTGATCGTCGGGCTGGTGGCAACCGTCGACCGGATCTCCCAGGTCCGCCGTAACCGCGTGCTCGGCTCGACCCAGGGCTTTACCGGTGAAGATTACATCGACCGTGTTGCGATTGCCGAGGAACTGAAATATGCCCGCAATCTGTGTGTGCGAAATGGCTGGCCGACCATTGATGTCAGCCGCCGTTCGATCGAGGAGACCGCCGCGGCGATCCTCGCACTGGGCGTCAAGCACCGGTAGTCGGAGTCATCAAAGCCATGCCCGTGACCCTTGTCCTCGCATCGTCCAGCCCGTTTCGCCGGGCGTTGCTTGAAAATGCCGGCCTGTCCTTCTCGGTCGAGGCCGCTGAGATCGATGAGCGCGCGGCGGAGGCGCCGCTGATTGCCGGCGATGTCGGTCCGCAGGACATCGCCCTTGTCCTCGCCGAAGCGAAGGCCATGGCGGTCAGCGGGCGGCGACCGGATGCGCTGGTCATCGGTGCCGACCAAACGCTGTCGCTCGGCGACGAAATGCTGCACAAGCCGGCCGATATGGCAGCGGCGAGGAAACACCTGCTGCAACTTTCCGGCAGAACGCATCAGCTCAACAGCGCGGTCGTTCTGGTGCGCAATGGCCAGACAATGTGGCGGCATGTCGAGGCGGCCGATCTGACGATGCGCCGGCTCGACCCCGGTTTTATTGGCCGCTATCTTTCGAAAGTCGGCGAAAAGGCGCTGCAGAGCGTCGGTGCCTACCAGCTCGAGGGGCCGGGCGTGCAACTGTTTCAGTCCATCGAGGGTGACTATTTCACCATTATCGGCTTGCCCCTGTTGGCGCTGCTGGCTGAACTCAGGCGTCTGGAGGCGATCGATGGCTGATCCGGCCCGGGCCTTCGTCATCGGCCACCCGGTCGGTCATTCGCGGTCGCCGCTGATCCATCGTCACTGGCTGCAATTACACGGCCTCGCCGGCTCCTATGAGGCGGTCGATGTGGCACCGGACGATATTCAGACATTCATCGAGGCGCTGGCATCGGGGCAGTCGGAATTTGTCGGCGGCAATGTCACCATTCCGCACAAGGAAGCGGCATTCCGGTTTTCCCAGCGACCCGATGACATCGCCAGCGAGCTTGCCGCAGCAAACACCTTGTGGCGCGAGGACGGCGTGCTGGCGGCCACCAATACCGACGGCTATGGCTTCGCCGCCAATCTCGATTCGCTGGCACCGGGCTGGTCCAAGCAGGAGGTGGCGGTGGTGCTGGGCGCCGGCGGCGCCAGCCGTGCGATCCTGATGACGCTCAGGGACCGGGGCTTTCGCCGGATCCATGTGGTCAACCGCACCGTATCGCGGGCTGAGGCCCTTGCCGACCGTTTCGGCAACCGGATAACAGCCCATCCGCTTGCCGCCCTGCCGGATGTCATGAAGGATGCCGGCCTGTTCGTGAATACCAGCGCCCTCGGCATGGGCGGGTCGGCCGTACCGTCCATCGACTTTTCGCCCATGCATGAAAAGGCGGTTGTAACCGACATCGTCTATACGCCCCTGATCACGCCCATTTTGGCAATGGCCGCCGATCAGGGCCTCAAAACCGTCGACGGGCTGGGCATGCTGCTGCACCAGGCGGTTCCCGGTTTCGAGAAATGGTTTGGCGTGCGCCCGGAGGTGACCGATGCGCTTCGGGCCCTGATCGTCGCCGATCTGGAGCGGGACGCGTGATCATTATCGGCCTGACCGGATCCATCGGCATGGGCAAGTCCACCGCGGGTGCGATGTTTGCCGACCATGGCATACCGGTCATCAGCGCAGACGACATCGTCCATGATCTTTACGCCGGGCGCGGCGCCCCGGCGATCGAAGCCGCCTTTCCCGGAACCGTGGTCGATGGCGTCGTCGACCGCAACCGTCTGTCCAAGGCGGTGGTCGATAACGAACAGGCGTTCCGGCGGCTGGAGGCAATCATTCATCCGCTGGTTGCCGAGGAACGTGTGGCCTTTGTCGACAGGCAGCGCCGCGCCGGCCACCGGCTTGTCGTGCTGGATATCCCGCTCCTGTTCGAAAGTGGCGGTGAGAAGACCGTCGACAGAATCGTTGTCGTTTCCTGCAGTAAAGAGCTGCAAAAACAAAGAGTTATGAAACGTCCCGGCATGACGGAGGAGAAGTTCGAAGCGATTGTCTCGCGTCAGATGCCCGATGCGCAGAAACGCGCCCGGGCCGACTATGTTGTTGATACGTCCGGAACGTTCGACCAAACGCGCCGGCAGATCGATAAGATCGTCCAAGAGCTCTTGCGCGAGGCCGCACCACAGGAACCCGACAATGCGTGAAATCATCTTCGATACGGAGTCGACCGGGCTCGACAGCCAGCATGACCGGATCATCGAAATCGGCGGCGTCGAACTAGTCAACAAATTCCCGTCGGGGCGCAATTTCCACACCTATATCAATCCCCAGGGACGCAAGGTGCATCCCGAGGCCCTGGCCGTGCACGGCATCACCGAAGAATTTCTGGAGGACAAGCCGACCTTTTCACAGATCGTCGAAGAGATGGCGGCGCTGTTCGACGGCGCCATGCTGGTCGCCCACAATGCCGGTTTCGACATTGGTTTCATCAATGCCGAATATGCCCGGATCGGACTGCCGTCGGTCGATCCGGCCCGGGTCGTCGACACGCTGGCGCTGGCTCGCCGTCGCCATCCGATGGGTCCCAATTCGCTTGATGCGCTGTGCAAGCGCTACGGCATCGACAACACCCACCGCACCAAGCATGGCGCCCTGCTGGACGCCGAACTTCTGGCCGAAGTCTATATCGAGATGAATGGCGGCCGGCAGGCGGCCCTAGGACTGACCCAGTCGAATGACAGTTCCTCGCAGCAAACGGCCACCGGAGAGATCATTGAGGCCGGCCGGCGGCCCGAACCCCTGCCGCAAAGGCTAAGCGCTGCTGAAAAGAAGGCCCACGCAAAGCTGGTGGAGGGCCTTGGCGACAATGCGATCTGGAAGACCTATTCCGGTTAATTCCCGAATGGGCTCTAAGATACGCCCTTCGCCCTAATTGGTGATCGACGGGGCCTCGACCTTGCCTTTGGCCTTTTCCTCGGCCATGCGCTGGGCGAACATCTGCGCGAAATCGATCGGGTCGATCATCAGCGGCGGAAAGCCGCCATTGCGCGAGGCATCGCTGATGATCTGGCGGGCGAACGGAAACAGCAGCCGCGGGCATTCGATGAACAGCAGCGGCAGCATATGCTCCTGCGGAAATCCCTGGACGCGGAAGACGCCGCCATAGACCAGCTCGACATTGAACACGATCTTGTCGCCATCCTTGGCTTCTGCATTGAGCGACAGCACCACATCATAGTCGGTTTCCGACAGCGGATTGGCATTGACGTTGACATTGATATTGATCGCCGGTCCCTTTTCGCGGTTGGTCAGCGACTGCGGCGCATTCGGATTTTCGAAGGACAGGTCCTTGACATATTGGGCCAGGATATTGAGCGTCGGCGCCGCGCCGTTGCCCGTTTCCTTGCCGCCGGCTGCCGGTGTTTTTGTTGCTTGTTCTGGGCTGGGCTTGTTGGCCATCAATCTGTCCTCAAATGGTGCGCTTTCGACCGGAACCGGCCGTTTTCCGGGCACTGGCTACCATTTCGTCCCCAGGCTTACAACCAAAAACAATGCGGCTTCGAATATCGCGCCGGCACGGCTATTTCCTGTTCCAGGGCGAGCCGGAATCGGGGTCGCGCTTGAAGTCATCCTCATCGAGATCGAGGGTCGGCGAGGGCGGCGCGTCATCGCGAGGCCGGAAGTCGCCGCCGCGGCTGAACCGTCCAGCCGATACGACCGATATCCTGTTTTTCAACATCGCCCATCCGGCATCCCGCACAAAAGGGATGAAGAGCAGAAAGCCGATTGCATCGGTGATGAAGCCGGGCGTCAGCAGCAGCACGCCGGCGATCAGGATCATCACGCCGTGAACGAGTTCGCGGCCGGGAACGCGCCCGGCCTGGGTTTCGGCCTGGATCCGCGCCAGCAATCCGAACCCCTGGACGCGCAGCAGGATCGATCCGACGACCGCCGTCACGAACACCATCGCAAGGGTCCACAACACGCCGATCTCGCGGCCGATGACGATAAAGGCCCCGATTTCCGCCAGCGGGACGATCAGCAACAGAAACGGGATGATGGAAAACGGCATGTTCTGGGAATCCTCCGGCCCAAGCGCGGTATCGCAGCGCCCGGCTGCCTGTTCAATACACCTCATATAGGGTTTCGGCCACATCTTGTGAGTCCGGGTAACCGGCCTTGCAAGTCTTAAGGTTACCTGAATTCTGGATTTGAATGATGAACGGCAACGGACTATATGAATAGGCAAGAGGTTGTGACCTCTGTCTTTTCAGTCTTACCGGTATCGGACGCATGGGTTCCTTTGATTTTGTAACGGTCTTTTTCTTCGTGGCTGCCGTCATTATTTTCCTGCAGCTGCGCAATGTGCTTGGCCGCAGGACAGGCAATGAACGACCGCCATTCGACCCCTACAGTGCCCGCGAAAGCGAGCAGGCTCCCGGTGACAATGATGATGGCAAGGTCATTACCCTGCCGCGCCGGGACGGCGACCAGCCGGCCGACGACACATTTGCCGCCATCGACGCCTATTGCGAGGCCGGTACCGAATTGAATGACGGTCTTCGCGCGATCGCCTCAGCCGATACCGATTTCGACCCGGAGGACTTCGTCACTGGCGCCAAAACGGCCTATGAGATGATCGTCACGGCCTTTGCCGAAGGCGATCGCAAGACCCTCAAGTCGCTTCTGTCCAAGGAGGTCTATGACGGCTTCCTGTCGGTCATCAAGGAGCGGGAGCAGAAATCCGAAAGCGTCAAATCCACCTTTGTCGGCATCGACAAGGCCGATATCGTGCAGGCCGAAATGAAGGGCTCGGAAGCGCATATCACCCTGCGCATCGTCAGCCAGCTGATCACCGCCACCTATGACAAGGGCGGCGAGGTGGTGGAGGGCGATCCGGAAAGTGTCGGCGAGGTCAATGATGTGTGGACCTTCGCCCGCGACACGAAGTCCCGCGATCCCAACTGGAAACTGATCGCGACCGAATCGGAAGACTGACCGCTCCAATGGCCCTGTCGCTCGCCCCGGTTTCTTTCGATCACCTGCCGGGCTGGGCGTCCGACGATCCGACACCGGTCATGGACGGCTTGCGAGACTGCGCCCGTCACGTTACGGAGCTGAAACCCTACAAGACCGGATCCCTGGGTCTTTCCGTCGAAGACCTCGCACCGGTCTTCTCCGCGGCCCTGGCGCCGGTCCAGTGGACCGCGCAAAAGGCGCGCCGGTTTTTCGAAACCCGTTTCCAGCCATGCCGCATCGATTGCGACGGCGATAGGGCGGGTTTTGTGACGGCCTATTACGAGCCCGAATTGCAGGTATCCTCGACCCGGTCCGCGCGCTACCGCCATCCGATCCATGGCCGGCCTGATGATCTGATCGCGCTCGACGACGACAACAGGCCGGCGGGCCTCGATCCGTCCTTCGCCTTCGGCCGCCGCACGGCGTACGGTATTGAAGAATATCCCGACCGCCGCGCCATCGACCAGGGCTTCCTGGACGGTCGCGGTCTGGAAATCGCCTGGGCGGCGAGCAAGGTCGATGTCTTCTTCATGCATATCCAAGGATCGGCGCGGCTTCGTTTTGAGGACGGCGCGATGCGCCGTGTGACCTACGTTGCCAAGACCGGTCACCCGTTTACTGCCATAGGCCGCGTGCTGATCGATCGGGGGGAACAGCACCGGGACGGGGTGACGATGCAGAGCCTGAGACAATGGCTGGCGGACAATCCTGATCGGGCCGACGATCTTCTGTGGCAGAACCGTTCCTATATCTTCTTTCGCGAAGCGCCGGTGGATGATGCCGACAGGGGTCCTGTGGCCGCTGCCAAGGTGCCGCTGATCGCCGGCCGGTCGCTGGCCGTCGATCGCTTCATCCATACCTATGCCACGCCCTTCTTCATCCACGCCGAGGCGCTGACCCATCTGTCCGGTGGACCGTTCCGGCGGTTGATGCTGGCACAGGACACCGGTTCAGCCATCCTCGGTGCCGCCCGCGGCGACATTTTCACAGGCTCCGGCCACCATGCCGGGGAACTCGCCGGTTCGGTCAAACATCCGGCCGTGTTCTACGCGCTGCTGCCGAAAGCGGCCGCCCGGAGGCTTGCCCGGTGACCCGCAAAGGCAAGCAGCTCAGCACGGAGGACAGGATCCTGTGGGGCCAGGTTGCCCGAACGGTCGATGCGTTGCCGGGGCGCATGGAGGATCTTCTGGCGGCCGACGCAAATGCGCCGGCCGAGCCGCCAGTCAAAAGAACCGTCCGGGCATCGAATACAACGGGCACGCCTGCGCTCCCGGGTGACCGGCAAAAACATCGCCCGTCCGTTCCGGGGCCGGCTGTCAACCCGATTGACGGGTCCGTCTATCGCAAACTGGCGCGCGGCCGATTGCCGCTCGAGGCCAGCCTCGATCTTCACGGCCTGACCCAACGCCAGGCTTTCGGGCTGCTGCATGGCTTCCTTGTCCGGGCCCGGCAAAAGGGCCTGCGCCACGTGCTGGTGATCACCGGAAAGGGCGCGTCCTCGGGCTCCGATGGTGCTCTGCGCCGCGCCGTTCCGCTCTGGCTGCGCGGTCCGGAACTTGCCGACATCGCATCGGGCTTCAAGCCGGCTGCGCGCGGTCATGGCGGAGACGGGGCGCTCTATATCCGTCTTCGGAAGCCGAAGCGATGACGCCGTTCGGACAGGCGATCCGGCGCATGCGGGCCGAGCGCGGCATCACGCAGCGGCAGATGGCCGGTGCGATCGGCGTTTCGGCCGCCTATCTGTCGGCGCTCGAACACGGCCGTCGCGGCCAGCCTAGTTGGGAACTCCTGCAGAGGATCATCGGCTTTTTCAATATCATCTGGGATGACGCGGAAGATCTGCAGCGGCTCGCCGGTCTGTCCCATCCGCGCGTGACCATCGACACTGCCGGCCTGTCGCCGGAAGCCACGGCGCTGGCCAACCGGCTGGCCGCCGGCATCGCGGATCTCAGCGCCGATCAGATCGAGGACCTGCAGGCAGTGCTCGATCGCGACAAGCCCTGAATTCTCGGAACCTCGAATCCCTAGAACAGAGCCCTCAGATCGTCGATCTTGTCGTTGACCAGCCAGCCATAATAGTTTTCCTGCGGAAGCTGCGGTTTCAGGCCCTTGGCCTCGCGTTGCCGGTTCGTGTTTGCCAGGGTGCGTGCCCGCAGGTCGGGATTGCCGACATTGTAGAGCGTTGCCGTAATGCCCGGATTGGACGAGATGTCGAAACCGGCGATTTCGCCATAGACATCGATGGAATGACGCAGCGCCGCGGCGACATAGGCCAATGTGATGTCCGGGTTCATGATCGCCTTGTAAACCTCTTCGCCCTTGCGGTGCGACAGTTTCCTGTGCCCCGAAATTCGGTTGACTTCATCGGTGTGCTTGAGCGCGGTCAGCGGGTTGAGCTGACCGAGGCCGAAGGTCTGACCGGCATAGAACGGCTGGAAGAAAACCGCGCTGAACCGATCGTCGGGATAGGTCTTGTCGCCGACCTGTCTACCCCGGAACGTCTTGTTCCAGACCATTTCCCGGCATGTCCACAATGCGAACGACCCGGCGAGCGTCATGCATTCGTCGAACTCACTGCGCTGGATGAAATCGTCGACGTCTTCCCCGTCATAATCGAAATCGATGCCGCCCGTCGCATAGGCAAGCGCCTTGATATAATAGGACTGAAGCCGGTCATAGGCATCAACATTATAGGTGTGCTCGCCGACCAGCGCCCCAGCAATATGCAGCGGGTCGATGTCGTATACGTCCGCGACCTCGGTTATCTTGGCGCGAAGTTTCGTGTCGCGCTTCAGCAGGGCATGGATTTTTTCATATTTGCGGTCGAAACTCGATTTGGTCTGCCTGGTTCGCTTGACCGATGCACCGGGGACACTGGGCTGCTCGGCGTTGCGGTTGCCCTCGGGCACGGCGATCAGCGACGCACTCGCCGCCGGAACGGCAAGGAGCACAAGGCACATCGATGCGCAAAACATGTTGATCAGATGGCGGCGAACCATCTTTCGCACCCCCGTGGAGACCGGTTTTCCGGCGTCAATTCCGCGGAACTCTAGTTTTTCTGCCCAAAAAGTCGAGCATCTTGTGCGCCACCTCGGCGCAGGGTTAAGCGCTTCTTGCGCTTACCGATGCCCAAAAGTCACAGAATGTAGCGGGACAGATCGGCATCCTTGGCGAGGTCGCCCACATGTTTGCGCACATACTCCGCATCGACCACGAATTCGGTTCCGGATTTGTCGGGCGCTTCGAAGGAGATTTCGTCGAGCACCCGCTCCATCACGGTCTGCAGCCGCCGGGCGCCGATATTCTCGACACTGCCATTGAGCTCCACCGCCACATCGGCGAGGGCGTCGATGGCGTCCTCCGTATAGCTCAGCGTCACCTCCTCGGTGGCCATCAGGGCGACATATTGCTTGATGAGGCTCACTTCGGTCTCCGTCAATATGCGCCTGAAATCGTCCTTCGTCAGGGCGCGCAGCTCGACCCGGATCGGCAGCCGTCCCTGCAGTTCCGGCAGCAGGTCGGACGGTTTGGCGACATGAAACGCGCCCGATGCAATGAACAGGATATGGTCGGTTTTGATGGGTCCGTATTTTGTCGCAACGGTCGTGCCTTCGACCAACGGCAGCAGGTCGCGCTGCACGCCCTCGCGGGACACGCCGGCGCCCATGCCGCCATCGCGCGCCGCGATCTTGTCGATCTCGTCGAGAAACACGATCCCGTCATTCTGGACCATGGTCATCGCTTCCTGGTTGATCTGGTCCTGATCGAGAAGCTTTTCCGATTCGTCATTGATCAATTGCGCATAGGATTCCTTGACCGTGGTCCGGATCTTTTTCGACGACTGGCCCATGGCCTTGCCCAGCATGTCGGATAGGTTCAGCACGCCGATATTGGCGCCCGGCATGCCGGGGATCTCGAAATTGGGCAGGCCCGAGCCGGTGTCGGAAACCTCGATCTCGATCTCCTTGTCGTCGAGCAGCCCGTCGCGCAGCTTCTTTCGGAACGATTCGCGGGTCGCCGGCGAGGCGGTCGAGCCGACCAGCGCGTCCAGCACCCGCTCCTCGGCATTCAGATGGGCCTTGGCCTTGACGTCCTCGCGCTTGTTTTCCTTGACGAGACCGATCCCGATCTCGACCAGGTCGCGGACGATCTGTTCGACATCGCGGCCGACATAGCCGACCTCGGTGAATTTCGTGGCTTCCACCTTGATGAATGGCGCTCCGGCCAGCTTGGCGAGCCGCCGCGATATTTCGGTTTTGCCGACACCGGTCGGCCCGATCATCAGGATATTCTTCGGCATTACCTCGTCGCGCAGATCGCCCTCGAGCTGCTGGCGGCGCCAGCGGTTGCGCAGGGCAATGGCGACGGCCCGCTTGGCATCCTTCTGGCCGATGATGTAACGATCGAGTTCGGACACGATCTCGCGTGGAGAATAGCTTGTCATGAGGGTCAGGCCTGTTTCGAAAAGAGTGCATTGTCCAGCCGGTCGAGCGGCGGGACCTGAATGAGGACGCGGCGGATGAAATGCCATCCGACGCCAAGACCGATCACGAAGATCGAAATCAGCAGAACCGACAAAAGTTCGGCATTGTTTGCTGTTCGTTCCGACTGGGACATCAGATACCACAGCGCGCCGCCCAGATAGGTCAGCGCGGCAACGAGGATCGCCCGCCGGTTGATGATCAGTGCAATGACGGCCAGACCGGCGAAAAGCGCGACCACCAGCAAGGCCGATCCGGCTGTTGCGCCGCTCTGCAGTCCACCGAAGCTCAGGCCGGTGACCAGATACATCATGGCATGCACGATCAGCGGCGCCGCCAGCAGGTGCAGCCAGAAGCCGTAATCGGCACGCCGCGACGTTCGTTCGGGATCGTTCCGGTCGAACCAGATGGCGATCGCAAAGATCAGCAGGCCGCTCGCCAGCGCATAGGGTGCAGACAGAGCCTCGACAGCAAATGGATCGCTCAGCGACGAAAGGCCGGCAAACAGGCTGAACACCAATAGAAAGCCGAGACAAATGGCTGCGCCGCCCAGGAGAAGCAGCGAAAATGGCAGGCGGAAACGCAGAAAATAGACCAGCGCCCAGACGCTGCCGGCAATCGCCATCGTATAGAACGTAACGGCTCTCTTCATGTCTACGCTGGCGGTGGCCGTGAAGTCAGAGGAAACGGTGGTGCATGCCCAGACCGCAAAGCCGACAAAGGCGCTTGCCGCCAGCATGCTGGGGATTGCCCTGCGTAGCCGCGCCGTCAGCACTTCCGAGACCAGCCACATTGCGGCTGCAGCAACCGCCAGGCTGACCGCCCGAAAGCCGAAGAGATTGGCGGCCATCATTGCGGCGGCAATGAACAGTGCCACGCCGATCGCCAGAAAAATATCGTTGAAACCGGAAATGAAGCGAAAATGTTCCTCCTCCGGCGCGGTGCGCAAAGCGTCGCCCGCGGCCAGCGCCAGCAGGGCCGCCCGCTGATCAGCATCGATGATGTCGCGGGAGACCGCCGTATCGAGATGTTGTTCGGTCAGGTTCACGCCGCGGAACTTTCCATCGTTTCGACGATGATGTTGGCATTGGTGTAGACGCAGATATCGCTGGCGATCTCCATGGCCCGCCGGGCGATTTCTTCGGCGCTCAGATCGCCGTCCATCAGCGCCCGTGCGGCCGCATAGGCATAATTGCCCCCCGAACCGATGGCCATGGTGCCGTGTTCGGGTTCAAGCACATCGCCGGTTCCGGTCAGCGCCAGGGTAATTTGTGCATCGGCGACGAGCATCATCGCCTCTAGCCGGCGCAGATAGCGGTCGGTACGCCAATCCTTGGCAAGCTCGACGCTGGCCCGCATGAGCTGGCCGGGATACTGCTCAAGCTTGGTCTCCAGTCGCTCGAGCAACGTGAAGGCATCCGCCGTCGCGCCGGCAAATCCGGCAATAACATCGCCGCCGCCGGTCTTCGACGATCCGAGGCGGCGCACCTTGCGCGCATTGCCCTTCATCACCGTCTGCCCGATGCTGACCTGGCCATCGCCGGCCATCACCACCTGATCGCCCTTGCGGACGGTGATGATCGTGGTCGCGTGCATCGCGCCATAGGGATCGTGTTCGCTCATTGTGTCTGTCCTTTGGCTTTGACCTCGGACGCGGGAAGAATAGTCCAAAATCGCCAATACGGGGAGGATTCGGAGTCCCTATGTAAGGCCGGCGGGCCGGTTTGCAAATCGTTTGCTCAAAATTGTCGTGCACCGGTGTCGTTCTGGATATTTTGCTGCAGCCCTGATATGCAGCCGCCGTAAGCAATCCATGGAGTGTCGAATGGCTCAGGATCGGCAGGATCGCACGGGCGAGATTACGCGTGAGACCAGCGAAACCAAAATCACGGTCAAGGTGGCAATTGACGGCAGCGGAACGTCGGCAATCAACACCGGTATCGGCTTTTTCGACCACATGCTGGAGCAATTGTCCCGCCATTCGCTGATCGACATGGAGATTACTGCCAAGGGCGACCTGCACATCGATGACCACCACACGGTGGAGGATACCGGCATCGCCATCGGCCTGGCGCTGTCGCAGGCGCTCGGGGACCGCCGCGGCATTGCCCGCTACGCGTCGCTTGACCTTGCCATGGACGAAACCCTGACCCGCGCCGCCATCGACGTGTCGGGCCGGCCCTATCTGGTGTGGAACGTCGCCTTTCCGTCGGCCAAGATCGGCACATTCGACAGTGAATTGTGCCGCGAATTCTTCCAGGCCCTCGCCCACAATGCCGGCATTACGCTGCATGTGACCAACCATTATGGCGCCAACGGCCACCACATCGCCGAAACCTGCTTCAAATCCGTGGCGCGGGCGCTGCGCATGGCGACTGAAATCGACCCGCGCCAGGCGGGAAGCATCCCGTCCACCAAGGGAACGCTGGGTTAGCGCATGGCCAGTTTTGTCGTTCTGACACCGCCGGACGGTGACGACAGGGACGAAAGGGCCGTCTTCATCCGCGACGGTTTCTCATGGCTCGCCCTGTTTTTTCACGTGATCTGGCTTTTCTGGCACCGCCTGTGGTTTGCCGCTGCGGTCCTGTTTCTAGTGCTGGTGGGACTGGTGGCGGTGGCCGAGGCCTGGCCGCAATGGGCATCCGTCACCGGCCTGGCGTTGCTGATCCTGGCATGGTTCGTCGCGCTGGAGGGCAATGGCATGCGGATCGTGAAGAAAGAGCGGCAGGGCTGGCATATGCGGGCCGTCATCGAAGCGCAGAATGCAGCGACGGCGGAGGAAATATACTATGCCGGGGACAGAGGCGAACAGATCGCATCGCGCCCTGCCGGCGGGCATGGCGAAAAGAGAGCCGCTCTGAAACCGTCGCGCACGCTGCCGGCGGAATCCGGACCGGCACTCGGGCTGCTGGATTTAAGCGAAAGACACTGAAGACAATGCATGTTGCCATCATTGATTACGGGTCCGGCAATCTGCGCTCGGCCGCCAAGGCCTTTGAGCGGGCCGCCCGGGAAGCCGGCGTGACCGCGCGGATCGATGTGACGGCGGCGCCCGAAGCGGTATCCGGCGCCGACCGCGTCGTGCTGCCGGGCGTCGGCGCCTTCGCTGACTGCCGTGCCGGCCTTGCTGCCATCGACGGCATGGACGAAGCGCTTCGCCGGGCTGTCGACGAAAGAGCGCGGCCGTTTCTCGGCATCTGCGTGGGCATGCAGCTGATGGCCACCCGGGGCTTGGAAAAGACCGTCACCGAGGGGTTTGGCTGGGTTCCCGGAGAAGTGCGGCCGATGCGGCCGGCCGATCCCGCTCTCAAGATACCGCAGATCGGCTGGAACACCCTTTCCCTGCGCACACCACATCCGCTGTTTGACGGCATCCGGACCGGTCCGGACGGCCTGCACGCCTATTTCGTGCATTCCTATTTCCTCGATGCCGCGAACCCGGGTGATATCGTGGCCGAGACCGATTATGGCGGGCCGGTCACCGCCGCCGTGGCGCGCGATAACCGGGCCGGCACCCAGTTTCACCCGGAAAAGAGCCAGGCCCTCGGCCTTGCCCTGATCGCCAATTTTCTGAGATGGAACCCATGAAGCTGTTTCCGGCGATCGATCTGAAGGACGGCCAGTGCGTCCGGCTTAAGCTGGGCGATATGGACGACGCCACCGTCTACAACACCGATCCCGCGGCGCAGGCCCGGGCCTTTGAGGAACAGGGCTTTTCCTGGCTGCATGTGGTTGACCTCAACGGCGCCTTCGCCGGCCAGAGCGTCAATGGGGACGCGGTTGAGGCGATCCTCGGCGCAACCTCCAGTCCGGTACAGCTTGGCGGCGGCATCCGCACGCTGGCGGATATCGAATCCTGGCTCGAAAAAGGCCTGGCGCGGGTCATCTTGGGCACCGTGGCGGTGCGCGATCCCGATCTCGTGCGCCTTGCCTGCCGCCGCTTTCCGGGCCGGATCGCCGTGGGCATCGATGCCCGGGGCGGCCGGGTTGCCGTGGAGGGCTGGGCCGAGGCCTCGGATCTCGGCGCTCTCGACCTCGCCCGGCAATTCGAGGGCGCCGGCGTTGCCGCCATCATCTATACCGATATCGATCGCGACGGTGTGCTCTCGGGCATCAACTGGGAATCGACACTGGCGCTGGCCGATGCGGTCAGTATTCCGGTCATCGCCTCGGGCGGCCTTGCGTCCATGGCCGACATCGTGCGCATGACCATGCCCGACGCCGGCCGACTGGAGGGTGCGATCTCCGGGCGTGCCCTTTATGACGGTCGCATCGATCCGGCCGAGGCGCTGGCGCTGCTGCGCGAAGCGGAAGGAAAGCGGCAATGACCCTCAAGGCACGTGTCATCCCCTGCCTCGACGTCAAGGACGGCCGGGTGGTCAAGGGCATCAATTTCGTCGATCTCGTCGATGCTGGCGATCCCGTCGAGGCGGCCCGCAAATATGACGAGGCCGGTGCCGACGAACTCTGCTTTCTTGACATCACGGCCTCCTCCGAAAACCGCGATACCATTTACGATGTGGTGGCGCGGACCGCCGAGCAATGTTTCATGCCGCTCACCGTCGGCGGCGGCGTGCGCACCGTGGACGATATCCGCAAATTGCTGCTTGCGGGCGCCGACAAGGTGTCCATCAACACGGCGGCGGTCGACAATCCGGAATTCGTCCGCGAGGCGGCGGCGAAATTCGGCAATCAATGCATTGTCGTGGCGATCGACGCCAAGGCGGTCTCGCCGGACGTTGAACCCGGCCGCTGGGAAATCTTCACCCATGGCGGCCGCCGGCCCACCGGGATCGATGCGATTGAATTTGCCCGCAAGGTTGTGTCGATGGGCGCCGGCGAGATCCTGCTGACCTCGATGGACAGGGACGGCACCAAACAGGGTTTCAACCTGCCGCTGACGCGCACCGTTGCCGACGCAGTGACGGTTCCGGTAATCGCTTCGGGCGGTGTCGGGGCGCTCGATCATCTCGTCGAGGGCGTGCGTGACGGCCACGCCACGGCGGTGCTGGCGGCCTCGATTTTTCATTTCGGGACCTTTACGATCAGGCAGGCGAAACAGCACATGGCCGATGCCGGCATCGCCATGCGGCTGGACTGAACCGAACAACGATGCGGAGTGGCTGATGTCTGAGTTCTCCCTGGCCGATCTGGAGCAGATCGTGGCGCGCCGCGCCGCCGCGGCGCCCGACGAATCCTGGACGGCCCGGCTGGTTGCCGCCGGCCCGAAAAAAGCCGCGCAGAAACTTGGCGAGGAGGCCGTCGAGGCGGCGATCGCCGCGGTCACCGACGACAGGGAAAGCCTGACCGCGGAATCCGCCGATCTGCTCTATCACCTGCTGGTCGTGCTCAATGTTACCGGCGTTTCGCTTGCCGATGTGATGGCTGAGCTGCAGCGGCGGACGGCTCGTTCCGGGCTGCAGGAAAAGGCGGACCGCTGAACATCATGAGCGAAAGAGCGACACAGAAATCACCGGACGAACTCGACCATTTCGAGCCCTCGGATTATTCACCCTACCGATTCTTCACAGCCCAACGCTGGGCCGAGTTTCGCGCCGACACGCCGCTGACGCTGACCGAAGACGAGGTGGAGCGGCTGCGTTCGCTGAACGATCCGGTCGATCTTGACGAAGTCCGCCGCATCTACCTGTCCCTGTCGCGGCTGCTTTACGCCCATGTCGAAGCGTCGCGGCTGCTGTTCAATCAGCGGCAGCAATTCCTGTCGCTTCCCGATGCAGCCAAGACGCCCTTCATCATCGGCATCGCCGGATCGGTGGCGGTCGGCAAATCCACCACCGCCAGGGTGCTCAAGGAACTGCTGGCGCGCTGGGCGGGAAGCCCCAAGGTGGATCTGGTGACCACCGACGGGTTCCTGCATCCCAACGCCTATCTGCGCCAGAACAACCTGATGGACCGCAAGGGTTTTCCGGAAAGCTACGATGTCGGTGCCGTGCTCAAATTCCTGTCCGACATCAAAGCCGGACAGCCCAATGTCAGGGCGCCCTGCTATTCCCACCTGACCTATGATGTCATCGCCGGCGAATATGTCGAAATCGACCGGCCCGATATCCTGATCTTCGAGGGCATCAATGTACTGCAGGTTCGCGATCTTCCCGAGCATGGCAGGATCATTCCCTTCGTCTCGGATTTCTTCGACTTCTCGATTTACATCGATGCGCCCGAAGAGCTGATCCACCAATGGTATGTCGACCGCTTCATGCGCCTGCGGGAAACGGCGTTCAAGAACCCCGAATCCTTCTTCCATCGCTATTCGACCGTCACCGACGATGCGGCGAGGACCATCGCCGAGGGATTGTGGGGCAACATCAACCTGAAAAACCTGCACGACAACATCCTGCCGACCCGCCCACGCGCCAATCTGATCCTGCGAAAAGGCCCCGACCACCTGATCGAACAGGTGGCGCTGCGTAAGCTGTAGAGACACAGCCGACGACCTTCGTCTTCATGCGGAGCGCCGGCGCAAACAGGGTTTACGTGTCCTAAAGAAAATCCGGCTAGAAATGACGGGTGGCCGGCAACCCGTGGTAACCCGCTCGTCAAGGCCCGGCTGGTGCCGGGAAACGGCCCCGCCCAGCGTGACCGACCGGAGGACTGCATGAGGCCTTTGACCGACAACAATATCGAGGCTTTCGCATCTTCGGAGGGCAACGGTTCCGATACACGCCTATCGGGCGGGCCGGACATCTCCATCGTTGTGCCGGTCTACAATGAACAGGACAGCCTTTTTCAGCTCGGCGAATCGATCCGGTCGGTCATGGCCGACATGGATTGCCGCTACGAGCTGATCTTTATCGATGACGGATCGACCGACGAGACGCCGGCCCGGCTGAAGGCTCTGGCCGCCGGCTCTACGGATGTCCGTTGCATCACGTTTCGCAGGAACTTCGGCAAGGCGGCCGCCCTCGATGCCGGATTTCGGGCCGCCAGCGGCCGCTATGTCGTGACCATGGATGCCGATCTCCAGGACGATCCGCGGGAAATCCCCAAATTCATCGAGGCGCTGCAGAAGGGCTATGATGTCGTTTCCGGCTGGAAATTCATACGTCACGATCCCATCGACAAGACCCTGCCGTCACGGGTTTTCAATGGCGTGGTCGGCCGGCTGAGCGGCGTACAGCTCAATGACTTCAATTGCGGCTACAAGGCCTATCGGGCGGAGGCGCTTGACGATCTGTCGCTTTATGGCGAGCTGCACCGGTTCATTCCGGTGCTGCTGCACTGGCGCGGCTACCGCATCGGCGAGGTGCCGGTCAATCACCACCCACGGCGGTTCGGCCGGTCGAAATACGGCGCCAGTCGTCTGCTGAAGGGCGGGCTCGACTTTCTCGGCGTCATGCTGAACACCCGTTTTGCGACGCGACCCCTGCATGTTTTCGGCGGCGCCGGCCTGATTTTCGGGCTCTGCGGCTTCGGCATCCTGGCCTATCTGACGGTTCTGTGGCTGGTCGGGATGGGTCCCATCGGCAATCGCCCGCTGCTGTTTTTCGGCATGCTGCTCGTGATGACGGCCTTCCAGTTCATCACCATCGGCCTTCTGGGGGAATTCATCCAGCGCCAGGGTGCCGGACGCGAACGCCGCTACACGATCGGTTCGACGCTCAATTTCGAACCGCGGCCGGATGCCGGCGATACCCTGGATCGCCAGCTTGCCGACGCGGCGCACCTGCTTGCCGAGGCGGCGCGGTGCATGAAAGAGGACAATCGCAATGAACGCCACGACCATCCGGCACGACACGACGAAACGGCACGTCAGCAAATACACAAACCGTAATCCACTGCATCGCCTGAGCCTTGGCCGCTTTCACGATGCGCTGGCGGATGAGTTCAGACGGCTTAACCCCGGAACCATACTGGATTTCGGCTGTGGCGAGGGATTCGTGCTGGATGCGCTGGCCACCCGGGGTGTCGAACTCAATGGCTATGAGGGCATCGACCTTCGCGCCGATGCCATCGCCGAGGCGCGGTCCCGATGGCCCGGCAAGCGGTTTGCCACCGCTGACCTGTTTGATGCTGCATTCGACGACAAGCGGTATGATGTCGTCATGGCGCTGGAAGTGCTGGAACATCTTTATGAGCCGGCCGAAGCCTTGCGGCGCCTCGTCTCGCTGACAAACGGCACACTGGTTCTCACCGTGCCGCACGAACCCTGGTTTCAACTGGTCAATCTTGCCCGGGGACGTGATTTGATGCGGCTGGGAAACCATCCGGAGCACGTTCAGCACTGGAATCCCGCCAGCTTTGCCGAATTCGTGTCGGATCAGGCCGAAGTGACCGGCATTCGGCGCAGCTTTCCCTTCATCATCGCAACGGCGCAACCGCGGCGATGACGGTGGCCGCGGCAGGGGCGCGGGATCGCTGGCGCAGCTGGCTGACGGGTTCGATCGTCACCCTGGTCTGCATCGGCTTTGCCTGGAGTTTTCTCGACCTTGGGGAAAGCGCCCGGTCGCTGTCTGCAATGGGCGGTTGGGCATGGGTGAACGTCATTGGTCTGTCGCTGCTGATGGCCATGCTTCGCGCCATGCGGGTCGCTCTTGTCGCACGCGTCCAGCCCATCGCTCCGCTTGTCAAAGCCAGCTTTCTGCATGGCGCGGCCAACGCTGTTCTTCCGGCGCGAATGGGTGAGGCCGTTCTCCCCCTGGCGCTTGCCCGCTATGGCGGCTTCGATCTCCTGCGCGCCGTTGGCCTGCTGATTATCGTGCGGATAGGCGATCTGGTTGCGCTTGCCGGTATCGGGTTGACTCTGATTGCGCTGCTGGATGTGGCCCACCTGCATCCCGCGCTTCGGGTTTTGCTTGCCGCGGCCGGCATTGTCCTGGTGTTCGCGGTTGGAACGGTGCCGTTTCTTGTACGCCTGGCCGGGCGCGTCGCGCCCGCTCTGGTCAGCACAGCGGCCGCGAGGATTGCTGCGGCCGGAGCACATCTGACACTTGCCTCGAAGGGCGGTCTTGTCGCCTCGACGCTTGCGATCTGGTTCGTGTTGGCACTGGCGGCGCAGATATCCGTCAACGCGGCCGGTCTCGACACCGGGTTCCCGGCGGTCTGGCTGGCCTGTGTCGCGGCCAGCTTCGCCTTTGCCCTGCCGCTGAACGGCATCGCCAGCATCGGCCCTTTCGAGGCCGCCTTTGTCGGGGTGCTTGCAGCAGCCGGCGCGCCGGCCGAGGCAGCCCTGACCGCCGCGATTCACCTGCATTTGAGCGCCCTGATCGCCGCCGGATTGGTGGCAGTGGCCGCATTCATGTTCCCTGCCCGCCAGACGGATCGGAGCCTATGTCATTGACCCCCGGCATCTCGGGCTCGAAGGCCCGCCCTGTTTCCGTTGCCGGACTTGTGACGCCCGGACGCCTTGCCGTCGTGATCGTGCTTCTCATGGCCCTGATCGTTGCGCTCTGGCCGCTTGGCCTTACCAGCGATTATCTCAACCATCTTGCACGAAACCACATTGAAGCGCAGGTCTGGTCCGATGCCACGCTGCAGCAATATTATGCGGTTTCATTTGCGATTATTCCCGATCTCACCATGGATATGATCGTACCGTGGCTCTCGCATCTGATCGGGATCTACGCAGCGGGTGCGGTAACGGTCTGGATGGCGTTCGTTTTGCCGCCGCTTGCCGGCCTTTTGATTGCGCGCAACCTCTATGGGCAGGTTCCCTGGATGGCGCTGGCGGGCTTCCTCGTAATGTTCAACGAGAATATGCAGTGGGGATTCGTCAACTTCGCCGCCGCCTCCGGTCTGGCGCTTTTCGGATTTGCCCTGTGGATGCGTTGCGCGCCGTCGTGGCGCCGTTCGGTCCTGTTCGTGCCCTGCGGTATCTTCCTGGTGGTGAACCACGCCCTGGCCTTCCTGTTGTTCGGCTATCTGGTCCTGCTGTGGGAAATCGCCTGCTTTGCCCATGGCCAGCGCGGATCGCGATGGGATTTCCTGCGCCAACTGGCGATGAAGGATGCCGTCGCCATGGTTCCCGGCCTTGTCGTTATTGTGCTCGCAACCGGTGGGTCCGGGGAACTGCCGCAGATCGACATGCCCCTTTTTGCCATCCAGCCGAAGCTTCAGTCCATCTGGTCCGCCGTCCTGTTTTTCGACACATCGCTGGCGCGCATTGCCGCCATTATCCTCATCGGTGCCGTAGGCATCGGCCTCAATCGCGGAATTCTGCGAATGCACACCCACATGATATGGGTCTGCACCGGGATGCTGGTCCTGGTCATCGCTATGCCGACAAGCATATTCGATATCTGGGGCCTGCATTATCGCTATCCCGGCATTCTGTTCATCCTCGCGGTCTGCAGCATCCGGATCAATCGGGATGCGGCCGGTCGTATCTTGAAGCCCGCCGCCATCGCCGCCGGTGCGATGCTGGTCGTGCTCCTTGCCAATGGCGCGTATCAGATGGCACGCATTGACAGCCAGACGCGCGTGCTGCGCGATGTGATCGCGCAATTGCCGGAGGGCGCCCGGCTGTTGCCGGCGCGTCACCAGGACGCGGACCTGTCTTTCGCCTTTCATTCGGCGGCGCTGGCGGTCATCGACCGAGCGGCCTTCGTTCCCAATCTGTTTACCAACACCTCGCCGGTCGATGTCCGTCCGGCGATGCGGGATCTGCATCTGCCGCAGGCCTGGCCGCTGCTTGAAGAGCAATTGCGGCGTTCCATGGATGAGGAACTGCCGCAATCCGACAATGGCCACTGGTCGAGGCGGTATTTTTTCGGCTGGCCGGACCATTGGGACCATGTGCTCTATTTTCGCAGCGACCGAACACAGAACCTCGCCTTGGATTCGCTTTGCCTGATCGACGAACGGCCTTTGTTCGCACTCTATCGTGTGACGGATGGAGGCTGCGAGGGGACGGGTTAAGAGATTCGGGAAGCCGATACCCGCCGCAGCGTCAGATTGATGCGCCCGCCATCCTTCAGCAATGTGGATGTTCCCGGATAAATCCGGTCGACGCCGTGAAAGCGCAGCCGGGACGGTCCGCCGAGCACGATGACATCGCCGCTGATGAGACGGATGGACTGTGTTTTACCGCCCCTTTGCGTGCCGCCGATCCGGAACAGGCAGTCGTCGCCGAGTGATATCGACACGACCGGTGCCGCGAATTCTTCTTCGTCGCGGTCCTGATGCAGACCCATTTTTGCGGTGTCGGTGTAATAATTGATCAGGCAGGCCTCCGGCGGGTCTTCAAATCCGGAAACGGCATCCCACAGCGCCGGAAGCATATCCGGCATCGGCGGCCACGGTTTCCCGGTGACCGGATGCGTCGGCTGATAGCGATAGCCGCGATCCTTGTCCGTCACCCAGCCGAGCGATCCGCAATTGCTCATCTGCACCTGCATCGGCTTTCCGGTCCGCGGCATGACCGGTACGAAGAGTGGCGCCTCGCCGACGACCTGACGAATCGAGTCGAGCAGGGCTTGCTGGGCTCCACCGTCGAGATAGCCCGGATAGTGCGCTATGCCGTCGGGAAGTCCGCTCATTCCGGTCCGCTGCTCCTGGAGCAATCAAGGCACTCCTGACGTCCGCACATTTGCATGGAAGTATAGGGATGAAAAGCACCGGAGATCATGTCACGGTTATGGTCTGATTTCCGGTCAGTCGAACTCGACCGTGCCGCGGCTCTTCTTGATCGAAGCGCGTGTCGCCTTCGCTTTCAGCCGGCGTTCGATCGAACCCTTGGTCGGTTTTGTCTTGCGCCGTTTTGGCGGCGGGGGTGCGGCCGCTGCCGCGATCAGTGCTTTCAGCCGGTCCCTGGCATCCTGCCGGTTGCGATCCTGGCTGCGATGCCGGTCGGCTTCGATCAGAAGCACGCCATCCTTGCTCAGCCGCCGGCCGGCCAGCGATTTGAGGTTTGATTTGACGCGCTCGGGCAATGAAGGCGATGCACGGACGTCGAACCGCAGCTGCACCGAGGTCGAAACCTTGTTGACATTCTGGCCGCCGGGACCGGAGGCGCGAATGAACTGCTCGACAAGTTCCCACCCGGCGATGGTGATGGAATCATTGACATAAAGCGGATCGCTGGCCATGGCCGGGCTCTCGGTTGCAGGCGAATCGCGCCGCAAAGCGGCATACAGCCACCGTCCATATCACAGCGACGCGGGAAACCGCCATCCCGGCCTATGCGGTGGCGTCATTCGGCGGCTTCGGCGATCTGCGGCGCTGCGCCCAGCACGTCGGTATCCACGTGACGCTCGAATTTCGCGAAATTGTCGATGAACATGCCGACAAGCCGCTCGGCCTGAAGATCATAGGCCTGCGCGTCGGCCCAGGTCGACCGGGGGTCGAGAATGGCAGCGTCGACACCGGCGACGGCGATGGGAACCTGAAAGCCGAAATGCGGATCGGTGCGAAATTCGGCGCCGTTGAGCGAGCCGTCGAGCGCCGCCGCCAGCAACCGGCGGGTCGCCTCGATCGGCATCCGTGACCCGCTGCCGAAGGCGCCGCCGGTCCAGCCCGTATTGACCATCCAGCAATCGACCGCGTGACGGGCGATCAGGTCGCGCAGCAGATTGCCGTAGACCGACGGGTGACGGGGCATGAACGGTGCGCCGAAACAGGTCGAGAAGGTCGCCTGGGGCTCGGTCACGCCCTTTTCCGTGCCGGCGACCTTGGCCGTATAGCCGGAAAGAAAGTGATACATCGCCTGGGCCGGCGTCAGCCTGGCGATCGGCGGCAGGACGCCGAACGCATCCGCCGTCAGCATGATGATGTTGCGCGGATGGCCCGCCCGGCCGGAGGCGCTTGCATTGGCAATGAAATGCAGCGGATAGGCGCAGCGTGTGTTCTCGGTCAGCGAACCGTCATCGAAATCCGGCTCGCGCCGGTCGTCGAGCACGACATTTTCCAGAACGGTTCCGAATCGCTGAGTGGTGGCATGAATGGCCGGCTCCGCCTGCCGCGAGAGACGAATGGTCTTGGCATAGCATCCGCCCTCGAAATTGAAGATGCCGTCGTCGCTCCAGCCATGTTCGTCATCACCGATCAGCGTCCGCTCGGGATCGGCCGACAGGGTGGTCTTGCCGGTTCCCGACAGGCCGAAAAAGACTGCTGCATCGCCACCGGGTCCGAGATTGGCCGAGCAGTGCATCGGCATTACACCGCGCTCCGGCAGCAGGTAATTGAGCACCGTGAACACCGATTTCTTCATTTCACCGGCATAGGACGTGCCGCCGATCAGAACGAGGCCGCGCGCCAGATCGACCGCGATCACCGTTTCGCCGTCGCAGCCGTGGCGCTCCGGATCGGCCCTGAAGCCCGGCAGGTCGATGATGGTGAGTTGCGGCACGAAATTGGCCAGTTGCGCTGCATCCGGCCGGATCAGCAGGTTGCGGATGAACAGCGAATGCCAGGCCAGTTCGGTGATCACCCGCGATGCCAGCGCCTGCGAGGCATCGGCGCCGCCGATCAGATCCTGCACGAAAAGTTCCCGGCCCTTCGCATAGGATCCGAAATCGGCCAGCAGCCGGTCGAACTGTGCCGTCGACATCGCCTTGTTGTTGTCCCACCAGATCTGCGGGTCGGTGGTCGCGTCGCGGACGATGAACTTGTCCTGCGCGGAGCGCCCGGTATGCTGACCGGTGACCGCCCGCAGCGCCCCGTGTGCTGTCAGCGTGGCCTCGCCCCGGCAAAGCGCCTGTTCGTAGAGCTCGGCTTCCCCGAGATTGTAATAGGCATGCATCAGGTCCTGAAATCCGGCTGTTTCGATGCCGATGGACGGATTGCGCGTTCCGGTTTCCCGTGCTGATGCCTGCATTGATCTGACCGCCTTTGGTGTTGCCCGTTTAAAATGCCGGCGACCATAGGGCGCGATTTTAAAGCACACAACAGCACGCTTTGAAAAATATAATAATTACAATATATTAATCGATTTAAAAAACAGAGAAAATGTTTAAATCGTTTTAAATCTTGTCCTCTTTTCGATGAAAAACATATTGGGCCGGATGGCGGCGCACTAGCGCCGGGCGGCGGTAAATGACAAGACGGGTCAACTGTGCCACATTTTGTTCTACCTTTGCTCCCATGACACGCGGCCATGATCGCGAAAGTGCCGGGGGCATCGGGCCTGTGGGCGGAATTTGACGGAGAGACGATCCATGCAGACAATCGCGCTGGTCGATGATGACCGCAATATCCTCACTTCGGTGTCGATAGCGCTGGAATCGGAAGGATATCGCGTCGAGACCTATACGGATGGTGTTTCGGCGCTGGAGGGGCTGGTCGCCCGCCCCCCGCAGCTCGCCATATTCGATATCAAGATGCCGCGCATGGACGGCATGGAACTGCTGCGGCGGATGCGCCAGAAACTGGATATTCCGGTCATCTTCCTGACATCGAAGGATGAGGAGATCGACGAGTTGTTCGGCCTCAAAATGGGTGCTGACGACTTCATCACCAAGCCGTTTTCGCAGCGCCTGCTGGTGGAACGGGTGAAAGCCATTTTGCGCCGCGCGTCCGGCCGCGAGAATGCCCCGCCCGCCAAGGCCGGCGCCGCCGAAAACGCCTCGCTCGAGCGCGGTCAGCTTGTCATGGACCAGGAGCGCCACACCTGCACCTGGAAGAGCCAGCCGGTCACGCTGACGGTCACGGAGTTCCTGATCCTCCATTCGCTGGCCCAGCGCCCCGGCGTCGTCAAGAGCCGCGATTCGCTGATGGATGCCGCCTATGACGAGCAGGTCTATGTCGATGATCGCACGATCGACAGCCACATCAAGCGGCTGAGAAAGAAATTCAAGATGGTTGATGGCGAATTTGATATGATCGAAACCCTCTACGGGGTCGGTTACCGGTTCCGGGAAGATTGATGATGGCGAGCGGCGATGGGATTGGATCATGTGAACCGGTCCCGTTGCGGCGGATCCCAAAAAAGCCCAGGCCGAAGAATGACGGCAAGTCTTGATCATCAGGAAATAAGGCACGCGGAAGCGGTTGCGGCCGAAGAGCCGCCGAGGGCCCGGACGTGGACCTATCCCTTCGGGCTTGTCCGCCGGGCCATGAGCCGGGTGATCTTTTCCAGCCTGACGCGCCGCATCCTGTTTCTCAACCTGGCGGCGCTGGTCGTCCTTCTCTCTGGCATCCTGTATCTGAACCAGTTTCGCGAGGGCCTCATCGATGCCCGCGTCGAGAGCCTCCTGACCCAGGGCGAGATCATCGCCGCCGCCATTGCCGGCTCGGCCAGTGTCGAAACCGATTCGATCACCATCGATCCGCAGAAGCTTCTGGAACTGCAGGCGGGCGAGAGCATTTCGCCGGGCACCGATGTCGACGATCTCGATTTTCCGATCAATCCCGAACGGGTCGCGCCCGTCCTGCGCCGGCTGATCTCACCGACCCGCACCCGGGCGCGCATCTATGACCGCGACTCCAACCTGCTGCTCGATTCGCAGAGCCTTTATTCCCGCGGCCAGATCCTGCGTTACGAATTGCCGCCACTCGAACAGGAACAGCTGCCGCTGGTGGAGCAGCTTCTGTCAGTCCTGAACCGTCTGATTCAGCGCGCCGACCTGCCGATCTACCAGGAACAGCCGGGCGGCGACGGCTCCATCTATGGCGAGGTTCTGACGGCGCTGACCGGCGGCCGAAGCGCTGTCGTCCGGGCCACCAAGAGGGGCGAACTGATCGTTTCCGTCGCCGTCCCGGTGCAGCGGTTCAGGGCCGTTCTGGGCGTCCTGCTGCTGTCGACCCAGGCCGGCGACATCGACAAGATCGTGCGCGCCGAACGGCTGGCCATCGTCCGTGTGTTTCTGGTTGCCGCCAGCGTTACCGTGCTTTTATCGCTGCTGCTCGCCGGCACCATCGCCAATCCGCTGCACCGGCTGGCCGACGCGGCGCAGCGGGTGCGCAAGGGCGTCAGCGCCCGCGAGGAAATTCCCGATTTCTCGGCGCGGCAGGATGAAATCGGCAATCTGTCCGTCGCGCTGCGCGACATGACCAATGCGCTCTACGACCGTATTGCTGCCATTGAGAGTTTTGCGGCCGATGTCAGCCATGAGCTGAAAAATCCGCTGACCTCCCTGCGCAGCGCGGTCGAGACGCTGCCGCGCGCCCGCACCGAGGAAGCCCGCACCCGCCTCCTGGATGTCATTCAGCATGATGTCCGCCGCCTCGACCGGCTGATCAGCGACATTTCCGACGCCTCGCGGCTCGATGCCGAGCTGGCGCGGCAGGACGCCAGCGCCGTCGATCTCGAACCGCTGCTCGTTGGTCTTGTCGATATCTCCCGGCAGATCTCCAAGGGGTCGAAATCGGTGGATATCGCGCTCGAAGTGGTCAGGGACCACGAGCCGAGGGGTGGATTCGTCGTCACCGGCCATGATCTGCGCATTGGCCAGGTCCTCACCAATCTGATCGAGAATGCCCGGTCCTTCGTGCCGGCAGTCGGCGGCCGCATCGCGCTGCGCCTGGACGCCGGCAAGGATGCCTGCCTGATCTATGTCGAGGACAATGGCCCGGGCATCAGCGCCGAAAATATCGACACCATATTCCGGCGCTTCTACACCGACCGGCCGGATGGCGAGGCCTTCGGACAGAATTCCGGACTGGGGCTGTCCATCAGCCGGCAGATCATCGAAGCCCATGGCGGCACCCTGACGGCCGAAAACATCGAGGACGAGCAGTCCGGGGCGCGCATCGGCGCCCGTTTCATCGTCCAGATCCCGCTTCACAACGCGTCCTGACATGACGGATTCCGAGACCGTTCATGCCACTGCCCTGGTCGCCGGTGAAACCGGTATTCTGATCACCGGCCCGTCGGGCAGCGGCAAGAGCCGCATCGCCATGGAACTGATTCAGGCCGCCCGGGCCGATGCGCGCTTTGCCGCTCTCATCGGCGACGACCGAGTTGGCCTGCGCCGGGTCGGCGATCGGGTTCTAGCCACGGCGCCGCGCGCCATATCCGGGATGATCGAGCTGCGTGGTTCCGGCATCCTGAAAATGCCCCACCTGCCATGCGCCGTGATGCATGTCGCCGTCGCGGCCAACCATACGGCAGGAGACATGCGCCTTCCGCCAGCCGATGACCGCTATTGCCCGGTGCCGGATATAAAGCTGCCATTGATCTATCTGGTGCCCGGATATCTCAGCAACCCGCTCGAACTGATCGACGCGCTGCGTGAAGACAGGCTGCTTCGGTAAGCCGCTTGCGCCGCTACAAACTGCGTCCCAATCCCGTAAAATCTGTTGAATTGGACGGTCTGCGCAATTATGCGTTAACCTTCCGGGTGAAACGCCGTTCCTTGGCGTCATGGCCGGATCGGGTCGGACCGGGCATTTTCGGACGGCCGGGGCCGCAGGAGCAGAGTGCAGATGATTGGATTAGTGCTTGTCACGCATGGCAAGCTCGCCGAGGAGTTCCGCAACGCGCTGGAACATGTTGTCGGACCGCAGCAACGGCTGGAAACCGTGTCCATCGGTCCGGAAGACGACATGGATCAGCGGCGCATGGATATCATCGAGGCGGTGTCCAAGGCCGAGGACGGGCAGGGTGTCATCATCCTGACCGACATGTTCGGCGGCACCCCGTCCAATCTGTCGATTTCGGTCATGGATGGCGGTCGCATCGAGGTGATCGCCGGCGTCAACCTGCCGATGCTGATCAAGCTGGCCAGTGTGCGGGTCGACGGCGACATGGAAAAATCACTCGCCGAAGCGCAGGAGGCCGGCAGGAAATACATCAATGTCGCCAGCCGGGTCCTCAGCGGAAGCAATTGATGGACGAGACTGCGGCAGAACCGCTCACCCGGCGTTTCGATATCATCAACAAGCGCGGCCTCCATGCCCGCGCCTCGGCCAAATTCGTTCAGCTCGCCGAGAGTTTCGATGCCGAGATCACCGTTTCCAAGGATGGCGCGTCGGTCGGCGGAACATCGATCATGGGCCTGATGATGCTGGCCGCCAGCCCCGGCTGCTGCATCACCGTCTCGGCCACCGGGCCGCAGGCGGCGGAAGCCCTCACGGCCCTCGACGCGCTCGTCGCCGACCGGTTCGGCGAGGACACCTGATCGCCCGCGGCGGCCTTCTGCGGCCGGCCCCGGCAATCACATAAAGACTTCCTTATATGTTGTTGCCCTTTGTCCGATTGCCTGCTAAGAGCCCATTCGGGAATTAACGATTGGTTTGGTTGTGCCTATTTTGTTCAATATCAAGCGATTGATCGAAGGAACGGCTGGTGGCCATTTCGAGATCAA
>JANQMU010000035.1 GCA_028279875.1 Rhizobiaceae bacterium
ACATCGCGCTGCGCGACGCGCCTTGCCGAGTGAACCGATTTTCCGCCATCAAATGCGTCAGGGTAAACACAGAACGCTAGCAGCTTAATCGAGCCGTCAATCGTTTCTGCCGCCGGCTCATGGCAGGACAGGAAAGACTGATTCAGGGCATAACAAGAAGAAGAGTTGCCGGCGCACCAATTGAGGCCCCTCAAAAAAGATTGGAAAAATAATCGATTCCATCGCAAGATCGATCATCGACGTAGAGCGGGTGCCCAAACTGGCGGATGCGTCGGCTTTTGCTGTCGACGATGCGTTCCGTCAACCTGGACAGAAACGGAAGCCAGCTATGAAAGTTCTTATCAGTACCCTCATTCTCTGCAGCGCCCTGTCCGTATTGGCAGGTGGGGCAACCGCCAAGCAAGTGGAAGATTTGCGCTGCGATCAATCGAAATGTGCCTTTGACGAAGAGTTGGGGCCGTCGCAGACCAAGACATTCAAGGGATATTGCGGTGCCTATCAGGCCACCCCCATCAATTCGAATATGATTTGTCATGCCGTGAAGGGCATGACTTGCACGAAGGTAGAGTTCAATGACATGAAAGACTATTGGAGCTGCATGTGCACGAATTGGAAGACCAAAGAGCAACACACGACGATCGATGTTTATTGTACGCAGTCGAAATAAGTAATGGGAGGCTGCAATGAAGGTTCTTATCAGTACGTTGTTTCTCTGCGGCACCCTGTCTGTATTGGCAGGCGCGGCGATGGCCGGGAAAGTGGTGCCTTTGAACTGCCAATCGGGAGAATGCCAGTTCAGCGAAGAGTTGGGGCCGTCGCAGACCCACGAGTATAGAGGATTTTGCGCCGAAAAAAACTCTAACGAGTTTACGATGGTTTGTCATGCCGTGAAGGGCACGACATGCACAGGAGCCAATGGTAAGTTTGCTCCCAATTATTGGACCTGCACCTGCACGAACTGGAGTCCGACAAAAAGAAAATACGTAACAATTGATCTTCTGTGCAACGACTGATCTTCTTCTTTGTTCCATTAGGGTCTGTTGGGATTCAGGATTCCCAACAGGCCCTAAGGCAAAGGGCTTACAGCGCACCGATCAACCGATCGGCGACAAGGTCGACATCGCCATTGTAGCGGTGGCCGCCGGGGACCGTCGTGAAATTGTACTCGGCGGAAGGCGCGCAGGCCATGTCTTTCTCGTCTTCACCGATCAGGCAAAAGACCCGGTCCGCCGGCAGGCCGGCGATCGCGGCGCTGACGTCGTGGTCGCCGCGGACGATGCCGATCATGCCGAGAAAGGTAATCTGGAAATCGGTCTTCGGAAACGGGCTCAACAACGCGATCAGGTCGGTCCTGTCGCGGGTCTCCTCAGTCATCAGCGGCCAGGCGAAGGGCAGCATGTCGGCGCCGAAGGAATAGCCGGCGAGGATGATCGTGTCGGTCCGCCACAGCGCCGCGTAGTGGGCGATCAGCCGGTCATTGTCCGCCGCCATGATCCGCGGCGCCTGCTCGTGCCAGAAGTAGCGGAGCGAACTGATGCCGACAACGCCGAAACCGCGCTTGGCGAGCGCATCGGCGATCGCCTGCATCGTGCCGCTCCAGCCGGCGTCGCCGGACCAGAGGATAACCATGCCCTGGGCGGGGCCCTGCGGTTCGGTCACGTTCAGCGGCAGATCGGACAAGGCGGTGTCGGCCGGAACCCGGCCGATGCCGAACAGCAGCAGCGCGACCGTCAGCAGCGCCCTCACCGCCTGGCGATCCCGAGACGACTGCCGGATATCAGGGCGGTGATGTCGAACAGCACGCGCGGCACGGAAAGCCCGCCCGGGCAGGCCATGTAATGCGGTGTCCAGACCGGGCTGAATTTCTCCTTATAGGCGCGCAGTCCCTCGAAGTGGTAGAAGTCCTCGCCGCGCCGGTAGATCATCGTGCCGATGCGGTTCCATGACGTGGCGAGCGGATGGTCGCTCAGGCCGGCGAGCGGCGCGGCGCCGAGATTGAACCAGCGATATTGCTGGCTTTGAGCATGGAGCAGCAATTCGGCGAACAGGAAGTCCATCAGGATGTTGGAGATTTTCGGCCGGTAGCGCATCAGGTCGATCGACATTTCCTCCTGTTCGGCACTCGCCAGAATATTGGCGAAGGCAACGATACGTCCCTCGCTGCGCACCACACCGCAATCGAAGCAGCGCATATAGTCATCGTTGAAATTGGCGATGGCGAACTGCTTCTCATTGCCGGATTTGATGGCCAGCCAGGCGTCGGAGACCTCTTTGAGTTCCGGCAGGATCGCCGGCACGTCGGCGCGGGCAACGATCTGAAACTCGAACCCGTCCTTGGCGGCCCGGCGGCGAGCATAGCGGAAGTCCTTCTGTTTCGGACCGTCGAGCGAGAATGTCGACAGATCGACCCGCGCCACCTCGCCCATCTTGAGGACCGAAAGCCCCATATCGAGATAAAGCGGGAGATAGTCCGAGCCGATGGAGTAGAACACCGTACGGTAGCCACCCCGGTCGGCCAGTTCACGGAACCGCCATGCCAGCGCCGCGCCCTGTTCAGGGTCGCCGACCGGATCGCACATGGAAATATAGCTTCCGCCCATCACGCCATACATCAGGAAGGCGCTTTCATCCTCGGCAATCAGGAAATGCTTGTCGCCGAGCAGTGCAATCGTCGTGTCGGTGTCGGTGGATTGTGCGACCAGAGTTCGCACCACCTCTGGCACCGGGCCGACGGGCGCGACATGCGCCGCCCGCCGGTTGAGGATCATGTGGAGACCCAGTGCGAACACCACGGCGACAAGGGCGACGCTGGCCCGCAGAAAACGCGACGCACCGCCCTCCCAGGAGAACTGCCACCACAATTCGTTGGAATATTCGACATGCCGGTAGGCGAAGAAACCGAGCCACACCGCCGCCGCCACGGTGATGGCGATGACCGCCAGCCAGGACGGTGTAACCGCGAAAAGCGGCTCGCCGGACCGGCGGTAAAAGGCCGGCCGGAAAGGGAAGAGGACCAGTGCGATAATGGCCAGAATCGCCGCCTGCTCATAGTCGAGCCCCTTGGCGAGGGAAAACAGTGCGCCGGCGGCAAGCAGGGCAATCGCCAGATTGAAGCCGGCGGCACGGCGCCTGAGCAGGGCGTGGGCGACCACCAGGAGCGCAACGCCGATCAGGCTGGCAAGCAGGTGAGACGATTCGACGAAAGGCAGCGCCAGGACCGATTTGACCCAGGCGTTGTCGAGAGCGCTGACGGGCAAAGAGCCTGATAACAGCAGGATCAGCCCGCCGATGAAGGTCAGGCCGGCGGCCAGCGGCGGCACCAGCGGTTCCGATGCCTTGCCGATGTCGCGCACCGATTTGCGAATCGCCCGATGCCCGCGCACGCCCTCCAGGACGAGCAGGGTCAGCGCCACCGGAACCAGCGGCAGCAGATAATAGATGACCCGGTAAAGGACCAGCGCGCCGAGAACATCGGATCGGCCGACTGCGCCGAGGCCGGCGATCATGGTTGCCTCAAAAACACCGATCCCGCCCGGTGAATGGCTGACGGCGCCGAGGATGACCGCGGAGATGTAGAGCACAAAGAACCCGCTCAGCGAGCCGGCCACATCAGCCGGCAACAGGATGTAGAGCGTGAAGGCGGACGCGGCGATGTCGAGGACACCGGCGGCAAGCTGCAGCAGGCTTGTGCGCAGACCCGGAATCCGTGCCGTCATGCCGCGAATGGAGATGGTCCTCTGGCCCCCTGCTCCCCAGGCGAAATAGCCGACCATGAGCAGCAAAATCACGATGCCGAGGCCACGCACCACCTCCGTCGGCAGCCAGCCAAAAACGACGATACCGTCCGGATGGACCGCCAGCGCCACACTGATGAGGAAGAACATGCCGAGCCACAGCGACATCCAGGACAGAAACACGATCTGCCCGATCAGCGGGAACTCCAGGCCCTTCTGGCTGTAGATTCGATAGCGCAGCGCCCCGCCGGTCAGCACATGGAACCCGGCGACATCCGATATGGCGAAACCGGCAATGCCGGTCCAGGCCGCGGTCGCAGACGGGATGCGCCCCGGCGCGGCGGTCCGGACCGCGATGATCTCGTAACAGGCGATGGCCGTGAAACTGACGATGGTCGAGGCGATCGCAAAGAGAATATGGCTGGTCGGCGTGTCACGGATGTCGGCGACGACGTCGGAGAGCGAGATCTCCACCGTCAGGCGATGCAGGAGATAGAGGGAAAAAACCGTGATCCCAATCGCCAGGGCGGCCGTCACAAAGCTTCGGATATTCAGTCGATTTTCAGATGCCGCCGTCGTCAATCCGCCTGTCCGTCCTCTGACCGAATCTCCGCACCTTAGATGTGTAAAACAAGATCGGTTTTGATGGAACCGCTGCGACACGCGGTCTCTGCGTTGCGATCGTGCTATCCGGGCCGGTGGTAGCCGGCGTCACGAGCATCGCGCTCCCAGGTCTGGGCGACACGGTAGGTATCGGGCTCGACCCGGACAAATCCGGCCAGACCGAGCGTCGCCAGCACTTCCGTGATATCGGGACTGGCTCCCGCCGCCAGAAACGCGCCACGCAGTTCCTCACAGATCGACGCCGGCACCCCGGGCGAGGCAACGAGCGGCGGAATGGGCGCGGGCGCGGTGGAATCGATCACCGTGATCCCGGCCACCCGCTGCGGTTCATGCCGGCGGATCATGTCCAGGGCATAACTGTCCATCGGCGCGATATCGGCCCGTCCCTCGATGACGCTGGCAAGCGCCCCCGCCGGGGTCAGAACCGGTCCGACGCTCTGCTGATAGAGCTGCCGGCGGGTGCCGGTGCGATAGGGCAGCAGATGATGCCTCGGCGCGTTGAAGCCGGAATGCGAGGCCTCGGCGGTCCAGGCAATGCTGCTGCCGAACGTGTCCTCAATGGAGTGGTAGCCGCCGCCATCCCGGACGATCAGGTCGGTGAAATAGATCGGCTTTCCCTGATACCGATCCGCTGACGGCACCGGCGCGGCAATCAGCTGCGGTTGCGGCGTGGCGCCGCTGACCGGCCATCCGCACATGAACACACATCCCATATCGCGGCGCGCCCACAACGCCTCCAGCGGCGCCGGTGCCGGGTGATCGATGATCCGCAGGGCAACGCCCGATTGGCCAGAGACCCAGGCGAACAGCGCATCCCAGGCAGCCTTCGCCGCCGGTGTGACATTGTACATCCGCGAACAGGCAATCGGTGTCATCGCATTCGGATCCGTCGCTCTTCAGGCGAACCGCAGTTTCCGGCCAACCCCCATTTTTTCGGCCTTGTCCAGCATGGCCGATCCAAGGGCGATGTCGGTGGAGCTGAGGCCGCGGTGCCAGAACAGATTGGTTTCATCATCGCTCTGACGCCCAGGCTTGTGGCCGGCGATGATCTCGCCCAGTTCGGCATGCAGGGTCTCTTCGGTCACCTTGCCCTCGTCCACATGCCGCCTGAGCGAACCGAAAGGTCGGCCCGGCCCGCATTGCCCCCAATCATCGACGACGATCTTATCCATGATGTCGGTCAGCGAGAATTCGACGGCGCTCATGGTTCCATAGGGAACGACAAACGCGCCCTTGCTGATCCATTCGGTCAGAAACAGCGGCTGGGGCTCCGGCAGTCTCGAGGCCTCGACCATGATATCGGCACCCTCCAGACAGTCCTGCCAGTTCTCGGTAACGCGGACGGGTTTGCCGAGATCGCGCCGCAGACGTTCGGCAAAGGCTTCCCGGCTTTCCGGCCGTCGGGAATGGACGCGGATTTCGTCAAAACCGAAAAGATGATCGAGGAAACGCACATTCCAATAAGCGGTGCCCCGGGCTCCGACATGTCCGAGAACCCTGCTGTCCCTGCGCGCCAGATGCTTGGCGCCGATCGCCGTCACCGCGCCGGTGCGCATATCGGTGATCGCCGTCGCGTCCAGGACCGCCCTGGGAATCCCTGTTACGGGATCGAACAGATTCAATATGGCCACTTCGGAGGGCAGGTCGTGCTTGTAATTGTCGACAAAATCGCCGACCACCTTGACTCCTGCAACGTTCAGCGGTTTGACGACACCGCGCAGCACGTTGAAATGTCCCTTGTTGGACGATTCAGGCACCAGATGCACGCGCGGCTCGATCACCGTGTCGCCATTGCCCTGGGCATGCAGCGCGTCCTCGACCGCTTTCAGCACTTCATCGTCGGTGATCCCCAAGGCGGCGATATCCGGCCGGTTGAGATAGGTGATGTCGATCTGCTGCACCGCTTACTTCCTCTTTTATCCGCTTACTTGTCGCCGCCGGACCCGACCTTGAAGCGTCCGCCGATATAGGAGGCCGATCCGGCACTGACCATGCCGACGCTGGTCACCACACGGGTGTCCGACCAGGTCCGGCGGCGAAATTCCAGGACAGGCGTTGCCGGCGAGATGTCGAGCATCTCGCATTCGTCTTCCGCCGGCGGACGGGCCTCGATGCTGTGCTCCACTTCGGTAATCGGCAACCGGTCCAGCAGATATCGGCTTGGCGTGATGGCGGTGAAATCCTGCTCCAGGAAATCGGGCGCCACGACGGGATTGACGAACCGGTCCTCGATCTGGACCGGATATCCGTCGGCCATATGCTGAAGGACGACATGGAACACCGGCGCGTAGGTCGAAATCTCCAGCGCGCGGGCGACGGCGACGGGCGCCTGCCGCCTCTGCTGCGACACGACCCGGCAACTGTGCTCGCCGCCGCGCTCTGCGATATCATCTGCGATGCTGCGAATGGCCAAAAGGGTGACTTCCGAGCGCGGACTGGCGACAAAGGTTCCGACACCCTGCACACGGGTCAGTCGTCCTTCGGTCGACAGCTCCCGCAGCGCGCGATTGACCGTCATGCGCGAGGCGCCGACGATTTTGACGATCTCGGATTCTGACGGAATGCGGCGACCAGGCATCCACTCTCCCGACTCGATGTGATCGACGACATATTTCTTGATCGCCTGGTAGAGCGGACCCGGTGGGGCGTCCTGCGACATCTGGTGCTCCTAAATTGGCGATTGCGCCAAGTTGTATATACATGTATAAGACAGTGCGGCAAATGATACAACAGCTGAATTGGGAAGTACAAATGGGAACTCTTAAAAACGCACTGTTCGGGCTGGCAGCAGGCGCGGTACTGACTGCCGCGCCGGCACTGGCCACGGATTATCCGTCAAAACCGGTCGAGATCGTCGTGCCCTTCGGTGCCGGCGATGCGCTGGACGGGTCGGCCCGTGTCATCGCCGACCGGCTGAAGGAATCGATGGGCGTTCCGTTCATCGTCAAGAACATTCCGGGGGCCGGCGGCGGCAAGGGAACGGCCGAGGCCAACAAGGCAAAGGGCGACGGCTATACCCTGCTGATGGGCTCGACGGGCGCCCTCACGGCGCGCCCGCTGATCAGCGATCCGGGATACAAGACCGACGATTTCGTGCCCATCGCGCAACTGGTCGAAGTGCCGATCGGTCTGGCGGTCAATGCGGACAGCCCCTTCAAGACCGTCAAGGACATTGTCGACGCGGCGAAGGCCGAAGCGGGCGGCGTCAAATACTCGACCCCGGGACCGGGCGCCACGCAGCACATCAATATGGAGATCTTCGCCAAGGATCACGGTGTCGAGATGACCCATATCGGCGGCCGCGGCGGCAAGGGCGCCGTCACCAAGGCGCTGTCCGGCGAGGTGGATTTCGTCTTTGTCGGCGCACCGAACTATGCCAGCCTGGCCAAGGCCGGCAAATTGCGGGTGATTGCCGTGGCCGCCGACGAACGGCTGCCCTACATGCCCGACGTGCCGACCTTCAAGGAACAGGGCTATGATTTCTCCGTGGCGGTCTGGTTTGGCCTGCTGACCAACAAGGGTGCTCCGCAGGAGGTGGTCGCAACGCTGAGGCAAGAGGTTTCCGATATTGCCAATACGCAGGAGACCCGTGACCTCTACAAGAAATTCAACCTCAACGAGGCGTTTCTCGACGGCGATGCCTTCCAGCAACGGATCGATTCCAATGTCACCAAACATTCCGAGGTGCTAAAGGATATCGGGCTGATGAAATAGGCCGGCAATGGCCGCGCGCCGCTTCGCGATTACCGGCGCGCGGTCTGTGCCATGTCTGCCGCCTGAGGTGATTGGATGAAGGCTGACAGGGTCATCGGACTGGTGATCATCATGGCGGGACTGGGCCTGGCGCTGGCCACCGCGCAGATCGGGATCCTGGCCAGCCAGCCGACCCTGTCGGCCCGGTTCTTTCCCTATCTTCTGTCCGGCGTTCTGCTTGCCGGCGGCGGTGTTCTTGTCCTGCGCCCCGGCGAAACCGCATTGCCGGATGTCGTCAACAGGCTGCTGGCTGGGCGCGCCGTGGCGTTCGCCGCCCTGTTCCTGATCTACGCGCTGACCTTCCGGCATGTCGATTTTCGCTTGGGGAGCTGGGCCTTCGTGCTGGCCGCCATGTGGGTGCTCGGGTCGCGCAGATGGCTAGAATTGCTGATCACGCCACTGTGTGTCTCGGCCGCCGCCTATCTGCTGTTTCGCTACGGTTTCACCGTGCTTTTGCCGGTCTGGACGTAAACCGTGGATATGATTTCGCCCGATGTGCTTTTCGCCGCCACCGGCGCCGTGTTCCAGATCGGGATTCTGGCCTGGATCCTCATCGGTGTCCTGCTGGGCTTCGTCTTCGGTGCGTCGCCCGGCCTGACAGCGACGACCGGCGTCGCCATTGCCACACCGCTGACCTTCGGCGCCAGTTTCGAGGTCGCCATGGCGCTGCTGCTCGGTATTTATTCGGCCGGCTATTTCGCCGGATCGATCCCGGCGATCCTGATCAACACGCCGGGCGCGCCCGGCAATGCGGCAACGGCGCTCGGCGGCTACCGCTTGGCGCGGTCCGGCAAGGCCGACCTGGCGATCAGCCTGGCCGTGGTCGCTTCCGCCGTTGGCGGAATTTTCTCCATCATCATCCTGATGGTCGCCGCGCCGAACCTCTCCAATTTCGCGCTGCAATTCACATCGGTGGAGTATTTCTCGCTCGGCCTGTTCGGACTGATCTGCGTCGCCGCCGTTTCCGGCGGTTCGCTGATCAAGGGGGTGATCGGCGCCGGCATCGGCATGTTTCTGTCCACCATCGGGATCGACGATGTCGGCGGCACCACGCGGTTCACGATGGGCCTGCCTGAACTGCAGGGCGGCCTGCCGCTGATTCCGGCGCTCATCGCCTTCTTCGCGGTGGCGGAAATGCTGCAGCAGGCCGCCATCCGCCAGGACCGGACAACGGTCACCGCACAGGCGATACACCCGATCATCAGATTGCCCGGTCTGCTGCTGAGAAATGGCTGGCTGCTGCTGCGCGGGGCGCTGACCGGCACGTTCATCGGCATCCTGCCCGGAACGGGGCCGACCATCGCGGCGTGGATTGCCTATGGCCAGGCCGGCAGCGAGCGGGATGAGGACGAGGAGACCGGGTCCGTGCGCGGGGTCATCGCCGCCGAGTCGGCCAACAATGCGGTTACCGGCGGTGCTCTCGTGCCACTTCTGACCCTCGGCATTCCCGGTGACACGGTCACCGCGGTGCTGATCGGCGCCTTGCTGATCCAGGGCATCGACCCGGGACCCTTCTTCATTTTCGACCACACCGACCTGTTTGCGCAGATCCTGGTGATTTTGCTCGTGGCGGCGGTCATGACCATGGTGCTTGGTCTCGCGGCACGGCGCGTCCTGCCGAAGATCCTGACGATCCCCGCCCGCATCCAATTGCCGATCATCGCCGTGCTGTGCGCCACCGGCGGCTTCGCCATCAACCACGCGCCGTTCGAAGTCGGCATCATCGCCGTCCTTGGCCTTTTCGGCTATGTGCTGGTTCGTTTCGGCTTTCCCATGGCGCCGATCGTCATCGGCCTGGTGCTCGGTCCGATCATCGAGACAAACCTGCGCAACGGGCTGATCGCCAATGACATGGATGTGACCGTCTTCATCACCCGGCCGATCAGCGCCGTGCTGCTGGCGGCGATCGTCGTGACGCTCGCCTGGTCAGGATGGCGCGGCCGCCGCGCCTGAATTGCGCGTTGCGGCAGTGATTTAATTCGGTGACAGTTCACTATATTCGATCCGATGGAGCTCCACCGGATCGAATATAGTGAACTGTCACCGAATTAAATATAATGAACTGTCACCGAATTAAATCACCAATACGTTCGTGACTTTTGTGCGGATGAACCACTGGCAGGCCGTTTCGGTGCTTGCAGTTTCCGGCGGAAAATCCAATGATGCGGCCAGGGACATCGCAGGGGGGACGCATGGCTCACAGATTGCGGATGAAGACGCTGGCTGCCGCGCTGCTTGCAGCCCTGATGCTGGCCGGCTGCCAGGCAACGGCGACCAACCCGATTTCCATCGTCGCGACCGCCTATGCGCCGCAAAAGCCGGTCGCAAGGGGAAAATCCGCACTGGTGGTCGATGCCAGGACAGGTGCAGTGCTTCATGCCTATAATGCCGATGCCGCGCGCTACCCGGCCTCGCTGACCAAGCTGATGACGCTCTACATCCTGTTTGAGGAGATCCAGGCGAACAGGCTGTCGCTCAACACGCGGCTCACCGTCTCGACCGCGGCGGCATCGCAGCCGCCCAGCCGCATCGGCCTGCAGGCCGGATCGACGATTACCGTACGCGACGCGATCACCGCGCTGGCAGTGAAATCGTCTAACGATGTGGCCGTGGTCGTTGCCGAACGGCTGTCCGGCTCCGAAGCCGCCTTCGCCGCCCGCATGTCGCGGCGCGCCAGGGCGCTGGGACTTTCGCGCACCCGGTTCGGTAATGCCACCGGCCTGCCAGACCCGGGCAACGTGACCACGGCGCGTGACATGGCGAAGCTTGCCCGGCTGATCAAGGCGCGGTTTCCGCGATACCAGGCCTATTTCAGGGCGCGTTCCTTTACCTATAACGGGCGCAAATTCGAGGCGACCAACGAGCTTCTGGGCACCGTCTCCGGCGTCGACGGGCTAAAGACCGGATACATTCGCGCCTCCGGCTATAATCTCGTGGCAACCGCAAACCGCGGCGGCCGGCGCCTGATCGTCGTCGTGATCGGCGGCAAAAGCAGAACGGCACGGGACGCGGAGGTGACGGCCCTGATCGAGCGATATTCGTAGGGTTTCGGTGTTTGATTGTGATTCGTTAATTCGGTGACGGGTTACTTTTTTAGTCCGCAACTGCAGATTAAAAAAGTAAACCGTCACCGAATTAACGAATCACAATCGGGGGTGTCCTTCCTGAGACAGGGGTGACATTTCATTCCGGACACATGGGTTACACTTTTGGCCCTTTGCGGGGAGAGCAAAGGTGCCTTGGAAGGAGTGTA